>CADEEL010000011.1:0-13369 GCA_902826335.1 uncultured Alphaproteobacteria bacterium
AGTGTGGAAGTGAAGTGGAAATGATGCGTGTCCGCGAAAGCCGAGCTTGGCGCGGGCGCGCCCTCACGTCCGGCGACAGGCGAACGCCAGACGCAAAACTCGCCTGTTTGGGGCGCCGAATACTCTGATATGAACTAAGGGCTAATACGGCCCCGACGCTTTGAGGGAGAAATCGAATGCGCAAACTTCTGGCCGTGATGGCCGCGGCGGCGGCGCTGGCCTTTGGTGGCTCGGCGCAGGCGCTCGAATGGGAAGGTTTCTATGCTGGCGCTCAGGCCGGGTACGCCTGGAATGACATGGAATCCGATTATTATAGCAGCGACGATTCTTCCGACCTCGACGGCTGGATGGCGGGTGGCTTTGTCGGTGCGCAATGGTCATCGGACGGTCCGTGGCGCTTCGCCATCGAGGCCGACGCCAATTGGCACGAAGATTCAGACGACAGCGACTATGACTATGAGGAATATTACTACGGCGGCGTAGACATCAATTGGACCGCCAATCTGCGCGGCGTCGCGTCCTATGAAGTGAGCGACAACACCCAGATCTACGCGGCGGCAGGCGTCGCGTTCGCCAATGTCGATGTCAACTACTGCAACTATTGCATAAGCGATGACAGCAACGATGAGACGTTGACGGGCTGGACCGTCGCGGCCGGCGTTCAGCACGATTACAGTGATCGCTTCTTCAGCCGCCTCGAAGTCCGTTACAGCGACTACGGCGATATCGACGACGATTACTACTATGAAGGCGCCGATGCGAGCCTGACTTCAACGGCCGTGCTCATCGGCGTCGGCTGGCGCTTCGGCGAATAACAGACCCACTCGAACGCACTACAAAAGCCCGGGCCCTGGCCCGGGCTTTTTTCTGGCCGCCATGACGCCCGCCGGGTGCTCGATATCTACCCCACGATGCGCACAGGCATATTTTCATAGCCCTTCACGAAGCTGGAATAGACGCGCTTGGGCTCATCCATCACGTCAATGCGTTGCCAGCGCTTCATGATCTCTTCCCACACGATGCGCAGCTGCATTTCCGCCAGCCGATTGCCCACGCAACGATGGATGCCGAACCCGAACGCCAAATGCCGGCGCGCATTGGGCCGATCGATCACAAGATCGTCCGCGTTCGGAATGACCTCGCCATCCCGGTTGCCCGACACATACCACATCAACACCTTGTCGCCCGCCCGGATCGTCTTGCCGCCAAGCTCGGTATCGACAAGCGCCCGCCGCCGCATATAGGCGAGCGGCGTCTGCCAGCGGATGACTTCCGAAACCATGTTGGGAATAAGCCCCGGATTGGCCCTCAGCTTCTCATACTCGCCGGGAAATTTGTTGAGCGCGTAGAGCCCGCCCGTGATCGAATTGCGCGTCGTATCATTGCCGCCAACGATCAGCAGAATGAGATTGCCCAGAAACTCATAGGGCTGCATCTCCTTGGTGGCCGAGCCATGCGCCATCATGGAGATCAAATCCGGCTTCGGCGGCGCGTTGACGCGCTCGTTCCACAGCCGCGTAAAATAGTCGAGGCATTCGAGCAGCTCGGCGCGCCGCTGCTCCTCCGTCTCGATCACGCCCGCGCCAGGAATCGCGGTGGCCACGTCCGACCAGCGCGTCAGCTTGCGCCGATCCTCGAATGGAAAATCGAAGAGCGTCGCCAGCATTTGCGTCGTCAGCTCGATTGAAATCGCATCCACCCAATCGAACGTCTCATTGACGGGCATGGCGTCGAGCAGGCCCGCCGCGCGCGTGCGGATCGTGTTCTCCAGCTTGGCGAGATTATCCGGCGCCACGATTGGTGAAACCACCTTGCGCTGCTCATCATGCTTGGGCGGATCCATGGCGATGAACATGGGCAGGCGGAAATCCTCGTCGAAGTCGCGCAGCGTGATGCCGCCTTCCGAGGAGAACACCTGGTGGTTCGTATCGACCGCCATGATGTCATTGTACTTGGTGACAGACCAATAGGGCCCCGCCTCGCTCTCCGCGCAAAAATGGACCGGGTCCTCCGCGCGCAGCCGCTCGAAATAGGGCCACATCGCGTCCTGCTCGAAGAGCGAAGGCGCCGCCACATGAAACTGATCGAGCGGAATTGAGTAGGCGTCTTCGCGCGCTTGGGCGCGGATCGCGGCGAGACCATCGGCCATGAGATTTCTCCTGCTGCGCGCGCCTATAGTGGCGCCTTTGCGCGCGTGTTTGAAGACGGCCTGACGCCGCGCCCGGCGCCGCTGCGTTAATCCGCGGGCCTCACCGCCCCATCGCGCACTTCGAACATCTGCGCCCGCGCGCCGAACGCCTCAAACAACGAGCGATCCGTCCCCGTGAGCCAGGCCTGTCCCGCCCCCGCGATCAGTTCATCATAGAGCGCCGCGCGCCGATCCGCGTCGAGATGCGCGCCGGCTTCGTCGAGCAGCATCAGCGCGGGCCCCGCCCCCGGATCGTCCGCCAGCGCGCGCGTATGCGCCAGCGCGATGCCGATCAGCAGCGCCTTCTGCTCGCCGGTTGAACATTGCGCGGCCTCCATGCCCTTCGCCGCGTGCCGCACCAGAAGGTCGCTGCGGTGCGGCCCATCGAGCGCGCGCCCAGCCGCCGCATCGCGGGCCCGCGTCGCTTCCAGCATGTCGGCGAAATCCTCCTCCACGTCCGCGCTGCGCGCGCCCGCCAGAAACCGCGCCTCAAGCCCGCCCGCGAGCGCCAGCGCCGCCTTGGGAAACGCGCCTTCCGGCCGCGCCGCGATCGCGGCGTCAAGCAGCAGCAGCGTTTCAACCCGCGCCGCCGCGATCGCCGCGCCATGCGCGGCCATTTCTCGTTCAAGGCCCGAGAGCCAGGCCGGATCGGCGCGCCCTTCGCCCAACAATCTCTGCCGTTCGCGCAGCGCGCGTTCATAGGCGGCCGATTGCGCGCCGTGTTCGCTCGCCCGCCCGATCACGAGTCGATCCAGAAACCGCCGCCTGTCCCCCGCCCCGCCGGCGAACAAGCGATCCATCGCCGGAACCACCCAGCTCATGCGCACGGCGCGCGCCAGCTCGCCCGCATTGGCCGGCCCGCCATTGAGCCGCGCCACGCGCTTGACGCCGCCGTCAGGCGTGCTGTCAGCGCCGACGCCGAGGTGAATCTCTGTCTCGTCCGAGATGAAGCGCGCCGAAACCACCCAGGCCCGTGCGCGGCGCGCGCCAAGCTCAGCCCCGCCGCCCGCCACGTCGAGCAGCCCCGCGCCGCGCAAGCCGCGCCCCGGCGCGATCTGCGTCAGCGCTTCAAGGATGTTCGTCTTGCCGGCCCCGTTCGGTCCGTAAAGACAGACCGGCCGCGCATCGAGCGCAAGGTCGAGCGCGGCATGGTTGCGGAAATCCGCCAGCGTCAGCCGCGCGCACCAAAGTCGCGGCGATCCGCTCACACGCGCAGCGGCATCAGCACATAGAGCGCATGCTCATCGCTCTCATCGCGCACCAGTGTGGGCGATCCGGAATCGGCCAATTCGAAGAGCGCCGACTCCCCTTCGATCTGCCCCGCGACATCGAGCAGATATTTGGCGTTGAAGCCGATCTCCATGGGTGCATCGCCATATTCGGCCGACACATCCTCTGTCGCCAAGCCGGCGTCGGGATTGTTGACCGTCAGCGTCACCTTGTCGCTCTCGATCGCCAGCCGCACCGAGCGCGACCGCTCGGCCGAAACCGTCGCCACCCGGTCGACCGCCTCGGCGAACGCCTTGTTGTCGAGTTTGAGCTTCTTGGAATTCTGCTTCGGAATGACGCGTGCATATTCCGGAAATGAGCCGTCGATGAGCTTGGACGTCAGCACCGCGTCATTCAGCACAAATCGGATTTTTTGCGCCGATACCGCCACTTCGACTTCATCCGCCGCATCGTCCAGCAGCCGGCGCAACTCCGCGATGGTCTTGCGCGGCACGATGACGCCCGGCATGCCTTGCGCGCCGTCTGGCGCAACCGTATCCGCCAGCGCCAATCTGTGTCCGTCCGTCGCCACGCCGCGCAGGATCGTCGCGCTGCCGTTGGCCACGGTGTGGAAGTAAATTCCATTGAGATAATAGCGCGTCTCCTCCGTCGAGATCGCGAACCGCGTCTTGTCGATGAGGCGCGCCAGATCGGTCGGATGAATGCGGAAGCGCGTGTCGAATCCATCCGCCGGCATCAGCGGGAAATCGTCCGCCGGTAAAACCGGCAGATGCAGGCGCGTACGCGCCGCCGAGATAAACAGGCGCGGATCGTCAGGATTGAGCTCTAGCCGTACGGGCGCCTTGTCCGGCAGCTTGCGCACGAATTCATAGAGATTGTGCGCCGGCGCCGAAATCGATCCGCCGCGTTCGATCTCCGCATCGACCTCTTCCGAGATTTCGATGTCGAGGTCAGTCGCCGTGAAGCGCAGCTTTTCGCCGGCGGCGCCGATCAGCACGTTCGAGAGGATGGGTATCGTGTTGCGGCGCTCAACGACGCTTTGCACATGCGTAAGCGCCTTGAGCAGCGCCGCCCGCTCGATCGTCAACCGCATTCAGCTAAACGCATGGGTACGCGCCCTTCTGGGGAACCGCCGCGGGGCCCGGCGCCGGATGCGCTGAGTCGCGGAGCCCCATTCCTAGCAGATGAGGCGCCAAACCCAAGAGGCGTTGGCCCAAGCCGCCGCCGCCCTCACGGCCCGCCCCAAAGTCACCCAAAGCGAAGTCGGGGAAAGCGGAGTCCCCGGAAGCGGGCCGGGCCGCGTCCTCACGGCTCCTTCTGGATGAGCCGCTTGAGCGCTTCGATCTCGACGCGGAGTTTCGAGTCCGTATCGAGCAGCGCGGCGATCTTGTCGCGCGCATAGAGGATCGTGGAATGGTCGAACCCACCGAACCGGCGCCCGATATCGGGCAGCGAGGCCTGCGTCAGCTGCGTGCACAGATAGGCCGCGATTTGCCGGGGCCGGGCGACCGCGCGTTGGCGCGAGCGCAACAGCAATTGCTCCACCGTCATATTGTTGTGCCGCGCCACGACTTTGAGCACCTGGGCCACCCGCACTGGCCGCTCGGCGCGATCATTGATCTTACCGTGTAACGCATGCTCGGCCATATCCACGCTCACCTCCTCAGCACCCGAGATTTTCGCCTCCACCACGAGCTGGCTGATCGCCCCGTCCAGCAGGCGGCCGGACCCGACGATGCGGCGCGCCATCATCTCGAATGCCGCCTCCGCCACGCGGAAACCGGGATTCGTACGCGCATAGAACGCCGCCTTTGACTCAAGGATGCGCCGCCGCAGCTTTTCGTCCGGCTCGGTGATTTCGCACACCGCCGCGCCGCTCAGCTGATGGCGCAGCCGATCGTCGAAGCCCGCCAAGCCCTCCGGCCCCTGATCGGCCGTGATGACCACATGGCGCCCGCGTGCATTGAGGATGGAGAGCGTGTCGAGAAACTCTTCCTCGGTCGATTTCTTGCCCGCGATGCGGTGCACATCGTCGAGCAGGAAAAGATCGGGCTCACGCACATCCCGCTTGAACAGGCTGAGGTCCTTCTTCCGCTGCAGGCCTTGCTGAAATTCCTCGATGAATTCCTGCGCCATCATGAACCGGATTTTCCGGCCCGGATTGGCGCACAGCGCCGCAAAGGCGGCGGCGTGAAGCAAGTGCGTTTTCCCGCACCCCGGCGGCGAATGCAGCATCACCAGCGGCGCCGTCACCTCAACGCCGGACGCCACCAATTGCATCAGCGTGAAGGCGCGGTGATTGCTGTCATCGACCGCGAACGTCTCGAACGTGAAGCCTGGAAAGGCCGGACGCGGCGTCGCCGCCGTCGTAATGGGCGCGGCGCGCCGCTCCCGCACGAACGCGCGCACTGGCTCCGGCAGGCTCGCCTCGGCCTCGATCAGAACGCCTTGCTTGAGTTCGAGCCCGGCGCTGAGCCGCGCTTCGATCCGGTGCTGCGCATTGACCCGCAGCCAGTCCCGCGCCGCATAGGTGGGCGTCACGAACACCAATTGGCCATTGTACTCGGCCGCCAGCTCCAGGCGCTCGAAATAGGAGCGGAACGCCTCCTCGCCGAAATCGGCCAGAAGCTCGCGTTGCACCCGTTCATAAATTCGCACGGCGCCCTCGGGCGCCCCATGCATCGGCACGTCGTCTTCAATACGATCCATCGCCCCGTCCACTCCTGCTTGGGCCGCCCTTGGACGCGCCCGGCTTGAAGTCAGCCCCCCACGGGCCGAGCGGCGCACGTCTCCCGCAGCCGGCAAAACAGGCGTTTTGACCGGCCAGTCACATGTCGTTTTGGGCATGTCTGCGGAAGGTCGTACAAACCAACCAAGCGAACTCTGGCAAACGGCGGATGACAAATCAACGACAGTTTCTACCCCGCACCGTTGCGAGGCCGAAATCGCACTCTAAGCACCTATTTTTAATGGAATAAAATTTCATTCAGGCGTCGTGAAAAGGCGTCAAAACACGCCCGCGCAAAGCCTCTGTAACGCGGGGATAAAAGGCCCCACGCTCTTGATAAGTTGGATATATTATTCGTCTGAAAGGGGTGCGAATCGCGTCCGCTCTGGACGCGCGCCAAGCCCCCTCAGCGGGCCTGGGCTTGCCCGCCGAGCGCCTTCACACGCTGCGTCAACCGGGCGACCTTGCGGGACGCTGTGTTCTTGTGCAGCACGCCTTTGGTCACCGCCCGCATCGTCTCGGATTCGGCCGTATGAAGCGCCAGCGCCGCCGCCGCCGAATCCCCAGCCGCGAGCGCCTCTTCCACGCCCCGCCAAAACGTCCGCATGCGCGATCGGCGCGCCTTATTGACGGCGGTGCGCCGCGCAATGACGCGGATGGCTTTTTGGGCGGAAGCGGTGTTTGCCAAGGGACAACCCTAGATGTGAGGTGGGAAACTGAAGCCGGCGGGTATAAGCGCAGGCGCCGCGAAGGTCAATTCTGCGCTATGGCGTGAAAAACGGGCGATCGCCCGCGACGGTCACACGCTCCATGATGCGCCGCGCCGGAAAATAATCCGAAGCCGCGTAGTGCTGGCAGGCGCGATTGTCCCAAAACGCGATCGACCCCGGCGCCCAGCGAAACCGGCACTGATAGTCGCCGATCGCCGCCTGCTCATAGAGGTGCGCGAGCAGCCAATCGCTTTCCTTGCGGCTGAGGCCGACGATATGGCTGGTGAACGCGGTGTTCACATAAATCAGCCTCTGGCCCGTCTCCGGATGCGTGCGCACCACGGGGTGTTCGACGGGCGGGTATGTCGCATGGAGTTCCTCGGCCTGTTTGCCAAGCCGACCGGCGAACACGCGCGCGATGTCATGCACAGCCCTCAGCCCACAGATGAACACTTTCATCTTCTCGCTGAGGCCCTCATAGGCCGCGCCCATGTCTGAAAACAGCGTGTCCCCGCCCACCTCCGGCAATTCAATCGCGCGCAAGATCGAGCCGAGGGACGGTGTCTCGCGCCACGTCACATCCGAATGCCAGGCGTTCTCCACGCCGCGATTATCGGGCCCATGCGCGATGCGCAAAACTTCGCGCTCGCCCTGATCGCGCGGCGTTGCCGGATGGATCTCAAGTTCGCCGAATGCCCGGGCGAACGCAATGTGTTGGGCCCGATCGATGTGCTGATCGCGAAAGAACACGACTTTGTGGGCGAGCAGCGCCGCGCGAACGGCGCCGATCTCGGCTGGCGTCACGTGAGCGAGATCGATGCCGATGAGTTCGGCGCCGATCAGCGGCGTCAGCGGTTTGACCATGAATGGCGCCGCTGGCGCGCTTCGCAGAGCTGTCGTCATGACGAAAACCGTCCTCTCGCCTTATGCGCCGACGCGCGCACGCGTTCAGCGCAGCGCCGCGCGATCCAAATTGAGCGCATCGCTGGAAATGCGCTCGACGTTCGCGCGCCGCCGCCGCACCGCATCGTAGAAAATGTCAGCATCGCCGACGATCACGAGATCGGCGCGGCGAGGATCAAATAATCGATCGGCCGCCGCTTGCTGTTGCGCCGGAGTCACGGCCGCCACATCGCTGACATAAGTGTTGAGCTGCGAAAGCGGCGCATTGAACAGCGCCAATTGCGCCAATTGCCCCGCGAGCCCCGCCGTCGTCTCCACATCGCGCCCGAAACCCCCGATCAACGAGGCGCGGCGCGCGCGCAACTCAGCCGGAGAAACGGCCTCGTCCCCAAGCCGGACGAATTCCGCCTCCATCAACGCCACGACCTGGTCCGCCGCGTCATTGCGCGTCTGCGCCACGGCGATGATCGGCCCCGGCGCCAGGCGCGGCGCAAACGAAGCTCCCGCGCCGTAGGAAAGGCCGCGGCGGATGCGGATTTCATAATTGAGCCGCGCGGAATAACCACCGCCGAGTACGGTCGAAGCCACCAGCGTTGGGAAATAATCCCCATCCGTACGCGATACGCCCCTCACGCCGAAACTCACCGCCGCCTGACCCGCGCCATCGAGATCGACCACAATCGCCCGCGTCTCCGGCGCGCTCAGCGAAGCGTCAGGCTCGGCTGGCGACGGCGTGGCCGGCCGCGTCCAATCGCCGAACCAGCGCTGCGCCAGCGCAAATCCTTCCTCGGCGCTGACATCCCCCGTGATGACCAGCACCGCATTGTCTGGCCGCCAATGGGCGCGATGGAAATCCGCGATGTCGCTCCGCGTAATCGCCGCCAGGGTCGTCGGCGAAGGCGTCCCTCCATACGGCCCCGCCCCATAAATCGCCCGCGCCATCACCATGCGCGCCAGCGAGCGCGGCGCGGCCAATTCGATTGAAAGCCCATCGAGCGCCTGCTGGCGGCGCCGTTCCAACTCCTCGGCCGCGAACGCGGGAGCGCGGATCACATCCGCGAACACGACGAACGCTTCGTCCGCGCGATCCGCGCGCGCGCGCAGCGATACCGCTGAGCTATCGGCCCCGGCCTCCGCTTCCAGCGACGCCCCAAGCGATTCAATCGCCCGCGCGATTTCGGTCGCGGACCGGCTCGCCGTGCCTTCCGTCACCAAATCAGCGGTGAGGCTGGCCAGCCCCGCCCGCCCGGCGGCGTCGGAACTTGCCCCTGAGAGCACACGCACCTGCGCACTGAGAATTGGCAGCGCGTTTTGCTGCGCGACGATGACGCGCAGCCCGTTCGCGAGCGTTCGCTCATGCGCGGCCGGAATGCGCGCCGCCACATCCGGCCCCGGCGCCGGCGCGCGCACGCGCGTCGCTTCCGGCGCAAGCGCGAACACCGGAATGTCCGATTGCGCGATTGTGAGCCGCTGCGCTTGAATGGTCGGCGCGGTCGTGATCGCATCCTCGGGCGCGCCGGCGGCGCGGCTCTCTTCGGCCAAATAACGGATGGTCACTCTTTGCGTATCGTCAAACAGCGCACGCGCGACCCGCTGGACATCCGCAGGCGTGACGCGTTGCACTTGCGCAAGCAACTGATCCCCATACGCGGGATCGCGGTAGCGCGTCACCGAATCCGCCAGCGCCGAGGCGCGCCCGAACGCCGTTTCCCGCTCGTTGAGCGCGGCCATCACGATTTCGTTCTGCGCTTCGCGCAGCTCGGCGGCGCTGATCGGCGCATCGCGCAGCCGCGCGATTTCCGCATTGAGACTCGCAAGCCCCGCTTCGGCCGTGCGCCCCTCGCTGAGCACGGCGCCGACGGCGTACGTATGCGCCTGCCGTGTCGCCTCTGAAAATGCGAACACTTCGCTGGCGACCTGCTGTTCATAGACCAGCGCCTGGTGCAGGCGTGAACTATCCCCCGCGCTCAACACGCCGTCGAGCACAAGAAACGCGGCTCGGTCCGGATGGCGCGCCTCAAATCCCGGATACGTGATCGCAACCGCCGGCAGCGGCACATTCTGTTCGTACACGGTGTAGTCGCGCGGGCCTGGCGCGCGCGGCTCACTCACCGTGACGCGCGGAATCTCGCGGTTCGGCCGCGCGATCGGCCCAAAATACTGATCGACCCACCGATTGAGATCGGCCTCGCTGAAATTGCCGGACACCACGAGGATGGCGTTGTCAGGCCGATAATAGGTGGCGTGGAACGCCCGCACATCCGCCACGGTCGCCGCGTCCAGATCCTCGATCGAGCCGATGGTCGGGCGCCCATAGGGATGGCGCGAAAACCGCGTCTGCGCGAGGTAAAGCCCAAGCAACCGCCCATACGGATTGGCCAGAATGCCTTGCCGGAATTCCTCCTTCACGACGTCCCGCTCAGCCGCGAACGTCGCCTCGTCAATGACCAGCGAGCCCATCCTTTCAGCTTCGGCCCACAGCACGCCTTCGAGATGATTGGCGGGCACCACCTGATAGTAGTTTGTGAAGTCATCCCACGTTGAGGCGTTGTTATTGCCTCCGACATCTTCCGTGAGCCGGTCGAGCGTTTCCGCTGGCATATTGCGCGTCGCCTTGAACATGATGTGTTCGAAGAGGTGCGCAAAACCCGAGCGCCCTTCCGGATCGTCGCGCGAACCGACATCGTACCACACATGCACCGCCACATTGGCGGTGTTCGTGTCGGGCATCGCGTAAACACGCAGACCGTTCGGCAGGGTGCGCAACCTATAGGCCAGCGGCGCGATGGTGAGCGCGCCGGCTTGTGGCGCCGTTGCGCCGGCCCCTTGCGTGGACGACGAAGCGCACGCCGCCAACGTGATCGCCGCGACCAGACTTATAAGAATTCGCCGCATGAACCCGTCCCCACGCTTTTGCTGAGCCTAACGTCGTTGCACGCCTCCCGCCATCCCCCATGCGACAGGCCGCGCGACGACCTGTATGCGTGTCATCGGTGCTTGAACGCCGGCGCGCGCTTGGCCACGAAAGCGGCCATCCCCTCCTTCTGGTCTTCGGTGGCGAACAGGGCGTGAAAGGTGCGCCGCTCGAACAGCACGCCTTCCGCGAGGGACGATTCGAACGCGCGGTTGACCGCGTCCTTGCAGGCCTTGAGCGATGGGCGCGAATAGCCGGCGATGATTTGCGCCGTCGCCATTGCGTCCTCGATCAGCTTGTCGGCCGGCACGACGCGCGCAACGAGGCCCGCGCGCTCGGCCTCTGCGGCGTCCATCATTCGGCCAGTCAAGCAAAGCTCCATCGCCTTGGCCTTGCCCACCGCACGCGTCAGGCGTTGCGTGCCGCCCATGCCGGGGATGACGCCGAGCTTGATCTCAGGCTGGCCGAATTTCGCATTGTCCGCCGCGATGATGAAATCGCACATCATCGCCAGCTCGCATCCCCCACCCAGCGCAAAGCCCGCCACCGCCGCGATCACCGGCTTGCGGCACTTGGGCAGGCGCTCCCAATCCGCGAAGAGATCGGCGTCCATCACCTCGACATAGGATTTGTCGGCCATGTCCTTGATGTCGGCGCCGGCCGCGAAGGCGCGTTCAGATCCCGTGATCACGATGCAACCGATGTCATTGTCGGCTTCTATGGCGTCGAGCGCGGCGTTCAACTCCCGCACCACCTCGCCATTGAGCGCGTTGAGCGCGTGCGGCCGGTTGAGCCGAATGAGTGCGACGCCGCCACTGCGTTCGACGATAAGTGTAGCAAATGTCATGAGGCCTGCCTCGCTGTTGCGCGCGCGGCATAGACGCCGCCCTCAGCGCTGGCAATGCGGGCAATAGAAACTCGATCGCCCACTTTGTACGGCGCGCCGGATTGGGCCGCCGCACTGAACGCAGGCCAAGCCGGCGCGATCATACACCCGAAACCGCTGCTGAAACGCCCCGCGCGCGCCATCCGCCGCCGCATAATCGCGCAAGGTGGACCCGCCCGCCGCGATCGCCTCTTCAAGCACGGTCCGCGCAGCCGCCGCCAAGCGCTCGAACCGTCCCCCGCCAATTCGGCCCGCCGCCCGTTTTGGATGGATCCCCGCGCGGAACAGCGCCTCGTTCACATAGATATTGCCGAGCCCCGCCACGATCGTTTGGTCGAGCAGCGCCGCCTTGATGCTCACCGCCTTGTTCTTCAGCGCCCGCGCGAGATGTGCCCCGTCGAAGCTCGGGCCCAGAGGCTCGGGACCGAGCTTGGCGAACCATTTGTGTGCGAAGAGCCCGTCGAGCGCGATCACGTCCATATAGCCGAACCGCCGTGCATCGTTGAACTCGATCACATCGCCGGCGTCCGTCTCGAACGAAACATGCGTATGGACCGGATCGGGCGGCGCGGCGTAGTAAAATTCCCCGAGTGGGCGCTCTAACGCGGCCGCGCGGCGCGCGGTGAAGCGCCCCGTCATGCCCAGATGAGTCACCCAGGCCGCGCCGTTATCAAGTCGCGCAATCAGATATTTCGCGCGTCGCTCGAATGCTTCGACGCGCGCGCCTGAAACCTGCCGGGCGAAATCGCGCGGCAATGGAAAGCGCAGGTCCGTGCGCCGAATCGTCACGCCGCGCAGCAGCCGCCCCACCAGAATCGGCGCAAGGCCGCGCCGCACGGTTTCGACCTCGGGAAGTTCTGGCATCGTCGCGACGATATAGCCGCGCCGCCCTGACATCGCTATGGTCAGCCCATGAGCGGCGAGGAATCTGCCTCCTTCGGGTTTGAAGATATTCCGCGTGCGGAGAAGGCCGCACGCGTCCGCGCCGTGTTTGAGCGCGTCGCGCCCCGCTATGATCTTATGAACGACGCCATGAGCGCAGGCCTCCACCGGCTGTGGAAAGATGCCGCCGTCGCCCGGCTCAATCCACAACCCGGCGAAATTATCCTTGATGTCGCCGGCGGCACGGGAGACATCGCCCGCCGATTAATGGCGCGCGCCGATAAGGCGCGCCGCCGCCGCGGCGGCCCGCCCGCGTCCGTCACCGTGATCGATGTCAACGCCGAAATGCTGGCCGCTGGCCGGCGCCGCGGCGAAGACGGCCTCGATTGGCTCTGCGCGGACGCCGAGCATCTGCCGCTGCCCGATCGCGGCGCCGACGCCTACGTGATCAGCTTTGGCATCCGCAATTGCACAAACATCGACGCCGTCTTGCGCGAGGCGCGCCGCGTCCTCAAAACCGGCGGCCGATTTTTCTGTCTAGAATTCTCCCGCCTGGCGATCGGCGGCCTTTCGCCCCTCTATGACGCCTATTCCTTCCACGCCATTCCAGCCTTGGGGCAGGCGTTGGCGTGCGACCGCGCCGCCTACGCGTATCTGGTTGAATCCATCCGCCGTTTCCCCGATCAACAAGGCTTCGAACGCATGATCCGGGCGGCGGGCTTCGCCCGTGTCGGCCACCGCAATTTCGCGGGCGGCGTCTGCGCTTTGCATTGGGGTTGGGCGATCTAGTGTTTTCTTGGATCGGACATATCGGCCGCCTCCTCCGCGTCGCCTGGATTCTCATGCGCTATGACGCGCTGCTGCCGCGCGAATACGAAGAACGCATGGGCATTCCCCATCAGGTCTTCGGCGATGTGCTGCGCCTGTT
>CADEEL010000011.1:13469-15467 GCA_902826335.1 uncultured Alphaproteobacteria bacterium
AAGGAGCGTCGCTACCTCGCCGAAATTCTCTACGGCTTTCTGCGCCGCGATTATCGCCGCGTGGCCGAAGTGCACGCCGAGGCCGGCTACGTGCCCGCGCGCTTCACGGTCGAGGAATTCTCCCAGGCGCTGCGCGCCATCGGCGAGCCGATCTTCGGCAAGACCGCCGATGGCATTTCCATGAGCCGCCTGCTGCTCCAACTATTCGATGTCACGCACATGTTCGGCATGCACCTGCGGCCCGAACTCGTCCTGTTGCAAAAAACCATGGTGCAGACCGAGGGCGTGGCCCGCGCGCTCGATCCCAAGCACGATATGTGGGCCGCCGCGCGGCCAATCGTTGAGCGGTGGGTGCGCCGTGAAATGGGCCCCGAAGCGATCGCCCGCCGTGGGCTCGATGAGGCCAAGGACGCGCTCCAGAGCCTGCGCCGCCTGCCGGCGACGCTCGCCGCGCTCGAAACCGCGGCCCACGTCGTTGCGCGCGAGCCGGCCGCGGAGGAGCGCGCGCGCTTTCAATGGATGAGCTTCTGGGTGGGCTTCGCGGTCGGCGCCGTGGTCATGCTGATCGTCATGGCCTCCGGCGGCGCGCCCCGCGTCCCCCGCGCGGGGCGGGCGGCGCCAGCAACCCAAGCGCAAGCGCCGCCGCCGCAGGTCCAAGCGCCGCCAGCGCGTCCGCATCCCTCGCCAGCCCCGGCGCCGGGCCTGGCCTCCCCCGCGCCCGCCGCTGCGCCGCCCGCTGCCCCCTAGCTTTCCAAGCCTCGGCGGACATGCTATTTTGTCTATAATGGACAAAACCCGCCCCATCACCCCTGATTGGACCGTCGCCGAAGCCAAGAACCGGTTCAGCGAACTCATCACCAAGGCCCTTGAGGAGGGCCCTCAGCGCGTCACGCGGCGTGGCCGCGCGGTCATCATCGCCGCCGCGGAAACGGCCGCCGAGCCGGCCCCAACGCTCCGTCCCGTCCGCGCCGGTCAAACCGGCCGCCGCGTGCTATTGATCGTCGGCGGCGGCATCGCCGCCTATAAAAGTCTGGAACTGATCCGCCTGCTGAGCAAATCCGGAATCGCCGCGCGCGCCGTCCTCACCAAGGCCGGCGCCGAATTCGTGACGCCGCTGTCCCTCGGCGCCCTCACCCAGGACAAAGTCTATGCCGATCTCTTCGACCTGACGGACGAGGCCGAGATGGGCCACATCGAATTATCGCGCTCGGCCGATCTGGTCGTCGTCGCCCCGGCGACAGCCGATCTGATGGCCAAGGCCGCCAACGGCATCGCCAATGATCTGGCCTCGACCGTCCTGCTCGCGACGGACAAAAAGGTGCTGATGGCGCCAGCCATGAATGTGCGCATGTGGACCCATGCCGCCACCCGGAGAAACCTGAGGCGCCTCGAGAGCGACGGCGTCGCTTTTGTCGGCCCCGACAGCGGCGATATGGCGTGCGGCGAGTTCGGCCCCGGCCGCATGGCTGAACCATCCGCCATCCACGCCGTCATCCTCCGCATGCTGAGCGATGGTCCACTCAATGGCCGCCGCATTCTAATTACCGCAGGCCCAACCGTTGAGCCGATCGATCCGGTGCGCTTCATATCCAACCGCTCGAGCGGCAAGCAGGGTTACGCCATCGCCCGCGCCTGCGCCGAGGCCGGCGCGGACGTGACGCTTGTCTCCGGTCCGGTGGCGCTCGATGCGCCCCCACGTGTGAACATCCGCCGCGTCGGAAGCGCGCGCGACATGCTCGCCGCCTGCGAAGCCGCCCTGCCCGCCGATGTGTTCATCGGCGTCGCCGCCGTCGCCGATTGGCGTCCCGCCGCCTGTGCGGACGCGAAAATCAAGAAGGGAACAAGCACCGTCCCCGCCGCCATAAACCTCGCGGAAAATCCCGACATTCTCGCCGCGATGGCCGCGCCAGGCCCACGCCGGCCCAAACTCGTCATCGGCTTCGCCGCCGAGACAAACAATGTGGAAGCCCATGCCCGCGCCAAAATCAAAAAGAAGGG
>CADEEL010000011.1:15567-66772 GCA_902826335.1 uncultured Alphaproteobacteria bacterium
AGTCGGCCAAGCGCCGCTTCGTCGCGCAGAAACCGGCTGGCCGATTGCGCGACGAGATCAACCTCTTCAAGGCAAACAATGCCGCCGTGAGAAGAGAGGATTTGGTCCAACAACGTCGTGCCGGACCTAGGAAACCCGACCAGGAAACCTGGCGCCGGCGCCCGCGCGCACGGCGCGCCCACATCTTCGCCCTGGGCGGCCTCCAACGCCGCATGCATGCGGCGCACGCCATGGGGATGATGAGGAAGCTGGCGCGCCTCAAGAAATTGACCGTGCAGGTTCAGCAATTGCGCGTTTGCCGCCGAGAAGGCGGCGAATGCGCCCGGAAAATCGCCGCGCGAGTCGCGCGCCTCACCCATAAGGCCCCAAGCGACCGCGCGATTTGTAGCGCTGGCGCGCGGTGAACTCAGGAGCCGCTGAACACTGTGCTCGGCCTCTTGCATCCGCCCATCGCCCAATTGAACCTGCGCCAGCGCGAGCAAGGCCATATCGTCCTGCCCATCGCGCGCCAGCGACAATTCGGCATGCCGTCTCGCGTCGTCAGGCCTGCTCATTCGCACAAGAATATGCGCAAGGCGCCCATGCGCGACGGCGTCGTCGGGCGCTAAGCCGAGCGCCCTCTCGTACGCCGCCTTGGCGTCCTCGAGACTCCGCTCATCAGCTTCAAGATTGCCGAGGTTGCGCCACCCATCAATGAGCCCCAAGGCGCCGGCGCGGGCGAATTGAGCGCGCGCCGCCGCAGCTTCGCCTGAGCGCCGCAGCGCTACACCAAGCGAGTTGAGGATTTGGGCGTTGTTCGGCGCGGCCTGGTCCGCGCGGCGCAAGTGCGCGAGCGCGCGGGCGGCGTCGCCGGCCGCCAAGGCGATCGCGCCCAGAACATGGTGCGCATTCGCATCGGCCGGCGCGACGCGCAGCAACGCCCGCGCTGCGGCCTCCGCAGCCCCGTGATCGCCGCGCGCAAAAGCGGAAACGGCCTCTCGCGCCATCTGCGCGGGGTCTACCGGTCGCGACGTCATGCCATGCGATCTTTGGAGCGGGCGATGAGATAGTTGGCGAAAGACATCCCGTTGAATTCCTCCACTCTATCAACAACTTGCGAGCCCCGCTAGCGCCTTCTCAAGTCACTTGTGTATTGGTTTGTGTATCGAATTCCGCCCTTCGTGGCGCATTGGTGAAGCCCGAAGCGTCACAAGCGGCGCACTTTTTCGCCAGCCTCTAGCGCAACATGTGACGTGCTGGAGCGAAGCTCAGAGGCAAGCGTGGGTTCCGGCTCTTCGAGTTCAAGAATACCAACGCTGGGCTCTTCAAGATCGGCGTAGGTCGAGCCATCGGCCAACGTGCGAGTCTTGGCCCGGGGGTAAGCGAGTTCGATGTAGTTGTTGTTGGGTTCGCCCGATAGCCAAAGCTCGCGTTGCCGTTCAATCTCGGGGCCTGCTGCAACCTCGCGCTCATACTCCGCGTTTTCTTCCCGCGTGAACACGAAATCATATACTGCCTGCCAATCAACGGGGACATGAGCGGTTGCGGGCTTACTCGCTGGGGCCGCCTGCGTTGATGGGCGTCCGGGAGTGCCTGGGCGTTTCATCAAGCGTTCCAAAGAACGCAAGGCCGCACGTTGAACCGCCAAGTTCCCCGACGCCACGGCATCGGCGTACAATTTGCGTTGCGCCGCGATGAGTTCGGCCTTGTCGGCGTCGTCAACGTCGGGGCTCGCCTCGGGTTCGTCACGAATCCCAAGGCGCTCGCGTTCGGCTGCAATGTGTGCGGCCAAATGCTTTTTCAGTTTTTGGGCATTGGCGCTGTCACGCTTCCCGTTCCTGCCGTAGCCCGCGAGCACATGACATTCGGTGACGCTGTGTTCGCCCGCCGCGACAAGGCGGACGAATTTCATTTGCTTGTCTGACAGAGCAACATTGTCACGCATGGTTCGTCACCTGAAACTTTGGCGGAGCCCGCACGCTCTGATCAAAAACCATGTGGGCTCCGCCGCTGATCCGCCATTGCTGACGGGATTGGAGGCCGCCACCGGCTGGAGACCGGCGGCGGCGATGACGTGAAGGCCGCACGTCACCGAAGTTTATTCAGCCGCCACTTTGTCGCGTTCGGCATGTTCGCGACTTGCCGCGAGGTCGGTTTCCCAACGGGCCAAAAGCGCCTCATGCTGATCAATCGCCCGCTGCGCCATCGCCTTTTCCGCGTCGGTTTTAGCTCGCTTGAGATCGGCGTTGGCCTTCGCCAACGCAGAACGCTCACAGGCAATGGCTAATCCGATAGCGCGACCGTGCGGAAGTTCGGCTAGTTCGGCATCGCGGGCGCGTTTGCGTGACGTTGCCACTTTACGGCCCCTCTTCGGCGAGGGCGGGTCAGCCAAGTTTCCGCAGCGGTCTCAAACTCGACAAAACGAACGAAGTCGGCGAACAAATCCTGATCACTTGCACCGGCCGGCGTCATGCTTCAACGTCAGCCCCTGGCAATGGCAGCCCGAGCGAGACTATCGCTCACGAAACTTGTGCGAGTCGAGCAAAGCGCGCGGCGCCACGAGAACGAGATCACTGCGTTGACGCAAGCGCGTCGGCACCCGCTGACTTATCCCCAGCTTTGTAAGTGTCGGGAGTTTGGTAGCAAACTGGTAGCAACCTGTGGGTAACCGCCCTGGTCTCGGCTCCGCTACCAACTCAACTTCGGCATAAGCCGTTGATTTTACTGGGTTTAACTGGAGCGGGCGATGAGATTCGAACTCACGACCCCAACCTTGGCAATGCCTCCAAGGTCATAACTGCGTACGTTGCCGGGTGTTGCCGGACGTGTCGTTTTCCCTGCATTTGCAATATGTTATGCTCACATCGCGATTGGCGCTGATGGGCGCGTCTAGGCGCTGATTGCCGCTCTCGTGGTGACCATGTGGTGACCAAAAATCTGGAATGCGCACGAATGCAAGCACCTCAACGGCTGACGAAACGCGTCATCGACGCCGCCCAGCCCAACGCCGAAAAAGCATACTGCATTTGGGATATCGACGTAAAAGGCTTCCGCCTCCGAGTCCGCCCAAGCGGTCGCAAGACGTTCGAGCTCAAGTACCGCGTCGGCCGCCGCCAACGCCTTTTCGTGATCGGCGACTACGGCCCCTTCACCGCTGAAAAAGCACGCAAGGCTGCCGAAGACGCCAAGCACAATGCGAGCCGTGGCGGCGATCCCCAGCACGAAAAGGAAGTGCGGCGAAACGCGGCGACGATCGCCGAATTGATACAGCTCTATCTGACCGAGGGCCGGATCGATAAGCCGGAGAAACGGGAAAGCTCGTGGCGGACAGACGAACGCGACTTGCGCTGCCATGTAGAGCCCCTTCTGGGCGCCTACAGCATTAACGCGCTGACGACCCCCGACATTTCCCGCTGGCAGCGGGACGTCGCAAACTTCAGGACCGCACGTACCCAGAAACTGGGCTTTCGCCGGAAATCGACGATCCTAGGCGGTCCCAAAGTGGTGGGTCGGGCAACCCGCACGCTCTGCGCAATGCTGAACTGGGCGATCAAGCGCGAGCTGATCAAGGACAACCCCGCCGCGCGCGCGGCCAAGCCGCCGGACCGACTGCGCGAGCGCTTTCTCACCGATGAGGAAGCGGTGCACTTGTTCGAAGTGCTGGACGCCATGGAGGCGTGCGCCGAAATACGGGAGGACCATGCCGACCTCTTCCGCATCATCGCCCTGACGGGCGCCAGGCTCGCCGAGATGCGCGATCTGGCGTGGTCCGAGATCGATTTCTCGCGGCCGGCCATTATCCTTCAGCCGGAGCGCCACAAGGCCGGACGGACCGGTCGCAAAGTGATCAATCTCAACGCCGCCGCAGTCGAGATACTGAAACGTCGCGCCAACGAGACCGCCTGGGTCTTCGCCAAACCGCCGCCGTTCGAGGGACCGATGGAAACACCGCGCAAGCCGTGGGCGGCGGTGATTGCTCGGGCGAAGTTTGACGACCTGCGAATTCACGACCTGCGCCACACGTTCGCGTCGCTTCTGATTAAAGACGGCCACAGCCTAGCTTTTGTGCAGAAAGCCCTTGGCCACTCACGACCGGAAGTGACGGCGCGTTACGCCCACCTCAAAGACGAAGCCACGCGCGCCGCCTTCGATCACGTGGGCGCTGTCTACACTCGCCGCCGCGATACCGGCCAGTCGGCCGAGACGTGAGGCACGATACGCGGGCGCTGCATCCCCAATAACGGCCGTCCCGTCTCGCGAGCCGCAAAGCAGACGCCCGCCGCCCGCGATCGCCGATTAGCTGGAGGACCCGCGCGGCCCGGCGCGCACGCTCCGAAGGGCGCGGATCATAACCGCGAGGCTTCGCTCAACGTCCTCCGCCGTCGTCGCCCAAGAGCTTACGCTGATCCGCATTGCGAAGCGGTCCTTCCAGTGTGTTGCGCCCAGCCAAGTGACGCCACTTGCCTGGATCTCCAAGAGAGCCGCTCGCGTGCGGGCTTCATCTTCGCAGCGGAAGACGACTTGGTTCAGCGCCACCTCGTTCAGCACCTCATATCCTGCCTTCTCAAGTCCCTGAGCGAAACGCTTCGCATGGGCGCAGCAACGATCCACGAGGCGCTCGACCCCGGAGCGACCCAGAAACTTCAAGGCCGCCCAGAACTCGACACCGCGCGCACGGCGGCTCAATTCGGGTGTCATATTGTTCGGCTGGCGACGCCCATCGCGCATGAGATAGGTAGCGCTCACGCCGAACACGTCATCGATCGCCTCTCGATCTCTGCAAATGTAGACGGCAGAATCTTGCGGCAGGTTGAGCCATTTGTGTCCGTCGACGCTCCATGAATTCGCCAACTCCACGCCACGCGCCAAATCGCGCTTCGCTCGCGATGCCCGCGCCCAGAGACCGAAGGCGCCATCAATGTGCACCCAGGCGCCGGCTGCTTCCGCTTTCTCGCAAATGGATTCGAATGGGTCACATGCGCCCGAATTGATATTGCCAGCCTGGAGGACGACGATGGTGCGGTCGTCTAGCGCCGGCAAGGTTTCCGGGAGAATACGGCCTTGGGCGTCGGTGGGGCATCGGACTATATCATCGAGGCCAAAACCCGCGTAACCGAGCGCGGCAACGTTGGTGGGATGAAGTTCTTCGCTTGTGACAATCCGCAGACGTGGCGCGCCATTTAGACACTTCTGCTTTACGCTGTATCCGGTCCGCCGCAGCAGAGCTGAACGCGCCGCGGCGAAGGCGGAGAACGCACCCATCGTTGAGCCTGTAACAAAGCCCACCACCGCGTCACGTGGGAGATCAAAGATCTCAAGCAGCCAACCTGCCGCCACCTCTTCAAGTTCGGCAGCGATCGGTGACAAGACCCAAGTGCCTGCATTTTGATCCCAGGCTGAAGCAAGCCAGCTGGCGGCGACGGTTACAGGAAGCGCCCCGCCGACCACGAACCCGAAAAACCGCCCGCCGGTCGTGGCCACCGTCGCCGGCGATCCAAGACGATCTAGAGCCTCAATGACCGATTCCGCCTCGCTCGGCTCTTCGGGCATCGGCCCATGAAACCCAGCCAACGCCACGATTGCCGAGGCGCTTGGCATTACCGCGCGCTCATCGCGCGTGGCGAGGTAGCGGGCTGCGGCCAGGTGGGCCAAGTCTAACAAGCCCTTTGCGTCGTTCATCATGCGCACCCTTTGCTGCCCAGAATTGGACCACGCGTGAATAGACGCAAACGCGGTTCTTTGTGCTTTGCGTTAGCTGCGCTAATCTCAAGCGTGGACGTTGACCGCCAGCTCTCCAGTTTCCCGCTGAATGCGTTGCGAGCGTTCGAAGCGGCTTCGCGTCTGGGCAGCTTCAAAGCCGCGGCTAACGAATTGGCGGTGACGCCCGCTGCAATTAGCCATCAGGTGGGCGCCCTCGAACAACACCTTGGTGCTGCACTGTTCGATCGCCTACATCGCTCACTGCGATTGACCGACGCCGGTGCGCAACTTGCCGCGACGGTGCAACAGGCCTTCGCGAACATTCGCAACACCCTTGCAGAATTGTCCGCCGACGGGCTGGTCGCGGGTCCGACGACGCTCTGCGTCAGCGCAGCACCGAGCTTCGCAACCAAATGGCTGGCGCCGCGTCTACATCGTTTTCAAGAGACCCATCCGCATATCGAATTCCGCTTACTTGCGGATAACGCCTTGGTAGACTTGGCGCGCGACCTCAGAGTGGACGTGGCGCTCCGGTACGGCGCGGAACCGCGCGAAGACAATTTGCACGCTGAAGCGCTGTGGCGGAGCGGCGAGATATTTCCGGTTTGCGCACCATCAGCCCCCGCGGCGAATTTGTCCGATCCGAGCGCGCTTCTTGAACAAACGCTGCTGCGAACAGCGGCACCCTCGGGCCCAAGCGGGTCCGGGCGAATTGATTGGGCGGCCTGGTTTGCCGCCGCCGGCGTCTCCGACAGCATTGCCATTCGAGCAGCTGCGCGCGGCCCCCTCTTCGGCAATACCCAACTCGCTCTTGAAGCGGCGATTGGAGGCCAGGGCGTAGCGCTGGCGCCTGCGCTGCTGGTCGAGGACGATGTTCGCACTGGACGCCTGATCAAACCGTTCGACCTCGCTGTCACCGATCCATTTTCATACTGGCTGATCTATCGCCGAGACCGCGCTGACGAGGCGCGCATTCGCACCTTTGCAGACTGGCTCAGACGCGAAGCGGTCGCAGGCCAAGCCTCAACCGGAAATCCCTCACGTTAAGCCAACTAATGTGATCGAGGCGGATCGTCATTTGTAACGCGCCGCCAGGGATGACCTCTCTCGCGCTGAGCGGTGTGCGCTCGAAGGGCGGGAAGATGCGTACAAATTGGCTGCTCGTAATTTCGCTTTGGTTCGTCTGCTCAAATGCCGTCGCTCAGACTTGCGCGTCATCCGTCGCGCCGCCGGCTTCCGCTGCTGAGCTGATCGCGCATGCGGCCGATAGGCTCGGAGGCCCTGAGAGATTGCGCGCCATCCATCGGCTCCGGGTTTCGAGCGAGGGCGTCGTTTCCAATGGCCTTCAAGGCTACGATCCCGCTGATGTCGACGTCCCCCAAACACGCCGGCCTTTTGCCCGCACAGTCGAATTCGACTTTGAAGAGCATCGTTATCGACGCATTTCGTCCTTGGTGTTCGACGGCGCCACCCTCCATTTTACGGACGCCTACGAAGCGGGTCGGCTATGGACTAGCTCGCCCGACAGCGGGACGATCTGGCGGAGAGAGGGCGCTGAGGCGCCGTTCGCGGATCCGCTGTCGCGCTATCTGCCGCCATTGCTGGTGCTGCGCGCCATGGACATTGCATCAAACGCGACCCTGGAAGGCCAAGCCTGCCTGGGCGACGCTGTCGTCGACCGTGTTGATTTTTCCTGGAACGCACGCACACGCCTTCGCGTGAATATCGCGCGCGACACCCAACGCATTCTTCGTCTCGAGGCGCCCGTCTCCGATCCGATCCTCGGAAGTGATACAGTAACCTACGACTTCTCCGGCGAGCTCGTGGCAGCCGGAATCTCTTTTCCACAGCGCACGATCTACAGCCGGCGCGGACAGCCCTTCACCGTTTCATCCATCGCTTTGGTTGAGGTTGATCCAACCTTCGAGGATCGCACATTTTCTCCTCCCGACGGCCTGGTCGATGTGCCTCCCGCCTCCCCCGCACGGCAGATCGGCGACGGCGCATACGAGATTGCGCTGGGGGACGGCACTGACAACTACGTCCAGTTCTTCGACCTCGGCGACAGCGTGGCGATCTTCGACGCGCCGTTATCATTCGACGTCTCGCAACACGTCGCAGCCGAAATAGAGCGCGTCTTGGGCGACAAGCCCATCAGTTACGTGATCCTGAGCCACTTTCATGACGATCACGCCGGTGGCGTTGGCTTCTACGCCGACCTGGGCGCCCAGATCGTGACCACCAGAGACAGCGCCTCGATCATCACGCGCCTTTCACTTGGCGCCCCGCGGGAAGCTGAAGGCGCCGGCGCGCGAGCACCGCGTTTCCTGTTTGTCGACGGCTCGTCGCTGCGCGTGCGTGGGTCCGGTGGACGGTCAATCATGGTCTATCGGTTGACCAACCTGCCACACGTGCGATCGATGCTCGTGGCTTATTATCGCCCTGCCCGGATGATCGCTAACGCCGACCTTTATGCGGAGTTTGCTCCCTTCGACGTCAACGGACTGCTGTTCGCGAGATGGCTTGCCCGACCTCGCGCTCCCGACGTGAACTGGATCGTCGGCGGACATCACCGACAAATAAGCCGCGACGATCTCCAAACACGCGCCGCTGCCTTTGAGCGCGCGGCGGGTCGTTGAACTCGGACACTTGCAGCCCTCAAGGATAGGCCAGCCAGTTCCTCGCCTGTCGCACTTGCCCGAGGCGACGAGCCGTTCGATCCCAATAACCGTCGTTCGCGCTTGCGCGCCCGAAAGCGGACATTCAACAAAAGATCGCGGTCGCCGCGCGTGAACTGTCGCTCACTGCGCCTCAGTGGCTGCAATTGTTCCTTCCATCAACCTTACAACTTCGACTCGATGGATACCGCGATTTTCGGTCGGCGTGAGGCTGCTCGATGGGGGCCTACTCCCTATGTGTCTGTCATGGCTAAACCGGCGTCCCCCGAATGCTGCATCGCTTGCCTCTCCCGTCCAACGGGGACGGCAGAGGCTTTCTTCACCGAAGAGCATATCATCCCACGGGCGCTTGGCGGAGAGCTCACGTGGTACGCCCTCTGCAAACAATGCAATGATCGCTTCGGACACACGTTCGAAAAGCGTGCGAAGACCGATCCCGCTATCCGCCTCGCGATCCACAAGCTCAGGAACGTGCTGCCCGACCTGTTTGGAGATATTGAGGAAGGACAGCCCTACATTGTTGAGTCTGGGGGCAAACGCCTACCTGCAATGTTTCGCGGCGGTGAGATACGCGCCCTGACGCGCACAGTCGACGGCGACCTCTGGGCCGCGCCCGACCAAGCAGAAGCTGCGGTCGGTGGAAAGCTAAAGCGCGCCGGTCTCAGCGCCGATGAGATTGATGCGGCCTGGACGCGATACAGTGAAGGTCCGGAATCTACGCCTATTGAACTCGGCGCCGGCCTTCACGCGGCATCCCATCCGACCCGGCTGGTCGGTCCAGACTTGGGCAAAGGAGAAACCCTGGGAAAGCTCGTTGCGCTCAAAATAGCCTACGAGTTTGCGGCTTTGCATTTTGGCGCTGTGATGCTGGACGACACCCCGCCGCTGAACGAAATCCGGCGCGCCCTCAGGGAGGGTGATGAAACGTCTCCCGTCTTTCAGGTCGAGTATAAGATGACGACGGACCGCAAGACCGAGGCATTCCACGGGATCGCGTTCGAGGGCAACTTGCCACACGCCGTCATGCAGGTTCGGTTGTTTGGATTGCTCGCCTATCGGGTTCGATTTCCCACCCTTCGAATCGAGCACAAGCCGTTCGGGCTTCACCAGGATCTTTGCACAGGCGACCAAGTCACTGCATACCGAGACAATTGATCCGTCTCACTTCCAAGCGTCCGACAATGACCAATGCAGTCGACCTCGTCACCGAGATCATTCGCGAACTGATCGCTATACAAGACAAGCCGCCGCGCGAGCTGGTCGAAGAACGCGAATTCCCAGTGCCGTCGATGCTTCCAGTGGGGAATGAACGCGGGATTTTCACATCCAAGGCGATCGAGAAAAACATTACCTCGCTGGGGCGGTTGCTGAAGGCAGAGGATGGCTCCCTCGCGCGCCGGTACACGGACGCGGAATGGAATTCAGCGGTACGCAATGCGATTGGACCCAATTTGGCGTCTATCGATTTGGACGATGATATCGCGGCAAACGCTGCGGCAGTTCTCACGGGCGTGCGCTCTGCGTTGGCCGCCGACCCCCACGCCGCAGAGGAACGCGAACACGCGCTCGCATGCACGCTCTTTGGGCGGAACGACACCGCACCCTTTTCGATTGGGCCGTTGCGTTTTGAACCTCGTGACACTTGGCTTGAGCGCAAGGCGACGGACGGCGACATCCCATCTGACTTGGCAATGCACATCACCGCGAGGTGGCTTGGCGAGGACGCTGCAACGCTCGAAGACAACATGGCGAAACTGCGGGCAGACGCCATTTTGGACGCCACGGGAGCCTGCCCCTTTGTGTGCAGTGTGAAAACCTCCGGTTATGGCGTCGAAGCCGGGAAGGACAAGGCGCTTACAGCGGCGCGTCTCGGCCTCACGATGATTGCATTGATCTGGCAAACACCATCAAGAGCGCTTGAAGGCTTCAACCTCCTGCATGACCGCTCTGTGCGTCACCTGAGCGTGTTGAGCTTCACACCGGGCAAAGCAACCCTTCCGGGATCGCGGCTTTCACATATGCCACACGGCCCGACGCTAAAGCCCGGTGAATGGGAAGAAGAACTCGCGCGTCGAGCGCCTTACTTTGATGTCTGCGGTGAGATCCTCGAATTCCTCCTGAGCCCAACGGGCGCGGTCGCGCGCCCCAAGCTCATGAACACGCTCGCCCAGTCGTTCATTTGGTTCCATGAAGCGTGCCGCGAAACCGTTGGCCTCATGGCCGTTGTCAATTTTGCGGCGTCTTTGGACACGCTCGCCTGCGGGCGCCAATCAAGCGGAATCCGCAAACTCATCAACGCAAGACTAGGCATACCTGACACCAAACCGGTCTATGCCAATGGCCCCACTCTCAAGACGGCGGTCGATGCCATTTATAGCGATGGCCGCAGTCGCGCGATCCACGGCACAAGCCAAAAGATCGGACACGATTGGACGAGTACGCGCGACCTTGCCGAACAATTCGCGCGGCTTTGCCTCGCGACGTGCGTCCTGTGGGCTTCGAAGCACACCACGGTTGACGATCCCGAGCTGCTGCGAACCTAAGACGCGCGCGCCATACCGTGTGCCCACACGCAGGCGATGAAGAAGGACAGCGATGCCAGTGACTGCGACTTCAATCATCGGCGCGATCGAGACGCCCGGCATGACGCTCGCTTTTTGCGACGAAACCGACCTTACGCCACAACCGACTTCGACGATGGTCGCGGACATCCATCTGCATGCGGCGTTGGTGCTTTCGTCGGCGAAATATGCGCCGGTCGCCCAGCAGTTACGCAATGCGTGCGCTGCGCTGGGAGCGCCCGAAATACACGCCACGGAGATCGTCAACCCCGGGAAGAGTTCGCCGTGGCGGAGTATCGCGCCCGCTGATCGCTATGAAATACTAGAACTCGCCTGCGGTCTCATTCGCGATAACGCGGATGCGCTTTGGTACGCATACATGTCCAAGGCGCAGTATGCGGCTCTTCGGAAGGAACACCCGACACTTCCGGCGGACCACAGGACCGCCGTCAAAGAGAGTTTCCTCGGCCATCTCTCGGAGACGCTGAAAAACGCCACCTCTCCAGCCATCCTTAAGGACAAGGATAAGAGTAGCGACGGCGCAACGATGAAGCTCCTGCCCGACTCAGACCACATTGTTGGCGGCGGCGCCGTCTGCGCGGACTCCCACTTGGTGCCGGGACTTCAGCTCGCGGATGTTGCGGCATTCCTTATAGGGCGTTTCATTCGCCGGCGTGACGCCATCCAAAATGATGAGACCAACGCTTTGGACGCCCTCTTCATGCAGACTCTCGATGACTTGAGCGGACGGATGAAGAGCCTCATTCACGAAGCGACCAAGAACGCCTAGCCGCTCGCGCCCGGCGCTTGGACGTGGCGGAAGAGTTCTGAACTTTGCAACGCAGCGCTCCGTCGGTCGCCGTAATCGATCAAGATATCAAGCGCTCTAAGCAACTTCTGCGCTTCTTGCGTCGGCAAAGGCTGTGTGCGCTGCGCTTGCTCTTGGATGAGGTTTGCGATGTCTAGTGGAAGGTCCGTGCGCCGCCATTCCGGCGTAGGAAACCCATTGGGGTCTAGGATGGTGAGAACATCCTCTGCGAACCAATCAAGCCGGTAGGCGTCGCCAGCGCGCTCACCCAATTTCACGAACGCGTCAGCTCCATCCGTAGTCCAGCCGGTCTTTGCGATGACGTTTGCGAAGAGTGGCCGAACCAGCGCCAAATCGCTCCAATCGCCGTTGACGAACCGTCGCGCCTGATCAGCACGCTTCACCTCGACAAACATGAAGGCTCTGAGCGAAAGCTGCACGTCATTGTCGTAGATCCTTCCCTCCCGATACGACCCCCGTTTGAACGCATAATATTGCAGGATGCGATCAAGACAGGTGCTCAGGATGGCGAGCCCCGACGCTAGATCTCCATTGCCGTCGAGAATGGTGCGGCAGATCAGCGAACTTGAGTAGGAGTAGAGGTAGGGCTGCGCCAGATCATCCTCATCAAGAGCGGCGAACGGGGTGACAAATCGTTGGCGCGCGACGTCCGCTGGAACAAACAAGCTCACATGCGCGAACAGGCTACCAAGCAAACGCAACCACGTCTTGAGCTCGACGTCACGCTGGCCGCTCCGACGCTCTTTCGGATCACGCCAGGAGGGATTGGAATATTCCAGCGTCCACGCGATGAGCGCGTCGCAAAGCGACAAGAACGCCTCGGCCTGGTCCGACGCCATGATGGACGCAACCGGCCAGCGTGACACATAGTCTTTGGCGCCGCCTGGTTCGAAGGCCAAATCAGGCCTACGCCATGTCGGTGCGGTCGACAGGCGACGATCGTAGAATTCGTCCCCGGTTGGAGACGGAGCGGCAAAGACATAGGGCGCCGGAAGGTCCGCTATCTCGCTCCATCCCTTGCTTGCCTTCCACCGGGCAAGCGAACGCTTCAGCGCAGCTTTCGAACGCTGGCGCCATTGCTTTTTTCGCTGGTCGTCGTTGCGATAGCCACGATGGTCAATGACTGCCAGTTCAAGGCCGAGTACCGCCGCCGCGTCCGCAAGTGCTGATGTGTGCGCGCAAAGACCGCAAAGCGCGCGGTAAGCGCCCAACGCGACTTCGCGCAATGGCGCAATCATCAGCGTGAGAAGCGCCTTCCCGGATTCGTCTCTGTCGATATCGCGCTCGACAAGCGCTCTCAACGCCTGGATCGCAAAAACCAGTGGATGATACTTGGTGTCGTCCATGCGACTGCCGCTGACAGGGGCAGCCAACACACGCGGCAGGATCGACCGCGCCCACGACCATTGCTCTGATTCAGAGTCGCCGAACCGAATGACTGCAGCAGCCGTTCCGATGACCGCGGCCGGCAAAAATGTCGCGTTCCGAAAATCCTCAACCGGGTCGAAGAGACTATCGCGATCGAACGTCTTTGCGAGTTCAACTGCCGCCTCAAGAGTGAGATCCTCGGAAACCGTTCCATGCTCGAACGTGTTTTCGGCCCAGAAGAAGAGCCTCATCTCTTGGCTATTCCTGCGCGAGCGTTCGTGAACCTCGGCGAGTTCCACTGGATCCACCGCGGGATTGTTGGTCTCGATGGTGAAGCTTCTGCCATCACCCACGGGCTCAAGGCGGTATATTTCCTCGTGTCCGAGCGGGGCCCAAATCTGCGCGCTTCTGCGCAGCGCGCCGACATGCCCGTCGTGTTCTCGCTCCTCAGCAAAGAAGAACGGCAGTGTGTTTGGAAACGCGTCGAGGCCGGCGCGCAAACGGGCCTTCAGATCATCGCTGCCTTGCAGCGCGATGAACATCACGAGATGGCGCACTTCCCCGCGCCGCCCGTTCGTGTCGTACAAACAACGGAGCGCCTCGATGTGCTCGATCGACGCCTCCCCCTCCTGAAACATGAAGAGCCTTGGCGGACCGCGTTGGTCCTCCATGTATCTGTGAATGTCCGGGCTCCAGATGTGCTGCGTGATCACCAGCGCCAACGAAACTTCCGAAACCAGTTGCGTTTCCCGCGCAATCATCATGGCGACAGCCAGGAGTGAAAAACTGTTCTGATCCTTAAGCACTGCTTTGATCAGCTCGTCGGGTGTTATGCCCGCCCTAAGCTGCTCAAGCGCCCAAGCCTCCAATGCCATCAGGGCGCACGCGACGGCCTGCGGCCCGCGAGTCCCGCGCTCCCACAGGTAATGCTCCTCATCGCCCCAGAATGTTTGATCGCCCCAAGGGAAGTGCACAACGATGGGTTCGGGCGTGCCTTTGCTGTGATCGCCCACGCGGTGCAATTGCCGCCACGCCTCCGTCGCGTGATTGATGACGTCGCGCACCAGCGACAACGCTTCATCCGGCGCGTACTTGAACAACGAATGGAATGGTTCCCGAAGCGGCGACTCTGGCTGATAAACGCGATACCCTTCGCCGAGACAGAGGTTCCGCCAATCGTGGTTGGAACCGATGTGGTGAAAGAGCGACGGCGATTCCAGCGCCATCGTTTCAGACCATGATCGCTCCTCGGGAGGCTTCGCCTCTATCTGCGCAATCGCCTCCTTGTGCTCTTGGAGCTCACGCAGTTCGCGTTCGAGTTCTGCTTCCGGCAATTCCTCCAGCACATGCGCGCGCACAATCGCAGCTAGTTCTGAGGCGTGGCGCCGGGCCAGCGTGAACGAGAAGCGCATCAGCTCTTCGAACATACCCTCCTTCAACCGCCCGTGCTGTGACAGACGCACCAAATAGGCGCGGACTTCGTCTGGATAGACATGCGCGCACCGCAGCACCAGTACGCGCAGCGCCGTCGTCAACGCATCGCGCTCCTCAGACGCCATGCCCTTCCAGGGTCCGGCATCCCTCTCAAGGCCGCTAAACTCGAAGCGATCCTCCAAATCTTCAAGCCAAGAGATCGACTGCGTGATGATGCGCCGGGACACTTCGTTGCGTGTCTCGCTCATCATGTTCTGCCAGACGCCGAACACGGCGGTGACATCGGGCGCCAGCGCCAACGGCAAGTCAGCGCGATAACGGGCGATCCAAGAGACAAAGCGCGACCATAGGAGAATGTCGGATGGCCAACTCAGGGCATCCGCCAACGCAAGCCGCCGACGAGGCTCAAGCCGGGGCAATATCCCATGGTCGCCGGTCAAGATCTTGGCGTTTGGCGTAGTCTTCTCGGCCTGAAACCAGACCAGCGCCTTGCGCGCGAGGGCGCCATTCTCGCCTAGGCTCACTTGCGTGAACACGTCGTCGCGCGCGCTGAAATCTGGCGCCGCGATCGGTCCGAGCAGCCAAGCCCTAAGCCATTGCGGCCGAACGCTCGCTTTGAGCTTGGGGAGCGTGTCGGCCCACCCGCCATCGGGATACGCTGCCTGAGCAAGCAGCTCCACCACGCGCCCCATGAAAGGCGGCTCTCCGGCCTTACGCAATTCGTCGATCCAATGGGGGCCGGATTCCTCCAACGCATTGAACAGCGCCCACTCGAAGAAAATGTCGTGCGCAAACCGAACAGTCTTGCCCAGCGCATCGTCGCGAATAACGCCGTCCTCCCGGAGTTCCGCGAACGTATCCACGATCGACACTGAGAAGCGCGCGATCCTGATCGCCGCACCCACGTTCTCTAACCCTGCTCGACCGAGCTCGATGATCGCGCGCTGGCGGACGAGCGCGTTCTTTGGGTCGGCATTGAAGCCGCCTAGGCGCCACCAATGCCGGATCAGATCCACTTCCGTCTGCGGCGCGGGACTGACGTTCTCCAGGCCCCGCGCAAGCACGCTCACGAAGAAGGGGCGCCGCGCAATCTCACGAACCGTTGGCGCGCCAAACAGCAGCGTTCGCAGGTGCGGCCGCGCCTCGGCGAGCTCCTGCGCTTCATCGTCATCGAACGCCGAAACGGAGATCGTGGCTGAGCCGCCTTCGTACGCCACGGCCGGAATCCAGGCGCGCAGGGGCTCAAGCCCGTAATCGCGCAAGGTCGCAACGACGCGCCAAAGGATCCCGCGTCGCCGGAGCGTTGCGATAGCGTCCAACAAATCCAAGATGACCGGACGTTGCTTGGCGCCAATGCGATCCAGGCCGTCGATGAAGAGTATGGGGTTGCCGGCCATACCGATCTCGGCAAGCACTTGGTTGGCGTCTAGGCTGTTGACGCCGAGCTTTTCAAAGTACTCGCGGAGAGACGCAGCATCGAGCCGGTCCGCTTTTACGAACAAGGTGGGACCGGATTGCAGCGCGCGTTGGACGGCTTTCTTCAGAACCGCCGACTTACCCGCACCGGCTTGACCGGCGATCAAGAGAAGCGATGGCGTCTCGTCCGGCCAAACGCCGTCAACGTAGCGAGCACGCGCAATCTCTACTCCGTCCACATCCGACGGGATTTGCGAAGCAGCGAGGCGCGCCTCCTCCTTCAACACGGCGATGTCGGCTCGGAGTGATGGCGCAACATCAAATCGCGCCGTTCCAGCCAATTTTCTTATTAACCGCGATCGATCGTATTGTCCGGCCTCGCCGGACGCATCACGCGCGATCGTCCTGATCTCATTCCACACTGAAGCCGGCGCTATTGACTGATTAGGCGCCAAGGCGCGAGCGAGCGCGCTGATCGCAGCGGCGCGCGCACCGCCTGTCTCATCGAGCACGTCAAGTTTGAGAAGCCAGAAATGCGCGAGGAAACGGTGTAACTCAGTATCGGTGACGCTCCGGTCCGCCGCCTCTGAAAGGAGTCCGCGCGTTTGCTCAACGAGGGCGCCCCTCTTGGCCGCCCCAGAGAAACGCGCCATGAAATGGGGCGCATCGAGGCTCGCGCGGGCCCACTCGGTGACTTGCTGAAAGTCCTTGCGTGTCGCGTCCGAAATCGTCTCGGTCGCAACGGCCAGCCCATCCCGCCCCTCGCGAAAAGTCGCGTTCGCGAACGTGCGCCAAGCTTGGGAGAGACACGCGCGCCAGTCGGTGTTGGACTTCGCATCGGAGATTGTCAGGCTTTGCTTAGCCTGAATGTTGAGGCTCGCTTCCTCGCCGGCCTGCGCCGTCCCCTCGACCACCACGTCGTCCATCGGCGCGCCATGCGCTCGTTGCTGCACCGAAACTTTCGCAACCCGAGCCAGTCCCGGCATCGGGGGAAATTCCTCACTCAAGAGGCCGCCAAGATAGGCGGCGGCTACGGCGTCCTCGTATGTGTACCCCCGACCGCCGGTGGATTCCGGAGACGTCATGTCTGGCTTCCGTTCATTCGTTCAGCACACGCCGCCGCCAAGATAGTGATGAATCACCGCCGCACCCAGCCGAGCGGCGCGCATGATGGCCCTTTAGTTGCAGCAGGGTGCAACGCTCCCTACCTTCGCGATGGATGTGCGCACCCAGCGCCCTCATTCCGAAACCGTTCCGAAGTGTGAGCGTCCACGCGATGGCGCAAAATTCCTCGTCTCTATCACCTGCTCAGTCCAAGCAAGGTCGGGCGCTGCTTCGTTGGTCGCAGGCGGACCTGGCGGGCAAAGCAAACATGTCCGCCGCGACGGTCGGCAAGTTCGAACGGGGAGGCAGCACCCGCGCCTCCTCGATCGCCGCCTTGTCCTCAGCCCTACAGAGCGCGGGCGTCTTCCTGCTTGCCGACGACGTCATCCTTGCCAGCGCGCCCATCACGCTCGAAACCTACGTGCGCGCCGGCCATGCCCGCTACCGCAAGCTCGCAGAACGTGTCGCCGACATGCTGGCAAAAGCCATCGTTGCGCGCGGGGGCATGCGCCTCCTGATGACGCCTTGGCGCGAGAAAGAACCGGGTTCACTGCGCAAGAAACTGGTCGATCGCGGCATCGCTGAAGCGGCCGATCTCGCGATCACCCTCAAGGACCTCGCGGGAGCCCAACTTGTTTTCCTTTCAGACACTGATGTGACCAGGTTCATGCAATCGCGGCTTCTCGTTGAGCTGTTCGATATCGATTTCGATCGTACCCGCATTCACTACGCTGACCAGCGCGCCACCGATTCCGGCCGCCAGTTCACGGCCAACCACTATGTCGTGCGCCTGAGGCCTGAGAAGGCGGCGTTGCCGGAGAATGCCGACATCGCCGGCCTTTGGTGCGAAGTGCAAGTCTATTCGGTGCTACAGTTCGCGTGGTCCAAGATGAGCCACGACATCACCTACAAGGCCCCCAAACTCAGCGGCATCGGGGAAGAGCTGATGAAGGATATCGACGCCCGCATGACGCACATAATGCAGGACTATATCCTTCCCACCGGTTTTGAGTTCCAAAAGGTCGAGCGCGATTTCGAACAACTGCTCGCGGGCCAAGCTCTCCTTGACGCGCACATCCTCGATGAGATCGCCACCGCGCCGAACAACAATAAGCGCAGTGATTTGCTCGATACTTTTAGAGAACACTTGCTTCCTCAGATCGCGCCAAAAATCGTCGACTGGTACGCCGACATCCGCAAATCGATGCTCGCCGCCGCCAACGCCGCGCGAACCGCGCCACAGACGCCGTATACGGTGACGCTTGAAGACGGCAGCGAAATGCCCATCGCCGATGGCGAGGAACCCGAGGCTGTCATCAAGAAAGTCATCGATATCTTGACCGATGGGCGCGTCCGGTATGTCGATGTGGGTGCGACCTTCGATGCGCTCGCCGAAATGTACCTGAACGCCGTTAACGACGAGGAGCGCGCGCTCGTCATGAAGGCGCACGAACCGCTCGCCGCTTATGATCTCACGGTCTGGCGACAAGCGGGACCCGTCGTGCAGGTCATGCTGCTTCACCGCATCAACAAGCTTACAGCAGGCGAACGTGCCGCCTTGGGGCCCTTCATCACGGATATCTACGGTCAGTTCCTCGAACCGGATATGGATGGCATTTCGAGCACGTCGGAAACCGTTACCTGGGCGAAAGCGCCGATGCAGGCGGCGCCCGCGGTCAGGCGCATCCGCGACGCCGCGATTGATGGGCTTTTCGAGCAATTCCGCGAGGCGCGCGATATCGGCGACAAGCGGAATATCGTCTCGGCCATCGACAACGCCACGCGCACGCCCAGTTATGGCGACTACGACAAATTCCTCGTCGCCGTTCTGGAAGATTCCCGGCGCGTGGCCGAGTTCTATCGCGCCAATCTCGATCACTTCGGCGGCGAGCTGAAGGTCAAGGTTGAGAACGACATGTTGCTGCTCCACCGCCGCTACCGCGACTATGAATTCAAAGGGGACTTGGCTGGACAACAAGACGGCGCGCGCAATGCGCTTTTGACGGAACTGCAGCTATTTCGCGCCGCCATCAACGCCGATGCGGATTTCGTGCTCTGCAAATCGCTTGTCGGCCACGACACTGTCCTGCCCCATGAATGGGACGAGCCCGAAGATCACTACGACTTTCAGGGACGGCGAGCCTACCACGCAGCGCGCGCCGATGAGTATGCCGAACAGGTCACGGCGCGCACTGCGGGCCGCTGGCTCAACATTGCCGAATGCTGCGCAGAGATGCACGGCGGCGAAACCGGCGGGATGGATCGCTTCATGCGGCGTGCGGGTGAAACCAGGCCCAAGATCGCCCGGGATTGGCTCGAGCCGATGAGCGTATCACCGGCGTCCGGCTTTGTGCGGCCCTTGTTGGAGGGATTGTCGATCAGTCGCCCGCAATGGGTGGACGCGTTCATCGAGGAAACGCTGAGCCGCGGCCGAAACTTGCGACCAATCCTCTCGTATTTCCATACCCATGAGCCGCTCAACCTGGCTCTGGTGGATCGCACAACCGAAGCCGCACTTGCTGGCGACGATAATTTTTCGGTCTATCTCGCCTTCGCTTTAGCAATAGAACGCGCCGATGCGCTGGGCCCCGAACGCGCCCGCTCGCTTTACCTCTCCGGCCTCGACCAACATGTGCGGCGCCCGATCGCCAATTGGCCGAGCGTCGCCTCGCGTTGGAAAGACAACACGCTCTTCGACGCGCTGACCAATGACGATCTCCGCCTTGTGCTCGGGGCGCTCGAGACAGTTCCCGCAATCGATCACTACGGCGAGCGCATGCTGATCGACATTGCAGCGCGTATGCCGGGAGAGGTCGTCGCTCTATTCGGTCGCCGCCAGAAGATCGAGGACGAGGCGCGCGCGGAGGGTCTACGCCGGCGCTCTTACGACGCCATTCCGTTTCAATTCGGCAAACTCGCCGCCGCGCTTGCGCCCCATCTCGAAGAGGTCGTCGGGCAGGCCTGGGCCTGGACGGAAGCTGATCCGCGGTTGGCGGAGTTCAAAGGCGCAGCCTTTGTCGCAAATGTTTACAAGCAATGGTCGCCCGCCATCCGGGAGGCGCTGCGGGCGCTCTTCCAAAGCGGCGAAGATCCTAAGCGCGACTTCGTTTTCGCCGTGCTCAAGCGCTACAATAATGATCCCGCCATTCACGACTTGCTGCGCGACATCGTCGCCGTCATCGGCAATGACGAGGAACGGCAAGACGACGTCGAGGCCGTGCTGGAGCAAACCGGCGTGATGTGGGGCGAGTTCGGAACCGCGAATGCCTATCGCGGCAAGAACAAGTTGCTCGAACCCTGGGCGCAGGACGAGCGCGCATCGGTGCAGTCTTTCGCCAAGAAGATGAAGCAGAAATTTGACAACGCGGCCGCCGCCGAGCAACGCCGCTCGGAACAGGACCTCGCGGCGCGGCGTCTCGACTTTGACGAAGCGCCCAAGCGCGGCGACGATAAAGACAAGATCACCGACGACGACGGTGCGCAGACCGGACGCGACTAGGGTCACCCGAAGGATACGAGTTCAACCGATAGCAAGGTCAGCCCATGATTACCTTAGCCGTGAACGGCAATCTGGCCGCTACGCTTCAACGCATCACTATCGGATTACGCGAAGTCCTAGGCGCCCATGAACTGCGTTTGCAGCTCAGCATCGGCAAGGTCCCAATCAAGACGAAGGCCAGGTGGCTGAAGCTGGAATCCGCGCGCCTCCACGTTGAGATCCAAGGCGGTGGACCGCACCTCCTCGGCTTAGCGCGGCCCGATACGGCCGTTATCCTGTCGCAAGCTCCCGAAAGTCCATTCCCGCAGGAGGTCGAACTGATGCTGCCGCTTTTCGGCGGCCAGCTTCGCGCAATTGAGGCGCTGCGCAACGATGGCGATCTCACGCTGCGAATTAGGCTCATTGGTTCGTGTGGCAGTGATGACGGCGAAGAGCCGCGCGGCCCGTATGCCGAAGAAGTGCGGCACACCGTGGCGCGCTCCGACTGGATTGCCGAACTGACCACGTCCGGTGCCTCCAATGTAGTTTTGTTTGAAGTAGGCCTTCCCGCATTTGCGGGGAGCGCTGACGCACAGCAACCTTACGCGATGTTGCGCCAAGCACAGCAGCACTATCTCAATGGCCGTTATGGAGACGCTGTTGGTAAGTGCCGCCTCGTTTTGGAAAAGCTCGGTGTCAAGTCGCCAGGCTTAACCGTCGCCCTCGACACTTCAATGCCGCAGCCGGATCGCATGATTTTGTTCGCACAAGTGCTTCGCCATACCACGCACGATCCGCACCATGCTCGACCCGGGGCAGACCAACATGACTTCACGCCGGCGGAGGCGCGAATGATCGTGCAGATGACCGCTGTTTACGCCGGCTATTGCGCCACGCTCTGACCGCCAATGTCCGCTAGCGCCGCTCGGCGGCCCAGGGGCACGTCCGACAATGCCCCACTTGAGGCATAGCCGGCCGGGGTCTGGGCGGTTCGTTCGAGCAGTTCGCAACCTTCCTTCCCGCTCATTCGAAGGACGGAAGGTCCTCGGCTCTCGTCCAATTAAAGCAGGTTATACCCAGTTTACCCTCCAGGACCATAAACTCCGCATAACTGGCTAAAGAGGCCGGCGGTCGAAATCTCTTGAATGGGAAGATGAAGCCAGTTTACCCCCTTGGATACTAAACTGGGTATAAGTCGCTATAGGTGAGTCGTGGACCCTCTCAAGAACCCGTTCAATCCCGGCGCCGGAACGCGACCTCCGGAACTCGCAGGCCGGGACAAGATTCTGGAAGACGCTGCGGTGACCCTTGGCCGCCTGGCTACTGGGAAACAAGACAAAAGCCAGCTTCTCCTCGGCCTCCGCGGTGTCGGCAAGACCGTGCTCTTGAACGAAATTGCCGACCTCGCCACGAAAAACAAACTAGAAAACGCCTTCATCGAGGCCCCCGAAAACCGAAAGTTCCTCGAAAAGTTCATTCCACAGCTTCGCAAGGTGCTGCTCAAGATTGACCGGACCACAAAAGTCAAAGCAGCGCTCAACGAAGCTCGGGTTGCGATCCGGAATTTCGCAAGCGTCTTCAAGCTGAAGCTCGGTGACATTGAGATGGGCGTCACGCCAGAAGCCGGCGTGGCGGATTCCGGCGACCTAAGCTCAGACCTGACAGACCTGCTTGTTGCGACCGCCAAAGCGGCCAAGAGCGCGAACACCGGGGTGGTACTGCTAGTTGACGAAGTTCAATACCTGACGTCAGACGAACTCAGCTCCCTCATCGTCGCCCTGCATCGTGTCGCGCAACTGGGACTGCCGCTCACCCTCTTTGGCGCCGGGCTGCCGCAACTCGCTGCCTTGGCGGGCGACGCAAAATCTTACGCTGAGCGATTGTTTGACTATCCGGAAATAGGCCCGCTCAAAAAGCCCGACGCGATCAATGCGATCGCCGATCCGATCAAGGAGGCCAAGGCCGGCATTGAATCGGCAGCCCTCACTAAGATTTACAAAGTGACCGAAGGCTACCCTTTCTTCTTGCAGGAATGGGGCAAACACTCTTGGAACGCCGCCACCGGGAAAACGATAACGGCTGCAGATGTGACTGCGGCTACGAAAACAGCCATCGCGAGCTTGGACAGAGGGTTCTTCAAAGTCAGACTTGACCGGCTCACACCGAGAGAGCTCGACTATATGCGCGCCATGGCCGGCCTGGGTGCAGGTCCACATGGGTCAGGGGAGATTGCGACGGCCATGGGGCAGAGCGTCTCTTCGGTCGGTCCGATCCGCGGCGATCTGATTGCAAAAGGCATGATCTATAGCCCGTCTTACGGGAAGACTGCTTTCACCGTCCCAATGTTCGATGCGTATGTGAGGCGCGCGATTCTAAATCTCGAGCCCTCGCGCCCAAAGCGAACGATTGCAAAGAAGAAAAAACGTAGGCGGCGAGAGCGCGCACGACCGACAGGCGGCTCGGTACTACTCCGCCGTGGAAGACCTTTTTCTGCTTTCTGCATATGCATCCAGGTCCGCAGGGTCGTAGCCGACTATTTTGCTTGTGACTTTCACATAGCGCGGTCCGCGCCCGTCGCAGCGCATCTTATCAAGTGTCGACTTTGACAAGCCGAGACGAGCAGCCGCCTCGCGTACGCGAAGCAGCCCGTTTGCTGGGCGAGCGATCAAAGGCGCCGGTGGCTTTGGGCGCTGCCCCGCCTGGACAGCCACGGCTCCTCGCTTCGCCCCTAGTGTCAAAGGACCTGACGGTGCGCCGCTCATAACCGCGAACAAATCCGGCTGGGCACGCGCTTGGTCTCGACCATTCGTGTGGTGGGATTTGCGCTTCATCACCGATACCGCCTCAAGACAATGTCGCGCGTGACCAGCACACGGACGGGTGCGCCTGCCCTGACACGAAGCGTCGGGCGAACGGCCAACTCTCGATCGACAATGCGCGCACCGGATTGCGCCGCCTGTTGTGCAGCGGCGTCGCCCAAGCTCTGCGAAAATCCGCTAGGCTCGCTGTCCTCCGCTTCATTGGCTGCAACCGTGATGATCGACGAGAGCGCAATCGCTGCGGCAAGCCGATCGAGATGATTGTCGGTCCGGTCCGTCAGGCCGGACGCGCCGGACGGGTCGCTCGCATCCATGTTTTCGAGGTTGATGCTCCAGCCGTTCGGCAGGATGAGCCTATTCCAAGCGAGCAGGATGCGGCTGTCGCCATAGCGCGCGCCGTCACGATACGTGCCGATGAGACGCGAGCCCTGGGGGATCAGCAAGTGATCGCCCGTCACGCTATCATAGACCGGCGCCGTCACCTGCGCGATCACGCGTCCCGGCAAGTCGGAATTGAGCGCCGTCACGAGTGCTGCGGGAATGACATGACCCGCTTGCAGCTCGTAGCGCGAGCGCGGCGGCGAAAGGCGCGCATCGAGGCGGTCGGCGTCCTCGTCCGCGCTCGCGCCGTCTTCGCGCCCGGCGAACAGAATGGGCGAAGCCCGCGCAACAGCTTGCGGGTCGGGCGGCGGCTCGCGCGCGCCCGACACTTCCCCGCGGTCGCGCGCATCGGCCCACATCGGATCAGTCGGCGGCATCAATTCGGCGGCGCCATCTGTGGCAAGCGGTTCGGTGTCGAGACCAAGCGCCTCGCCGCCAATCAGCGCACGCGCATCATAATCCGCCGAAGCCTGCTGAATGGACTCCGGCGGCCCGCCCGCCGCGCCGACGGCGGCTTCAGCGGCGTCGCCGCGTCGGCCGGGTCGCTCCGACAATCCACTAACCAACGCAAAGGTAATCACCACGCCCGCAAGGATGAGCCCCGCGAATATGACCCTCCGCGATAGTCGTTTTGGCGACGGCGGGCGCGCGCGCAGCGCCAGATCAGGCGGCGGTGTGACAGGGGTAGAGACGGTGGCATTCATCGCCGTGCTCCTTGGCGGTCGATGCGAACGACTTGAGGTGAGCGCGCGCCAAGCCGGAGTTCGGCGCGATCGAACAGGCGATCAACGACGTAGCGCTGGCCCTGGACGCGATAATTGGTGATCTCAGCGCCTTCGCCGGTGATGACAAAGAGCGGCGGCATGTCGCCGGCAGCGACCCCCGCCGGAAACTCGATCCAAGTGCGTCGCCCATCGTCGAACACTCTACTTGGCGTCCAGCCTGGAGCGCGCCCGCGCACAGTCCGGACACGGTAAGAGAAGTTGAGTCGGTCGATGCTTGGGATGCCGCCCGCACCGACAACGGCGTTCCGCGGATAGGACCACGCCACTTGCGCGGCGTAGGTTTGGCCCGCTTGCGAGACGGCCTCCACAAGGTATGTGCGGCGGTCGGTGATGAGAACAATGTTGGTGCGGAGGCCCGAGGTCTGCGGCTTGACCAGCACGATGGTGCGCGGCTCGGCTTCGGATTCTCCGGTCGCCTCCGTCACCATCCAACGCGAGGTGTCGCCGGCGGCAATGTCGGTGAGTGTTTCGCCCGGCTCCAACAGGATGGTCGAGATATAGTTCGGGTTGGTGTAAAGCTCGAAGATCGCGCCAGGCTGATAAGTGAAGACGTGGCGCGCCTGATTGAAGGCGTCACGCGTCGGCCGCTGGCGCGCTGCGGTGTTGGCCTCGGCCAGTACTTGCAAGGGCGGTGCTTCCCGGCCGCGGCGCTGGCGCGGGGGCTCGGGCAGCGGTGTGGGCGCCGCAACCTCGAGCATGCCGCGCAGCTCCGCCTCTCCGGTTTCGACGCCGTCGCCTTCGGCGACTGGCGCGATCTCGGTGGTGGCGCATGCGGCCAGCGCGCTCGATGCGAGCAAAAGGCTGACAAGGCGTTTCATCGCTCACGGCTCCCAGATTCACGTGACCAGCTGAAATCGGAAATCAAAAGTCCGAGCGGATTGGCGGCGACCTCGTCGGCCGTGCGCGGCGCCCGCGTCGTGACAGTGAAGACGCCGGAATAGATCTCGCCGTCGCTGGTGCCGGTGGCGTTGGTGGCGCGCTCGACCCAGGTGACTTCCCAGGTGTTGCCCGAACGCGCCATGATCGATCGGATCTGCACGGTGCGCCCGACGCGCCCCAGCGACAGAAACGGATCGTCCTGGCGCGCAATTTCGGAGAGCTGCGCGCCGGCTTGCGGCGTGAGGAAGCGATACGCTTCCAGCCAATTCTCGCGCAGCACCACGCCGTCGGTGGGCAATGAGCGCACGAGCCGGACGAAACGTCCGAGGTGGTGCGCGATCTGCGCATTGGTTGGCGACCACCGGCCCTCGGCGGCGCGGACCTGCATCACCTGCCCTTCAGGCGAAACCTCAACCACATGCACGAAGGTGCGTTGGTTGAGTGCAACGAGCGTCAGCGAGACGCCGAGTGCTGCCGCAAGGCCGAGGCCCGCGAACGCCGTCATGCGCCAGGCGCGCGCTGACAGCACGGCCGAGCCCATCCGCGCATCCCATTCCTGACGCGCGCGGGCGTAAGGCGTGTCGGGTGGATCGGCCGCGAATGTTTTGGTTGGCGCACGAAATGCGAAGGTCATGATTTGCCCCCATTGGAATTCGGATTGTTTTGAGACGGTCGCGGTTGCATCGCCGCGTAATTGATGGCGCGTTGACCGCCGCCGGAGGCGCCGCCGCCCGATCCGCCTCCGCTACGCGGGCTCGGCCGCTTCCCAGCGATGAAGCGCCCGGCGCCGCCCATAAGCGCGCCGCCGGCATTCCAAGCGGCCTTGGCGCCTTGAGCGGCGATGAAGCCTGCGCCAACCGTGGAGAAGCCCGCGCCGACGCCGGTGCGGATCGCGTCGGAGCCTGACAGATGCGGCTGGCCTTGCACCACTTCGCTCGCCAGCGACGGGCCGAACCAGGCCAGCGCCAAAACAGTGAGCCCAAACAGCAGCACGTTGAGCGCGCCGCCATCATCGAGCACGAGTGTTGCCGGCAGCGTGCCCACAAAGGTGATGGACACCGAGGCGATGAGCGCCAGCACGAAGAGCCGCACGGCCGAGCCGGCGACCCAGCCCAGCGGGCGCTCTGCGACCCAAGCCGTGCCGTTGAACACGCCCCAGGGCAGCGCGACGAAGGCGGCGAGAGAGCCGAGCTTGAACGCGATCAACGCGACGAAAATCTGCAACGCGAGAACGAAAAAGCCCAGCATCACGAACACGCCCGCCAGGAAGATCGTCACCAGCGATATGAAATCGAAGAGCAGGTTCATGCCTTCGGCGAGGGCAACCGTGCGACCGAAGAGCTCAATGCCGATGCCGCCGATGCGGCCGGGATTGTGCAGGTCCGCCATCGAGAGCGATCCGCCGCCGGCTTGCAGACCCAGCATCGCGCCCGACCGATGGATGACGGTCGAGAGCATGTCCCAGTTGTTCACGAGGAACGCGAAGAAGCCGATGAACAGGACTTTTCTGAACATCGGCGCGACAGGGTTGTCATGACCCAGCGCCCATTGCGCGCCCGTCAGCACGATCGAGATCACGATCAGTGCGTTCAGGACGAAATTCACATCGCCCTGAATCAGACCGAAGCCGCTATCGGCGACGGCCAGAAACTGGCTCAGGAACGAATTGACGCTGGAGGTGTCCATCGCCGCTAGTCCTCGAAAGCCGAGCGCGCCGGCGCGGGCGCCGTGCTTTGAGTCGGGAAGGCGCGGCGCTGCACTTCGCGGGCGCGCTCTTCGCGCGCGATACGCTCCATGCGCTCGGTTTGCAGCGCACGGCCTTGCGCCACGAGCAGCGACTGTATTTCCGCGAGCTGCGACGCCTGAATACCCAGCAATTGATTGCCCGCCTGGATCGCGCCGGTCTGCCCTTCCGCATCGGAGGAAGAAGCGAGCGCACGATCGATGCGGCCTTGCGTCCGCTCGATGGCTTGCACCGCGCGAGCCTCGGCCTCCATCGCGCGTTCAACGCTGGCGCGGCTTTGAGATAGCCATTGATCCGATTGGGCGAGAACGTCGTCGAGCTCAAAGCTCTCCCAAGTTTCGGGATAGAGCGTGCGGATGTCCTCGCCGACGCGGCCCGCCTCGAACGCCAAACCTTGCGCCGCATCGAACAATGCGCGCGCCTCGCCGATGGATTGCGAGAGTTCCGGCGAGAGCTGGAGCGGGTTTTGCCGCAGCATCGCCGTGGCCTGATCGATCTGGCGAATCTGATTGCGAATCTGTTCGAGCGCCCGCGTCGCAGAGAGAAGGTTCTGAGCGTAATTGGTCGGATCATAGACGATGCGCTGCGCGCTCGCGGGCGTCGCGATCAGCATCGCCGCGATCGCGGCGGTCGCCATGAGTTTGGAAGTCGTTCGATACATGGTGTGTCCTCCTATTCTGCAGCGACCAATTCGGCCGGCGCCGCGATGGATTGCGGATTGGCCTGAGACTCGAAGCGCCGTACCGCGCGGGCTGCATCACGAAGACCACGCGCATCGAGCCAGGCCGCGGCAAAGCTTTGCTCGCCAGCGTCCGCGAGCACGCGGTCCATCAGCGTATGATCTTCCGGCCGCGAAGCGCCGACGAAGGCGAGCGTCGCGGGTCCGAGACCAAGCTCGAACAGCCGGCAGCCATCGCGCGCGACGAGATAGTAATCTCGTTTCGGCGTCGCGTTGGCGATGAGCGCGATCTGGCGACCGTTCAAACCGAGGCGTTCATAGAAGGCGCGCGAACGCGGTTCGCGGGCGCGGTCATTGGGCAGGAAGATACGCGTTAGGCAGGCTTCGATGATAGTGGAGGCGATCGGGCTTGCCTCCACATCGGCAAGTTCCTGACTGGCGAAGACCACGGCGACATTCTTCTTGCGCAGCGTCTTCAACCAATCCTGCACCTGCGCCGCGAAGAACGCGTCTTTCAGGAAGAGCCAGGCTTCATCGAGCACCAGCAACGTTGCGCTGCCATCGAAGCGACGCTCCAGCACATGGAAGAGCGCCGACAGCACCGCGCCCGCGGCTTGCGGCCGGCGCATCAGATCGTCCATCTCGAAGGCTTGGACGGCGCCGTAGCCGAGCGAGGTCTGGTCGTGATCGAGCAGACGTCCGTGCGGGCCGGCATGCGTGAAGGGTTGGAGCGCGGCGCGGACCGAGGCGTCCTGCACCAGCGCCATGTATAATGTGAGCGTGCGATCTTCTTGCGGACGCTGGCCCAGGATTTCGAGCGCGCGCCACAATTCGGCGCGCAGCTCGGGCGTCACGGCGACGTTGGCCGAAACGATCAAGCCTGCGATCCAATCGAGCGCCCAGGCCCGCTCGCTCGCATCATCAATGCGTTCGAGCGGCTGCAAGCCCAGCGCGCCGTCTTCGCCCAAATCGAAGAAGTCGCCGCCCATGCCAAGAATGGCCGCGCGTGCGGAACGTCCCTTGTCGAACAGATAGACTTGCGCGTTCGCATAGCGCCGCCACTGCGCGACAAGAGTCGCCAGAAGCACCGACTTACCGGCGCCGGTCGGGCCAACGATCATCGTGTGCCCGACATCGCCGGCGTGAAGATCGAGCCGGAATGGCGTGGCGCCATCTGTTGCGGTCAACATAAGCGGCGGGCCACCCAGATGCGCGTTGCGCTCCGGTCCGGCCCACACCGCACTTGTTGGTAAGAGATGCGCCAGTGACGGCGTCAGCAGGATCGGCCGGCGCACGTCGGCGTAAGCCGAGCCCGGCAGTGACCCGAGCCAGGCTTCAATGGCGTTGACCGTCTCCACCTGCGTTACGAAACCGAGGCCATCCGCGACTTGCTGGATTTGCCGCACAGCGTCGTCGGCGGCGTTCTCGTCTTCGTCCGCCACCGTGATAGTGAGCGTGGCGTAGCCAGCGCCGATCGCATCTGCGCCCAATTCCTGCAAGGCAGCGTCGGCATCCGCCGCATGATTGGCAGCGGCGTTGTCGTGAAGGACTGGCTCGTCTTTGAACAAGGCCGCGCGCAGCATGGCGCCGAGGCCCACGCGCTGCGAGAACCAGCGCTTCCTGATTTTCTCCAGCTCCTTGCGCGCTTCTTCGCGATCGAGCGGCAGAAAGCGCGTCACCCACCGATACGAGATCGGCAAACGGTTGAGCGCGTCCAGCAACCCCGGTTCAGTTTCGGTCACGAAACTGCGCACAGAAATGACGCGCAGGTGCTTGACCCCCAGCTTGGGTGCGAGGCCGCCGATCAGCGGTGCGTCCGGTAGCAGCGCGTCGAGATGAAACGGCGTTGAAGGGACCGCGACACGGTGGGGCCGATCTGAGATGCAGTCATGCAAATAGGTCAGCGTCTCTTCGTCGGAGAGCCAGCGCGCAAGCGGCATCATGGTCTCAAGCAGCGCCATGAGCTGATCGGTGCGCTCGATGAAGCTGTCGAGATGAAGCCGATAATCGACACCGCCCGCGGGCCGTTCACCGCCCTCGAACAGGACGTTCTCCAGCCTGCCCTGGCGCTCTGCTGGCGGGAGCCAAGCGAAGGTCAGAAAGTAGCGGCTCTCGAACCGTGCGCCCGCCGTCTCGAACACCTGGCGGCGCTCTTCGTCGATGAGCCAAGAGACGGCGTCGGGCCAAACACTGTCGGGATAGCCGGGTGCGCACGCGCGCCGCGCTTCCACATGCAAACACCAATTGGAGCCGAAGCGGCGAAGCGCATTGTTGAGACGCGCGGTGACGCCCATCAGCTCGGACGGCGTGGACGAGTCCAAGTCCGGGCCGCGGAATTCCAGCGAGCGCTGAAACGCGCCATCCTTGTTCAAGACACAACCGGGCGCGATCAGTCCCGCCCACGGCAGATAGTCCGTGAGACGCGCGCCGGCCTGTTTGTAAGGTCGAAGATCGATCATGTTTACACCGCGAAATAATGAGGCTTGGCGAGATGGCGGCGCCATGTGTCCATGAACCAAGGGTCGCGCGTGGCCGCCCAAGCCGCGGCGCCTTGTAGAACGATCCAGAGCGGAATGCCGATGAAAGGCTGCTGCAGGCCGAGGGCGATCGCTGCGCAGGTCGTTGCGTTCAGAATCGCAAACCCGCGCGGCACGCCGCCCATCAGAATTGGGCGGGTGAGCGACGTGCGCAGCGGCGCTGAATAGCCTTCCGGGAGATCGTCCATGGCGATTGACCTTTAGAGAACTGCGCCACCGGCGAAGCCGAACAGCTCAAGGCCCCAGGTCGCCGCCGCGAACACGCACGCCAAACCGAGACCGGCCCATGCGAGCTTGCGGACGCCCGAGCCGCCATCAGAGAAGGCGATCGTGAAGCCCGCCATGACAATGGCGATGACGCCCACCGCACGCGCGACGGGTCCGGTGATCGAATCCAAGATTTGCTGCAGCGGCCCTTCCCAGGGCATGCCCGAACCCGACGCATAGGCTGGTGCGGCGAAGGCGAACGCTGCGAGCGTGATGCCCGCGACGATCGCAAGATTGGTCTTCTTCATTGGTCCTCTCCTTGATGCTTGGGGCTGACGATGTGTTGGATCGCGCGCTTGCCCCCGTTGCGCGCGATGAAGACGATGAGATCGACGGCCGCCTGAATCAGGCGCTTGGGCGGCGCAGCCACGGCTTCCATGCAGAGATCTTCCAGACGCGCGAGCGCGTCGGCGGCGGAATTGGCGTGCAAGGTCAGGAGCCCACCGGGATGCCCGGTGTTCCAGGCTTTGAGCACTTCGAGTGCTGCGCCATCGCGCACTTCACCGACGACGATGCGGTCAGGTCGGAGGCGCAATGTCATCTGCACGAGATCGCGCATCGTGACCGGCGGATCGGTGCGCTTGGTCAGAAGTTGCACGGCGTTGGCGCTGGCGATTTGCAACTCCGCCGTATCTTCGAGGATCACCACGCGCGATGCGGCAAACGCCGGCTCCGCGAGCAGAGCGTTGAGCAAGGTTGTCTTGCCTGATCCGGTACCGCCGGCGACGACGATGTTGCGCCCACGCGCCACCGCCTCGGACAGCATCGCTGCTTGCGCTGGCGTGGCAACGCCATCGCGTACATAGTCTGCAAGTGTGTAGATGAAAGCCGGCCGTTTGCGGATTGCGAGCACCGGCGCTTCAACCAGCGGCGGCAAGAGCGCCTGAACACGCGCCGCCGAATCCGGCAGGATGGTCGCGAGCGCTGGTCGTTCTTCGCCGACCGTTTCGCCAGCTTCATGCGCAAGCAGCCGGATCGCCGTCTCGCGATCGTGGGCGCTGAGTCGGTGTTCGGTCAGCATTAGACCGACACCGACGCGGTCGAGCCAAACCTGACCGTCCGCGTTGACCAGCGCCTCAACCACGTCCGGCGCGGCGAGCGCGTCGGCGATGGTCGCGCCCAAGGCGCGCACCAACGCCGAACGGCGCCGCGATGAGCCGATAGCGTGCGCGGCGGTCACGACGTGGCCTCCGCCGCCGCTAGATCGTCATGCCCATTGCCGTCGGTAACGGAATCGCCATTGGCGATGGAGCGGCCGGGCGACAGGCCTTGCGCGACCAGATCGAGGAAGCGCTCAAACCGTGCTTCCGCGCTGGCGGCGATGCTCTCCACTATCGCATCGTCGATGGGCGGATTGTGTTCGAGCCACACGCGTACGAAGACGAACAGGCTCTCCTTCATCAGCGCCTGATCTCGCTGCAGCTTGTCGAACCGTGTCTCCAACCGGTTGAGCTGGCGCTTCTGCGCCTCGGCTGACGTAGTGGCTGAGCCGGGAGAGTACGCCGCGAAACGCGCGCGCAGGACTTCGGCGATAAGACTCGATTCCGATCGCCCCTGCGCGCGTGCCGCACGCGACACTTCCCTTGCTAGGTCGGGTTCGAGGTAAGTGCGGATGCCGGTGAGATTCATGGAATCATACTCCCGTCCAGCGCGGTTTGCGCGCCGGCATTGCGTCATTCGACGCAGCGGGTGGCGGGCTTGGCTGAGGATTTGGCGGCGGCGCCATGCGCGCGCCGTCGGACGTGCGGAAGCCGGCGAGCGCCAGGTCCGAGAGCTTGGGGCCTGACTGCGCGAAGAGATCGCCCTGCCCCACAGACGTCGCCTTTCGTCTGCCCGATGGCTTGGCCGGCGCTTCGAGAACGCCGAGTGGGACCACGTCGGTCCAATCATGCGCGGTCGTGAGCGTGACACGCGCACCCGAAGCTGGCCGAAGCCGATCGCGGAAGATGCGCTCTTCATCGAAGCGAATTTTCTTGGCGCGAATGGGCTTGCAGCCCGAGACGAAGATCAATTGTTCGTCGCGCGGCAGCGCACGCACGTCCGCTGGCAGCAGCAGCGGACGACGCTCTTCACGCAATGTCGTCGAGCCCTGCCCCCAGCCCAGAATGGGCTTTGGCTTCTTCTGCGTCTCGCTCTCGCGCACCTCCCAGACTTCGCCGGCCATGTCGGCGATGCGCTTGGCGGAATCCCCGTCCGTCGCCGAGAAAGAAGTGATGATGCCGCAATTGTCGATGATGACGTTGTCGCGGCCATAAGCACGGGCGATGTGATTGGGCGATTGGCAAACGAGATAGGCTTTGAGCCCATAGCCCGCCATCGCGCCCATCATCGTCTCGAAGAAGTCCATGCGGCCCAGCATCGGGAATTCGTCGAGCACCATGACCAAGCGATGCCGCTTCGGCCGTACGCCGACGTCGGTTTGGCTCTCCATGAGCGTGCGGCCGGTCATATCGACGATGAGCCGGAGGAGCGGCATGAGGCGCTGTACGTCGGATGATGGCGGCTGAAGATAGAGTGTGACCGGCCTGTCGCCACACATGAGATCGGAGATGCGGAAATCCGATGTCGCGGTGTTGGCGGCGATGAGCGGGTCAGCAAACAAGCCGAACATGCTTTCTGCCGTCGCCTGCACGCCCGAGCGCATGCGCTCCTCGGCCGACAGGAAACTTTCGGCAGCGTGCAGTACTTCGGGGTGCACCTCCGGCTGTCCTGTTGTGGGATTCTTGCGATGCAACGTGCGGCGCATCTCTTCGGCCGTCTGCGCCATGTTGCGCAGCTTCTCGCGCACGACCGCGAGCGTCTTACGCTCCAACGGCTCGGCGTAGAGCACATGCAGGACGACCGGCGCCACGAGATTGGACGCGCTGCGCAGCCAGAAGTCCTTCGCTGCGCGATCCTCGTGCGCGCCGAACAGCACGTCGGTCAGGTTTTGCACCGAGCGTACTTCGTTCATGCCGCGCGGAATCTCGAACAGCGGATTGAAGCGGATGCTGTCCGTAAGCGTTGGCCGAAAACGTGCTACCGGCCCCAGCGTCTCGCGGAAGCCCGCCGTGCCAGGAAAGCCGTGGCGCGGATCGCCATCGGCGAGTTCGCCTTTGACGTCGATCACCAGCGCCGAGTGCGGCGTCGCGAGCAACGTTGGCACCACATACCCGCGGCCTTTGCCGCTGCGCGACGCGCCAATCAGGAGCTGGTGTTCCGGCCCGTCGAAGGCGACGATCTCACCCTCGAACTTTCCGAGCACCGAGCCGCTTGGCGCAAACAGGTTAGCGGCCTTGAGATCATCAAACGCCGCCCAGGCGCCTTGGCCGAACAGAGGCAGGTTGAGCCGTGCGCGCTGCCCGATGGCGGCGACCAGGACGCTGAGCGCGATGCCAATCACCAAGATGGCGTGCGCGGCGGCGAATGGGCGCACATAGGAGCTGGCCCAGGTGCTGGACCATTCGATCAGCGCCCAGGGCTGATAGATGCGCGTCTCGCCAAGAGTTAGCAGCGGCGATCCCAGCGCCGCTTGGTCGTCGAAAACGCCCGCGATGAATTGCGTCCCCGCAACGAGGCTTATGCACCCGCCTAACGACGCAATCGCAACGATCCGAAGATTCGCACGAAGGGACACGTAGAGCCGCTCACACGTTGTTGATCTCGAACGAGATCGAGCAAGGGCGGTGCCTCGGCGCACCAAATTTCATGCGGCAGCACTTCGCTGGCGGCCGCATTCCCATTTGCGTTCGCCGCATTTTCTGCGGCGGCCTGTTTGGGTCGTGGAAACGCGGCGCGGTCGCGTGCCAAATTAGGTCATTTGGCGTTTTCGACGAAGCGCGGCGAAGACGGAGATGTGAATGGGATCGGCGCGCTCTTCACGCACTCAACAACAACGGACGCTTTGGCGGCGGCGATTCCGATTCCGGCATCGCTGGCCCCCTGCACGAGACCGTCCCAGATGCTCATCGAAGAAGCCAACACATGCAGAAGAAAGTCCTGTCTGCCCGCCACGCGGTACGCGGACACGATGGCTGGCGTGCGATGGAGCAGGTCCGAAAAGCGAGCGACGGCGACGGGAGAATGTTCGGCCAGCCTGACCTCGCCCCAGACCTCGAACGGTGCGCCCATTGCGGCATGATCTAAGACTGCCCGGTACCCGACGATGACGCCGCCGCGTTCCAGGCGGCGGGTGCGTTCGAGGCAGGCTGAAGGTGACAAGCCGACACGTTCGGCCATGTCTTTATTCCTGATCCTGCCCTCGCACTGCAAAGCGTCCAGAATCTGGCAGTCAATAGCATCAAGCTGCAAGCGCAACTCCCTGGGGGCGTGGAGGACATGTCACGCTGCGCGTTGGGACAAGCACGCGCGGCGCCCACGCCAAGCGGTTCTCCCGCAACGATCCGCCATGATCCCTCCGCTGCAGGCGAGCGCCGCGGCGCGTTGTGGGGGCTTGAGCTTCGCTACTCATCGCGTTGGTCGCACCACGCCTTCACAATCGCCTTCAACTCACCCGCTTTGCTTTTCAGGTCCTTCGCGTCATCGATGCGAAAGGTGCGCGCTTCAGCACCCTCGCCCTCCAAGCTCGGAAACCGCCCCTTGATCGTCGCGCCCTTGTGAAACATCAGGCTGACGTGGTTCTTCGCTTTTGGAAAAAAGCTCGCAAGGTTTCCCTTATAAACGAAGGTTGGCGCCTGCCATTTGATCGTCTCGGCTATCCTCTTGTCCGCCTTCAAGATCGCCTCGCGCACCGCCAGAACCAAATCCGTCTGCGGGTTTTTGTAGCTTTTGAACCAGGCATCGACCTCTGGGTTTGTCTGCATTGGGGTCCCTCTCAGCGGCGTTGTGGATGATCGGCGCGATGCCGGCGGCGGCGCGGTGCAAAGCAATCACTCATACTGGTCGTGGCGACGCACCCAGGCTTGCGTGTAGCTCAAGCCGTCCTCGTTGCGCCCGATGGGCGTCAGATCGAGGAAGTGATAGGCGCCGTTCACGATGTCCACACCGCGAGAATAGCAAGAATAGGTGTGATACACTGAGCCATCCTCGGCTTTGAGGAAGACGCTGATGCCCACCAAGTCCGACATCGTATTCTTGCGGATCTCGAAATTGTAGAACGCCTCTCCAGCCGCAATTTGCTCCGGCGTGAATGAGGCTTGAAAGTCGAAATTGAAGTCGCTTCCACCCGACGAGTACCAAGGGAATGTCCAGCCCATGCGCCGTTGATAGGCCAGTAGCTTCGCCGGCGGCGCGCGCGAGATCGCCGCCAGGGTAACGTCCCGGTTCGCGAGATGAATGCCGATGCCATTGAAATTGTCGGCCCAGAACGAGCAAGACTTGCAGCCTTCCTCCCATTCTGGAGCGAACATGAAGTGATAGACGGCCAGTTGCTTGCGCCCGTCGAACAACTCCGCGAGCGTCTTCTGCCCATCAACGCCGTCGAACAGATAGTCTTCCTCGACGCGAACCCATGGCAAGGCGCGCCGTTCCGCCGCGACTTGGTCGCGCAGCCGGGTAAGTTCTTTTTCCCGCTGCAGATGGGCGCGTTGCGCCTTGAGCCATTCTTCCTGTGAGACGACGGGATGGTTCACTGCAAGTCCTCCAACCATGCGCCTCGGGCGAACAACCAGCCGGCGCCAACGGCAAGAAGTGCTTCGAAGCCCGCGAGCGCGCAATGTCTGATGCAATCGGCGTGGACCATGCCCATTGGGGTAGTTCCGCACCACGCACTTTGTAAAAGGCCGTCATAGCTCTGAGCGCCGGACGGCGAGAAAAAATGACCGGCATGCGTAGCCGCAAGCGCCAGCGCGCCCGCGGTCGTCAGCTGCAGCCAATCGGTAGATGTGGTGGTCCTCATCTGTCGCACCTCAACGCAATCCAATGCCTGTCAGCGCGCCTAGTTTGGCTTGACGGCGCGGATCTGCATCATCAACTCGAGCATGCTGAGCTCAACCCAGTCTGCAATCTTGCCGTCCCTGATCCGGTAGATGTGAATTTCGGACCATGTGCACGGCGCATTTGTCGGCGGCCGCCCCTGGAAACTTCCCGTATTGGTCGCTTTGGCATGACTGCGCTCGACAACCGTGTCCGCCGTTGCAATCAAGTCTTTTTCCGTCACCACCACATCAGGAAGCGCTTGATTCATCATCCGCCCCACGTCCTTGAAGCCCTCTAGGCCAGGAGGGAGGGGCGCGGTGAAATTGTGCAGGAAGTCTCTGTGGAATAGGTGGTCCATCCCATCGACATTGTGATCATTCTTGAGCACACGTGCGAATTCCTGAACGACGCTCTTGTTCGCTTCGACCATGTCCAACCCTAGGTCCCCCGCCGCCGCACGCGAGCCGCCATTAGCCTGGCCCGCCCGCCCACATCTCGAATTTCGCGGCGCCGCTGGCGAACATCTCGCCCCATTCAGCACTGAACTGAGCAAAGCTTGGGCTTTGCATACACGCTTCATGATCGGCCTTGGATCGCCATTCGAAAACCGAGGACAAGCTCTGACCGTCTTCGCCATGGTAGGTTTTGAGGCTCACGAGCCCCGGCTGCTGGCGAAAGATGGGATCGCTCTTGCGCGCCATCTCCACCGCCCACTTCATGTGTTCACTCGGCACGCTCGTGCGTGTAATCACCACATACATTTCTTGGCCCTCCGTTGAAATTGCGCCCTCTGCGGCGCGCCTGAAAACGCCTCATTCAGACGTCACGCGGCGATAGGTGAAGTCATAGCGGTCGCTCCACGTAACGCCGCGATCGCTTGACGCCTCACCGTGTTGCCTCACGCTTCCATCGCCATTGCGGGACCAAGTCACGCGACTGAAAATCGGCTGGGGCGCGCCCGGCCCAACGTCGTCCTCGGCTGTGAGTTGCATGCCATCCGGCGTTGCATTGCCCGCGAAGTGCGTGATGTCGCCGGTGCTATCGACCCAAAACTGCTCCCAGTGACCGGCCTCTGCGCTGTAGATATTTAGACTCCGGCCGGTGAACGAAGAACGCTGGCTGCGCCAGTGCTCGGTAATCACACAGCTCCCGTCTTCAAGCGCGATCGTGCTCAGCCCGGCGAGGTTCTGCGTTCCCGTAACATAAGCACGCCACTCGCCAAGCCAGAAATCGAACGCACGGTGCGCCTGCGATACACAGGCGGGCTGATTCTGAGGCGAGGCGCTGGCCGGCGGCGGCGTCTGCTGCGCATGCGCGCAGCCGATCGCCAACACAAACCCCGCGCAAAACAACAGTCTTCGCATCACCTTGACCTTTCACGGCAGCTTCTCTTCCGTTGGCCGGCCGGTGGACAGCGCCATTCCGCCACTTTTGACAGGACCAATTCTCGGTCAACAGCTAGAGGCGCTGCTCTTGACAGGCGCACTGTCATATATCTACATTGACAGGATGGCTGTCAATGTAGAAAACTTGCCTTTCGATGATGTCGGCTTGGAGCTCTGGGCCCGGGCTCATGCAGAAGCGCTCACTTATGCCGTTTTCTTCGGGCTGTTTGTGCTCATGGGCCTCGCTGAACTGGTCCTAGCCCGATCGCGTGCGCCGGCGCACAGGCCACGCCGTTGGAGCACGAACGCGATTCTCACAGCGCTTTGGGTATTCACCGCTCCCATCTTCCCTCTCTCCATGCTCGGCGCCTCAGAGATCGCCCAAGCGCACGGGTGGGGGATTATGAATTGGTTCAGGCTGGACCCGCTACATGCCCTCGCGCTTGGAATTCTCGCACGCAGCCTCATTTCCTATGGGACCCACGTGGCGATGCACAAGGTGCCGCTGCTATGGCGCATACACCGCGTGCATCACCTCGACCCTCATCTAGACGTTAGCACGACAGCGCGCTTCCATCCGTTCGAAGCTCTGGCCCCCGCTCCGTTCGCCATCGCTGGAATCATGGCCTTGGGTGTGTCGCCTTTGGCGGTTCTGCTCTACGAGATTTTCGACGCGGCCATGGTGGTCATGGCTCACGCCAATGTGCGCCTGCCGCGCTGGCTCGACCGAACACTGAGCCTTGTGTTTGTAACGCCTGACATGCACCGCGTTCACCACAGCGCCTATCAGCCCGAAACCGACAGCAATTATGGCGCGACACTATCGATTTGGGACCGCCTGTTTGGAACCTATCGGCGCAAAAGCGAGGCGGAATTGGCTGAACTAAAATTGGGCCTTGAAGAGGTGGGCGACGAACGCGCGCAACGTATCCTATGGCTCCTTGCATCGCCGTTCCTATCGCTTCGCCGCGCGAAGCAAGCGCAGGGCGCCCATGCCCGGTAAGGCGAAAGACCTCGCGCGCGTCATCGCTGGCGTCCGCCGCTGCTTTTGGCTCCTGAGTTCGGTCAGCGACGAGATACTTGCAGACCTCGGGCTAACCGCCTCGCTGCGCGCCGTACTTGAGCATCTCAACGAATTCGGGCCGCAGACGGTGCCGCAGATTGCCCGCGAAAAGTCCGTCAGGCGTCAGTCGATTCAGGCGTTGGTTAACCGGTTGCAGAGCTCAGGTTTAGTGTCCTTGCGAGACAATCCCAATCACCTTCGCTCAGTGCTTGTTGCAATGACGCCCGAGGGCAAGGCGGTATTTCGCAAAATTCAGGCGCGTGAGACCCCCCTGCTCGCGGAGCTGGCCGAAGCGCTCCACGCGAGCGATTTCGAGACGACGGCTGAGACCTTGGCGTCCCTGCGCATCGCGCTTCAATCACGTATCCACGGAGGCGAACATGACGACGACTGACCGAAGCCTGATTGGACCTCATGAACGCGGTCGCTGGCGCGCCGGTTTTCACCGCGCCGGGGTGATCACGCTGGCGATACTCGCCACCTCCGTCGCGCTGCATTGGGCATGGACCAAAGTCCAGGCGCAAATGCCTGGATTGCCGGATCTGCGCTTTGTTGACGCCGTGGCGGCGCTGCTCGCGCTGACGCTTACCGTCGTCACGCTTGGCCTTGCCTGGCGCGCTGGCGCCGGACCGCGAGATCGCACATGAGCATTCGCTCGGGTCTCGTGGCGCAGTTCCGCAGGCCGCATGGTGTTGTTGGGGCTCTCGCCGGTTGGGTGATGGCGAATCGTCCCTCCAATGTCGAACGCAATCGTTGGACCGTCGGCTTACTGGATGTACTGCCCGACGATCGCGTGCTCGAAATCGGCTGCGGACCTGGGTTATCCTTGGCCGCGTGCGTCGCAAAGCTTGGCGCCGGGCGCGTCGTCGGAATCGATCATTCCGGGTTGATGATCAAGCAGGCTGCGAAGCGCAATGCGACCGCGCTCAACCAAGGAATGCTTGAACTCCACACCGGCGGACTCGACATCTTGCCCAAACTAAGTCTGCAATTCACAAAGGTGTTCAGCGTGAACGTGGCGCAGTTTTTTCCAGACAAGCCGGCGGCGTTTAGGGCCATAGCTGATGCAATGACGCCGGGTGGGCTGATGGCGACGACCTACCAACCGCGTACACCCAAGCCGACTGAAGCTAACGCGCTCGACATGGCGAAGACCTTCACCGCGGCCCTTGAGGCCGCCGGCTTTGTTGAGCTGCGCACAGAACTCTTACCCATGCGCCCGGCGCCGGTTGTGTGCGTGTTAGCGCGCAAACTGCAAGCGGCCACGCCGATCTAGAGTCCGGATCCTTTGAATGACACCGTGCTGCGCCAGTCACCAGCCCCTTAAGGAACCGGAGGCAGAAAAATGCGGCTGCGCGGTGAGTGATCTGACGCTCAACAAGTTGATATTCAAAGCCACGGGAACGGCCGATGACAGCAGGCGCCCAGAGGCCCGAGACGTCGATATAGCGTGAAAGTTCCTCGGCCACTGGGGCGCAGACTCGGCCTTCGTCGTTTGCACGCGCGGCAAACCCGGCAAACCCCTGACCTTCACTAAATGTACGCAGTGCTGGGCGGCCATTTCTTTGCGCAACATCCCTCCAGATGCTCTGTGCGCGGCGAGAGCGTGAATCAAAATCACATCCCGCCCTTGCCCAAGGGTCACAATGCCCACCCGATCGGACATGAACGCGCGCGCCTGCAAATTCGCGGGCGCACAAGCGCACCCAGCGTTGCGCGACGAGACAGCGAGAGGTGTTTCATCCCGAATCCGTCAGCCGGCGCTCGGGGCGGCCCCCACCTGCCGACGGTAGGCAAGCACATCGTAGTAGTCGTACCAGCTCGCGATGCGTCCGGCGCGGACCTCGAACATCGACGCTCCCTGAACGTCGATCCGCCGAACCTCGCCGTCATCGCGGCGCATCGATCCGCCCAGGCGCTGTTGAACGATCACCCAGGGCGGGGCGAGAATCCTGTTGAAGGGTGTGATTGTCACATCGCTGAATATGCGCGAGGCCGGCTCGATGATCTGGCGCATCTCCTCATGATTATTGGCGCGCAGATGGAAGGTCGGATCCTCGAAATACACATCCTCCGCAAGGAAACCCAACATCGCATTCACGTCCATGGCACGGTAAGCGTCGAGGAAGTCGTCCACCAGCGCGGACTCGCTGCTTGACTGAGATGCTGCGGGCGCGGTCGCGCACGCCGCGAGCGCACCCGCCAACAATAAAGGCCCGCTCACCAAGGCGCGCCTCGAAGGCGTTTGCGACGATATCATGGAGCGGCTCCGTTCCTGCTTGAACCCGCACAGAGCACGTTCGAAACGCCTGCCCGCTATCAGATTTTTGATCCCAGCCTGAAATCGCGCGGCGTGCGGCCGACCAGGCGACGGAAATCGGATGTGAAATGGCTATGGCTGGAATAGCCCAAGTCGAGCGCGAGGGCGGTGATGTCCTGGCGCCCGTCCGCCAGATGCTTCATCGCCTCACAGATGCGCAGCCGGCTGAGTTGGGCGTGCAGGCGGTTGCCGGTAACCGAGCGATAAGTGCGCGCCAGGTGCGCGGCGCTGACGCCAAGGTCGGCGGCGATATCGCGCAAGCGAAGCGGCGTGGCGAAGCGTTCCGCCAGCAAGGCCTCGGCGTCACGGACGATCATGCTTTTGCCAACAAGCAATGGGGCGTATTGATTTTCGATCGTCGCTACCTCACCGAGGATCGCGACCGCGCCCTCTTCGGCGTAAAATGCATCCTTGGAGCCGCGGACGCGCGCGAAGTAGGTGCGAATGGCCGCCATCACGGGGAGCGGGGGCCGCACAAAGGGCGACGCGTACAAAGTCGCGATGTCGCCATTGGGCGCCGCGCCAGCGATCCACTCCTGATCGGCGACGAACCATGTGCCTCGCGAGCGCCCGCCTGGAAACCGCGCGTGGATGTGATCGCCTGGCCGGTGCAGCCGCAGCACGTCGGGCCCGACCAGGGCGCGGCCGCGCCCCGCCACCTCAACATCGTAAGAGCTCTCGGTGATGCCGAAACAATAATGGGTTTCCAGCGTATCGTGCCGCCCGCGCGCGCGATGCGCGTTAAAGACCCCGACGGCAACCGCCGGCGTTGTAAGCCAAAGTTCGTGCTCGTTCGAACTGGGCAACGTCTGCACTTAGGGCTCCTGGGATAGCCTCACCCTGACCAGACGGCAACGAGAATTGCTGCCCGGGATCGCCGTCAATCGCAGCGCGATGAGCGGCGCCAAATTGCAGACCGTCTGCGGAATGCATTGATGCGGCCTTATCGGTCGTTTGCGCCAACGCGCAGAAGCCGCCGAAGCAGACCGCAACGTTCCAGCAGATTCCATCGCCGAACTCCGAGAGCTCGACCTCTTTCGCGTATGGCAATCTCGGAAGTTTGGCGGCCGTCAATCGACCGCCCGTGCGCACATCGAACTCGTATCATCGATCGCTTATGGCTGCCCGAGTACAGCTTGGGTCGAGCACTTGCCCGTAGAGCACATGTATCGCCTCAGATTCGAGGATCACTAGCGAAGCACTTCTCAAGTGTCTGAGGTAAAGATACGACCGCCCTTGCTGCGCGGCGTCACAGGCGCGTGCTCAACCGATTCCGAGCGTACTGCGCTGGGCAAAGCGGCCGAAACTACGCGCCGGATATCGAACAATCGCACGGCCGCCACCTCAACGAGGTCAAGGCGCAAGGCCTTGACCTCGGCGTCGGCCGTGCCGGGCGAGCTCCCGCCCGGCGCGATGGTCGCGTATGGGCGACTGGAGTAATCGACCATGACAGACATCATCATGATCCCGCTCACCAAGCTTGTTGAGAGCGATGACAATGTTCGCCGCTCAAATCGAAAGGAAGGCATCGCCGAATTGGCCGCGAGTGTGAAGGCCATCGGTCTTCTACAGTCGATCGTCGTAAAGGGCGCCGGCAACGGCAAATTCGGCGTCATCGCCGGCGGCAGGCGTCTCCACGCGCTACGCCTTCTCGCGAAGGCAGGTGACATTGAAAAGAACGCACCCGTCCCGTGCCGCGTCATCTCCGGCGACGACAATGCTGCTGAGCTTTCCCTCGCCGAGAACGTCAGTCGACGCGATCTCCTGCCGTGGGAAGAGCTCGAAGCTTTTAAGCAGCACATCGACAGCGGAGAAGGAGCAGAAACCATCGCCGGACGGTTCGGCGTTTCACCCCAGCACGTCGTTCGCCGCCTGAAGCTAGCGCGGGTTTCGCCGCGCCTCATCGAGGCGCTAAAGAAGGAAGAAGCTACGCTCGACCAGCTCGCAGCGCTGGCTCTTACCGACGACCATGCGCGCCAGGAGGCCGCATTCTTTGACGCCCCAGAATGGGCGCGCACGCCTAAACGACTTCGCGCACAGCTCACGCAGGCGCATGTTCCAGACACCGACAAGCTCGCACGCTTTGTCGGTCTCGACGTCTACAAGGCTGAAGGCGGCGGCGTGACATCAGACTTGTTCGCCGAAGAGAATGGCGACCCCACCCTTTGGCTCACCGACCGCGATCTCCTCACACGTCTGGCGGAAGCCAAACTTCAGCCGGTGGCCGATCAAGCCCGCGGCGAAGGCTGGGCCTGGGTCGAAATCGCCATCGACGAAATCGGCTGGCAGCGCTTCCCGATGCGGGTGCGCGAAGTGCGGCGCACGCTTACCAAGAAGGAGCAGACTCGGCTGGAACGCCTCTACGCCAAACTGGACGAAGCCGAAGACGCGGCCGAGATCGAGACGATCGAAACGGATATCGACGCGCTGGCGCCGACCACCTGGCCGGCGGAAGAAGTAAAGCTCGCGGGCGCGATCGTCACACTGACCCGTGACGGTGTTCCGAAGGTCGAGCGCGGACTAGTGCGTGATGAGGACGTCAAGGCGTTGAAAGCCTTGCGTCGAAAGGCAGAGCGCGCCGACGCGCCAGAGAATGAGGACGCCGAAGACGGCCACACTAGCGCATCGCCGCCCGCTACGCGGCTCTCCGCCAAGCTGGTTGATGAACTGCGGGCGCACAAGACGCTGGCGTTGCGCGCTGAACTCATTGAACGGCCAGACGCCGCGCTACGCATCCTCGTATTCACGCTCGCGGAGCGGTTTGTGGGCGGTTTCAGCGCGTCTCCCCTCGATCTGCGAGTCGAGCAGGCAGATGTCGCGCGCTCGATCACACGGTGCGAGAGTCAGGCGCCCGATGCCTACGAAGCGGTTGCCAACTCGTGGCGGGACCGGCTGCCCGTCGAGCGCGCACACCTCTGGCGCTTCATCAGTGAGGCCGAGCAGCAGACGCTGCTTAATCTTCTGGCCGTGCTGATAGCGCCAGGCCTCGATCTGAGAGTGGATGCGCGAACGTCTGGGCATGATGCGCAGACGCGGATCGGCGATCTCTTCATAGAAGCGGTCGGACTCGACATGAGCCGTTGGTGGAGCGCTTCAGCGGATTCGTATTTCAGCCACGTCAAACGCGAATTGATCCTGGATGCGATCCGCGAGCATAAGCCCGGCCTCGTGCTGCCGAAACTCGAGAAAGCTTCCAAGGCCGAACTAGTCTCGCGCACTAAGCGCATCTTCAAAGGTTCGACCTGGCTTCCTGAGCCGTTGCGGACGCACTCGGTTTCGGTCCAGTCGCCGACGGAAGGGATCGCCGCCGAATAAAGTCGGAGCCGAAGGCCAACGGCAAAGCCAAGAGCGAGCCCGCCGAGGCCGCTGCCTGATCTCCCTGGAGCCGCCGAAAGGCGGCTCCTTCATTTCCAGCTCAGCTGACGCGAGCGCGCGATGCGCGCCATCGCGCGGAGAAATCCACCGTGACAACTCAAACCAAAACATCGCGCCGTGGCGCAGAAGATGCCGCAGCCCACGTCACCGCCGAGATCGCGCGTTTCCTTGAACGCGGCGTCATGCCTTGGCGTGCGCCGTGGGCCGCCGCACGCGCCCACGCCATGACGCCCGGCCTGCCGCTTCGCGCCACAGGCGAAGCCTATAAGGGCGCAAACGTGCTCTTGCTTTGGACCGCGCAGATTGCGCGCGGCTATTCCAAACGCACCTGGCTGACCTATCGCAACGCAGAGGCGCTCGGCGCCCACATCCGGAAGGGCGAGAAAGCTACCCCTGTCACCTATTACGGCAGCGCCACGCCTCGCACCGAACCGCAGGATAGCGGCGACGACAACGCCAGACCGTATCGGTTCTTGAAGTTGTTCTACGTCTTCAACGCAGAGCAGTGCGACGAGTTACCCGATGGTTTCGCTGCCGAGTGCGCGCCCACCCCGATCGATCCGCCGTCGATCGTGCGCTGGTTGGAGCGCGCCGGCGCGCAAGTCTGCATCGGCGGGGCAAGCGCCCACTATTCCCCTTCCACCGACACAATTCATTTGCCGCCACTGGCGGCGTTCCTGACGCCAGAACACGCCGCTGCAACGGCGGCGCATGAAGGCGTACATTGGGTTGGCCATGAAAGTCGCCTCGATACACTCAAGGGCTATTTCACGGATCGTGCTCTCCGCGCCCGAGAAGAGCTCCGCGCCGAATTGGGCGCAGCCATCATCGGCGCCATGACCGGGCTTGCCCCGCACCATTTGGAAGATCACGCAGCGTACGTCGCTGATTGGCTAAAGCTGCTCAAATCAGACCCACGCGCATTCCTGTCCGCTGCCGCCAAGGCGCAAGCAGCTGTCGATTGGTTGATCGCGCGCGCGGGCCATCCCGCTGACACGGCAGTCACACAGGCCGCTTGAAGCCCTGCCATGCCATGACCTGTGTACGGGTCATGGCATGGCGACTGCATCGGCTTGCGCATGAAGCGCGTTCTCGCACTGTCGCTGCTCGTGGCTGCATGCGCCGCCTTGATAACGGCGCATGCGCAGCCCGTGATGATCTTCAATCCGTCTCAGAGCGTGCCGTCAGGCTTCTATCTACGTAGCGGCAAACCGCCACGACGAGGCGACTTCGTCACCGTCGCCGCATTTGAGGTCGCGCCAGAGTATGCGGCGCTGCGCGGCTACGCCGACCACACCGACCGCTTCCTGAAACGTGTCGCCGCAACGGAGGGACAACTCGTATGCGCCGAGGACGAGATGATCTCGATCGATGGCGCGCGAGTCGCCACGCGGATCGAGCGGGATGCCGAAGGACGCACGCTGCCTGCTTGGCGCGGCTGCCGCAGGCTCGTTGCCGGCGAATTATTTCTACTCGGCGACACAGATGATTCTTTTGACGGCCGCTATTGGGGGCCAGTCACAATGAATCTGATCGAAGGCGTGTGGATCCCGATTTGACTCGCTGACGGGTCTTGTGCGCGTCGCGGCGCCAGCAATTCCTGACGCACACTCGCGCTCGCCTTTGGGACGTATCGAGGCGCCAGCGTTGATCGTTCATGTTACGAAGAAGGCATGGCGGGTCATCAAAAGGTTGGAGAGCAAGTTAAAGGCGTGACCTGCGGTCACGCAAAACGCTTGCAGCGCAAGGGTTTTCCACGACCCGTGGCGCCCTTCACGGGTCACGCACGACCTGTCGATCAAATCTCAAACACTTCGCTCAAGGCGAGCACCGCGTCATGAGCAACACAAGCTTCGATCGTTTGTTGCGCGGCTCAGTTCTCGCTTTGCCGGGCACGCGCGAAGACAGCATCAGCGCCGATCGCTCGATCCGCATGACGCGTGCAGATCGCGACCGACTCGAAGGAAAGATCAAGGGCGGAGGGCCGCCGGCGAGCGGCGGCGGCGGCAGGCGTCCCGGCCTGTCGGCCAAGATGGACAAGCGCACGCCGATGAAGCGCTTCGGCATGAGCGCCGAGAAGAGCGGCGCGCACGCGACGATGGCGTTCGACAGCCGCCAGCGCGCCATTGTGAAGGTGCATTACTTCAACCACGCTGGCGGCGGTGGCGCGGCGCTGAAGGCACACGCGCGCTATGTCGCCCGTGACGCCGCGACCCGTGATGACCCGTCAGCGGCGCACGTACCTGCCGAAGAAAACCCAGAAGCGCGGGAGGCGAAGGCCCGCGCACATACGCACTATCTGTCGCGTGAGGGCCAAGCGGAACGGACGGTGTTCTACGACGCGGATGGCGAAGGCGTTGATGGCGCAGCGCGCGCGGAGGCGTGGGCGCGGTCAGACAAACGCCATTTCCGGATCATCCTGAGCGCCGAGGACGCTGGCCGGCTGCATGACTTGCCCGCGTATACGCGCCAGGTGATGGCGCGCGCCGAGGCCGCGCTGGGGACCAAGCTGCAATGGATCGCGGCCGACCATCACGACACGGCCAACCCGCACACCCATCTCATCATTCGCGGCCGGCGCGCCAATGGCCAGGATCTGGTCATCCCCAAGGACTTCATCAAATACGGTTTCAGCGGCATCGCCCGCGACGTGGCGACAGAGTGGCTCGGACCCCGCTCCCCTGCCGACGAGCGCCGGGCGCTCGATCGCGAAGTGATCCGGCATGCGCCCACGCGCCTGGATCGGATGATTGCGCAGCAGCTCCCAGAGGATCGCACGATCCGCATTGCGGCGCTGGAGGCGGCAAATGGTGACCTGTCCACGACCCGCGCCTTGAAGGAACGCGCACGCGAGCTGCAACGCATGGGGCTCGCGGTTGAGGTAAAGCGGAATGTCTTGGCGTTCCGGGCGGGCTGGCGCGAAGCGCTCAATGCGATGGAGCTTCACCTGGATATCCGTAAGCGCCTCATTCATGAGCGCGCGCACTCGCTGGGCATGCAGAAACCAATCGAACATCTGCGCGGACTGCTCGGGCGGTGACCGAGGCTTTTGGGCGCTATCAGCAGATATGACCGCACGTTGGCGCTCGTTGGAGCTCGAAGCTCGGCAGTCCGAAATTCTTATCCACAGCTATTCCGTGGTGACCAAGTGGTGACCAACTTGTGGAAAACTTCTCGCCGGACCCTAGAATGCGCTGCTAAGTCTTTGATTTCCTTGGAGCGGGCGATGAGATTCGAACTCACGACCCCAACCTTGGCAAGGTTGTGCTCTACCCCTGAGCTACGCCCGCATCCGTGGGGTGGGTGCGTCGATATCGCAGGCGCGCGCTGCGAAGGCAAGAGGCGCGGGCGCGCCCCAAAACCGCCGGCCGAGCCAATTCGAACCGGCGCCATCGCGCCCTATTCCCCCGGCCCCGCCTTGCGCGGCGCCTTGAGCCGGCGGCGGTTGATATGGCTTTCCGGCGCGGCCGCGCCGGCCGGCGTTTGGCCCTTGAAATAATCGCGTTGCCAGCCTTGCTTGACCGTTTCCTCGTCGCGCTGTTCGAGGCCGGTGAGAAATTTCGAGCGGCTCGCCCCCCACTCGTCATACTCTTTTTTCAGCGCCGCATCGTCCGCCAGCCGCTTCACCAGCGGCTGCACATCGTCAATCGCGGCGTGCGGAACGGGCATCACAAAGCAGAACGGCTCGCCCTTTGTGAAGCTGACGAGGCCCGGCCGCGTGAACCGCCAGTTCATCGTGAACGGAAACGGCAACCAATCGGTCTCGACGATGCCGGCCAGTGGTTGGATGCCGTCCTTGATGTGATTGGGCGGCCCGCCCACCCAGATGTCCCAGCCCGGATCGGTGCGGAAAAGATAGCCGGTGTGAAACGTCAGCACGCCCCCGGAAAAGTGGGACACCGCCCACCGCGCAAGTTGCTCTGGCGTCGTATCCCCATCCGCGTCGAGGCGGATGTCCTTGGACAGCGGCCCGCCGGTCCAGCTCGCCGTGAACGAGACCGGTGACAGCAGCTCCCACCCCGTCGTGTTGGCCACAACCAGCGGCAGACAGCGATACGGATGCCGGTTCGAAAAGGCGTCCATCCAGTCGCGGTCGGGCCGTCCGGGAACCATCTCCGCCGGCGCGCCATCGAGAGTGTAACAAGTCAGTTTCATGAAAGTTCCATATTCCCCGTCCGCCATAGACGAGCGCGCGCCGATGCGCCAAGGCCTTCCCATGCGCGCGCCCGCGACAGAAGAGGACCTTTACGCACGCCTAGATGCGTTGCGCCTCGCCCATCGCACCTATCGCCACCCGCCCGTCTTCACCGTCGCCGAGAGCGCGGATTTGAAGCGCGCCCTGCCCGGCGCGCACACGAAGAACCTCTTTCTTAAGGACAAGAAGGGCGCGCTCGCCCTAGTCTGCGCGCATGCGGACGCCCGGATTGACCTCAATCAAACCGCCGCCCTGATCGGAATGGGAAGGCCAAGCTTCGCTGCGGCCGACCTTCTCATGGCGCATTTGGGCGTCACGCCCGGCTCGGTGACCGTGTTTGCACTCATCAATGACACCGCGCGGCGCGTGCGCCTTGTGATCGACGCCGCCCTGCTGGACGCCGACCTTGTGAATTTCCACCCCCTGCGCAACGACGCCACCACCGCCCTCACCCCAGCCGACCTCCTCAAATTCATCGCTTCGACAGGCCGCGAAGTCGTCATCGTCAGGTTTGACGTGGATGGCCGTCCCGCGCGCGTTGAACTGGCGCGCCCGCCGAACCATTTAGCCAGACAAGAAAGCGAGACGCCCGCATGACTGCCTTTATCGATGGCCCAGCCCCTGATCTGGTGAAGGAAGGCGACGATCGCGGCTTCATGGCCGACGTGATTCAGGCCTCGCAAACCCAGCCCGTGATCGTCGATTTCTGGGCGCCCTGGTGCGGGCCGTGCCGGCAATTGACGCCCGCGCTGGAAAAAGCCGTGCGCGCCGCCAGCGGCAAGGTGAAGATGGTCAAGATCAACATCGATGATAACCCGGCCATCGCGGGGCAATTGGGCGTGCGCTCCATTCCCGCCGTGTACGCCTTCAAGGGCGGCCGCCCCGTTGACGGCTTCATGGGCGCCGTGCCCGAAAGCCAGATCAAGCTCTTCATCGATCGTCTGATCGGCGCCGATGCGTCCAGCGAAGTCGCCGAGGTGCTGCGCGCGGCCAATGAAAGCCTCGCCCTGGGCGATGTTGGCGGCGCCGCGCAGAGCTTCGCCGTCGCACTGCAAATGGAGCCTGACAACGCCAAGGCCGTCGCGGGCCTCGCGCGCTGCTATCTGGCGAGCGGCGAAGCCGACCAGGCCCGCGCGCTGCTCGACTCCTTGCCTGAAGATAAGCAGCGCGATCCCGACGTTCAGGGCGTGCGCGCCGCGCTCGATCTCGCCGCTGGCGACGGCGCGGGCGATCCGCGCCATCTGCTGGAGCAGGTCGCGCTCCATCCCGCCGATCACGCCATGCGGTTCGATCTCGCCAACGCGCTTGCGGCCCGCGGCGACCTCGCCAGCGCCGTCGATCACCTGCTCGCCATCGTCGAGCGTGATCGCGACTGGAATGAAGAGGCCGCGCGCAAACAGCTCGTGAAAATCTTCGAGGCGGCGGGCCTCAATTCGGACATTGCAAAGGCCGGCCGCCGCCGCCTGTCCGCGCTCCTGTTTTCCTGACGCGATCGATCGAGAAGGAGCGGCGAACCATGCGAAGAGGAGGCTACCGCAAGACCGCCGACCTGCCGCACGTTATCCCTGTGTTTCCGCTTGCCGGGGCCCTGCTCTTTCCGCGCGCCACCCTGCCGCTCAACATCTTCGAGCCGCGCTACCTCAACATGATCGATGACGCGCTCTCGGGCGAGCGGCTGATCGGCATGATCCAGCCCGCGCATGGAGACCCCGCCAACCCGCCCTTGATGGATGTCGGCGCGCTCGGCCGCATCACCGCCTTTGCTGAACTGGATGACGGCCGCTACCTCATCACCTTGACTGGCGTGTCGCGCTTTCGCGTCGAGCAGGAACTCCCGGCCGCAACGCCCTACCGCCAGGTGATCGCCGGCTATGACGAATTCACTGACGATCTGGCCGGCGCTGGCGGAGGCCTTGGCCTCGATCGAGATCGCTTGACGGCGACCTTGCGTGAATACGCCGCCATGCACGGCTTCAACGTGGATTGGTCCACCGTCGAACAGGCGCCGCCGGAAACATTGGTCAACGTCGCTTCAATGCTCTGCCCGCTCGACATCGCGGCCAAGCAGGCCCTGCTTGAAGCCACCACCCTGCTTGATCGCGCCGACACCTTGATCGCCCTGCTCGAAATGGAATGCGCGGCGCGTGGCGGCCCGGAACGTCCAATGCAATGACCGCCGCTCAGCCCACGGACGAACTCGACCCCAAACTCCTCGAAGTGATTGTCTGCCCGCAGACGCGCACGCCCCTGCGGTATGATCGCGCCAAGCGCGAGCTGATCAGCGACGCGGCCCGCCTCGCTTATCCTGTGCGCGACGGCGTCGCCATCCTGCTGCTGGATGAGGCGCGTGAGCTTGGCGCCGACGAATGACGC
>CADEEL010000011.1:66872-89887 GCA_902826335.1 uncultured Alphaproteobacteria bacterium
CGTCGCCATCCTGCTGCTGGATGAGGCGCGTGAGCTTGGCGCCGACGAATGACGCGCCGCCCTTGGCCAACCGCGCTTGTCTTTGATCGCGCGACGCGCGCGCTCAAGATTGAGTTTGACGACGGTGCGCGCTTCTCCATTCCCTTCGAATTGCTGCGCGTTGAAAGCCCCAGCGCGGAGGTGCGCGGCCACGGCGCGGCGCCCCCGCCCGCCATAGCCGGCAAGGAAAACATCGGCGTACGCGAAGCTTTCCCCGTTGGACGGTACGCCGTGCGCATCGCGTTTGACGATGGCCACGACACCGGCCTCTACGCGTGGGACTTTTTGTACGAACTCGGCCGCGATGCCGAAACGCGCATGGCGGCGCATAAGGCGCGCATTCACGCCGCCTGCCAATAGCGAACGGCGCAAAAATTGCGGCCCCGGAGCTGAGCTCCACGGGGCCGCTGAGGTGATGCGAAACGAGGGTTTCAATCGACTCGCAAGATGAGGACTACCCATCACTCATGGCGCGCGAATGACAACCGCGACCCACTTCACGCACATCAGCTCTGCTAAGCTGCAAGCCTCTCGCCGCGCAACAACTTTGGCAGATCGCCCGCCCCGCCCCCCGCCGCGCGCATGAAGAAACGCCGCGCCGGCCCGATCCGGTTGACCAGCGCCAGCCCTGCCCGCCGCGCCGTGCGCAGCGGCGCGAAATCATTTGAAAATAGGCGGTCAAAAAACTCCATCGCGCTCGCCATCGCCATATTGTCGAACCTCCGCCAGCGTTGGTACCGCTGCAGCGCGCTCGCATCGCCCGCGTCGAGCCCGAGCGCCAGCGCATCGCGCACGCACTCCGCCAGCGCCGCCACGTCCTTGAGCCCGAGATTGAGCCCCTGCCCGGCGATGGGATGAATGCCGTGCGCCGCGTCCCCCGCAAGCGCGGCGCGCGTCTCGATCATTTTCTCCGCCAATTGCATGGAGAGCGGATAGGAAAACCGTGGCCCCTCAAGCGTCAGCGCGCCGAGAAAATCGCCGAACCGGCGCAGAAGTTCCGAGAGGAAATCGCCTTCCTCCATCGCCATCAGCGCGGCGGCCGCCGCATGCGGCTCGGCCCAAACGATGTTGGAGCGATTGTCCGTCAACGGAAGAATGGCGAACGGCCCGGATGGTAGGAAGAATTCATGCGCGACGCCTTCATGCGGCCGCTCATGTGCAACGGTGGCCACAATCGCCGTGACGCCATAAGGCCAACCGATCGTCCGTATGCCGAGTTTCTCGCGCACGAACGAGCGCCGCCCGTCCGCCCCGACGATGAGCGAGGCGGTGACATGCCCCCCATCGGCCAGATCAAGCGTGACGCCCGCCGCCCCGCGCTTGACATCAACAACGCCCATCGGCGCCAGCCGCGTGATCGCTGGCCGCGCCCGGATCGCGTCTTCCAGCGCACGGCGCAGATGACGGTGCTCGACCATGTAACCGAGCGCTTCCCCCGGCCCCGCGCCGAGCTCAGCGGAATCGAAGAAGAGATGCAGCAGCGAAGGCCCGCCCCGGCCGCGCTCGCCGAGCGGGCGCCCGTCCGTCACCATGATCTTGTCGATCGGTTGCGCGACCGGATCGAGCGCCTCGGCGACGCCAAGAGCGCGCCACATGCGAAAATTGGCGAAGGCGATGGCGAACGCGCGCCCGTCGAACTTGTCGTCCAGCGCCGCTTCCGGCGCCGCCGCGTCGATCACTGTGACCGAAGCGCCCGCCTGCTCCAGCCCCAGGGCGAGCGTGAGCCCCACCGGCCCGCCGCCGACGACCGCGACATCGACGCGCTCATGTCCCTCGATGATCATGCTGAAATTGTGCGCCCGGATACCCGCGCCGTCGATGCGGCGCGGCGAAGCGCACCGCGAATAGGCGCCGTCGCCCATTTTTTAGGCGCACGAACAATGAGCGGCGCGCGAACCCCCGCCCAAGCTTGCCCGCCGCTCCAACGCTTCCGCCAATCGGCCCGTCTTTGCGTACGGGAGCCGGGGATGACCCAATCGAGTGCCGGAAAATTGTGGAATTATCTGCGCCTTGGCGCGGCCGCCGCGCTCGCCGCCTGCGCGTTGGGCCTCGCCGCGCCAAGCCCCGCGATCGCACAGGCGCCGGAAGCGGCGCAGGCCGAGGCCGCGCCACTGGCGAACGTCGCGCCTCTCACCGCCGAGGCGGCGCCCGCCGCGACGGAGCTGGCTGGCACGGAGCCGGCGCCCGCCGAGCCAACGCCCGCGCAGGCCCCAGCCATCGCCGCGCCCGAAGCGACGGTCGATAAGGCCGACACCGCCTGGATGCTGGTGTCGACGGCGCTTGTCTTTCTCATGATCATCCCAGGCCTCGCCCTCTTCTACGGGGGCCTCGTGCGCGCCAAGAACATGTTGTCCGTGCTGATGCAGGTTTCGACCGTCACCGCCATCGGCATGATCCTGTGGGCGTTGGTGGGCTATTCGCTCGCCTTCACTGATGGCGGCGCGCTCGATTCCTTTATCGGCGGATCGTCGCGCTTCTTCCTGGCCGACGCCGGCACGGACTTGTCCGATAACAATGTCGCGACCTTTTCCACCGGCGTTTACATCCCCGAACTCGTCTTCGTCGTCTTCCAGATGACCTTCGCCTGCATCACCGCCGCGCTGGTGCTCGGCGCCTTGGCGGAGCGCGTGAAATTCGCGGGCGTCGTACTGTTCGCGATCGCCTGGCCGCTGCTGGTCTACTATCCGATGGCCCACATGGTCTGGTGGTGGCCCGGCCCCGACGCTGTCGCCACACATCCGGACGATCCAATCCGCTCCGGCTTGATCTGGGGCTTCGGCGCGCTCGATTTCGCCGGCGGCACGGTTGTTCACATCAATTCCGGCATCGCCGCCCTGGTGGGCTGCCTCATCCTCGGCCGTCGGTCGAGCTATCGGCGCGAACCCATCCCGCCCCACTCCTTGACCATGACTCTGATCGGCGCGGGCCTGCTCTGGTTCGGCTGGATGGGCTTCAACGCCGGCTCGAACCTTGAAAGCAATTATTACGCGGTCCTCGCCATGGCGAACACCTTCCTCGCCACCGCCGCGGCCGCCTTTTCCTGGACGCTGTGCGAATGGGCGTTCAAAAAGCGCGCGAGCTTGCTGGGCTTTGCCTCCGGCGCGATTGCGGGCCTCGTCGCCATCACGCCGGCGGCGGGATTCGCGGGCCCGATGGGCGCGCTGCTCCTCGGCGCGATCGTTTCGCCCGTGTGCCTGTTCTTCGTGTCGACCGTGAAGAACCGTCTCGGCTATGACGACAGCCTGGACGTGTTCGGCATCCATGGCGTTGGCGGCGTAATCGGCGCGCTCGGCGCCGCGTTCGTCGTCAACCCCGCCTGGGGCGGCGCTGGCGTTGTCGATTACGTCCACTGCAGTGAAGCCGGCGCCGTGCTCGCGACCTGCCCCGTCGCATCGTACGACTTGATGACGCAACTCACATCGCAAGCGCGGGCCGTTGGCGTGACGATCGCCTGGTCAGGCGTCGGCAGCCTGCTCATCTTCGGCGTGCTGCGTGTGATCGGCCTGCTGCGCGTAAGCCGCGAGACCGAGGAAGAAGGCCTCGACATCGCCGAACATGGCGAAGCGGCCTATCATCCCTAGATCGTTTCCCGAAAAGTGCGACGCGGTTTTCGGACGAGAAACGATCTCGATTCAAATTTCCGGCGCGCCAGCCAAGCGAACGAGAGAGAATCAATTGAAGGGCGCGGGCGTTGTCCGCGCCCTTCTTTGCGGAAGGAAATCATTAAGGTTACCGGGAACTACCGCAGGGAAGACCCAGGTCGGGCCTTGCAAATCATGGCTTTTTCGCAAGAACGCCAGAATCTTGGGATGATGGCCTTACCGTCAACGGCTTGGTAACCCGCCCGCCCGAAGGTTCGCGCCAGCAAGCGCGCCGAAGGCCGATCAGCCCATGACCGATGAAGCCTATTCCGCCGAGGGGCCGATCCCCTCCGATGCAATGTCCTTCGGCGGCCGCCAGGCGCTGAAGCGCGCGACCGCGTCCTTGGGCGCGGGCTTGTTCGGCATTTACGGCCTTGGCGCCGTGCTCACCTATTCGCCAGAGGATCCGAGCATCAACACCGCGAACGGCGGTGAGGCCGGCAATCTCTTCGGCGGTCCCGGCGCGGTGCTGGCGGATCTGTCGATGCAATCGATGGGCGCCGCCGCGCCTTTGGCCATGGCCGCCTTGATCGCCGCCGGCGCCATGCGCGTGTTTCGCGGCCGCTTGACCGCCCCGATTGACCGCGCCCGCCTCCTTGCGGGCGTAACCGGTGTTGCGCTCTTGGCCGGCGCCGCGTCCTCCATCCCCTCCGCTTGGATGGAAGGCTGGCCCCTGGCCGCCGGCTTCGGTGGCGTTCTCGGCGATACGGTGTCCGGCGCGTTGAGCGGCCTCATCGCATTGCCAGGTCTTCCAATCCCGCAAGCCATCGCGGGTTTCCTCGCCGCCTTGGGCGGTGTTTTGACGACGGGTTGGGCGTTCCAGCTGCGGCCGCGCGATGTGCGCGTGGCGGCGGAAACCGCGGGCCGCGCCGCCGCAGCCACGGCTGGCGGGGCCACGCGGGCGCTCACGTTCGTTGGGGAGCGCATGGCGCGTCAGGAGCCGGATCATCGCCAGATGCGCCGGCCGATCGAGCGTACGCGGCCGCGCGCGCCCATCCCATCTTACGAACAAGAAACGCCGATCGAGCGGCCAGCCGAACGCGAGCCCGCCCCGCGCCGGTTCGCGCCGCGCCGCGAACAGACGCCGCGCACAACGCCGGCGCCCGTCTACACCAGCGGCAAGCGCTTCGAATTGCCGAGCGACAATCTCTTCGCCCCGCCCAAGGCGCGCACCAGCCACGCCGATCCCGCGCAATTGCAGGCTATGAGCCGCCAGCTCGAGGAAGTGTTGGCGGACTTTGGCGTGCAAGGCGAAATCGTCTCCGCGCGGCCAGGCCCGGTTGTTACGCTGTTTGAGCTGGAGCCCGCGCCAGGCGTTAAGTCCGCGCGCGTCATAGGCCTCGCCGATGACATCGCCCGCTCCATGAGCGCCACCGCCGCGCGCGTCGCCGTCATTCCCGGCCGCAACGCCATCGGCATCGAGCTGCCGAATCCGCGCCGCGAAACCGTGTTCATGCGCACGCTGCTGTCGAGCCCGTCCTTCGCGGGCGTGCAGGGCGGCCTGCCGCTGGCGTTGGGCGAAACCATCGAAGGCGATCCCTTCGCCGCCGATCTCTCCAAAATGCCCCACCTGCTCATCGCCGGCACCACCGGCTCGGGCAAATCGGTCGGCATCAACGCCATGATCTTGTCGCTCATCTACCGGCACCCGCCGGAAGAATGCCGCTTCATCATGATCGATCCGAAAATGCTGGAACTCTCCGTGTACGAAGGGATTCCCCATCTGCTCTCCCCGGTCGTCACCGATCCGAAAAAGGCCGTCGTCGCGCTGAAATGGACGGTGCGCGAAATGGAGGAGCGCTACCGCCGCATGGCCAAGCTCGGCGTGCGCAACATCGTCGGCTACAATGATCGCGTGAACGAGGCCCGCCGCACCGGCGAACGGCTTGAGCGCACCACGCATGTCGGCTTCGATCCGGAATCCGGCGCGCCCATCCACGAAACGCAGGAATTGCCGCTCGAAAACATGCCCTATGTCGTCGTCGTGATCGACGAGATGGCCGATCTCATGATCGTCGCCGGCAAGGAAATCGAATCGGCGGTGCAGCGCTTGGCGCAAATGGCGCGCGCGGCCGGCATTCACTTGATCATGGCCACCCAGCGGCCGAGCGTCGATGTCATCACCGGCACCATCAAGGCCAATTTCCCGACGCGCATTTCCTATCAGGTCACCTCGAAGATCGATTCGCGCACCATCCTGGGCGAACAGGGCGCCGAACAGCTCCTCGGCCAAGGCGATCTGCTTTACATGGCGGGCGGCGGGCGCATTCGCCGCTTGCATGGCCCCTTCGTCACCGACGCCGAAGTCGAACGCGTTGTCGCCATGCTGAAGGCTCAAGGCGCGCCGCAATATCGCAGCGACGTCACCGAGGAAGAACAAGAATTTGATCCCGACGCCATGCCCGACCTCTTCGATGGCGCGAACGCAACGGGCGATGAATTGTTCGATCGCGCTGTCGAGATCGTCGCGCGCGACCGCAAAGCGTCGACGTCGTACCTCCAGCGCCGCCTGCAGATCGGCTACAATCGCGCCGCGACCTTGGTCGAGCGGCTTGAGAAAGAAGGCGTCGTCTCCACCGCCAACGCCGCCGGCAAGCGCGACATCCTGATCGGCGCGGGCGGGGATTAATGTCACGGACCTGAAACGCGATCCGCCCTTGGGATCGCCCATACACCGCCCTTCAAGTCGAAAAGAGACATTGAAGCAAATATTTCGTAGAGCGCTCATGGACCTTAAATTCGCGCCCCGCGCGTCCTAGCATTGAGGCGAATGTAACGCCGCGCCGCTCCAGCTTTGCGCCCAGCCGTTCTCGACAGCGCGAGACGGGCGTCTCCGCTGGTTCGCTTCTGGTTCCTCCGCATACGGAGGGTGGGGCGCGGCTGCGCTGCGCCAGGTAAGTTGCGCCCTTTTGCTTATCGCATCGGGCGCGATCGACGCGGCGAAGCCGCGCCCCGACGGATATTGTTCACCAGCACGGCGCGGTGGGGAGGTTTTAACTCCTGCGCCGGAGGCCAGCCGCGTGCGGGGCGGTTCAGATCCGCTCCCGGACCCCGACGGTTTCAGTGCACCGCCGGCTCATCGCGCCCTTCCCGCTTGCGCGGGGGACGCGCTCACGCTCATCCGCCTCCCACCGCCGATTTCGGTCTGATCCGGAACGACCTCCGCTCGCGGCGGGACAAGGCGAGTATGGGGCGCCGGCGAAGGTGGGGGACAAGTTTCTTCAACCGGTGCGAAAAACGTTGATTTTGCTGGCTCTCAGCGCGACGGCGCGGGGGATTGGGCGCGCGTCGCCGCCGACGCCGCCTCTCCAGGTTGGCTTGGCCTTTCCTTCGCCGCATCGGCGCGCCATCTCTCACCGCATGAATCGCAGGCAAATTCTCACTGGTCTCTTCGCGCTGCCCCTGCTCGCGCCGACGCCCGCCGACGCCCAGCAGCCGGCGAGTTTGACGGGCGCGGCCCGCGCCCAGGCCCTGCGCGAGGCCAACGCCGCACTGAACAGCCAGCGCGTCATTCAGGGCCGTTTCCTGCAGATCGCGCCCGACGGGCTGGTCACCGCCGGTCGCTTCTTTCTCCAGCGGCCGGGCCGCGTGCGCTTTGAATATGATCCCCCAACGCGCCTGCTGATCGTCTCTGACGGGACGACCGTCGCCGTCCATGATCGCGCCTTGCGCAGTCTGAACACCGCGCGTCTGCGCGCCACGCCGCTCTATTTCGTGCTGAAGAACGACATAAATCTCGAACGCGACGCCCACGTCACCCGCGCCATCCGCCAGGGCGACGCCCTGTTCGTCTCGGCGCGGGATCGGCGCGGCGAAGCGGATGGAGAGATCACCCTCCACCTCGCCGGACCGTCTCTGCACTTGCGCGCTTGGGATGTGGTGGACGCGACCGGCGGGCGCACCCGAATCACATTGACCGACATTCAGCCCGTCGCCGCACTCGATCAGCGCCTGTTCCGTGTGCCGCGCCCGGGCGCGCTGAACACCACGGCCCCGCGCTAATCATTGGCGCGTCAAGGAAAATTCGGCTCGCCGTTTCGTGATCGCATCACGCAAGCGAATTCATTTCCGAAACATTGATTTTTCGCGCCCTGTGCTCTATATGCAACGTGCGGCCGCCGCTCATCCCCCTGGATTGGCGTCGTCCCCCCCGCTGACGGATCCAGCGCGGCGGCCACGCCGGAATATTCCCCTCCCGGCGAACGCGCCCACCCTCATGGCGCAACGGACGCCCGGCCCTGAACAAGGGCCGGGCGTTTCGTTTTTGCTTCCCGCCGAGCCCCCCAGCCGCCACAAAGCCACATGCTCTCGATCGCCACCTGGAACATCAATTCCGTGCGCCTGCGCGCGCCCCTGGTTCAGCGCTTCCTCACCGAAGCCAAGCCCGACGTGTTGTGCCTCCAGGAGATCAAATGTCGCGAGGCGGAATTCCCCGCCGCCGCCTTCGCGGAGGTTGGATACAAACACCTCCACATCGTCGGCCAGAAGGGCTGGCACGGCGTCGCCATCGCCTCGAAACGCAAGCTCGAACCCGTCGAAGCGCCCGCCCTCTGCCCCAAGGGCGAAGCGCGCGTCGCGGCCGCGATGATCGACGGCGTTGAGATTCACAATCTCTATGTGCCTGCCGGCGCCGACATTCCAGATCCCGCGCTCAATGAGAAGTTCGCCCACAAGCTCGACGTGCTGGCCCGCATGAAAAAGGAATACAAGAAGCGCAAGGGCGCGGGCCCCCTGGTCATCGTCGGCGATCTCAATGTCGCGCCGGGCGAACACGATGTCTGGAGCCACAAGCAGCTTTTGGATGTCGTCTCCCACACGCCTGTGGAAACAGACGCCCTGGACGCCATCCGCGATCTCGGCGGCTTCGTCGATCTCGCCCGCCAGCACCGCCCGCCGCCCGAGAAACTCTTCACCTGGTGGAGCTATCGCAGCCCGGATTGGACAGTGAACAATCGCGGCCGCCGCCTCGACCACGTTTGGGCCAGCGCCGATCTCGCCCCCGCCTCGCGCGACTACACCATTCACACGCCCTGCCGCGGTTGGGACAAACCCAGCGACCATGTGCCCGTGGTGGTCAAGTTGCGAGTTTGATAGATTGCGTGTGAAAGGGTGACGAGCGCCGGGAAGCGCCGTCGCGCGGGCCCTGACATGACGACGCTGGAAACGCCTCGGCCAGAGATCATTTTGGAGGGCGCCAAGCAACGCCTGAAAGCCGGCGACGCCGTGGGCGCACGCGCAATCCTCGAGTCCGCCGCCGCCGCATCGCCCGATAATATCAGCATCCTGATGGAGCTCGCGCTCGCCTGCCGCCTTATGGCCGATTGGCCGGCCGCGCTGCGCGCGCTCAACGCCGCGCTGGCGATCGACCCCTACGAATTTCTCGCTTTGCTCACCAAGGGCGTCGTCATCGAAAAGATGGGCGATATGCGCGCCGCCGCCGCCGCCTACGCCACCGCGCTGCGCCTCGCGCCCGATCCGCCTGCGCAATTCCTGGTCAAACCAATCGAGCATGCGCGCGCCATCGTCGCCGAGGATCGCCAGCGGAAGGCCGACTTTCTCCACGCGCGCCTCGCCGACCACAAGCGCGCACATGGCGGCGCCGACTTCGCTCGCATTGACGAATGCGTCGACATCTTCGTCGGCAAAGCCAAGCCGCAGGTCCCCGATCCCGCCTTACTCCTCTTCCCGCGCGTGCCGCCCGTGCCGTTTTTTGACGATGCGTTCTTTCCTTGGATGCCGGAACTCGAATCCCAAACGCCCATTATCCGCGATGAACTTGAAGGGGTGCTCTCGGAGGCGCGAGAATTGCAGCCCTATATCCAGAAACAACCCGGCTCACCCCTTAATCAATGGGCGGACCTCAACTTCAATCCCGCTTGGAGCGTATATTTCTTCTGGGAGAGCGGCGCGCGTCATGACGCGAATTGCGCACGCTGCCCGAGGACTGCCGAAATCCTCGATCGCCTGCCCCTCGCGCGTCAACCGCACTATGGCCCTACGGCAATGTTCTCAATTCTTAAGCCGCACACTGCGATTCCACCGCACACGGGCTCGACGAACGCGCGCGTCATCTGCCATCTCCCGCTGATCTTGCCCGAGAAATGCAGCTACCGCGTCGGCAACGATCGCCGCGATTGGAAGATGGGCAAGGCCTGGGTGTTTGACGATTCGATCGAGCACGAAGCGCGCAATGACAGCGATTTTATTCGTGTTATGCTGATCTTTGATGTGTGGAACCCCTATTTGACGGAGGCCGAACGCGATCTGGTGAGTGAACTCCTGCTCGCCAATCGCGCCTACCTCGCCGGGCAATGACATGAACCTCGCCCTTCCCCTGCAACATTACCCGACGCACCGCGAGCGCGCGGCCGATGCGTGGGTGCACGGGGTCGGCCTCACGCTCGCCGCGCTCGGCGGCCTTGTCCTGCTCGTCTGGTCGATCCTGGATGGCGCGCCCGGCGAAATCGGCGCGGTGGCGATCTACGCCCTTTGCTGGCTGGCCATGCTGACCGCCTCGGCTTTCTATAATTTTCACGAAAATTCCACGCGCCAGCCATTGCTGCGCCGGCTCGATCACGCCGCCATTTTTCTCATGATCGCCGGCACTTACACCCCCTTCACCACCCAACGATTTGAAGGCGCCTGGGCGCTCGGGATGACGGCGGCGGTATGGGCCTTGGCCCTCGCTGGCGTCGCCGGCAAACTCTTCCTGCCTGGCCTCTCCAAGCGGATTTGGCTGGTGCTTTATCTGGGGCTTGGCTGGCTCGCCCTCATCGCGCTCGATCCGTTCATACGCGGCGTTTCGCCGATCGCGCTAGGCCTCATAGTCGCCGGCGGAATCATCTATTCGGTCGGCGTCATTTTCTACATGATCAAGAACCTGCCCTATCGCCGCGCCATCTGGCACGGCGCGGTCGTCAGCGCATCGGGAACGCACTACGCCGCGGTCCTGGTCGGCGTGCTGTTGCCGGCGCCGCTGGCTTAGAAATCTTTGCTCAGGCTTGCAGCCGATACCCACCGCTTTCCGTAATCAGCAGTTTTGGGCTTTGCGCATCGGGCTCGATCTTTTGCCGCAGCCGATAGATGTGCGTCTCCAGCGTGTGCGTGGTCACCCCGGAATTATAGCCCCACACTTCACGCAGCAGCTCCTCGCGCCCAACCGGCTTTTCACCCGAGCGGTAGAGATATTTGAGGATGTTGGTTTCCTTCTCGGTCAGCCGCACTTTTTTCTTCGCCGCCGTCACCAGCACCTTCATCGCGGGGCGAAACTCATACGGCCCCACCTGCAGCACAGCATCCTCGCTGGTTTCGTGGCTGCGCAGATGCGCACGGATACGCGCCAGCAGCACCGAGAATTTGAACGGCTTGAGCACATAATCATTGGCGCCGGCGTCGAGCCCGCGCACTTGGTCCGCCTCCTCCTGCGCCGCGCCGGTGAGCAGGATGATCGGTGTTTTAACGCCCGCCGCCCGCATCTGGCGGCATAGATCAACCCCGTCGCTGTCCCGCAAATGCACGTCAAGCAAAATGACCTGCGCGCCGCCCGCCTGCGCCAGGCGCAAGCCCTCGCGCGCATCGGCCGCGCCGGTGGCGTCAAACCCCGGCTCCCGCCCGATCTGCGCGCACAATTCCGCGCGCAGATCATCATCATCGTCGATGACAAGAATATGCGCCGATCGAGTCTTCATGCCGGGCCCATTGCGCAGTCTACTGCCTAAATGGTGATCATGTCCTTTCGCGCCGAGGCCCAAGGCCTCTTGAGCGGGCCCAACCTGTCCGCCCGCTGCATATTCGGTCGAAGCGGCATCGTATCGCCCGCCGCCAAGCGCGAGGGCGATGGCGCGACGCCGGCCGGCCCGCTGCCCTTCCGCGCCGCCTTCCACCGGCCGGACCGCGAACCGCCGCCTGAAACCGCCCTGCCGTGCTTCGCGCTCGCCCCCGATGATCAGTGGTGTGACGATCCCAGCCATCCCGCTTACAACACCCACGTCAAAAGCCCATTCCCCGCGCGCGCCGAAACGCTCTGGCGCGAGGACGGCCTATATGACCTCATCATCGTCCTGGGCTGGAATGACGATCCCGTGATCCCGGCCGCCGGCAGTGCCATCTTCCTTCACCTCGCCCGCACCGATTGGGCCCCCACCGAAGGCTGCATCGGGGTCGATCGCGCCGCCATGCTCCGCATACTGAGCGTTGCGCGCCCGGGCGATGGAATCATGATCATTCCGTAACCCGCCGCGCGGGGGCGGCGTACCCAGCATCAATCACGGATCGCCGATTATGAATGAACCGCGCTACGCGCTGATCACCGGCGCCTCCTCCGGCATCGGCGCCGCTTTCGCCGATCTCGCCGTCGCCAAGGGCTTCGGCGTAGGGCTGGTCGCCCGCCGCGCCGAGCGCCTCGAAGCGCTCGCGGCGCGCCTGCGCGCCCAAGGCGCCGAGGCCGATGTGTTCCCGGCCGATCTCTCCCGCGCCGGCGCGGCCGAAGCGCTCGCCGCCGACATCGCGGCCCGCCGGCCGCGCGTCGATATGCTCATCAACAATGCCGGCGCCACCATCGTCCAAAACTACGCCGGCGCGAATTTCGCCGATCACCGCGCCTTTTTGGAACTCACCATCGTCACGCCGGCGGCCCTCACCCACGCGCTTCTGCCCGGCATGCTGGAGCGCCGCTGGGGACGAATCATCAATGTGAGCTCGATCGCCGCGCTCTCCTCCGGCGCCAAGGGCAACACGCTCTACCCGGCGGGAAAATCCTTCCTGCTTAAATTTTCTCAATCGCTGAACGCCGAGGTCAAGGCGCGCGGCGTCTTCGTCACCGCCGTCCTGCCCGGCTTCGTCTCAACTGAGTTTCAAGCCGCCAACGCCATACCGATGGAAGAGAATGGCGCGGCCCGCCGCTTCGCGCAGAGCGCGGCCGAGGTCGCCCAAGAATCCTGGGTGCGTAACGACAAGGGCCACGAAATCGTAGTGCCGGGAGCGCCTCCAAAAATCGCGGCGGCGCTTATGCGTGCCCTGCCCGAGCCTCTCATGCGCGCGCTCACGCGCCGCGCCGCGGAGAAATATTATGTCGGTGACTGAAATCGACGCGCCCATGCGCGCGGACAAATCCTACGACGTGGTTGTCATCGGCTCCGGCGCCGGCGGCGCCACGCTCGCCCAGCGCCTCGCATCGACCGGCAAATCGATCCTCCTTCTCGAACGCGGCGATCACTTGCCCGTGGAGCCGCAGAACTGGAGCCCGAAAGACGTATTCCTTCGTCATCGCTATAAGGCCAAGGAAAAGTGGCTGGACCGCAAAGGCCGCGCCTTTCAGCCGAACATCCATTATTGGGTCGGCGGCAACACCATCTTTTACGGCGCCGCGCTCTATCGCTTCCGTAAGCGTGATTTTGAGGAGACCACCCATCATGGGGGCATGATCTCGCCCGCCTGGCCGATCCGCTATGACGATCTCGCGCCTTATTACACCGAGGCCGAAGCGCTCTGGAACGTGCACGGCGCGCGCGGCTCCGATCACACCGACGATGCGGACGCCCCGCCCTATCCGCACCCGGCCTTAAAGCACGATCCGGAAATCGCCTCCCTGCGCTCGCGTCTCGTGCTGCAAGGCTTCAAGCCGATCAACATGCCCATCGCCGCTGAACGCGACGAGACGAATGTCTCGCAAAGCCCTTGCGTGCGCTGCCGCACCTGCGGCGGTTTTCCCTGCCTGCGCGAAGCGAAATCCGATGGCCGCAAAATGGTCAAGCGCGCGCTGGCGCACGGCAATGTCGAACTCATATCCGGCGCCAAGGTGCTGAAGCTCGAAACCGCGCCCGGCGGAACATCCGTATCCAGAATAATCTACGAGACCGCCGAGGGGCGCGCCAGCGTGCGCGGCGATATCGTCGTCCTCGCCGCCGGCGCCATCAACTCGGCGGCCGTCCTCCTGCGTTCCACAAGCGAGCATCATCCGAACGGATTGGCGAACGGCTCGGACCAGGTCGGTCGCAATTACATGTTTCACACCGCCTCGGCCTCGCTCTCCTTCGCCTGGCCGAAGATCGATACGGATTTCCCAAAGACCATGGCCCTCAATGATTTCTATTGGGGAGATCCGGACGGCGGCTTTGATTACCCAATGGGCCACATCCAATTGCTGGAATACCTCTCGGGCGATGTCATTCGCGGCCAATTATCCCAATCTTTGCCGTCCTGGATGATCCCGCAGGCCTTCGCGGACTTCATGGGCGATCGCTTGCTCGCCTTCCTGATCATGACCGAGGACTTGCCCGAGAGCCGCAACCGCGTGCGCCTCACCGCGGATGGAGGCATTCAGCTCGACTATTGGTACAATAATCTTAAGGCGCACGATCGGCTCATTCGCCGCTTTCATAAGGCCATGGCCAAGGCCGGCCGCACCTGCCGCTGCCTGCGCGCCAACCGCACGCAGATGGATTCTATTTTGCCGATTTACGGCACGGCCCACCAATGCGGCACGCTGCGCATGGGCGCCGATCCCACTTCATCCGTGGTCGATGCAAACTGCAAAGCCCATGAACTGGACAATCTCTACGTGGCCGACACCAGCGTGTTCGTATCGAGCGCGGCCGTCAATCCGGCCTTGACATGCATCGCCAATTCCTTGCGCGTCGCCGATGGAATCGCCGCACGGATGAATTAGTTCTCACCGTCTTTGGACTGCGACTTGCGGCCCACCCATCCCCGGGGCGTTGCGAAGCAACGCGCCCGGGGCCCATACACTCCAGCGTCTGCGGTTATGGGCCCCGGATTGACGGCCGAAGCCGCCATCCGGGGATGGGTGTAATCGTGTCTCACCTATCAGCGATTCCGAGGCCTATCTTCGCGCGCCGAACAGCAAGCTGCCCACGCGCACCATCGTCGCGCCGAAACGGATGGCCGTTTCAAAATCTCCGCTCATGCCCATGGAAAGTTCGCGCAATCCGTTGCGCGCCGCGATCTTGGCCAGGAGCGCGAAATGCGGCGCGGGCTCTTCGTCCGCCGGCGGAATGCACATAAGGCCCTGTACGGACAATCCATAAGTCTCCCGCGCCGCGCGGATAAAAGCGTCCGCCTCCTGAGGAAGCACGCCGGCCTTCTGCGCTTCTTCGCCGGTATTGACCTGAATGAGAAAATCCGGTGAGCGCCCGGCTTCTTGCACCGCGTCCGCGAGCGCGCGCGCGAGCTTATCCCGGTCAAGGCTGTCGATCGCGTCAAACAAGGCGACCGCGCCCCGCGCCTTGTTCGTCTGCAGCGGGCCAATGAGGCGCAGCTCCAACCCCGGCCACGCGCCGCGCCGCCCGGCCCAGCGCGCTTCCCCCTCCTGCACCCGGTTTTCGCCGAACGCCCTTTGCCCGCTCGTGAGCGCGGCCTCGACGCGCGCCCAGTCCTGCTGCTTGGATACAGCGATGAGCCGCACCGAACCCGGCGCCCGCCCCGCCGCCGTTGAGGCCGCTTCGATCCGCGCCAGCACCGCCGCGCGCGCGCGGCCGACCACATCTTCAAGATCCGAATCCTCGCCCATAGGCAGCTCCTTCGCCCTGCTAGCTGCGCGCGCCGCCCGGCTCAATCGCGACGCGCCCACCATCGGCCTGCCCGCCCTCTGGTTCTTCACCGACCCGGCCCGAACGCCGGACCCGATCTCGATCGCCGCCCGCCTCCCGACGGGAACAGGAATCGTCTACCGCCATTTTGGCGCGCCCGATCGCCTGGCCGTCGCCCGCGCCTTGGCTAGACTCTGTGAACGGCGCGGCCTCGTTCTCCTGATCGGCGCCGACGCCCCCCTCGCCCGCCGGGTCGGTGCGGCGGGCCTTCACTTGCCCGAACGGGCCATCGCCGAGGCCGCCCGTTTGCCCAACGAGTGGATCGTCACCGCGGCCGCCCATTCGCCGGCCGCCCTTGCCCGCGCCGCCAGGGCCGGCGCCGACGCGGCCTTCCTCTCCCCCGTTTTCGCAACACGCAGCGGCGCGGCGGCCCCACTCGGCCCCGCGCGCGCTGGGGCCTGGGCCCGGGCCGCCGCGCTGCCGGTTTACGCCTTGGGTGGAATTAACATGCAAACCGCCCCGCGCCTCACAGAACGCGGCTTTGCGGGCTTTGCGGCCATCGACGCCTTTGTGGAAACGCGGCTTTAGAAGCGGAACGCCGATTCGAGCCGTACGCCGGCCTCGGGCTCATCGCGGTTTTGCTGGGTCGTGGTCAGCGCTTCGCTGCGCCCGACGCTCACCTGCCCGCCGACTCGAACGCTCGGCGTGAACTGGTAATAAGCGCCGACCGCCGTCTGATCCCCGGGAACGGGCGCGGTGACGCTCCGCTCGGCTTCACGCAGATTGACGGTGACGCCCCAGCGCGTAGCCGGCTGCCACGCCTGCACGCCGCGCGCATCCGATTGGCCCGGCCCGGTCGTGGTCTGGTTCGGGCCTTGATTAAGCGTGAACCGCTCGAACCACGGCACTTCGGCCCGGATCGCGTTCCGCTCGGCCACCGAATCCTGCGCATAGGCGACGCCTGGCGCGGCGGCGCCCGCCGTGACCAGCACGGCTGAAGCGAACAGGAAGGCGCTGCGGAAGCTCACTCTCATTACCCCTTGCGGCCGGCCCAGAGGGCGTCCGCCATCAATCCTTATACCTGAGTCCCACCTAATGGGCAGTGAAAATAAAGCCACACTTCGGTGGCGAAATGAAGGAAGGCCGTGGCGCCAAGGCCACGCCGGAACAGCATTTCGCCTGCCGCGCGCCCCTGGTCGCCGCCGGGCGACATGGTATAGACCGCCGCGAAGTGCTTCGAGGGGAGTTTTTGGATGGCTGTGCGCGGACGGAACATTTTCATCACGGCGGCCGCTTTGGCCCTCGCCGTCGCGCTCGCTGCCTGCTCCTCCGTGAGCGGCCCCGAACCGGAAACCAATCGCCAGACCGGCCAGTCCCGCGTCACCGATACGGATGGCGGTTTCAGCCTGCCTCTGTTTGGCGGAAATCGGAACGACGAGTCGATTTCCCAGGCCGGCATCGGCGTCAACGCCTTCCTCTGGCGCGCTTCGCTCGACACGCTGAACTTCATGCCGTTGCGCAGCGCCGATCCCTTTGGCGGCGTCATCATCACCGATTGGTATTCGGACGCCGCCCGCCCCACCGAGCGCTTCCGCGCCACGGTCTACATTCTGGACACGCGCCTCAGGGCCGATGCTCTGAATGTAAGCGTCTTCCGCCAATCCAATGTCGGCGGAAACTGGCAGGACGCGACCGTGAGCCCCGACACGGAGTTGCAGATCGAGAACGCGATTTTGACGCGCGCGCGTCAATTGCGTCTCAGCCAAGGGCGCGACGAGCGCTGACATTGTCCGCATTATTGACTTCGCTCCCACACCCTTGAAGTGTGCGCCGCCATGGCGCGTTACAATCACCGCGAAGTCGAGCCGAAATGGCGTGCGCGCTGGGATGAAGCGCGCCTGTTTCGCGCGCTCGATCCCGATGAAGCGAAGGCCAAGCCCAAGGCCTACATCCTGGAAATGTTCCCCTACCCGTCGGGGCGCATCCATGTCGGCCATTCGCGCAATTACACCATGGGTGATGTCATCGCCCGCTTTCGCCGCGCCAATGGCTACAACGTGCTCCACCCCATGGGCTGGGACGCGTTTGGCTTGCCGGCCGAAAACGCCGCCATGGAGAAAGGCGCACACCCCGCCGATTGGACCTATTCCAACATCGAGGCGATGAAGGCCCAGCTTAAATTGCTCGGCCTCGCCATCGATTGGGACCGCGAAATCGCCACCTGCGATCCGGCCTATTACAAGCATCAGCAGGCGATATTCCTGGCCTTTTGGAAGAAGGGTCTCGTCGCGCGCCGCAAGCAGAAGGTGAATTGGGACCCGGTCGACAACACGGTGCTCGCCAACGAACAGGTCGTCGATGGCCGCGGCTGGCGCTCCGGCGCGGTCGTCGAAACGCGCGAGCTTGATCAATGGGTCTTCCGCGTTACGGCGTATGTGGACGATCTGCTCAATGCGCTGAACGGCCTGGAGAAATGGCCCGATAAAGTCCGCCTCATGCAGGCCAATTGGATCGGCAAAAGCCAGGGCGCGAAAATCTGGTGGGACATCGCCCCTGGACCGCCGGCTTCCAGCTGGCGGGAAGAAAATGCCGGCTGGAAGCCGGCGGTCCAAAAAATTGAAGTCTACACCACCCGCCCCGATACGCTCTTCGGCGCGAGCTTCCTCGCCCTCGCCCCCGATCACCCGCTGACCAAGGCCATCGCTGAGCACAATCCCGCCGTCGCCCAATTCGTCGCCGACTGCGCGGCGTTGGGAACCTCCGAGGCGGATATTGAAAAGGCCGAGAAGGTCGGGATCGATCTCGGTCTGCGCGTCAAACATCCGTTTGACGAAAGCTGGGTCGTGCCCGTCTACGCGGCGAACTTCGTGCTCTCCACCTACGGCACCGGCGCGATCTTCGGCTCCCCCGCCGGCGATCAGCGAGACCTCGATTTCGCCCGCAAATATGGATTGCCCGTTACGCCCGTCGTCCTGCCGCCGGGCGAAGATCCGCGCACGCATGAAATCGCGGATGTCGCCTATACCGGCCCGGGCGTCACCTACAATTCCCGCTTCCTCGATGGTCTGCCCACGGACGAAGCAATCAAGGCCGCCATCGCCGAACTTGTAAAACGCGGCGCCGGCGAAGCCCACACCCAATATCGCCTGCGCGATTGGGGCGTCTCGCGCCAGCGTTATTGGGGCTGCCCGATCCCGATCATTCACTGCCCCGCGTGCGGCCCACTCGCCGTGCCGGCCGATCAATTGCCGGTCGAGCTGCCGCGCGATGTGAGCTTCGACAAGCCGGGCAATCCCTTGGATCGCCATCCGACCTGGAAACACGTCCCCTGCCCGGCCTGCGCCAAGCCCGCCGTGCGTGAAACAGATACGCTCGATACCTTTGTGGATTCTTCCTGGTATTTCGCGCGTTTCACCGATCCCAAGAATGAGACCGACCCGTTCGACAAGAAGCTCGCCGCCTATTGGCTGCCGGTCGATCAATATGTCGGCGGCGTCGAACACGCCGTCCTGCATTTGCTCTACGCCCGCTTCTTCACCCGCGCTTTGCGCGATTGCGGTTATCTGGATTTGCCGAGCGGCGAACCCTTCGCCAGCCTCTTCACCCAGGGCATGGTCACGCACGAGATTCGAAAAGGACTGAAGAATGTAACGCCCGCTGTGCCCGTCGTTCGAAAATCCGCATTCACCCCTCCGCTGGTTGATCGCAATAAGTTGGCAGAGGTGCTGGTTGGCTTTGGTGTCGGGACGCTCCTTCAAATCGACGACGACTCAGATGACGTCTATCGAGTGGTTTGGCTTGCACCGGAAGAGAGCGACAGCAACCTGCCTACGTGGACTGGCCCCACCGAAAAAATGTCCAAGTCGAAGAAGAACGTCGTCGATCTCGATGCGTTCGTCACCGACTATGGCGCCGATGTCGCCCGCTGGTTCGTGCTGTCCGATTCCCCGCCCGATCGCGACGTCGAATGGAGCGAAGCGGGCGTCAAGGGCGCCTGGCGCTTCATTGAGCGTGTCTGGGCGGCAGTCGAGGATCATGGACGCGATGCGCCGGGTCCGGACGATCCGCCCCCGCCAAGCGCCAATGAAGGCGAAGCCCTCGCGCTCCGCCAGGCCGCGCACCGCGCCATCGCTGGCGTCACCGTCGACATTGAAAACTTCCGCTTCAACGTCGCCATTGCGCGCACTTATGAACTCATGAACGCCCTCGCCAAGGCCAAGGGCGCGAACGGGGAAGGCCTCGTCTGGGCCCGGGGCGAGGCCTTGCGCCTCACCGCCCAGCTCATCGCCCCGTTCACCCCGCACTTGGCCGAAGAGGCATGGGAAAAGCTCGGCCAGGACGGCTTCATCGCCGCCGCCCCCTGGCCGACGCCCGATCCGGCCCTCTTGGCCGAAACCGACATCACCCTCCCCGTCCAGGTCAACGGCAAGCGCCGGGCCGAAATCCGCGTTCCCAAAACCGCGCCGGAGGCCGAGATCCGCGCCCAGGCCCTGGCCGAGGAGACGGTCGCCGCCTTCCTCGCCGGCCTCACCGTCCGTAAAGTCATTGTTGTTCCCGGCCGGATCGTGAATATCGTGGCTGGGTAGACCCCGTTCAGGAAAAGGCCTGCCCCGGACTTGATCCGGGGTGGGAACCGGTTTTCCGTCCGAATGGGGTCCAACGGAGAGTCTGAATGCGCGCGCTCCTCTTTGCGGCCCTGACGCTTCTGGCCGGCTGCGGCTTCACGCCGCTCTACGCCCCCCAGCCGGGCGGCGCGCCGGCGATCGGCGCCGTCCAGATCCCCGAAATCCCAGGCCGCGCAGGCCACGTGCTCCGCCGCGAGCTGGACCGCATCCTCTCGGTTGAAAACGGCGGCGAGCCGCAACTGCTCGAAGTCTCGCTCCGCGAGGATGTGAGCCGGCTTGGGCTGCGCGTCGATGAATCGGCCAGCCGCGCCGATCTGCGCCTCACCGCCCGCTACACCTTGACGCCTCGGGCCGGCCCGCCCGTCCGCGGCACGGTGATGACCACGGCGACGTACGTCATCCCCACCGCCTCCTTCGGCGAAATCGCCGCCCAGGACGACGCGCGCGAACGCGCCGCCGAAACCCTGGCCCAGAACATCCGCGCCGACCTTGCCTTGCGCCTGGCCCGGGCGCGCGGCTCTTGAAGCTCGCCGGCGTCGCCGCGCGGCGCTTTCTCGATAAGCCAGACCCGGCCGTTCACGCCGTCCTGCTTTACGGGCCCAATCGCGGCCTCTCCGGCGAAGCCGCCAAGGCGTTGACCGGGAAGGCGCTGCACGGCGCGGACGATCCCTTCGCCTTGACCCGCCTCTCGGATGAGGATCTGCGCAAGGACAAGGCCCGCCTGGCCGACGCGCTCGCCGCCCAATCCCTGCTTGGCGGAAACCGCATCGCCTGGGTTCGCCTCGACGCCGCCGGCGGCGAAGACGCGATCCTAGCCGCCCTGGCCGAGATCGAAGCCGGGGCGCCCGGCGCCTTTCTGATCGTTGAGGCCGGCGATCTCGGCGGCGGCGCCAAACTGGTCAAAACCTTCGAAGCCGCCAAAGCCGCCGCCGCCCTCGCCTTCTACGAAGAAACAGAGGCCGAGCGCCTGGCCTTCGCCCGCGAACTCCTGGCCGCCGAGCACGTCACGCTGACGCGCGACGCGGGCGAACTTCTCGCCGCGCGCCTGCCCGAAGAGCGTGGCCTGGCCCGCCAGGAAATATTGAAGCTCGCCGCCTACGCCCATGGCCAGGCCGATCCTCTGGACACGGACGATCTCGCCGCCCTGCTGCCGGACGATGCCGAAGGCGCGCTGGACGAGGCCGCCGCCGCCGCACTCGAAGGCAGGGCGGGCGCCGGGATCGAAGCGCTCGCGCGCATTGATGGTCTCTCCGGCGTCTCGGCTTTGAAAACCATGGAGCGCAAACTTCTGCGCCTTCTCGAAGCGCGCGCGCTCATGGATGGCGGCCTCTCGCCCACGGACGCCGCCGCGAAATTGCGCCCGCCCGTCTTCTGGAAGGAGCGCGACGCTTTCCAGGCCCTCCTCCGCGCCTGGAACGAAGCGCGCCTTCTGCGCGCGCTCGACGCGTTGTGGAAAGCCGAGATCGCCGCGAAACAAGCCGCCAGCCCCCACGCCTTGCTCGCGGCCGACGCCTATCGCGCCGTCGCGCGCTTGCGGGCGTGAACGCGCACGCGCTTTGTCCCCGCGCTTCGACAAGCGCGGCGCGACGTGGAGTTTTGCTTCTGGCGAATACAACACAAACGTCGCGCTGAGCCGGTCGAAGCGCGAAGCACCCGCGCCCCCAAACGCGGGGTAAAACCGTCCGATCCGCAAAGGCCGGCCCCGGCCTTCCGCGCGTCTTTACATCAAAGCTGGGCGTCACGGCCAGGCCGCGCGAAAAAGACCGCGCGCTTCAAGACGAATCCAGCAACCGCCGCGCTTCGCGTTCGCACGCGTCGTAGCTGTCGCGATGCAGCGCCACGCCGATCGGATCGTCGCCGCGCGCGGGGCCGACCGCGCCCATCATGCGCTGCGCGATTTCCCGGCCGCTGAGAGCCTTCGTCCGGCGCGCGAGCCGCCGCGCCAGGCGCCGCGCATAAGCGGATTTGCGTTCAAGCACGCGCCCCAGCGCCTCGATGCGTTCGGCCAGCTTGAAGCACCACATGAATTTGGGAGAGAGTTTGCTCAAGGGATTGATACGTTTACGGAGCGTTGCGCTCCGTGTACGGTGCAAAGGCGGGACCACCTGAAACGACACCTGCCAATCGCTTGAGTGTTCGCTGGCGAACCCGCCCCGCCCCGGCGAGGCGCGCACATTGGCCCGCGCGGCCGCGCCCGGCGCGGCGACATTCGGGATCGGCAGCGCCAGCGCTTCGAGCAGCAACAAGCGCCGCACAAAGGCTTCGAGCGGCGCCAGCCACGTGGCGATGGCGCGCCACACGCGGCGCGTCAACACGCGCTGGCGCGCCAGTTCAGCCGGGTCCGGACAGAAATTGAACAGCGCATCGAACGTCACCCTCGCCCAATGCCAGCCTTCTTCTGTGCTGAAGGGCGCATCGGCGTTTGGTGGGATGGGCGGTTCGTTGATGGTCATGCGCGCCAGTTTAAGCGCGCCGCTCAGCTGTCGGATTCGTTTTTTATCCGGACCCGGTCAATGCCCCCTTCGCGCGCGAGGGGAAAACGCACGCGCCCGATCATGCACCCATCCCCGGATTGGCGCGCACGCGCCAAGTCCGGGGCCCAAGATCACGAACCCGTGCGTTTATGGGCCCCGGACCGCGCGCGCCGCGCGCGTCCGGGGATAGGTGGCGGCGGCGACGCAAAACAACGCGAAGCGCGCGGCGCCCGCACCCCCTCCGATCGCTGCGCGATCACCCTGCTCCGCTTCGCTGCGCCTTCTCCGCGGCAATCGATCCACTGGATCGATTGCTGATCGCTCCGAAGCCCCCATGAAGGGGGAGGATGCGCAGCGGCGACGTCGCGAAACAACACGCAGCGCCCGCAACCCCACACACGGGGTAAACCCGCCAAATCCACCAAGGCCGGTTCCGGCAATCCGCGCGGCTCAACTCATAAGTCAAGCGTCGCGGCCAAACCGCGCGAAAAATCCTTCCGGTTCCGGCAATCCGCGCGGCGCGACATCAATCTGAACCGTCACAGTGAAGCCGCGCGAAAAAACCATCCGCGCGCAAAAATCCCACCGCCACGATTCATGCGGGATAAACACGCCTCGTCTGCGCGATACGGAGTCCGGCCCGCCGCGCGGCTCTTCCTCAAAGCTGGGTTTTACAGTCAATCCGCGCGC
>CADEEL010000012.1:0-42048 GCA_902826335.1 uncultured Alphaproteobacteria bacterium
TGGCGCGCCGGCTCGCGCGCCGGACGAAGGCCCTCAGCGGCCGGGAAATCGCGCAACGCATGATGGGCGCGGTCGGCCCCGCGCGCGGCGACGATCCGATCGGCGTCGCGCTGCATCGCGACAGCTATGATGCGTGCGAACGCGAAGCGCGGCGGTTATTGGATTCGTCTTGAAGCGCGCGCTGGCGCCCGCGCGAATCCACTCCTAGAAGCAAATCGTGTCCATGCTGTCCCATGCCCGCCGCCGCCCCGCGCGCACGGCGCCGCCCGTGCTTGCCGCGCCCTTCGGCCCACGTTTTACGCTGGCCGGCGTCACGCTGGAGGCCGAACCGGACGGCGCGCTGTGGATCGAGGCGGCTGGCGCGCTGGTCATTTCCGATCTGCATTTCGAGAAGGGCTCGTCCTACGCGCCGCGCGGCCAGCTCATTCCCCCCTATGACACGCGCGACACATTGCGCCGCCTCGACGCGGCGATCGCGCGGCGCGCGCCGCGCCTGGTGATTTCGCTGGGCGATGGTTTTCACGATCTCGGCGGGCCCGCGCGCATGCATGAGCAAGATCGCGCCGCGCTCCAGGCGCTGGTGAGCCGTGTCGATTGGGTTTGGATCGAGGGCAACCACGATCCAGAGATTTGCAAGAAGCTGGGCGGGCGGGCGCGCGCCGCGTTCGAAATCGGCGCACTGGTCTTGCGGCACGAACCGTATACGGACGATGCCGAAGGCGAAGTCGCAGGGCATTTTCATCCGTGCGCGCGGATCGCGGGGCGGGGGCGCTGCGTGCGCGCGCGTTGCTTTGCGTTCGATGCTAGGCGGCTCATCATGCCGGCGTTCGGCGCCTATACGGGCGGGCTCAATGTGCGCGACGCGGCGTTTGCGTCGCTGTTTCCCGGTGGGCTCAACGTGCTGGCCGCCGCGCGCGGACGGCTCTATCCGGTCGCGCCGTCACGGCTGCTTTGCGATTAGCTTCGCCTGAAGTAAAGCGCCGCGCCCCAGCCCGCGGCGAGTGCGAGCAGGAGCGTGACAACGCCATAAATGAACGGCCGGCGCGTGGCCCAATCATGCACGGTGCGTTCAACGCCCGTACGCGCGACGACGACGCGGCTCGATTGCGTGGAGATGAGCGTCTGATTGCGGAAGAGATAGACATCGGCGCGATAGGTTCCGATCGGCGCATTGGCGGGAATTTGAATCTGCGCGCGGAAAAGCCCGCGCCCGAGCAAGCGCAAGCCGCGCGGATCTTCCCTGTAAAGGCCCGCTTCGCGGCGCAGGCGCACCAGCGCGCGCCGATAGGAGGCGGCGTCCGCGTCGGGCGGCGTCGAGCCCGTGAGGCGCGCCGAGGCGGCTGGATCGAGCTGCAGCGTCCAGATCGCGCGCGGATTGGCGATCAGGCGCAGCGGCCGCGCGCTGACCACGGCGAGAAAGCCCGGCGCTTCGTTGAAGCGCACCGGCGGGCCGTTGATCCAGAGGCCAAGCGCCTGGCGCTTGCGCCGCACGATGGTCGGCGCATTGGGCCCGCGCAACGCCACCACGATATCGCCGCGCCCGGCGCGATCGGGATTGACGCCGAACACAGTGACGCGAAAGCCGCGATAATCGGAGGTGACGGCGATGTCTTCCTCGGTGACGGCGGCGGGCAGATCGGTGGTGGGCTCGGCGGGCGTTTGCGCTTGCGCGCGTGCGCGTCGGCGTGGGCGCGGGCGGGCCGGTTGCGGCGGCACGGAAATGATTTTGGCGCCTTCGGTCTCGGCCGCTTCTTGCGCGGCGGGCGCCGGCGCGGGCGGCGCGACCTCTTGCGCGGCGGCGCTCGTGGTCGCCAGCGCAACAGCAAAGAGCGCGGCGCGCAAGATCATCGCGGCGTGCTCAGCACATAAAGCTCATCGGGAAAGGTCACCAAATCCCACATCAGTTTGAGCCCAGCGGCCAGAATGATCAGCGCGAGCACGGCGCGCAATTGCTCGGCCGGCAAGCGCGCGCCCAGCCGCGCGCCGAATTGCGCGCCGACGACGCCGCCCGCGATAAGCAGCAGCGCCAGCGCGATGTCGACGGTTTGCGTTATGGTGGCCTGCAGCACCGTCACCAGCCCGGAGATGACGAGCACTTGAAATTGCGATGTGCCGATGACGACATTGGTCGGCATACGGAGCAGATAGATCATGGCCGGCGCCAAGATGAACGCGCCGCCGATACCCATGATCGCCGCGAGCACGCCCACGCCCGCGCCAAGCGCCAGCGGCGGCAGCACGCTGATGTAAAGCCCGGAATCTGGGAAGCGCATCAGGAACGGCAGCTTGTGAGAGATCGTGCGCGCCGGACGGTTGAAGAGCGATGGCGTGTGCGCGCCCTTGCCGCGAATGGCGGTGGCGCTTTCATAGAGCATGAGCGCGCCGATGGCGCTGAGCAGCACGACATACAGCAGCGTGATGAAGATATCGATCTGGCCGCTGCGCAGCAGCGAGTTGAACAGCGAGACGCCGAATGTGGAGCCGACGACGCCGCCGCAGGTGAGCAGAAGGCCCATGCGCCAATCGACCGAACGCCGCCGCGCGTGACTCAAGAGGCCAGAGACGGAGGTCGCCGCGATATGGCTCGCTTGCGTGGCCACCGCCACCGGCGCTGGGATGCCGAGAAACAGCAGCATCGGCGTCATGATGAAACCGCCGCCGACGCCCGTCAGCCCGGACACGAACCCGACCAGCCCGCTCAGCAACACTACGAGCAGCGCGTTCACCGGCATTTCGGCGATCGGCAAATAAAACGACATGGCCTGTGCAATGAAAGCGCCCGTTGGGCGCATCTGTTATTTCAGCCAGACGCGCAAAGGGCAATCGTGCAGAGTGGGCGCGCCAATCAACCGCGCGGGCGCGCGGCTTGCGCCGGCTGTGTTTGCTGCGCCTGGGCCCAGGGACGCGGGCCGAACTCGCCATTCGCCTGTGCGCTGGCGGCGCGCGGGCGGAAGGCGGCGGCGCGGGTGCGCGCCTGCGTCGCCTGGGCGGCGGCGAGCGTGGCGGCCAGCGTTTCCGCGCGCGTGCGCGCATCGGCATCGCCGTTGCGGGCCGCGACCAGGAACCAGAACATCGCATCGGGCGCGCTCGCCGCGACGCCCCGGCCTTGCTGAAAGAGCACGCCCAAATTGTACTGGCTGTCCGTCACGCCAAGTTCGGCGGCCTGGCGGAACCAGCGAAACGCCGCTTGCTCATTGACGCCCGCGCCTTCGCCGCGCGCGTAAAACACGCCGAGATCGTGCATGGCGCGGCGGTTTCCGGCGGCGGCGGCGCGCTCGGTCCATTGCCGGGCCTGGGCGAGATCGGCGCGCACGCCTTCGCCGCGTTCATAAAGTTTCGCCAAGCGGTATTGCGCCATGGCGAAGCCTTGCTCGGCCGCGGCGCGCAGCAGGGTGACGGCTTCCGGCGTGCGCCCGGCGGCGATGCGCTGCAGGGCGAGGTCATATTGCGCAAGCGCGTCCCCGCGTGCGACCGCTTGATCGAGTGAAATCGCGCGTTGCGGCAGCGGGCCGGCGACCACCGCGCCCGGCCGCGCGCCGGGCAGCGAATTGGCCAGCGGCACGCCCGCCGGTTGGCCATCGCCGAGCGGCACATCCGTGGGCGCGGGCGGGGCGGCGTCCTCCAGCGGCACGTCGGAGAGATGCGCGGCGGCGGGGCCTTCCGGTTCGCTCGGCGCGGCTTCGGCGGCGCGCGGGCCAAGCGCGGGGCCTTCCGCGCTTTGCCGATCGTCCCCGCCTGGATCGGGCTGTTCGCGCAAATACATCACGCCGCCGATCGCGGCGGCGGTCGCCAAAACGCCGACCGTGCCCCAGCGGATGACGCGCCCCGGTCCACGCAGACCGGCGACCGGCGCGGCGCGTTTGCCGACAGGCTTAGCAGCGCTGGGGCCCGATTGACGCGCGGCGGCGCGCGCCGCGCGCCGCGCGGTGGCGAGATAATCGTCCTTCGCGGGCTCCGCTTCGGGGGCCAGCAGCGGCAAGGGCGCGGGCGCTGGTTGCGGCGCCGACTGAGGCGTTTGCGAAGCCTCGCCAAACAAGCTGACCCCGTCGGGCGCGGCCGGTTCGCCTTCAACCGACCATTCGCCGTCATCTGTCGGCGGCGGCGGCGGCGCGTCATCGACGTAAAAATCCTCGGACTGATAAGAAACGAGGCCGCCGGGCTCGGCCGGCGCGAACGGCGTTTCCTCCAGCGCGCCGAAATCGACGCTGTCCGGATCGTCGATCACGTCAATCGCATAGTTCGGATCAACAGGGTGCGTGGGCGCCGGCTTGTGCGCGCCGGGCCGCGCGGCTTCGAACGCGGCGTAGTGATCGCGGCTTGCGGGCGGTGCAACCGGGCGGGGGGAAACATCAAGCGTTTCGGTGAGTTCAAGGCGCCGTTCGATTTCCGCCAGCTTATCGGTCAGCCGCGCGCTGACGCGCTGTTCGCTTTGGTCGAGGCGCTGCGACAGATCGGCGGTGGATTCTTCCTGGCGACGATTGAAGCGTTCCGCGACGCGTGCGACTTGCTCGCCGATCTGTTCGATGGCGTGCGCGCTGCGCGATTCAACCGAATTCGTCCGCTCCTCGATGCGTTCGGACAATTTGGCGATTTCACCGCCGACCCGGTCCATGACCGCAACCTCGCGCCGCTCGATCTCCTCGAAACGCGTTTCGAGGGCGCCGGCCATGCGCTCCATCTCCTCGCGCAGCGCGCCCATGACGGCTTCATCATCCTTGCCTTCAAGCGTGCGCAAGCGCCGGTCGATGGTTTCGGACATGCGCTTCATTTCGATCGAAATCGCCTCGATCGTCTGCGCCTGACGGCGTTCGGCGGAATCGAGCCTGCGCTGCACTTCGCCGATTGAACTCGCCAAGGCGCCCGCATCGATCTGGTCAAAGCGCGCGCCGAGCTCGCCGCGCGTGGATTCGATCATGGCCGAGAGTTGGGCCGTCATCGTGTCGAGGCGGCGCTCAAGCAGGGCCCGCACGCCGTCGGCCGCCGCGGCCGCGTTCGACTGCACGCTGGCGGAGACTTCATCGAGCTTTTGGATCGCCGAATTGGCGGCCTGCTCGGTTTGAGCCAGGCGCTCGGCCATTTTCTGCACGCTCGATTCAATCGTGCGCACCGCCCCGTCGACTTCAACGGCCTTCGCATCGCCCGCCGCCAAGCGCTGCGAAAACGCCGCGAGCGCGCGGTTGAGCTGCTCGCCCTGCGCGTCGGCGACGGCCGCGAGTCGCTCCATCTTGCCGTGCAGTTCGGGCGAGGGCGCGGCGGCCTTCTCCTCGACTTGCTTGACGCGCGCAGCGAGGCTGAGCTGCGCATTGCGCAAATCCGCAACCGCCGCGCCCGCGCCTTGACGCAAGCTGGCGTAGGAGTCCCGCGCCGTCTGTTCGACTTGGTCGAGCTTTTGGGTCAGCCCGCGCACATGCTCGGCGCTGGGGCCGGTTGAGGATTCAATACGTTCGATCCGCTCGGACAGCGTCGCCTGAATGCGGCGCATTTCCTCGATCGCGCCGGAGGACGCCGTGCGCAGGCCCGATTCGCATTCGACGATGCGGGCGTCGAGAATTTCCTGCGCGGCGTGCAATTCAGCCAGCACGGGCGCGCGCTCGGCTTCGCGCGCGGCGGATTCTTCCAACGCGTCCAGGCGCGCGGCGAGTTCGGCGCGCACCGCATGCGTTTGCGAAACCGCGTCATGTGCTGTCTGACGCGCGGCATGTTCGGTGGTGGCGATGCGCTGGGCCAGCACATCCTGCTGCATGCGCACCTGTTCGAGGGCGCGCGCGCCGGCCGCGGCCGCGTGATTTGCTTCCTCGGCCGCGCCGCGCGCTTCCGCCAGCGCCGCCTCGACATCGCCGCGTAGGCGCCGTTCGACTTCGAGCAACGCCTGGGCCAGCTTTTCATCCCGCCCGGCGATGCGTTCAGCCAACAGCGCGGCGGCCGCTTCCGCAGCTTTGATGGCGCCTTCCGCGCTCGCGATGCGGCGCTCCATCCCGTCACGCACATCGTTCAGCGAGGCGCTCGAGTCATCGAGCGCGCGGCGCGAGCGCGCGGCTTCTTCTTCCGCGTCCTTGAGCTTGGCGGCGAGGTCTTCATGCGTGGCGCGGAATTGCGTCAGCGCGTCGGTGACGCGATCCGCCGATTCCAGCGCGCCGTACTCGGCGTCCTCCACGCGCTGGGCGAGCCCCAGCATGGTGCGGTCCATCGCCGTGACCGTGCGGTCGAGCCCGGCGAGCGCGAGTTGCGTACGCCGTTCGCTGGCTTCGAGGCGCTGGGTTACGCGCGTGGCGCCCTCGCCGAAGCGTGGCGGCGCCGGCGGCGCGACAATCCAATCGCCATCGTCCTCGTCTTCCGAAAATTCCTGATGGGCGCGGCGCGCGCGCAGTTCATGCGCGGTGCGGCGAGGGTCTTCCTGCGCTGTGAGCAGGCGATTAAAATATTCGCCCAGCGTGATGCCTTGGCGGCGCGCGGCGTCGCGCGCGGCTTCGCGCACCTTCGGATCGATGCCCTTGACGCTCCATGGTTGTGCGCTCATGCCGCCCTCGCATCTCCGCAAGCGGAGAATCGCCCCGAGACAGCATCGATCAAAATCGCGCGCGTGTTAATGCGGTGTGAACTCTTTGGCCGCGCGCTTGTGGATAGAAAAAGGTGGAAATCGCCAAGATTTATTGCGCCGCCGGTCCGACTTCGATCAGCCCGTCATAGCGAATCGCCGCGCCGCGCGTCGGCACGTCCTCGAACGGCGTCAGCCGCACGCGCAGGCCGGGGCGCGCCGAGGCCTCCGCGCGCAGACAATAACTTTCGTTCGCTGGCACACGCGCGCCGAGCGGACGCCATGTATGGCCCGAGAGGCCGACCGCATCACGTGCGCCGTCTGGCGCGGCGAGAACGAGTATGATCGCATCGGCTGCATCACGCGCTTCGGCGGCGGCGCGGGCGAAGGCGTCGTTGCGCGCCTCACCGCTCAGCCGATCCCGTTCCTCGCGCGAGCGCGCCGAAGCCGCGGCGGCCGGCGGCGTATCGAGCGTAAACACCTGAACCGCGCCGCCGCGTGCGCGGATCGGATTGAGGCGCGCCGCCAGGTCGCCGGCGAAGTCCGGCCCCGCCGCAACGATAACGCGCCGCTGCTCGGCGGCGAGGCAGGCGATGGCTGCGGCCGCGTCGGCCGCTTCGGCCCCTCCGTCGATCAAGATGTAGCGGCGCGCGGCGATCGTTTCGGTGCCGGCGACCGGCGCGCAGCCGAAATTCACCTCCGGCGCCGGCTGTGCGCACCCGGGGAGCAAGAGGACAAGCAGAAGCAAGAAGGCGGCGCGCATGGGCCATGCTCCTAGCAGCACGCCGCGACGGGCGCATTTCGTGCTTGACGTTGACGTAAGCGTAAGTATCTAGGAGAGCGCTGGGTCAAGCGGCGGCGCCGCTTCGGAAAGGTGAGGACAGATGGCGAAGAGCGAACGCACCTATTCGATTTCGGAGCTGGCGCGGGAATTCAAGGTGACGCCCAGGGCGCTGCGCTTCTACGAGGACAAGGGCCTGCTTCAGCCCCGGCGCGACGGTCTCAACCGGGTGTATCTACCGCGTGACCGGGCGAGGCTGACGCTGATCCTGCAGGGCAAGCGCGTCGGCCTCTCGCTGATCGAGATCAAGGAGATTCTCGATCTCTATAATGCGGACGAGCATCACCGCCTGCAGAACCAGGTCGCCTTGAAGAAATTCAAGCAGCGCCTTGTCGCGCTGGAAGCGCAACGCGAGGACATCGAAGGCGCGATCAACGGTTTGCGAACGGGTATCGCGCGATTGGAAGAGACGCTTTCCAAACCCGCGCCCGCCGCTTCGATTTCCGCCGCGCGCGCCTATGAACGTGAAGCGCGCCGTCGTATGGCGGACGCCTAGCAAGTTTCAACGTCACGCTTCGGCAAGCTCAGCGAGACGTTGGCTGTTCATGCGCCGGTTCTCGTCGCCCTGAGCGAAGTCGAAGGGCGGCGCCGTCTGGAGTTTCGGGTATGCCGACTTACACCGCGCCGTTGCGCGAATTCCGCTTCCTCTTTCGCGATCTGCTCAATGTGGAGCGTTACGCGAACCTGCCAGGCTTTGCCGACGCAAGCCCGGACCTGATCGACCAGGTGCTGGAGGAGGGCGCGAAATTCTGCCAGGAAGTGCTCACCCCGCTCAACGCGGTGGGTGATCGCGAAGGCTGCACGCGCCACGCCGATGGCTCGGTGACGACGCCGACCGGATTCAAGCAAGCCTACAAGCAATTGGTCGAGGCCGGCTGGCCCGGGCTTGGCAGCGATCCCGCTTATGGCGGCCAGGGCCTGCCGCACATCGTGGCGCTGGCCTGGAGCGAAATGGTGTCGAGCGCGAACATGGCGTTCGGCATGTATCCGGGCCTCAGCCACGGCGCTTATGAAGCGATCCTCCATCACGGCAGTGATGAGCAGAAGCGCACCTATCTGCCCAAGCTGGTCAGCGGCGAATGGACCGGCACGATGAACCTCACCGAGCCGCATTGCGGCACGGATTTGGGCCTCTTGCGCAGCAAGGCGGTTCCGCAAGCCGACGGCGGCTACAAGATCAGTGGGCAGAAGATTTTCATTTCCGCCGGCGAGCACGATTTGGCGGACAACATCATCCATCTTGTGCTCGCCCGCATCGAAGGCGCGCCGATGGGCACGAAGGGCATCTCGCTCTTTATCGTGCCGAAGATGCTGGTGAACGCCGATGGCTCGCTCGGCGCGCGCAACGGCGTCTCGTGCGGCAAGATCGAGGAGAAGATGGGCATTCACGGCAACGCGACGTGCGTGCTCAATTATGACGAGGCGACGGGCTATCTCATCGGCGCGGAGAATAAGGGCCTCAATGCCATGTTCACGATGATGAATGTGGCGCGCCTGGGCGTGGGCCTGCAGGGCCTCGCGCAAAGCGAGGCGGCGTACCAGAACGGCGTCGCCTATGCGAAGGATCGCATGCAGGGCCGCTCCCTCACCGGCCCCAAGAACGCCGAAGGGCCCGCCGATCCCATCATCGTGCATCCGGATATTCGCCGTATGCTGATGGACGCAAAGAGCTTCAATGAAGCCGCGCGCGCCTTCACCTATTGGACGGCGCTTTATGGCGATCTTTTGAATCTCTCGCCGGATGAAAAAGTGCGCGAGAAGGCCGGCGATTACATGGCGCTGATGACGCCGGTGCTCAAAGCCTATCTCACCGATAAAGGCTATGAGAGCGCCACCAATTGCCAGCAAATCTTTGGCGGCCACGGCTATATCGAGGAATGGGGCATGAGCCAGTTCGTGCGCGATGCGCGCATCGCCATGATCTATGAAGGCGCGAACGGCATTCAGGGGCTTGATCTGGTCGGGCGCAAACTGGCCGCCAATGGCGGGCGTGCGATCTTTTCCTTCTTCAACGAGATCGACTCGTTCCTCGCCGAACATGACGAGAGCGCCGAACTGAAGCCGTTCGTCGATGGCCTCAAGGCCGCGAAGGCCGATCTGCAGGAGGCCACCACCTGGCTGATGCAGAACGCCATGCAGAATTTCGACAACGCCGGCGCGGCGAGCCGCGATTATCTCCATCTCTTCGGGCTGACCGCGCTCGGCTATATGTGGGCGCTGATGGCCGAGGCTGCGCTCAAGGCCAAGGCGAATGGCGGCGGCGGCGATGCGTTCTACGATCACAAATTGACGACGGGCCGCTATTTCGTGGCGCGATCCCTCCCGGACACCGGCGCGCATCTCGCGAAACTGAAGACAGGCTCGGCGAGCCTCATGGAATTGCCCGCGGAGGCGTTTTAATGGGGGCGCGCGCGATCGAGTCCAAATGGCGCGATAACGAAGAAATCCGCCTGTTCGAGGATAGCGCGCGCGAATTCTTCAAGCGCGAGGCGCCGCCCGCGCGCGTCGCCAAGTGGCGTGAAGACGGCGTCGTCGAACGCGCGATGTGGACCAAGGCCGGCGAGGCGGGGCTTCTTTGCGTGTCGACGCCGGAGGCGTATGGCGGCGCGGGCGGGGATTTCCGCCATGAATGCGTGATCATGGAGGCGCAAGCGGCGCTTGGCGTCGAAGGCTTTGGGCTTTCGCTGCACAATTCCATCGTCGCGCCTTATCTCTATACCTATGGCAGCGAAGAGCAGAAGCGGAAGTGGTTGCCGCGCATGGCCACGGGTGAGCTCGTCACCGCCATCGCCATGACCGAGCCTGGCGCCGGCAGCGATCTGCAAGGCGTCAAGACGACCGCCAAGAAAGACGGCAATCATTATGTGTTGAACGGCCAGAAAACCTTCATCACTAATGGGCAGACCGCCAATCTCATCATCGTTGTGTGCAAGACCGATCCGGCCCAAGGCGCGCGCGGCACGTCCTTGATCGTGGTGGAGACCGACGAGGTCGAAGGCTTCAGGCGCGGGCGCAATCTCGATAAGATCGGCCAGGAGGCGCAGGACACCTCGGAACTCTTCTTCGATGATGTGCGCGTGCCCACCTCCAACCTCATCGGCATGGAGGAGGGGCAGGGCTTTTTTCAATTGATGGGGCAATTGCCGCAGGAGCGGCTGCAGATCGCCGTGCAGGGCGTCGCCATGATCGAGCGCGCGCTTGAGGTGACGATCGCTTACGTCAAGGATCGTAAGGCGTTCGGTAAGACCATCCTCGATTTCCAAAACACGCAATTCAAGCTGGCCGAGTGCAAGACGGAAGCGACAGTCGCGCGTGTGTTTGTTGATCGCTGCATAGACTTGCTGCTGGAAAAGAAGCTCGACGCGGCGACCGCCTCGATGGCGAAATATTGGGTCAGCGACATGCAGTGCAAGATCGTCGACGAGTGCCTGCAATTGCACGGCGGCTATGGCTACATGAATGAGTATGAGATCGCGCGCATGTACAAGGATGCGCGCGTGCAGCGCATCTATGGCGGCGCCAATGAGATCATGAAGGTGCTGATCGCGAGGACTTTGTAGATTTCCGCGTCGCGGCCTGCCCGGCCGCGGCGGTCCGCGGAGTAGGCGCCAAGATTCAAGCGAGTCTTTGGCGCCAGGGGCGGCTCCGGCCCTACGGAGGGTGTGTTGAAGGCGGCGCACGGCGCCGCGAGGAGTGACGATATGGCCGAGGCCTATATTTTTGATGCGGTGCGCACGCCGCGCGGCAAGGGCAAGAACACCGGATCGCTGCATGAGATCACGGCGCTGTCGCTGGCGTCGCAGGCGCTCATCGCGCTCAAGGAGCGCAACAATCTCGATACGTCGAAGGTTGATGATGTCGTGCTCGGCTGCGTCGCCCCTGTGGGCGAGCAGGGCAGCGATGTCGCGCGCGTGGCGGTGATCAACGCGGACTATGCCGAAAGCGTCGCTGGCGTGCAGATCGATCGCTTCTGCGCCTCGGGGCTGGAAGCGTGCAACATGGCGGCCGCGAAGGTGAAATCAGGCGAAGCGGATTTGGCCATCGGCGGCGGCGTCGAAAGCATGAGCCGCGTGCCCATGGGTTCGAATGGCGGCGCCTGGCCGATGGATCCGTCCGTGGCGTTCAAATCATATTTCACACCCCAAGGCGTCGGCGCGGACGTGATCGCCACCAAGTATGGTTTCTCGCGCGACGATGTGGACGCTTACGCCATCCGCTCCCAGCAGCGCGCCGCGCAGGCCTGGAAAGAAGGGCGCTTCAAGAAATCCATCGTGCCGGTGAAGGATCAATTGGGCGCGATCATTCTCGATCATGATGAGCACATGCGCCCCGATACGACCATGCAATCGCTCGCTTCGCTGGAGCCGTCCTTCAAGGCGCAGGGCGAGATGATGCCCGGCTTCGACGCCGTGCTGCAGATGCGTTATCCGGAGGTGGAGAAGGTCAATCACGTGCACCATGCCGGCAATTCCTCCGGCATCGTGGACGGCGCCTCGGCGGTGCTGATCGGCACGAAGGAAATGGGCGAGGCGCTGGGCCTCAAGCCGCGTGCGCGCATGGTCGGCGCCGCTTCCATTGGCTCCGAGCCGGGCATCATGCTGACGGGGCCGGAATTCGTCACCGCGAAAGTGCTGAAGAAACTCGGCCTGACGCCGAAGGATATTGACCTCTGGGAATTGAACGAGGCGTTCGCGTCCGTCGTGCTGCGCTGGATGCAGGCGTTCGATCTCGATCCGGACGTGGTCAATGTGAATGGCGGCGCCATCGCCATGGGCCATCCCCTGGGCGCCACCGGCGGCATGATCCTCGGCACAATGGTCGATGAATTGGAGCGGCAAGGCAAACAACGCGCGCTGATCACTTTGTGCGTCGGCGCCGGCATGGGCACGGCCACGGTGATTGAGCGGGTTTGAGTGTGAGCGGCCGCGTCCAGAATTCCTCCTCCCCCGCATGCGGGGGAGGTGTCGGCCCCGGCTCAAGCCCGGGGCCGACGGAGGGGGCGCGGCCGCGCATGCGTTTGAAAGAATCGGACTCGCGCCCTCTTGCGCAAGGCTTAAGAAAACGCCTGACGCACGCCGAAACGATACTGTGGGCGCGCCTGAGGCGACGGCAGCTCCGCGGCGCAAAATTTCGGCGACAACATCCAGTAATGGCGTACGTCGCGGATTTCGCGTGCTTGGAGGCGCGGTTGATCGTGGAGGTTGACGGCGCGACGCACTCGACACCCGATGAGCGAGCGCACGATGCGCGCCGCGATGACGTGCTCATGCACGCGGGATGGCGCATTTTGCGCCTCACCAACCTCGACATCTACCAGAATTTGGACGGGACGCTCGAAGCGATCCAGCGGAGCCTCGCTTGCGCCCCCTCCGTCCCGGACTTTGTCCGGGACACCTCCCCCGCGCGCGGGGGAGGAGGGTTTATGGAATAGGAGAACCGAGATGGAAAACTTCAAACTTGAGATCGATGGCGACGGCATAGCGCTCATCACGTTCGATGTGCCGGGCCGTTCGATGAACACGATCACCGGCGGCGTCGTGCGCGATTTCATCGCGCTCACCGAGGAGATCAAATCGAACGACAAGATCAAGGGCGCGGTGCTCACGTCCGGCAAGGCGTCCGGCTTCTGCGCGGGCGCCGATCTTGGCGAAATGGGCTCTGGCGGCCTCTCCGGCGCCGGCGGCAAGGCGCCGAAGAATGAAGATGAGCGCCTCAAGGCCGCGTTCGAAGGCGCCTACACGCTCAACAAAACATTCCGCGCGCTGGAGACTTGCGGCAAGCCGGTCGCCTGCGCGCTTGAAGGGCTGGCGCTCGGCGGCGGGCTGGAGATCGCGCTCGCGTGCCATTTTCGCGTCGCGGCGGACAATCCGAAAATTCAACTGGGCCTGCCGGAATCGAAAGTGGGCCTACTGCCTGGCGCCGGCGGCACGCAACGCCTACCGCGTCTCATCGGTGTGCAGACGGCGGCTATGATGATCCTGCAGGGCGAATCCAAATCGCCGCAAGAAGCCAAGGCGCTGGGCTTCGTCAATGAAGTGGTTCCCGCCGGCAAGACTGTGGAAGCCGCGAAAGCCTGGGTGAAAGCCAATCCGAAAGCGGTCGCGCCCTGGGATGTGAAGGGCTTCCGCGTGAAGGATGGCCCTTATGCGCCGGGCGGGTCGATCGCCTTCGTCGGCGGCAACGCGCTGGTGCATAAGCAAACCAGCGGCAATTATCCCGCGCAACGCAATATCCTGTCCTGCATCTATGAAGGCGTGCAGGTGCCGATCGATGCGGGGCTGCGCATCGAGAGCCGCTATTTCGTCAAGACGTCGCAGACGCCGCAAGCCAAGGGCATGATCCGCACGCTCTTCCTGGCCATGCAGGATCTCTCCAAGGGCGCCAATCGGCCCGCGGGCTTCGCGCCGTACGAGGTGAAGAAGGTCGCCGTGCTGGGCGCGGGCCTCATGGGCGCGGGCGTCGCCTATGTGCAGGCGAAAGCAGGCGTCGAGACCGTGCTGATCGACGTGTCCCAAGAGAACGCCGAGAAGGGCAAGGCCTATTCGCAACGCATCGTCGAGAAGGATATCGGGCGCGGCAAGCTCACCAAGGAAAAGGGCGATGCGCTGCTGGCGCTCATTACACCGACCACGGATTATGCGCAGGTGAAGGGCGCCGATCTCGTCATCGAGGCGGTGTTTGAAAATCCAGAGCTCAAGGCGGACGTGACGAAAAAGGCCGAAGCGCACCTGGCGGATACGGCCGTGTTCGGCTCGAATACGTCGACTTTGCCGATCACGGGCCTCGCCAAAGCCTCGGCGCGGCCGGCCAATTTCATCGGCGTGCACTTCTTCTCGCCGGTCGAGCGCATGGGCCTTGTGGAGATTATCGTCGGCAAGGAAACGAGCCAGGAGACGCTCGCCAAGGCGATCGATTACGTGCTCAAAATCCGCAAGACGCCGATCGTCGTCAACGATTTCCGCGGCTTCTACACGTCGCGCTGCTTCGGCACCTACACCACCGAAGGCATCGAGATGCTGATGGAAGGCATTGCGCCGGCGATCATCGAGAATGTCGGGCGCCAGTGCGGCATGCCGATGGGCCCGCTTGAGGTGTCGGACTCGGTCGGCCTCGATACCGCGCTGAAGATTGGCAAGCAGATGGCCGAGGCGGCGGGCCAGGATTACAAGGGCGATGCGCGCGGCAAGCTGTTGAGCTGGATCGTCGAGGATAAGGGCCGCGTCGGCCGCAAGGCGGGCAAGGGCTTTTATGAGTATGACGACAAGAACAAACCCACGCGCCTGTGGCCGGACATCGCCACGCAAGTGGAGGTGAAGGTGCGCGAATGCCCGCCCGCGCTGAAGGCCGAACTCACCAAGCGATACCTCTTCCGACAATGCATCGAAGTGGCGCGCTGCTTTGAAGAAGGCGTCATCACCGATCCGCGCGATGCGGATGTGGGCTCGATTCTGGCCTGGGGCTTTGCGCCTTATACGGGCGGCTGCGTTTCCTACATCGATCTCTTCTGGGGCGTCGAAGGCTTCGTGAAGGAGGCCGATCGCCTCGCCGATCAATATGGCGAGCGCTTCCGGCCCAATAAGCTTCTGCGCGACATGGCCGCCAAGGGCGAGAGCTTCTATGGCCGCTTCGGCGCCAAGAAGGAAAAGAAGGCGGCGTAATGCGGCGACATGCGCCTAACTTGTCGAACATCGCTCCAACCCTTCTCCCGCCCGGGCGGGAGAAGGTGGACGCGAGCGAAGTGAGCGGACGGATGAGGGTGGGGTCGGCGAAAGCGCAAACACCCCTCATCCGTCAGCTTCGCTGACACCTTCTAGCCCTCTCGGGGGAGAAGGGTTATTGTACGCGCCAGCGAAAAGGACGAGTTATGCGAAACCTTGCACAGACGTGCGTGTTCATGCTGCTCCTCACCGCCTGCGCGTCCGTTGCGCCGCCGCCAACGACGACGCGCACGATCGCGCAAATCATGGAGACCATCCCGGCGAGCGATTGGGCGCCGCTCGATCCGGAAATGACGCTCTATATGGAGCTGCCGGCGGGCCGCGTGATCATCGCACTCGCGCCCGCTTACGCGCCCAATCACGTCGCCAACATTCGTGCGCTGGCGCGGGAAGGCTATTTCGACGGCGCGGCCATTGTGCGTGTGCAGGAAAACTATGTGGCGCAATGGTCGCGCACGGCGGAGTCGCCGCGCGAGATCCGAACGGCTCGGGCCACACTGCCGGCCGAGTTCGACCGCGCCATCACGCCCGACCTGCCCTTCGTGCGCCTGCCGGACCGCGATACGTATGCGGACGAAGTGGGGTTCTCGGGCGATTTCCCCATGGCGCGCGATCCGCGCACGCGGCGCACCTGGCTGACTCATTGCTATGGCATGGTCGGCGCGGGGCGCGATGTCGGCGCCGATACGGGCGGGGGAACCGAGCTTTACGTGAATATCGGCCAGTCGCCGCGCAATCTCGATTTGAATGTCACGCTGGTTGGGCGTGTTGTGCAGGGTATGGAGCTGATCACCGTGCTGCCGCGCGGCACGGGCGATCTGGGCTTTTATCTCACGCCGGGCGAACGCACGCCGATCCGCGCCATGCGCGTCGCCGCTGATGTTCCGCCCGCGGAGCGCACAAACCTGCAAACGCTGCGCACGGACAGCGCCAGTTTCGCCGAACTCATCGCCGCACGGCGCAACCGGCGCGATGAATGGTATCTCCATCCCGCTGGCGCGATTGGGCTATGCAACGCGCCGCTGCCGGTGCGCGCCGCGCCGCGGTGAAGCGCATTATTGACTTTTCAATGATTTGAGCCCATATGCCGGCTCAGCGACCGTCCGCCTGCTTGGTTAAATCAAGCGTTTGCGGGCGCGGGTCCCCTTCGAAGCGCAACCATCGACGTTCGGCGTCACTTCATTCGCCTTTCATCGCCGTCGCCGCGTTTCGCGCATCTTAAAGCGCGGCGTTTTCGCGCGCTCATGTGAAAGACAAATCGTGATTACTTTTGACCAGCTCGGCCTGGCCGCGCCGCTTTTGAAGGCGCTGGCCGGCGAAGGCTATGACCATCCCACACCGATCCAGACGCAAGCGATTCCGCCTGTTCTCGCCGGCCGCGATCTCATCGGCCTGGCGCAGACCGGCACCGGCAAGACGGCCGCGTTCGCGCTGCCCATCCTGCAACGCCTCGCCAGCCCCCGGCGCCATCCTGGCGCGCGGTCATGCCGCACACTTGTGCTTGCGCCAACGCGTGAGCTTGCCGCCCAGATCGCGGATTCGTTCCGCGCCTATGGCAAGTTCATCGGCCTCTCCACGGCGGTGGTGTTCGGCGGCACGCCCATCGGCAAGCAGTTCAAGGCGCTTGAGCGCGGCGTCGATATTCTCGTCGCCACGCCGGGGCGCCTGCTCGATCTTGTCGAGCAGCGCGGCTGCCGGCTCGATAGCGTTGAAGTGCTTGTGCTCGATGAAGCCGATCACATGATGGATCTGGGTTTCATCGTGCCGCTGCGGCGCATCGCCAAGCTGCTGCCCAAGGAGCGCCAGACGCTGTTTTTCTCCGCCACCATGCCGGAAGAGATCGCCGATCTCGCGCAGCAATTCATCACCGATCCCGTGCGCGTTGCGGTCGCGCCCGTCTCTGCGGCGGCCGAGCGCGTGGCCCAGCATGTCATCCATGTCGAAGGCTCGAAGAAGCAGGCGCTGCTGCACAGCTTGCTGGAAGATAAGCGCATAACACGCGCGCTTGTTTTTACGCGCACCAAGCATGGCGCCAACCGGGTGGTCGATCGGCTGAACGAAGCCGGGCTTGAAGCCGAGGCCATCCACGGCAACAAAAGCCAAGGCCAGCGTGAGCGCGCGCTCGATGCGTTCAAGAAGGGCCGGGCGCGCCTGCTCGTCGCCACTGAAATCGCCGCGCGCGGCATTGACGTGGAGAATGTCTCGCACGTCATCAATTTCGATCTGCCGGACGTGCCCGAGCAATATGTGCATCGCATCGGCCGCACGGCGCGGGCTGGCGCGGAAGGCGCGGCCATCAGCTTCTGCGCGCCGGATGAACGCGGCAATCTGCGTGACATCGAGCGGCTGACAAAAATTCCCGTGCCGGTGATGGAGCACGCGTTTTCGCTGTCCGCGCCGCGCGCGGGAGAGCGCACGCCGCAGCGCGCCAAGCCGCATCGGCCCGCTTATGCGCCGAAGGGGCGCGCGGGCCATGATGGCAAGCCGCAGCGGTCAGCCTATCCGCCTAAGGCGCAAGCCGGGCATGAAGAGGCGGCGCGCGGTTACGCCAAGCCAAAGCATGCGCGCGATGGCGCCCGTGACGATGGCGATCGCCGCGATCGCAAAGGCCAGCAGGTCTGGTCAAACAATGGCCCGCCGCGCGCGAACGCAAACAGCGGCCCGCCGCGCGGCGCCAAGCCGCAACGGCGCGGCGCCAGCCGTCCGCGGTAATATCAGAGCGATTTGCGCTTAAGTCGAAACACCACCCATCCCCGGGGCGCCGTGCAAGCGGCGGGCCCGGGGCCCATAAGCTCAACCGACCGAAATTATGGGGCTCGGAATTGCGCCGCGCGCAATCCGGGGATGGGTGGTGAAACCATTCAATTCGAACGAATGCGCTCCCGATTTTGAATTGACGCAATCTTCGCGGCAATCCGGCGCCCACTTCGTTGGAAAAAAACTCTAGCAGGCTGTTGAAATAGGTCTTTCATCCCCCCTTAGTCGACTACGTCGACAGCTCCCCCGCCACCCGAACGCTTCGCGATCGGGCGATATTCCGTTGCCAGAATCGCGAAGCGATTCTGGTGGGGGGAGCAAACCCTCTCTGAATCGATTCCGCTTTTTCCTCCCCCGTTCACGGGGGCTTCGCAGCGATCAGCAATCGATCCAGTGGATCGATTGCCGCGCAGAAGGCGGAGCGAAGCGGAGCAGGGTGATCGCGAAGCGATCGGAGGGGGGCGAGCATGCAAATCGCGACTTTTTCAACAGCCTGCTAGATGCTGCGCCCGCAGCCTTCGAGCACGCGCCCATCGAGCTCCACTGTGACGCGCGCGGGATAGGGCTCACCGCTCATCACGTCCTGACAGGGCGTGCGCCGGATTGTGATGCGCATGCGCTGCGGGCTGGCGATAGTGTAAATCTCGCCCTGATAGGCTGGATAGGTCGGCGCCGGCCGCGCGGCCTCGATGCGGTTGTTGCCGTAATCGTAGGAGAGCACCAGGCGATCGGCGTACATGTCGAGCAGCCAGCCCGGCTCGTTGCCCACGGCGCGAAAGTCGATTCCGGCCGCGCGCAATTCCGCTGTGTTGTGCCCGCCTTCGCCGGTCTGTGCGGCGGGCGGCTGCGCAGCTGGCGCGGGCGCCTGCTGCACTGGCGCTTCCGGCGCCGCGCCGATCACGCGGATGCGCACATCGATCTGGTTCGAGGCGCCGCGCGTCAGCACAGGATATGAATCGATAGAAGTTGCGCGCAGTTCGCCGCCCGGATCGCGCAATTCCGCGCGCATCACATAGGTGCGATCGCGCCGAATGCGGAAGAGATCGTATTCGACGGTGAAGGGGAAAGGCGGGCCGAATTCGCCCACCACCGACATGCGCTGTTCAGCGATGACGTCGGCGTCATTTTGGTCCGTCACATCTTCCAGCGTCACGCGCAGCGTGCCCGGTCGGGGCAGCGGCGCGCGCTCAAGATAGGTGACATTGCCGGTGACCTGCCCGCGCGTCGGCGCGGCGGGCTCCATCGACATGCAGCCCGCGAGCGCGAAGGCGAGTAGAGCAGGGAGAAGCAGCCGCATGATTTCCTCCGGATGCCGCCTATGCATAGACTGCGTCGCGGGCGCGCGAAACACCGCGCGCGCGCAACGCGAACGCTAGTAGGCGAACGGGGCGGTTTCGCGGCTGTGGGCGGGTTACGGCGTTGCCGCGCCGGTGCGGATGAAGGACGCCAGCCGCGCGAATTGTTCGCCAACCACCTGATCGCCCAGCGGCGCGAACGCGTCGAGCGCGTCGGCCGCCTGGCCGGCCAGTACATAAGTGAGCGTCAACCGCGCGCCTTCGCCCGCAGGTGTGAGCGAGAAGGTCATGACGCCGTTCAGCGGGCTTGCCTGAAGGGGCCCAAGCCCCCCGACGAGCCGCAAGGTCTGGCCTGGCAGCGCCATCGTGACCTGCATGTGCGTGACGCTGCCGCCGGGCCAGCGCTCGCAGAAGCAGCCGGGCGCTGCAAGGTCCAGGCGCAGGCGCCGCGCATCACCCGAATAAGTGTGTGCGCCGCTCCACCAGCGATCGATCCGGCCGATGGCGCGCCAAACGTCCTCCGGCGGTGCGGCGAATTCGGCGCTGTAGCGCAGCTCCGCGCGCTCCGGCGTGGCGCTGACCACTTCGGCCGCGGCCGACGCGGCCGCGCTGCTCCAGGCGATGGCGGCGGCAAGCAACAGTTTCATGGATCACCCCTTGAGCGGTCACTCAAAGCGGTGTTGAGCGATCAGTCAAGTGGACCGCGTTCAGGAAAAGTGGATACCGGTTTTCCGTAAGAACGCGGCCCAATTATTGATTATTGCGGTTTCCGAGCGGCCGACCGGTGTCCACTCGGCCTGAAACCGCAATAGCCCGGGAGCGTACGCGGTCGAGCCAGAAGCCGAGCGCGGCGAACAGGCTGTACGCCGCGAGCGCGCCGATCGCCGCCTGCTGGATGCTAGGTTGGGGCGGCCCGAGCTTTTCGATCGCCAGCACCGCCAACATCAAAGCCGCCGTCAGCCAAGGCAGGATGCGGCCGATGAGGCCGCGCGGCGTCGTGAACTTCAAATAGAGTCCAAAGCCGATCGCGAAGAGGCCGAGCTCAGCGCCGAACGCCAGCGGCGGGTTATCCCACCAGCCGAGCCCCACGCGCGGCCCGCCTGGATAGAGGAGGAGATCCGGTGCGTGGACGAGAAAATCCAGAGCCCAATGGGACAACACCAGCGCGCCGATCACGCAGGCGGCGCCCCAGCCTGCGGCGCGGTCAAGCACGCGATAGATGAGCGCGCCGGCAATCGCCCAGCCCAGGGCGCCGGGCAAGGAATGCGTCCAGGGCATATCGTAGAGATCGAGATCGGAGGCGGCGAGAAAACCAGGAACGATGCGGGCGTGTTCGACGCCAGCGAGAATGAAGCCGCCCCAGGCGAAATCCATGAGCTGGACGGCGATGAAGCCCGCGCCGAGCGAGGGCGCCCGTTTGAGGGCGCCGGCGGCGAAGGCTGGCGCGTAATGACCTGCGAACATGAGTGGCCCCTTCTCGCGTCAGTGTGGTCTTCCGGCTTAATCAGCGCAATGCGCGGTTCAATCGCGCGCGAAGGCGGTCCTGATCCCGCGTTTCGCATTCCCAGATCACCAGCGCGTCCCATCCTAACTCGGCGAGGGCGCTGAGCACGACCGCATCGCGTGTGCGGTTGCGTGCGATTTTAGCGCGCCAGTAGGCGGCGTTGGCTTTCGGCGCGCGCGCGCCGCGTTTGCAGGCATGGCCATGCCAGAAGCAGCCATGCACGAAGATCACCTTGCGCCGCGCGACAAAGACGAGATCGGGCCGGCCCGGCAGGCCGCGCCCACCCAGCCGAAAGCGGAAGCCGAGGGCATGCGCGGCGCTGCGCACGATGATCTCGGGCGTGGTGTCCTTGGCCTTGACCGCGCGCATGATCGCGGCGCGCTCCTCGCGCGTGAAGGGATCGAGGCTCACGCTCGCGCCAGTGTGCGCGGCGCCGCGCGCGCGAGCGGCGTAAGGATCGAATTCGCCAGGAACCGAACAACCGGAACGGATACGGCGTCGCCGAACAGATGCAGCGCGGCGCTCGTTCGCTCCGGGATCGGATAATCGTCCCCAACGCCCATGAGCCGCGCCGCCTCGCGCGCCGAGAGCCAGCGTGAGCGAATGTCTTGGCCTTCAACAAAGAGAAGCAATTGCCGGCTTGAGCCGCCGGCCGGCGTGCGCAGGCAGCCGGCGAGCCCGTCAAAGCGCGCTTCGGCGCGTTGAACTTTTTGTCCGCTCTCGATGCGGATACGCCGATACACCGCGCCGATCGTGCGCGCGCCGTTGGCCTTTAACGCTTCGAGCCGGGCGCGGTGCTGGGGATTCATAAGGCTGATCAACGCCTGCGTTTGCGCCGCGCTACGCCAGGCGACGGCGTCATCAGGTTCAAGCAGATCGGCCAGAATTGTATTTCGTTTCGGCGGCGCGGGCGCACGCCACCAGATCCAGCGCGCCTTGAGCGGAGTCATCAGCCGCTCATAGGCGGCGACGACGCCCGGCGAATGAAAGGGCGGCACTGGCTGTTCGGCCACGATGGCGGGCGGCGGCGGCGTGCGCGTGGCGATGATGAAGAGCCGCGGCCGCGAGTGCGGTGTAAAGTGCGCTGCGTCGATCTCCAGCGCGCCGGCGCGATAGCCAAGCGCATCCAGCGCCGCGATCAGGGCCGCGAAGTCCGCCCCGCCGCGCGAAGTGAGCAGCCCGCAGACGTTTTCCAGCGCCAGGGTCTCGGGCGCGCGCCCCTCCAGCGCGAGCGCCGAGATGATCCGGTGAAAGCCCCAGAACGCGCCCGAGCGCGGCGCGCTTAGCCCCCCGCGCGCGCCGGCCAGCGATAGGTCCTGACACGGAAAGCTGGCCCAGGCGAGCGCGGCGCGGCCGGGCAGGTCGGCCGGCGTGAGCCGCCACACATCCTCAAGCCGAAACGGCGCGCCGGGGAAGGCGCGCAGATAGGCCTCGGCCTTGGCGGGATCATTGTCATTGGCGAATACGCAGTGGAACGATGGCTCAAGGCCCAAGCGCGCCAAGCCGCCGCCCGCGAAAAATTCGTAGAACGGGGCGGAATCAGGGTGCATTATCTCATGTTAGAGCGGTTCCCGAAAAGTGTTACGCGGTTTTCGGACGAGAACCGCTCTAATTTATTGGTGTAGACCCGTTTTTTCCCGATTGAAGTGATTCACTCCAATCGGGAACGGGTCTAGTGCAAAAGCGCGCCGCGCCAGCCTCTCGGCTGAGCCAAGCGGCGGCTGGGGAGAAGGCCATGGGCTTCGCCATCCCACTTGCGTCGCGCGCCGTTGTGGCGACGTGTGCGTTCGCCTTGGGGCTCGCCGGGTGCGGCCGGCCGGCCGCGACGGACCAGGGCGTCGGCGACCAGGTCACTATCGAGGAGCAGGGGCGCGCCCAGGCGGCCCAACAGCTTGCCGCGCTTGGCGCGCCAGCCAACGCAGAGCAGCGCGCGCAGTACGAGGGCGAATTCACCGCTTCGGGCGCCGCTGAGTCCGTCGGCGCCGGCGAGGGCGTATGGGAATTGCGTCTGGCGGCCGATTACGCCCAGTTCGAGCGGCCGGGCCTGGGCGAGGATGGCGGCGTCACGGGCCAGCGCGATTATCGCGCCCAAGGCATGCGCGTGACGGCCGGGCCGCTCATCATCACGCTGCGCGCGCAGGAATGCCGGCTGGGTGAGCGCGCGCCGCTGCCCTACATCGCCGACGTTCTCTATGACGGCGTCGCCTATCAAGGCTGCGCTCAGCGCGGCGTCAGCGAGTCCGAACGCCCGACCTGGGCGGCCGTGCTCGATGAATTGTTGCCGGCCATCGATGCGTGCCTCGCGCGCGCGGAATCGCGGCCGGCGCGTATCACGCAAGCAAGTCTGCTCGGCGAAGGGCAAGTGAGCGTGCGCCTGCGTGAGGCTGATGGAGGACGCCATGGCTGCGTCGCGGCGGTCGATGGCGCGCGGGTCGATGCGTTCGATCCGCTGCTCGATACGGATCGGCTGAGCGGCGAGGGCGATCCGGAGTTTCTACGGACGCCGGGCCCCGCGCCGCGCGCCAGCAATTGTCGGGTTGTGAACGAGGCGCGCGCCCCAAATGGGGAAGCGCTGGGCTGGCTTATCCGGCGGACCTGCTAACTTGATCTAGTTGAACAGCGCGCCGATCCAGTCGCCAAATTCATGCATGGCGTAAACGCCGAACCGGAAAAAATAATAGGCCGTCACCGTCGAGGCGATCGTGGCCAAGATGCTCATGAGCGCAAGCAGCCCATCGCGTTCCAGCAAAGCCAGCGCCATCAGCGAAATCGTCATGCCCGGCGGCCAGTTCCCGCCGGGAATGGGAATGATCAGCACGATCGCCATCAGCAGCGCCTGCAAGCCGAGCAGGATCGTGAACGGAAATTGCGTGGCGAACGTCAGGCGCGGCTTGAACAGCCGCTCGACGCGCCGCAACAGCGGCGCCGCGCCATTGACCGCCGCGCGCAGGCCCTCGCGCGGAAACGTCCAGGAGCGCATGAAGTGCGGCAGCCACAGGCGGCGCGCGCCCAACGTCAGCTGTAGGCTGGGCGCCAGCAGCAACGCCCCGAACACCGCGGAAATGCCTGGAATATTGGGGATGCACATCGGCAGCGCGAGGATGAGCAAAATGAGGCCGACCGCGCGCCCCTCAAGGCGATCCAGCAACTCGCCCACCGTCACACGCTCGTTCGGAAAGGCGTGCGTCAGCTCCAGCAACAGCTCGGACGTGCTCGGCGCGCGGGGGGGCTCGTGAGCCTGTGAAGCAGTGGCGGCGTCCATATCCCCTCGGAGGCAGACAGATGGGGCCGCGATTGCGATTCTTCTAGGGCGATGGATCGCTGAATTTGGGCTTTGCGCGCGGCCGTGTTGTTCAGGTCTCGTCAACCGAACCGGCTCACAAAACGTTCATGCGTGCTTCCGCGCCGCTGGCCATTGCGCTCATCTTCGCCGCCACCGGGTGTGGCGCGGGCGCCGGGCCGCGTGAGCTCGACGGTTTGTGGAGCACCGGGCCGGGCGCGTGCGAGGCGGGCATCGGCCTGCGGTTCGCCGCCAACGCCATCGACGCACAATATGGGATCGATCGGGTCCGGCTCATGGAGCGGACGCGCTACACGGTGGAGCGCGGCGGGCTGAGGGCCCGCGTGCGGATCGACTATGACTTGTCGCCCGCGCGCGGCGTGCTCGTCGTAGAACGGGGGGTGGACGGGCGCCTCCGGGCGGTGGCGCACTCCGTGCGGGACCCAAGAACCGGTGCGGCGCGGGTGCGCCTGGATGGGGACCGCGTCGCGGCGGCGTTCAATCTCGGCCAATGCGGGGCCGACGCCTGGGCCGAGGGCCTGCGCGGCCGGCGCATCGCCTGACGCGCGTGGCGCCGCCGCCCGGCTGAACCAGGCGGCGGTTCATTCACAAAAACGTCAATTACTGGCTTGGCGCGCGGCGGCGTTGCAGGCGGTCAGCTGCTCGGCGGTGAGCTGGCGCTGCTCGGTGCCATAGGCCGCCACCGGCCCCGCTTCGCGGACAAACGCCCGGCAGGCGCTGACCGAGACAGCGTGGTTTGGGCGCGCCCGGCAAGTGTCGCCTTCGCAGGTCCAAACCGTTGAACGTGCGACGATTTGTTGCGCGGCGGCGGGGCCTTGAAGGCGCGCGGTGGAAACATCTCCCGCGAACGCGACGCCGCCGAACAAGAAGGCCGCGCCGAGAGCGCCCGCGAGGGTTTGTGTGAACTTCATGAAGTCTGCTCCTGGTTGGGAGGCAAACCTAATGTGATCGAAAAACGATGACAAGAGAGAATTGAATAAAAGACATAACATTCATTTCATGCGGAACCCCCGCGTCTGCTGGCTCTGGCGTCTGGCCGCCCTCAATTGGCGGCGCGGCGATAGGTGAAGTCGTACTGCGTGGTCCAGGTCGCGCCGGCATCGCTCGATTGCTCGCCATGCTGGCGCACCGAGCCATCGGCATTGCGGGTGAAGGTCATCCGGTTCCAGACCGGATTGGGATTGCCCGCCTCGCGGTCGTTCTCCGCAGTCAGGCGCATCACGCCCTCGCTGAGCGGGCCACCGACAAAGTGGGTGATTTCGCCCGTCGAGTCCGCCCAGAACTGCTCCCACCGGTTAGTGTTTCGGTCGAGAATGTTGAGGCTGCGGCCAGTATAGGGACGTCCGCGCTGGCTGCGCCAATGCTCGGTGATCACGCAGCCGGCGTCTTCGGAACGGATCGAGGAAAGTCCCGCCAAGGTCTCCGTGCCGGTGACAAAGGCGCGCCACTCGCCCAGCCAAAAATCGAAAGCGCGATGCGCCGGGGCCTCGCAGGTCGGCGGCGGCGGGGCGGGCTGCGCGGGTTGTGTTGGCGCTTGGGCGTGGGCGCAGCCGATGAGCGCGAGCAGCGCCGCTGACGCCGCGATAATCTTGACCATTGCGCCCTCCAGGCGTGGATGAGTTCGCGCGGACGCTAGGCGGCGCGCGTCGTGCCGGACATGCCGCGGCGACGAACGGGACGCTTGCGTCGACGAAGGAGAGACGAATGGACTTCCGCATCCCCTCCGACATTGAAGCCTATCTCGCTGAACTCGATGCCTTCATCGAGGCCGAGATCAAGCCGCTCGAGCGCGCGGATGATAACATTCGCTTCTTCGATCATCGCCGCGAATGGGCGCGCACGGATTTCGAGCACGATGGGCTGCCACGCAAGGAGTGGGAGGATTTGTTGCGCGAGGCGCGCCGCCGCGCCGATAAGGCGGGACATTTGCGTTACGCACTGCCGAAAGCCTATGGCGGCAAGGACGGAACCAATCTGGGCATGGCGATCATTCGCGAGCATTTCGCCAAGAAGGGTCTTGGCCTGCACAACGATCTGCAAAACGAGCACTCGATCGTCGGCAATTTCCCGCAAATCCTCATGCTGCGCGATTTCGGAACGGAGGAGCAAAAACAACTCATCGAGCAAGCGTTCGCCGGGAAATTCCTGGCCACGTTCGGACTGACCGAACCCAATCACGGCTCGGACGCGACGCACATGGAGACGCGCGCGGTGCGCGAAACCCGCGACGGCGTAACCGGCTGGCGCATCGATGGGGAAAAGATGTGGACGACAGGCATGCATGTCGCCACGCACTGCCTGCTCTTCGCGCGCACCAGCGGCAAGGATGGCGATGCGCGCGGCATCACCTGCTTCATCGTGCCGACAAGCGATCCCGGCGTAAAAATCGAGGAATATCTCTGGACCTTCAACATGCCCACGGATCATCCGCGCGTCTCGTTCACCAATGTCTGGGTTCCGGACAGCGCCGTGTTCGGGCCGCCTGACTTCGGCCTCGCGCTGGCGCAGCATTTCGTCCACGAAAACCGCATCCGCCAGGCGGCGTCATCGCTCGGCGCGGCGGAATATTGTATCGAAGAGAGCGTGAAGTACGCCAGGCAAAGAAAGCCGTTCGGCGCGGCGCTGGCGAAAAACCAAGCCATTCAATGGCCGCTCGTGGAACTCGCCACGCAGTGCGAAATGCTCCGCCTGCTGATCTTCAAGACGGCCTGGGAGATGGATCAGATGCCCAAGCCTGAAGTTGAGAAGCGCCTCTCGGATAAGGTGTCCATGTGTAATTATTGGGCGAACCGGCTCTGCTGCGAGGCGGCGGACCGCGCCATGCAAGTCCATGGCGGCATCGGCTATTCGCGCCACAAACCGTTCGAGCATATTTACCGCCATCATCGCCGCTATCGCATCACCGAGGGCAGCGAGGAGATTCAGATGCGCAAGGTGGCGGGGCACCTGTTCGGCTATATGGGCCCGCGCAAAGCGGAGTTTGCAGCGTATGACGACTAAGAATTACCGCCCGCTTGCATAAGCGCGCACCAGCGCGTCCAGGAAGGCGCGGCCCTCCATCACGCTTTGCACGCGGATGCGCTCATTGAGGCCGTGCGCGTTGTTTTCTCCGGGCACGGAGAAGAGCCCCGACACGCCATAGGTGGCGATGCCGGCGTTGTTGAGATGGCGCCCGTCCGTGGCGCCCACTGTCATGACCGGAACGACGGGAACACCCGGCCACATGTGCGCGGCGATCCGTTCAATCGGCCCCATGATCGCGCGCGTCAGGGGCGGCGCGGCCGAGCCGCTGCGCCGGCGCACGATCTCCACGCCGATGCGCGGATCGTTCATGACGGCCTGAAGCGCGGCCTGGACTTCTTCCGGCGTATGGCCCTGCAATACGCGGCACGACAACGTGGCCTGCGCGCGCTGCGGCAAGGCGTTCGGCGCATGCCCAGCTTCGAGCTGTGTGGCCACGCACGTCGTGCGCATCATGGCGTTGAAGCTTGGGTCGCGGGCCAGCGTTGCGGCGGCGGCGGAATCCGTCGGGTTGCGCGCGAGCGCGGCCATGGCCTGGCCCATCTCGCCGCCGACGATGGGCGCCATGCGTTCGAAGAAAAGTCGCGTGGCTTCGGTCAGCTCAACTGGAAAATTGTGCGCCGCGAGCCGGCCGAGCCCCGCGCTCAGATGATAGATGGCGTTGTCGGGCACGGGCCGCGAGGAATGGCCGCCGGGATTGGTCACGGTGAGCGTATAGACCTGATGGATTTTCTCGCCGGCCTGAACGTTGAGCGCTATGGGGCGCCCCTCCGGCGTGAGAATTCCGCCTGCGCCTTCATTAAGCGCGAACTCCGCCTGCACCCAGTCGCGGTGGTTGGCGAGCAGATATTCAACGCCATTGACACGGTTTGAGGTTTCCTCGCCGCAGGTGAGCGCAAGGCGGATATCGCGGCGCGGGCGATAGCCTTCGGCGCGCATGCGGATGAAGAGATCGACGAAGATGGCGGCCATGGCTTTATCGTCGGCGCTGCCGCGCGCGTAGAAGAAGCCGTTCTCTTCGATCAGGGTGAACGGATCGCGTTCCCAATCGGCGCGGCGCGCATCCACCACATCGATGTGCGCGAGCAGCAGCAGCGCGCCGGCGCGCCGGTTCGTTCCGCGCAACACGGCGACGAGATTGCCGTCATCCGGCCGGTCAGGCGGCGTGATGACGCGCACATCGCTTTCCGGCAGGCCGCCGGCGCGCAGCCGCGCGGCCATCGCCTCGGCCGCCCGCGTGCATGAGCCGCTGGCCTGGGATGTATCGATTTCGACCAGTTCCTCATAGAGCGCGCGAAACGCGGCTTCTCCCGCCGGGGCTTGCGCGGCGGCGGGGCCGGCCAGGGCGGCGCTGATCAGCGCGCACGCGGCCATGTGTTTGAATTTCATCCCCGTCTCCCTCGCTGGATGGCAGTTAAGCGGCTCGCCTCGCGGCTCGCAACCGCTTACTTGCTTCGCGCCGTGCGCGCGTCGCGCGGCGTTGGCACGTGCACGCCGCCAACCGGGCGCTGCGCCAACGTGGCGTGCGCGGCGCGGAACAGCTGCGCGGGCCGCCCGCCCGCGCTGGCGTCTGATTGCCGCGTCGGCTCGACAAGGCCCGTGCGCGTCAGCAGCCGCCGAAAATTCTGCTTGTGCAGCGAAAGACCGGATATGGATTCCACGATGCGCTGCAGTGACAGCAGGGTGAAACTCTCCGGGGCGATTTCGAATATGATCGGGCGATATTTTATCTTGGCGCGCAGGCGCCCAATCGCCGTGGCGAGAATGCGGCGGTGATCGGATATCATCGGCGCGCCGAAACAGGCAGGCATGTGCGTGGGCGGCGCCGGCGCTTCGCCGCGAAAGTGCGCACGGTCGCGCGCCGCCTCGGGCGCCAGGTCGGCTTCATAGAGCAGTTCGTAACGATCGAGCGTGCGCTCCTCGTTCCAGGTCTCGCCCTCGAGTGCGAAGGCAAGGCGCACGCGCGCGCGCCGCGTTTGCGTTGTCGCGGCGTCCGGCGCGGCGTCGCACCAGGCGCGCAGGCGCGGCGCGATCTCGTTATCGAGCGCTTCGGGGCGCCCAGTGCGCCAATCTTCCCACGGGAACATCTCATACCAATCGCGCCAGCGCGCGCCGACGCCCGCCAGCGCCGCGCGTGACGGCGTCAGCGCCAGATAGCCGATCGAAATCATGCGCCCCGGCGCCTCACCGCCGAGATCGGGGAGCGGCGCCTCGCGGCCGCGATCGCCGAACGTGTAGAGTTGCTCCACATAGCCGATGTCGAAGCCGGTCTGTTCGCTCACCCAGCGGCGCAAGGAGAGTTCGAGCGTGCGATCACCTGCCGGATCGAACGGGCCGAACGGCAAGCCTGCGGGCTCGCCGCTAACGCCGCCAGTGACCACCGCATAGGGCGCTTCCTCGGTCACCGCGCAAATGACGGCGGAGAGGCCGATGACGACGCGCGGCGCGCTCATGGGCGCGGGTCGAACCGAGACGGGAGTTCAAACGGCGCGGCCGCGCCGATGTCTTCCCACGAATGCCCGTCGCCGATCGCCGCCGCCGCCGCGCTCATGCGTCCGTTGCGGCCAAGCTCCGCATCCGCGAGTGCGACGATGCGCCGGTTTGGCCAGGCTGACGGCGAAGCCGTCCGTAGCGCCCAGGCGATCTCTTCTTCGTCAGTGTTCGGATTGAAGGCGCAGGCGATGGTGAACGCTGTCGCGGTCGATCGGCTGATGCCGGCATAACAATGCACCAGCACGGGATCGGCGCGATCCCAATCCTCGATGAAGGCGAGCACGTCGCGCACATGATGGTCCATCGGATGGACATGACCATGCCGTTCCTCATTGATGTCGTTGACGCCGACTTTGAGGTGGCGCGTTACGCCATGGCGCGCGGCGTCTGGAAATGCCGAGGCGGGATCGAGCAGGCTGACCACGCGGCTGGGCCGGCGCGTTTCGATCATGTGCGGCACGCGCGCGAGCGGGCAAACGAGTATGGCCATCAGCGCACCTTGGCGAGCAATGCGCGGAAGCGCGCGAGGAACAAGGATTCAACCTCAGCTGTGGATTTCGGCGTGAGTTTGAGCATCATCGCGCGCGGCGGCGCGCCGAAATACTGGCGCGCTTCCTTGTCCGAAAAGCCGGCGAGTTGCGTGGCCTCGAAATAGGCGCAGATGATGTCGGCGCGCTTGATCACGGTTTTCACCACCGCGGGCGCATGTGGCGGCAGGCCGAAGCGGATGTGGATCGCGGCTTCGAGCTTGGCCTCGAACGCCTTGTAATCGAGGCCGAGCGCGGCCTTGAACGGACTGATCATGTCTCCAATCACATATTCAGGCGCGTCATGGATGAGCGCGGCGAGGCGCCATTTGGCTGGCCAGTCCGGCGCCAGCTTCACGCAAATCTTCTCCACTTCGAGCGAGTGCTGGGCGACGGAGAAGGCGTGCGGGCCGAGCGTCTGGCCGTTCCAGCGCGCCACACGCGCCAGGCCGTGGGCGATGTCCTCGATTTCAACATCGAAGGGCGATGGATTGAGCAGATCGAGCCGACGGCCCGACAACATCCGCTGCCAGGCGCGTTGCCCCTCGCCGCCGGCCACGGCCGGGCGGGCCGGTTTCATCGATCCGCTCATGAGCCAAGCTTAGACTTATTTCAAATCGGAAATAAGGCCTTCGCCCACGTGGAATGGCGCTTAAGCCGGCGGACTACATATGGGGAAAGGCGTTGAACCGCCACCGTGCGAGGACCACATAATGGATGAGAAGGTGGCCTCGATCAGCTCCATCTTCTGGAGACCGATCATGTTCTGGTTAACGGCGCTCGGCGCCTTCGCGATTTTGGCCTTGCTCGTCCTCCTGGGCGGCTGGTTGGCCAAACGCAACCCGGACACCGCCTGGGAAAGGCACGAGGACCGCCCAATCATCGGCGGCGGGCATGATCATTTCTGATTTGGCCGGTTTCTGATTTGGCCGGTTTCTGATTTGGCCGGTTTCTGATTTGGCTTGCCTAGGGGCTGGCGGCGCCCCTTACTTGGCGCAAGGAGGGCCAATGCGCCCATGATCGCGCCGGCTGAAGTCGAGGTTCGTCGCCTTCAACGCAAGGATGTCGAGACGGTGGCGCGCATGGCGCGCGCCGCCGCGCAGGACGATGGCGCGGCTTCAACCTCGCTCGACGCCGATCACATCCGCCGGTTCGCCTTCCGTATGCGCGCGCCATTCGAGGTGTTCGTGGGCGAAGCCGTACGCGGAGGCCCGCTCATCGGCCACGCCATCATCACCAAGGGCTATGACATTCGCCGCGCGGTGGCGACGGTCGTGCTGGCGGAGCTTTATGTGGCGCCCGAACATCGCCGGGGCGGCGTCGCCCGCGCGCTGATGCGGGCGGTGGCCAAGCGCGCCAGCGATCTCGGTGCGCGCGAGCTCATGATCACCACCGGCCTGGAGAACGCCGTGGCGCGCAAATTCTTCTCCGCCATCGGCGCGGCTGAGCAACAGGCCGCCGTCTTCATGATGACGCAGGACGGCATTCAATGGCTGGCGGCCGAGGGGCGCTGAGCCATGGATGAGCTCAGGCACTTCCGCCGCTCCCATTACAACGAAAAGGCGCGTTGGGCGCTCGATTACAAGCAATGGCCGCATCGGCGGCGCACGCTGCTGCCGGGCCCGCACATGCCAAATGTGCGCGCGCTGACGGGCCAGAGCGCGACGCCCATACTGCATTTGGATGGGCGTTGGATCGCGGGGTCGTCCGCGATCATCGCCGCGCTCGAAGCGCGCGCGCCGACGCCGGCGCTTTATCCCGCCGATCCAGGCGAGCGGGCCGCCGCACTGGAGATCGAACGCAGGTTCGATGAGGATTGGGGGCCACGCATACGCCGGGCCGTGTTCGGCCAATTGCTGCCGACGCCGACCTATCTCGCGCGCATCTTTTCCGAAGGGCGCCCAGCGCTGGAGCGTGGCTTTTACGCGCTCACTGCGCCGCTCGCCGCGCCCCTGATCAAGGCGGGCAACGGCATTCGCACGCACGCCGATGTCGAGGATGGCGAACGCGCCGTGGACGAGGCGTTTGATTGGGTCGCCGCGCAAACGGTGTCGCGCCCCTATCTTGTCGCCGACGCATTTTCGGTCGCGGATTTGACCGCCGCGGCGTTCCTCGCGCTGGCGATCGAATTGCCGAATACGCCGATGGATCGGCCCCAACCAATGCCGGCGCGCTACGCCGCCTGGCTGGCCAAGCGCGCTGATCACCCCGCATCCGCCTGGGTGCGGCGCATGTATGGCGCGCACCGGGCCTTGACCCATGACTTTGAAGGGCTCGCCCCTTACGCGGCCTTAGCCACGAATATGGTCCCCGCCGAATAGCCGGCGCCGAACGCGCAGATGAGACCGCGATCGCCGGGCGCGAGATCGTCCTTATACTTATGAAAGGCGATGATGGCGCCCGCGCTCGATGTGTTGGCGTAGGTGTCGAGCACGGTGGGGCTCTCATCGTCCGTCGCGTCACGGCCCAGCACACGCGCGGCGATCATGCGCAGCATATTGGAATTGGCCTGGTGCAGCCACATGCGGCGCAACAGATTTGGCGAGAGATTGAGCTCGGCCATGTGCGAGAGGATCATCTCCGACACCAGCGGCACCACTTCCTTGAACACTCTGCGCCCTTCCTGGACGAACAGCTTGTCGGGATCATCGCGATGGGCGGGGTCGGCGCGGTTGAGATAGCCGAAATTATTGCGGATGTTGTTCGAGAACTGGCTCTTGAGTTTTGCGCCGAGGATCGTCCAGGCGCCCTTGGGCGCCATGTCCGCATCTTCCACCAGCACGGCCGTTGCCACGTCGCCGAAAATGAAATGGCTGTCCCGGTTGCGGTAATTCATATGCCCGCAAGTGATTTCCGGGCTGACCACCAGAACCGAACGGGCCCGCCCCATGCGCACATAATCGGCCGCCGTGACGACGCCGAAGGCGGCGGAGGCGCACCCGACGATCATATCGAGCGCGAAGCCCTCGATGCCCAGAGCGTCCTGAATCTCGATGGCCATGGCCGGATAGGCGCGCTGCATGTTCGACGCCGCGCAGATCACCACATCGACATCCTTGGGATCGCGTCCGGCGCGCTCCAGCGCATCGCGCGCGGCGGCGACGCCGATCTCGGCGGTAATTGAAATCTGATCGTTGGGCCGCTCGGCGATGTTTGGCGCCATGCGGTTGATGTCGAGAATGCCGGCCTTGTCCATCACGTAGCGGGATTTGATGCCCGAGGCCTTCTCGATGAACTCAATGCTCGACGGCTCAAGCGCCTTCACGGCGCCGGATGCGATTTCACCCGCGTGCGCGCGATTGAACTTGTCGACATAGGCGTTGAACGAGGCCACCAGCTCGGAATTGGTGATCACATGCTCCGGCGTGTAGAGGCCGGTCGATGAAATGACGGGCGCATTCATCGCGTCGTCCTCGCGCGCAAGTTCGGGCTGGACCATACTATTTGCCCTTGGCCTTGGGCGGGCGCGTGCTCGGCCGATAGCTGCGCGCGGCCTGAATCTGCTCGGCCACGCGCCGCATGCAGGCGCCATCATAGTCCGGGTCCTGCTCGGTGGATTCCGGCGTGCGGCAGGTTGCTTCCTGGGCGGCGCGGATGCGCCGGTCGTCGTCCGTCGCGCAGCTGACGATGGCGCCGGCGGCCGCGAGCGCGGCGAGTGACAATATGGCTGTACGGAACATGGGCCCTCCAGGACTTATTCTAGCGCCGGGCGCGCGGGCCGAACAACAGCCAAGCGAGAAAGCCGAGCAGCGGCAAAAACAGCACGACCACGATCCACACCGCCTTTCCCAGGGGCGTGCGCCCGCTCTGGGCTATGTGGAATATGGCCCACAGCGCCAGCAGCAGGGAGAATACGAAAAAAAGCGTCGGCGGGGCCGACCAGGACTGCGAAAACATCAGGCGCTCTCCAAGCTCGGCGTAATAAGCCAGGGCGGGGGATCGAGCCGGACCGGCTGGCCGCCCGCGCTCATGGGCACGCCTTGCGCCACAGCTTCCAGCGCCCGGTCAAGCCGGAGAAGCGCGAGCGCCCGGCCGGGGACGGCGGCGCGCACGTCGCCGAGAACGATCTCGCCGGCCATGACTGGCGCGCCGGGCGGCGCGATCCCGTCGGTCAGGAGCGGGCAGAATTTCCGGCGCGTCGTGGCGCGGCGCTTCATGCGGCTGACATTTTCCTGGCCGATGAAGCAGCCCTTCTGGAAATCGACGCCGTTGAGTTCTTCAAACAGCGCTTCGAGCGCGAACACTTCGCCGGGCGTGGCGTCTTGCGAAAGTTCGGGAACGCCAAGCGCCAGGCGATGCGCCAGCAGCGCTTCCGGCGCGCCGTTGGGGCGGGCGCTGTTTTTCGCCACAAGGCTGCGCGACCCCAACGCGGGCAAACGCGGGTCGGGCGCGCTGAAGGCGCCGTGCGCGCCGCCGCCATCGTCGAGCAGAGCATCAAAGTCCGCGCTGACGTCCTCGATCGTGACGGCGGCGCGCAGTTTGTAGAGGGTCAGCTTCGCCAGGAGATCGCCCGAGGGCGCCTCGATGAGAAGGTCCGCGCCGTCACGCCAGACGAAGAAATCCACCCACACCTTGCCTTGCGGCGTCAGCAGGCCGGCATAAAGGACGGGCGTCCCATCCAGCCGTGCGAGGTCGTTGGTGACGAGATTGTTGAGAAAGCCGTGCGCGTCCGCGCCGGCGAGCCGCAGCACAAGGCGATCGAGGCGGTGAACCGTCATGGGCGCAGATATGGGCCGGACGCGGCGGCGCGCAAAGGCGCCGATGCGCCATCTCGCGGCCTATCTAACGAACCGCCAGAGCGACGCCGCGGTCGCCGCCCTTGGCAATGTGGACGGGCCGGCATAGACCGCGTCCAGAAATAAGGGGAAACGGGTTCCGAATGGACCCGGGTTCCGAATGAACATGGTCCAACTCTTTGAAGATGGCGGTTGCTGGACCCCACACTGGCCCAAGATTGACCGTTGCGGTTTAGTCAAGGTCGCTGGGCCAGGGGGCCGCTCGGTGCGGAATAGCAGTAGAAGCAGCGACGCTTCAAGATGTCGGTAGGGGGATAGGTTCATGGATGTTCGTGTCCCGGTCAGCCTTGGCGAACTGCTGGACAAGATTTCCATTCTGGAAATCAAGAACGACCGGATTGCCGATCCCGCCAAGCGGGCGAATGTACAGCGCGAGCTTGAGGCGCTGATTTCGACCTACAAATCAATTGATGAGCTGGGCGCGGCCGAGCGAGCCGCGCTTTGCGCGCCCATATCGGATCTCAAGGCCGTGAATCTGACGCTCTGGACCATCGAGGACGAGATTCGGTTGCTTGAGCGACGCGGCGATTTCAGCGAGGCCTTCATTGCGCTCGCGCGGGCGGTCTATCGCAACAATGACGAGCGTGCGCGGATCAAGAAGGACATCAACATCAAATTCGGCTCGACCTTGGTGGAAGAAAAATCCTATGCCTAAGCTGGCGGGTCGTAAATCCACTCGGCCGCGCTCGCGCCAGCCGTACGGTTCATCCATGATTGGATCGTGACCTTCGCGCCCGCATCATGACAAGTCTTCTCTTCATCACACAGAGCCGCATCGGCGACGCGGTCATGTGCACAGGCGCGCTCGAACACGCGATTGAACTGCTTGGCAAGCCAGAAGTTACAATTGCAGGCGGGCCGGTCGCGGCCGAGATTCTCCGCGCAACGCCTGGCTTGAAGCGGTATCATGTGTTGAACAAACGCGCCTTGTCCGGTCATTGGGTCGAGCTGTTGAGGGCCGTTCGCGGCGAGAAATTCGATCTCGCGGTCGATATGCGCGGCACGGCGACAACGCTGTTTGCATCTGCCAAGCGTCGCATCATTTACCGCCGCACGCCTGTCATTCAGCGTAAGGTGGTGGAATTTTCCGCCATGATGGGCGCGCAACATCCGCTCGCGCCCCGTCTGCATGTCGACGAAAAGGCCCGGGCCGACGCGCTGGCCGCGGCGAATGTAACCGGTCCCGTCTTGGCGCTTGCTCCAGGGGCTGAATTCACTGGTAAGCGCTGGCCGGAAGAGCGCTTCACCGCGCTGGCGGAGCGGCTTGCGCGGCCGGGCGGTCCGCTTGCCGGCGCCAAGATCATTCTTCGTTGCGGTCCGGACGATCGTGCGCTCGCCGAACGCATCTCCGCTGCGCTGATGGCGCGCGGCTTGGACGTGCTCGACCTCACGGAAAAGTGCGACTTATTAGCTTATGCCGTGGTGCTCGAACGCGCCACGCTGTTTGTCGGTAATGATACCGGCCCAATGCACATCGCCGCAGCCATGGGCGCGCCGACGCTTGGCCTTTTCGGCCCGACGGACGATCGGCTCTACGCGCCTTGGGGGCCGCGCGCGCGCGCGTTGCGCGGCGCGCCTTTGGCTCAAGTCGCAGTGCGCGCGCCGCTGCGCGCCGCTGGCGGCATATTGATGGACGATCTGACGGTGGACGCGGTGGAGGCGGGCGCCGTCGCGCTGCTCAAGGGCGGAGGCTTGGCGTGAGCGAGACGTATGACCTGATCATCGCCGGCGGCGTCGTCGCCAATCATGCCGGAGAAGGCCTAGCCGATATCGGCGTGCGCGGCGGGCGCATCGCGGCGATCGGAGATCTTGCGCGCGCGGACGCGGGCGCACGGTTCGATGCGGCCGGTCTCACCATCTTGCCCGGACTCATCGACACGCAAGTGCATTTCCGCGAGCCAGGCCTGACGCATAAGGAGGATTTGGAGAGCGGCTCGCGCGCCGCGGCGCTCGGCGGCGTCACCGCCGTGTTTGAAATGCCCAACACCACGCCGCCGACGACAAGCGCGGCGACGCTCGAAGATAAGCTCGCCGCCGCGCGCGGGCGCATGCATGTCGATCACGCCTTCTATGTCGGCGCCACGCATGAAAATGCGCGCAATCTTGCTGATCTTGAGCGCCTGCCCGGTTGTTGCGGCGTCAAGACCTTCATGGGGTCTTCAACCGGCTCGTTGCTCGTGAAGGATGAGGAAGGCCTTGATCTGATTTTGAAGACGATCACCCGCCGCGCGGCTTTTCATGCCGAGGATGATGAACGCCTCACGGCGCGAAAGCCGCTGGCGCGCGCGGGCGATTGGACGAGCCATCCGGAGGTGCGCGACGATGAAGCCGCGCTGATGGCGGTGCGCCGCCTCGTCGCCGCCGCGCGCAAGCACGGCAAGCGCGTGCATGTGCTGCATGTCTCTTCGGCGCGAGAGATGGAATTTCTGGCCACCGCGAAGGATGTCGCCACCGTGGAGACATTGCCGCAATTCCTTACTTTTGAGGGGCCGGAAGTCTACCAGCGGCTGAATGGCCTTGCGCAGATGAACCCGCCGATCCGATATGCCGCCGATCGCGCGGCGCTCTGGTCCTTGGGAATCGCGCAAGGCGTCGTCGATGTTCTGGGCACGGATCATGCGCCGCACACGCTTGAGGAGAAGGCCAAACCCTATCCCCAATCGCCGTCCGGCATGCCGGGCGTGCAGACGCTCGCGCCCGTTATGCTGACGCATGTGGCGGAAGGGCGCATGAGTCTCGCGCGGTTCATCGATTTGACCAGCGCGGGGCCGCAGCGTGTTTTCGGAATCGCCAATAAGGGGCGCATTGCGCTCGGCTATGACGCCGATTTCACCATCGTCGATCTCAATGCGCGCCGCATCATCCGCAACGCAGACCAGGCGAGCAAGGTGGGCTGGACGCCGTTCGATGGCTTTGAGGCGCGCGGCTGGCCGATGGCGACGATCATCCGCGGGCGCATCGTCATGCGTGAGGGCGAACTCCTCGCGCCATCGCTTGGCGAATCGATGCGGTTTCTGGAGACGCTTCAGAGCGCGGCCCGATAAAGCGCGGCGTCTTCCTCGGTGAAGCAGCAAAACGTGATGCGCGGGCCGGGCGCATCAGCCTGCACGCGCGCGACGCTGGCCAGCGCGATGTCGCGCCCCAGTTGCTTGGGCCAGCCGAAAGCGCCGGTGCCGAGCGCGGGAAAGGCGAGGTTTGCGGCGTTGAGCGCGCGTGCGGCGGCGATGCAATTCACGTAGCAGGCGCCGAGCTTCTCGATTTTCCAATCCTCGCGCTCGGGCCCGAAATAGATCGGCGCGACTGTGTGGATGATCGCGCGCGCCTTTAGGCGGAATCCGGCCGTCGTCAGCGCCTCGCCCTCGGCAAGACCGCCATGGGTCGCCAGCAGCGCGTTGAGTTCAGGCCCCGCCGCGCGGCGGATGGCGCCGTCCACGCCGCCCCCGGGCATGAGCGCGCTGTTGGCCGCGTTGACGATCGCGTCCAGATCAAGCGTCTCGATGCGCGCGACGATGATGTCAAAGGCGGCGCCCATCGCGCTTCGGTATCATGACGTAGCGGACGCGCAATCCTCCTCTTTTCGCTTGAAGCGCGCGCGGCAAGCGGCTTCAAACATGCATTGGACGCTGCCCGGAGCGATGATGACCATAACAGGCGCGGAAGCTCTGGTTCGCACGCTGGCCGATTGCGGCGTCAGCGCCTGCTTCGCCAATCCCGGCACCAGCGAGATGCATCTCGTCACCGCGCTCGATCGTGAGCCGCGCATCAAGACCGCGCTGGTGCTGTTCGAGGGTGTGGCGACCGGCGCGGCCGACGGGTTCGCGCGCATCGCGGGCAAGCCGGCGATGACGCTGCTGCATCTCGGGCCTGGCTATTTGAACGGCGGCGCAAATCTGCATGACGCACGCCGCGCCTTCTCGCCTACGGTCAACATCATCGGCGATCACGCCACCTATCACCGCCATCTCGATGCGCCGTTGACCTCGGACATCGAAACGCTGGTGAAGCCACTCGCGGCATGGACCGACGTTGTGAACGCGCCGGGCGAGGCGGGCGCCAAGGCGGCGGCGGCCTATGCTGCGAGTTTCGGGCCGCCGGGCGGCAACGCGTTTTTGTTGCTGCCGGCCGATGCGGCGTGGGGCGAAGGCGGAGAAACCGCGCCGCCGCCGCGCACATCGGCGCCCGCGCCCGCCGCGCAGGCGCTTGTGGACGATGTCGCGCGTGCGCTCCGCGCCGCGGAAAGCCCCGCGCTGCTGGTCAATGGATCGGCGCTTGTGGAGCCCGGCCTCTCCGCGCTCGCACGGATCGAAGCGGCCGGCGTGCGTGTGTTCGCCGATACATTTTCCACCAAGCAGCGGCGCGGCGCGGGCCATTACGCGCCGCCGCGTCTGCCCTATTTCGGCGAGATGGCGCTCGAAGCCTTGGCCGGCGTCGATCTCCTCGTCACCGCCGGCACGAAGCACCCGGTGGCGTTTTTCGCTTATCCGGGCAAGCCGAGCGAACTGACGCCGGAGGGCGCGGCGCGCGCGAGCCTTGGCGGACCAGAGATCGATGCGGGCGCGACGTTGGCGCTGCTGGCGGATGCGCTCGGCGCGCCGAAGGAGGGCGCGCGTAGCGCGGCTGCGCGTTTGGAGGCGCCGACGGGCGTGCTGACCCCGGACGCCGTCGGCGCCTCGCTCGCTCGCCACATGCCGGAGCGCTCCATAATCGCGGATGACAGCGTGACGGCGGGGCTCTCCTTGCTGGGGCCGACGGCCGGCGCCGCGCCGCACGATTGGCTCTTTCACACTGGCGGCGCAATCGGCCAGGGCATGCCGATGGCGGTGGGGGCGGCGGTGGCGGCGCCGGATCGCAAAGTGTTCGCGCTCTGCGGCGATGGCGCGGCGATGTACACGGTGCAGGCGCTATGGACCATGGCGCGCGAGAAGCTCGACGTGACGGTGATCATTTTCGCCAATCGGATTTACCGTATCCTGATGATCGAACTCATGCGCACCGGCGCTGGCAATCCGGGGCCGACGGCGCAATCCATGCTTTCGCTCGCCGATCCCGCCATCGATTGGGTGAAGCTCGCCGAGGCGCAGGGCGTGCAAGCGGTGCGCTGCGAGACGGCCGAGGATTTTGATCGCCAATTGGCGCGCCTGATCGCCATGCCGGGGCCGAAACTCATCGAGGCCGTGGTGTGAGCGCGCCGGTCGCGGCGGTCGGCGTCGTGTGCCTGCGCGGGGATGACGTGCTGCTGGTGCGACGGGGCAAGCCGCCGCGTCTTGGCGAATGGTCTTTGCCTGGCGGGCGCATCGAATGGGGTGAGCGCGCGCGCGACGCGGCCTTGCGCGAATTGCGTGAGGAAACCGGCGTTGAGGCCGAGTTGATCGGCCTCATCGATGTGGTCGATGGTCTGTTCACGCGGCGTGCGACGCATGAAATCTGGGGCCATTATGTGCTGATCGATTTTGCGGCGCGCTGGATCGCGGGCGAACCCGTGGCGGGAGACGACGCGGCCGAGGCCGCCTTCTATTCGATCGCCGAACTTGATGCGCTCTCGATGTGGGGCGAGACGGAACGGATCATTCAATCCGCCCGCGAACTTGGGGCGAAGGGAACGACGCGCGCACCCTCTCCCCTTGTGGGAGAGGGTGGATTGCGTGAGCGTAGCGAGCGCAAGACGGGTGAGGGGTGAAGGCGCGAGCACCTGAAGTTCGCGCAAGCACCCCTCATCCGTCCGCTCGTTTCACTCGCGTCCACCTTCTCCCACAAGGGGAGAAGGGCCGCAGCATGCACAGCGAACGGATTTCTGATTTCAATAGAGGATGATGTCATGACCTATTCTGCGTTTGATCTCACCGGTAAGGTCGCGCTCATCACAGGCGGCAATCGCGGCATAGGCTGGGGCATGGCCGAGGCGCTTGCGCAGGCGGGCGCGGAGGTCGCCATTTGGGGACGTGATGGCGCGCGCAACGAAGAAGCTGTGCGCAAGTTGAGCGAGATCGGCGTCAAGGCGAAGGGCTATGCTGTCGATGTCGCCAACGAAAGCGAGGTCAACGCGGCCATGACGCATACGCTGGCCGACTTCGGCCGTGTCGATTTCGCGGTGGCGAACGCCGGCATCGGCGGCGGCGGCGCGAAGTTCGGCGAATTTCCAACCGACTTGTATCGTCGCGTGCTCTCCGTGAATCTGGACGGCGTCTTTTTCACGCTGCGCGCCGTGTGCAAGCATATGACGGAGCGGGCCGAGGCGGGCGATCCGGGCGGCTCCCTGGTCGGCGTCGCTTCGCTCGCCGCGATCGAAGGCGCGGCGCGCAACGAGGCCTATGCCGCCACGAAAGGCGCCGTCATCTCCATGATCAAATCCATTGCGGTCGAACACGCGCGATACGGCGTGCGCGCCAACGCGGTTCTACCCGGCTGGATCGCGACGGACATGACGGCCGGCGCCCAGGCCGCGCCCGCCTTCGCTGAAAAAGTCATCCCGCGCGTGCCGATGCGGCGCTGGGGCGAGCCCAAGGATTTCGGCGGAATCGCCGTCTATCTCGCCAGCGACGCGAGTTCCTACCATTCGGGCGATCTTTTCGTCATTGACGGCGGTTACGCGATCTTCTGACGCGGCGACGCATCATGGGTGAAGCGCATGGCGCACGCCTGGCGGGTCTCTTATGTTTGCAAGAGGAGGCCGGTATGGGTCGTGCCGAGGATGAAGACGAACCGCTTCGCGCGCGCTTGCGCGGCGCGGCGGCTTATGCGCGCGAAACCGCCGATGACGCGGCCGAGGCCGCCCGCGACGCGCTCGAAGAAGGGCTCGATAGCGCCCATCATTTCTTGAAACGCAAAATCAAGCGCCATCCCGGGATCGTGGTAGGCTCGGCTGTCGCGATCGGGTTTGTGCTCGGCGTGCTGCTCAGCGGGCGGCGCTAATGTTCGAGCGTGCAACCGCTTCCGCACTGATCCTGGCCGCGCTCTGCGCGGCGGTTGCGCTCGCCGTGTTCGCCGGCGGGTTTGCGCTGTACGCCTTGGCCGGGACATGGCTGGCCCCGGCCGGCGCGGCCGCCGTGGTCGCCGCCCTCGCGGCGCTCCTCGCCGCCGCTTGCGCCTGGGCGATGAAAGCGCGGGCGGACCGCCAGCGCCTCGAAGCCTTGGAGGAGCAGGCGCGGTTGATGGAATCCTTGCCGAACGAGGCGGCAGGCTTCTTGAGCGACCGCCCCTTGGTGGCGCTGGCCGCCTCGCTGCTTGGCGGCGTGCTCGCCGCGCGCAGCCCAAATCTGGTGC
>CADEEL010000012.1:42148-85565 GCA_902826335.1 uncultured Alphaproteobacteria bacterium
CTGGCCGCCTCGCTGCTTGGCGGCGTGCTCGCCGCGCGCAGCCCAAATCTGGTGCGCGAAATACTGGCGGCGTTCCGGACGCACGCGCGTCGCTCCTGACTGGCCGGCTTTACACGCCCGCCCGCCTCGTCGATCCTGCGGCCGCAAGGGAGACGGGTATGAAGCTGATTGTGGCCGCGTGCGCGGCGTTGATCCTATGCGCGGGCGCCGCCGAGGCGCGGACCTGGCGCATCCGCCCGGGTCCCAATGCGCAAGCGCAATTGCAGACGGCGCTCATCGAGGCGCGGCCGGGCGATCAAGTGCGCCTGGCCGCCGGCCGTTTCGCGCTCACGCAGGGGCTTTCGCTCGCGGTCGATCGCGTCACCATAAGGGGCGAAGGTCAGGATCGTTCGATCCTAGATTTTTCTCGTCAGAACCAGGGCGCGGAGGGCCTGCTCGTCACCGCCAACCGCGTCACGCTGCGCGACTTCGCGGTCGAGAATGCACGCGGGGACGCCATCAAGGCGCGCGATTGCGACCAGATCACGTTCACCGGCATCCGCGCGGAATGGACGCGCGGGCCCCATCGGGACAACGGCGCCTACGGGCTCTACCCCGTCAATTGCTCCAATGTGCTGATTGAGAACTCCATCGCGCGCGGCGCCTCTGACGCCGGCATTTATGTCGGCCAATCGCGCCACATCATCGTGCGTAATTCGCTGGCGGAGGCGAACGTCGCCGGCATCGAGATCGAGAATTCCTTCTTCGCGGACGTGTACGGCAACACGGCCACACGCAACACGGCCGGCATCCTTGTGTTCGATCTGCCCGGCGTGCCGCAAATGGGCGGCCATTCCGTGCGCGTCTATGAAAATCGTGTGTTCGCTAACAACACCGCCAACTTCGCGCCGCCGGGCAATATCGTCGGCCAGGTGCCCGCGGGCATGGGCGTCATGGTGATGGCCAACCGCAATGTGCACGTGTTCGAGAACGAAATCGGCGAGCACGGCACTGTCAATATCGCCATCGTCGCCTATCCAAACACGATCGCCGACGCGACGTACAATCCGCTGCCGCGCGACGTTATCATTCGCGCCAATCGGTTCGGCCGTTCGGGCTTTGCGCCGGCAGGTCCATTCGCGGCGCTCGCGCAAGCCGGCGCGCCGCTCACCGACATCATCTGGGACGGCGCGGAAACCTATACGGCGGCTGGGCGCCCGCGCACCGAGCCCGTGCGCATCACGATGCGGGATAATGAGGCGCAAGGCCGCGCGGTGACGTTCCTGTCCCTCGGCGTGCCGGTCGCCGGCGGCGATATGGCCGAGGCGCAGCCCAACACAAATGCGCCCGCGCTGTCCACCGCGCGCGAGCCCGAACGCGTGCGTGTGCAGCAGGATTGAGCGCGATGCGCGCGCTGGCGCTGGCTCTCTTGCTGCTCCTGAGCGCAAGCGGCGCTGTCGCGCGTGTGAGCGCCGATGCGCCCGTCAATCAAGCGCTTGTCCTCAGCGGGCGCCCGGCCGCGACGCTCACCGAATATCGCTTCTTCCGCGATGCGCGCGCGCGAGAACCCAACGCCGGCGTCACGCCCTATGATTTGAACACCGCTCTGTTTTCCGATGACGCGGTGAAATTCCGCTATGTTTACACGCCGCCCGGTGCGGCCGCGCGTTACAACGCCGACGGCGTCTTTGAGTTTCCGGTAGGCGCGGTGCTGATCAAGACCTTCGCCTATCCCGCCGATGCGCGCGCGCCCAATGACAACATCCGCTTTCTCGAAACACGGCTGCTCATCCGCCAGCGCAACGGCTGGGCCGCTTATCCCTATGTGTGGAATGAGGAGGGCGATGAGGCGCGCTACACGCCGATCGGCGCCGATATACCCGTGGAGCGGGTGAATGAAGCCGGCGCGCGTATCGCGCTCACCTGGCGCGCGCCGAACCGCAATCAATGCGCCGGTTGTCATATGAGCGCGGGCGCGCTCGCACCCATTGGCCCAGCCGCGCGCAATCTCAACCGCGATTATCCTTATGCGGATGGCGGCGCCAACCAATTGACGCGCTGGGTCGAACGCGGCCATCTGGATGCGGCCCCCGCCGGTGCGCCGCGCGCGGCCGAGGCATTCAATCCAGCGAGCGGTTCGCTTGAAGCGCGGGCGCGCGCCTATCTCGATGTGAATTGCGCGCACTGCCACAATCCGGCCGGGCCCGCGCATACATCCGGCTTGGATCTCAGAAGCGCCAATGCGGACGCAACAAGCCTCGGCATATTCAAACGGCCGATCGCGGCCGGGCGCGCCTCTGGCGATATGGCTTATTCAATCGATCCGGGTCACCCCGAACGCTCGATCCTGCTGCATCGGATGGAATCCCTTGATCCCGGTGTGATGATGCCGGAACTCGGCCGCCAGAGCGTGGATGCGCGCGGCCTCGCGCTCATCCGCGAATGGATTTCGGAAATGAATGCGCCGGCGCCTGGCGTTCCGCCTCCTCATTAAGCCCTTGTTCACGTGCGGTTTACGCGGCTTTCAAGCGTCGCCTGCTATGAGCTTGGCGGATGGGGTTAGCGCGGGTTACATGCGCCCCGCGGAAAGCAAGGAATGAGCCAGAATGGCCCAGCGTGATCCCGTCACCGGCAAGTTGAAAACGCCATTTCTCGAACGCGCGATCGAGAGCATCATATTTTCCAGCCGCTGGCTGATGGCGCCGGTCTATTTAGGGCTGGTCGTGGCGCTCGCCATCCTCATCGTCACGTTCTTCCGTGAACTTTATATCCAGGCGCCGCAAGTGCTGAGCATGGACGAGACGGACGTGATCTTGCTCGTCCTCACGCTGGTGGACCTCTCGCTGGCCGGCAATCTCGTTCTGATCATACTTTTTTCAGGCTACGAGAATTTCGTCTCCAAGATCGACGCCGCCCATGACGATCGCGACCGGCCCGAATGGATGGGCACGCTCGATTTTTCCGGCCTGAAGATCAAATTGATCGCCTCCATCGTGGCGATCTCCGGCATTCATTTGTTGAAGATATTCATGAACATTGATCAGTACGAAGTCGCGCAACTGCAATGGTACACGATCATTCACATGACATTCATCGTATCCGGCGTGGCCTTCGCCGCGATGGATTGGATCGAAGCGAAGAGCCACGCCGTGAAGTGAGTGCGCCTCAAGGAAAGAGCGCCATCGCCGTGCGCACCGAAAGCCAGATGAGCGCGACCGTGCCGAGCGTGAACACCAGAAATCGGATCGTCACCTGTCCGCTCGCTTGAATGAATGAGTGAAGCACGCGGATCGCGACATAGGCCCAAGCAAGTCCAATCGAGATCGAATCTGGCGGCCCGATGAGCTGCGTCGCCAGCGCCACGGCATAGAACACTGTCGGCTGTTCGTGCAGATGGTTGTAATTGTTGGCGATGTCCGTCGCGCCGCGCGGCAGCGTGTCCATTTGGGCCTTGGTGGCCGTGTTCGGGTTGATCTTGGCCTTTTGCATCGCCGGGATGCGCGTGATGTAGAGCCAGAGCCACATCACATAGGTCCAGAAGACGAGCGCCAGGACGGGCGCGATCATGCCGTGTTCGTACATTGGGTCCCTCCAGTTCAAATTCTGCGGCGCGCGCGGCGCGCAGTTCAAGGGGAAACTTGACGGACGCAACGTCACGCGCGCTCATTCGCGCCAAAGAGGACTGAGCCCATGACCCTGCGCACGCCGATCTGCGACATGCTTGGCATTGAACACCCCATCCTGCTGGCCGGCATGGGGGGCGTTTCCTACGCGCCGCTCGCGGCGGCGGTCTCCAACGCCGGCGGCTATGGCGTGCTCGGCATGGCCGGTCGGAGCATGGGCGAAATCCGGGATAATATGCGTGAAGTGCGCGCCCTTACGTCAAAGCCGTTCGGCGTCGATCTGCTCGCCGCCACGCCCGATCAGCTCACCAAGGCGGTCGATATCATCATCGATGAAGGCGCTTCGTCCTTCGTGGCGGGGCTTGGCGTGCCGATGCCGATCATGGAGCGGCTGAAGGGCGCGGGGCTCAAGGTCATGGTTGTGTGCGGCGCCGTGAAGCACGCTGTGAAGGCCGAGCAGGCGGGGTGCGACGCTGTCATCTGCCAAGGCGGTGAGGGCGGTGGGCATACGGGGCTCGTCGGCACGTTTCCATTGGTGGCGCAAACCGTGGAGCGCGTGAACATCCCCGTCATCGCCGCCGGCGGACTATATGACGGGCGCGGCCTCGCCGCGGCTCTGGCGCTCGGCGCGCAGGGCGTATGGATGGGCACGCGCTTCATCGCCAGCGTCGAGGCGCACGCGGGCGAGTTGTATCGCCAGACCATCGTTGAAGCCTCGGACGAGGATACGGTCCGCACGCGCTGCTATTCCGGCAAGCCGATGCGTGTGCGCAAGAACAAGTACGTCGATGAGTGGGAGACGCGCCCTCAGGATATTCAGGCGTTTCCGATGCAGGCGATGATCAGCGTGCAGAACAACGCCATGGGCGGCATTGGCGGCCAGGTGGAGGGGCTGGACCCTGACAAATCCGCTTTCGCCATGGGCCAATCAGCCGGCGGCGTGCATGACGTCTTGCCCGCTGGCGAAATTGTACGCCGCATCATGGCTGAAGCGCATGAGTCCATAGCGCGGCTGAGCAAGCTTGATGCTGGCGTTCTGGAGAAGAACGCCGCCGCTTAACGCACAATCACGAGCCGGGGGCCGGAGATCGCGCTGGCGGAGGCGTCATAGCCAAACTCGAAATCAAGATCGAGCGCCCGCGCCGCGTGAATGAGCGCACGTGCGATCACCATCGCAGCACCGAGCGCCGCGACGCCGGCGAGCGCCCAGAGCCAGATGGCTCCTCCAGCCTGGGCGCTCAACTCGATCATCCCACCCATCACCATCGACCGCCTTCGGGCGTGTTGTGAGCTGACCATAGCGCGCCGGCGTGAACGCGCGGTTTCGGAAAGGAAAACAAAGTCTTGCAAGACGATCTTTTTGCCGCCTAAGCAGGAAAAATCGACGCGGAGGGAGAGAATTCATGGTGCGGCTTGAGATCGCGGCGGCCTATGCGGGCGTTAACATTCTCCTACTTCTGATCCTGGCCTTTCGGGTCACCTCCGCGCGGCGGAAGAACAAGGTGGCGTTAGGCGATGCCGGCAACGCCGAGGTGCTGCGCGCCATCCGCGTCCATGCCAATGCCGCCGAATACATCCCGGCCGGCATTGCCGGCATAACGCTGCTCGCGCTGCTTGAGCCGGCCGCGCCGCTCTGGCTGCTGCATGCAAGCGGCGCGAGCCTCACGCTTGGGCGCATTCTGCATGGGATCGGCTTCAGCATGGGCGTTTTGAACATCGGCCGCATGGCGGGCACGGTCTTGACCTTCACGGCCCTGGCGCTCATCGGCGGCGGCCTGCTCTGGGCCGCGTTCGCGCAGCAGATATAGCACTGCGCTGAAAATCGCCTGAAGCGTCTCACCACGAGTTCCCGGATGAATGCGCAGCATTCAGTCCGGGACCCATACCAACAAGGCGCCTAAGTTTATGGGCCCCGGGAACGCCGCTTGGCGGCGTCCCGGGGATGGGTGGTGCGATGGCGCATAATCAATTGACGCCAAATACGGTGTTCAGGGCGTCAGTATGATCCGGCCGAGCACCTTGCCCGCGCGCAGATCGTCGAGGGCCTCGTTCGCCGACGTAAGCGGGCGTTCTTCCAATATCGGCGTTTCGACCTTGCCGGCGCGCATAAGTGAAATAAGCTCGCGCGCTTCATCGAGCCGGCCGACATAAGAGCCGGCGATGGTCAGCGCGCGCATCGGGATCGGCGCCAGCGGCACGTTCACCGCCCCGCCGAACAGGCCGACGATCACGTACCGCCCGCCGCGCCGCACCGCGCTCGTGCCGAATGTGTAGGTCGCTGGCGCGCCGACGAAATCGATCGCCCCGGCGGCCCCGCCGGTCCGCTTGAGGAAATCCTGCACCGCGTCCGCCGCCGCCGGATCGATCGCTTCGGCGGCGCCGCGTTTCAATGCGGCCTGACGTTTGGCCGGATCGATATCAACGGCCACGATCGGGTTGGGCAGCAGCGCCTTGGCCAACGCCAAGCCCATCAGACCCACGCCGCCGAGCCCCAGCAGCAGGATCGGCTCTTCGGGCGGCGGCGCGCCGAGTTTTTTGAGCGCCGAGAAGGCGGTGAGGCCCGAACACATCGCCACCGCGCCGACGCCCGGCGCCAGGGCACCAAGGGGAATGAGCGCTTCGGCGTCCGGCACGTGCACGAATTCCGCCATGCCGCCCCATTTGGCGACGCCCAGGGCGCGGCGCGCCTGCACGCAGAGTTGCTGGTCACCGCGTTGGCACACCGTACACTTGCCGCAGCCGAGCCAGGGATAGACCGCCACGCGGGTTCCCGGCGCTGGGCCAGATACGCCCGCGCCGAGGGCGGCCACCTCGCCTTCGATTTCGTGGCCCAGAATGGCGGGCATCTCGATCATCACAGGCAGCTTGGCGTCGTTGCCGAGGTCGAAATGCCCGTCATGAATATGAAGATCGCTGTGGCACACGCCCGCGCGCGTCACGCGCACCAGCGCCTCGCCGGGCCCAGGCTGGAGCGGCTCAAGTTCGAGCGCTTCCAGCGGCTTGCCGAACGCCGTCATGGCCTGGGTCTTCATCGTGCGCCTCCTCGTGGGTGCGTGATGTTCCACGCGTCGGCGGCCGCGTCCAGGCGCCGTAGCGGCGAGGACGGTTGCGCGCGGTGGGCGGACGGTCCATCTAGGGCCCATGCCTTATGATGCGGACTCCGGTTCGGCGCTCGCCGCGCTTTTGGCGCACGCGCGCAAGCTGGGCGCGGACAGCGCCGACGCCAGCGTGTCGCACCGCGAGAGCCTCTCGGTGGAGGTGCGCCTGGGCGATCTTGAGGGGGTCGATCGGGAGGAAGCGCGTTCGATCGCCTTGCGCGTATTTTTCGGCAAGCGCCAGGCGGCGGCGTCTTCCTCCGATGTGTCGGACGAAGGCCTGGCCGCCCTGGCTGAGCGCGTCATCGCCATGGCCCGCGCCGCGCCGGAGGACGCGTTCTGCGGCCTGCTCGCGCCCGAGCACAGGGCGACGTTTTTGCCGGACCTCGACACGGCGGACGCCGCGCGCCCCAGCGCGGTTGAATTGGAAGAGATGGCGCGCCGCGCGGAGGATGCGGCCCGCGCGGTCGCCGGCGTCACCAATTCCGGCGGCGCCGAGGCGGGCTGGTCCAGCGGCGAAACCGCCTATGCGACCAGCGATGGCTTCGCCGGCGCGCATCGCGGCACATCCTATTCTCTTTCTGTCTCTCCGCTCGCCGAACGCGATGGTCAAAAGGAGCGAGACTACGATTACGACACGCAGCGTTTTTTCGCCGATCTGAAGTCGCCGGAAGCGATCGGCCGTACGGCGGGGGATCGCGTCGTGGCGCGGCTCGGCGCGCGCAAGATCGAGAGCACACGCGCCGGCGTGGTGTTCGAACAGCGCTTGGCGGGGCGTATGCTCGGGCCGCTCATCGGCGCCATAAACGGCGCGGCGGTGGCGCGTGGCGTTTCATTTCTCAAGGACAAATTGAGCGAACGCATTTTTCCCGAGGCGTTTTCACTCACCGAGGATCCGCTCAAGCCGCGCGCGCTCGCCTCGCGCGCGTTTGACGGCGAAGGCGCGCGCGTCAGCCCGCGCGCGTTGATCGACGCCGGCGTGCTGACGACATGGACCTTGAACGCGAGCGCGGCGCGCCAACTCGGCTTGGCGCCGACAGGCCACGCCACGCTCGGCCATGGCGGCCCGCCGGGCATCGGCGTTTCAAACCTGCGCGTCCTGCCTGGCGAAGACGGGTTTGACGCATTGCTGGCGAAAGCCAAACGCGGCCTCGTCGTCACCGACATGTTCTCACCCTCGCTCAATATGAACACGGGCGATTGGTCCGTCGGCGTGGCGGGCTTCTGGTTCGAGGGCGGTGCGATCGCGCATCCAGTCAGCGAAATCACCGTCGCCGGCAACATCATCGACATCTATGCACGCCTCATCGCCGGCGCCGACAGCGAATGTCGCGGTTCGATGGAGACGCCCAGCCTGTTCGTGGATGACCTTGCAATCGGCGGCCTCTGATCTCGCGCTCATGGAGGCCGCGGCGCGCGCGGCGGGGGCGGTGACGCGCGCGGCGTTCGGCAAACGCTTTGAAACCTGGTCCAAGGGCGCGGCGGGCCCGGTGACGGAGATCGATCTCGCCGCCGATGCGCTGATCAAGGACCAGCTCCTCGGCGCGCGCCCCGATTATGGCTGGCTTTCGGAGGAGACTGCGGATTCCGAGGCGCGCCTCGAACGCTCTCACGTCTTTATCGTCGATCCGATCGACGGCACGCAGGCTTTCATTCAGTCGATTCCGCAATATGCGATCTCGATCGGTCTGGCGATCGATGGGCGCGCCGCCCTGGGCGTCATCTACAATCCGCAGACGGATCAGTTGTTCGCTGGGGGCGTCGGCGCGCCAGCGCGTTGCAACGGCGCGCCCATCGCCGCGAGCGCCCGCGCCGAGATCGAGGGCGCGCGCATCGTCGGCGAGGAGGCGCTCTTTTCGTCGCGCCGCTGGGCGCGCGAGTGGCCGAAAATGGACTTCGTCTTTCGCCATTCCATCGCGCTGCGCCTGGCGCTTGTGGCGGCGGGCGAGGCCGATGCGGCGATGCTGTTCGGCTTCAAGCACGAATGGGATATCGCGGCTGGCGTCGCCATTATCGAAGCGGCGGGCGGCCATGCTGGGGAGACAGACGGCGGCGCGCTGCGCTTCAACCGAGCCGATCCACGGGTGGTAGGCGTTACCGCCGCGGGCGCGGGCCTTCACGCTTTGCTCACCGAACGCCTTAAGGATTTGCCGCACCCCAGCGCGTGGGGCGAACACGGCGGGCGCATGCCGGCCAAGGCGGGGACAGACGCATGACTCACTCACAGTCGGATGGCGCGCATCGCCAGCTTTTGCACATCGTCGTCGGGGGCGAACTCACCACGCTCGACCGCAACGAGTTCGCCGATATGAACGCGGTGGAGTTCGTCGGCGCCTTTCCGAACTATCGCGCCGCGTACAACGCCTGGAAGGCGGCCTCGCAGCGCACGGTCGATAATGCGCGCATGCGCTTTTTCATCATTCACGCCCATCGCCTGCTCGACCCGGACGACGAGCGCGCGCGCGGCGAATCCCTCGCGGAGTAGCGGCTTGAGCGGCCAATTGTCCGCGCGCGCGCGCCTCGCGCGTCTGTGGCGCGCTCACGTGCGCGCGCACGCGCGCCATTTCTGGGTGTTGGCCCCGGCGCTTCTGTTCGTCGCGCTCGCGGGCGTCGCCTATGCCTTCGTCATGCAGCGCATGATCGATGGCGTCTCAAACGGTGAACGCGCCTTGGCCTATTGGGGGCCTTTGCTCATCGTCGCCGTCACGGCCGTGCGCGCCGGCGCCATCTGGGCGCAAGCCGTCTCGACCCAGGCGCTGGGCCTCGACGTGCTGAAGGACATTCAGGGCGCCATGTTCGCCGCCCTGACGCGCGCGGATTATGCACGCATCACGCGCGAGGAGACGGGCCGGCTCGTCTCCCGCTTCACCAACGACATCAATGTCATCGCCGACGGCCTGGTGCGCGGCGCGCAGGTTATCCTGCGCGATGTATTGACCATTGTCGGCGCCCTGGCCTCGATGTTCTACTTCGATTGGGCGCTGGCGCTGTTTGTGATCGTCGTGTTCACGTTCGCCGGTCCGCCCTTGTCGCGCATCGCGCGTGTCGCGCGCGCCCGCACGGAGGAGGCGCAGGAGCAATTGGGCGCGCTCACCGCGCTCTTGGCCGAAAGCCTGGGCGCCGCGCGCTTGGTGCGCGTGTTTGGGCTTGAGGCGCGGGAGGCTCGTCGCGCCGAGGCCGCATTCGAGGCGCGCCGGAAGCTCGCGCTGAAACTCGCGCGCAACCGCGCCGGCACGGATCCATTGCTGGAAATTCTCGGCGGCGTTGCGCTCGCGGGCGTGTTTCTCGTCGCGGGACTGCGCATCGCATCGCAGGCCATGAGCATCGGCGACCTTCTCGGCATCGTCACCGCCGTCGGCGTCGCGGCGCCCGCGGCGCGCTCCTTCGGCACATTCAACACCGTGCTCAACGAGGCGCTGGCGGCGCTGGGGCGCGTGTTCGCGCTGGTTGACGAAGCCCAGCGCGTCATTGACCGGCCCAGCGCGCGCGCGCTCACCGTCCCGCGCGGTGAAGTCGTGTTTGACGACGTGAGCTTTTCCTATGGCGGCGCGCCGGCGCTTGATCGCGTCAGCTTTACAGCGGCGCCGGGCGAGACAGTCGCGCTGGTCGGCCCATCCGGCGCTGGCAAATCCACCGTCTTCAATCTCATCCCGCGCCTTTATGACGTGAGCGGCGGCGTCGTGCGCATCGATGGCGTTGATGTGCGCGATGTGACCTTGGCCAGCCTGCGCGCTTCCATCGCATTCGTCGCCCAGGATTCCGTGCTGTTCAACGATAGTGTGAGCGCCAACATCGCGCTGGCGCGCGCCGGCGTGCGCGCTGAGGAGATTAGAGTGGCCGCTGAGGCCGCCGCCGCGCATGATTTCATATGCGCGCTGCCGGGCGGCTATGAGGCGCAGGTCGGCGAAGGCGGGGCGAGCCTTTCGGGCGGGGAGCGCCAGCGCGTCGCGCTCGCGCGCGCCTTTCTGCGCGATGCGCCGATCTTGTTGCTCGACGAGGCGACGAGCGCGCTCGATGCGGAGAGCGAGGCGCGTGTGCACGCTGCGTTGGAACGCCTCGCCAAGGGCCGCACCACGCTTGTCATCGCCCATCGCCTGGCCACCGTGCGCGCCGCGGACTGCATTCTCGTATTTGATCGCGGACGCATCGTGGAAAGCGGGCGTCATGATGATCTCATCGCGCGGGACGGGCTCTATGCGCGCCTGTGCCGCCTCCAATTTCAGGATTGATCGCCATGCTTGACCGCGCTTGCAAAATTGTCGCGACGCTCGGCCCCGCCAGCGAGTCACCCGATCGCATCATGCTGTTGATGCAAACGGGCGTGGATTGCGTGCGGCTGAATTTCAGCCATGGCGCGCACGAAGATCACAAGCGCCGCTATGAGGCCGTGCGCGAGGCGGAAGCGCGGCTCGGCGCGCCTGTCGCCATCATCGCCGATATGCAGGGGCCGAAAATTCGCGTCGGCGTGTTCGCCGAAGGCGCGATTCAATTGCGTTATGGCGATGTGCTCGGCGTGGAGGCCTCGGAGGCGCCGGGCGACGCGCAAACCATCCGTCTGCCCCATCCAGATATCGTCGCCGCGCTCGAAGAAGGCGATGTGCTCAAGTTCGACGATGGGAAATTTCAGCTCACAGTCGTGGAGCGCACACGCGCGGGGGTCAAGGCGCGCGTGGATTTCGGCGGTGTGCTGAAGAGCCAGAAGGGACTCAACATCCCCACGCGGCGCCTGCCCGTCTCGGCGCTGACCGCGAAGGACAGGGATGATTTGGTTTATGCGCTCGCGCTCGGCGTCGATTTCATCGCCCTCTCATTCGTGCAGTCCGCGCAGGATGTGAAGGCGGCGCGCGCTCTGATCGATGGGCGCGCCGGCGTGCTCGCCAAGATCGAAAAGCCGGCGGCGTTGGATGAGCTGGAAGAGATCGTGGCGCTGTCGGACGCGATCATGGTCGCGCGCGGCGATTTGGGCGTGGAGCTCGCGCCCGAACAAGTGCCGATCGTGCAGCGCCGCATCATCCGCACGGCGCGCGCGGCGGGAAAGCCCGTCATCGTCGCCACGCACATGCTTGAAAGCATGATCGATGCGCCGACGCCGACGCGCGCGGAGGCGAGCGATGTGGCCACGGCCGTCTATCAGGGCGCGGACGCGGTGATGTTGTCGGCGGAGAGTGCGGTGGGCCGCCATCCGCAAACCGCGGTGGCCATCATGGACCGGATCATCGCCGCCGTTGAGAACGATCCCGATCACTGGGCCGGCTTGGCGCGCGATAGCGCCCACCCCGAGCCCACCACCGCCGACGCGATCAGCCTTTCGGCGCGCGAAATCGCGGATGTGCTTGGGTGCGCGGCGGTCGTCGCCTATACGAGCACTGGCTCGACGGCCCTGCGCTTGGCGCGCGAGCGCCCGCGCTGCGGCGTTATCGGCATGACGCCGCATGAATCCACGGCGCGCCGCCTGTGCCTTGCTTGGGGCGTCAAGAGCATCGTCGCGGAGGACGCCACCTCAACCGAGGACATGGTGGAGAAGGCCGAGGTCGTTGTGCGCAAATTGGGCGCCGCGAAAACGGACGACCGCGTCGTCATCACCGCCGGCGTGCCGTTTGGCCGCGCCGGCAAGACGAACATGATCCGCATTCTGCGGCTGGAATAATGCCAACGGTCAAAAGTTCTGACTCTTGCCTGGCCGTCGCCAACCCATTCCCGGATTCGCCGAAGGCGAAGTCCGGGACCCATATACTCAAACGTTTGAGGTTATGGACCCCGGACTGCTCGCTTCGCGCGCATCCGGGTATGGGTGGGTCATCGTCAAAGGCTATTTGAATAGAGAGTCAGTGAACGTCGGCGGGCGATGAAGGGGCTACTCCTCCCCCATTTTACGTGGGAGGAGCGCACTGAGCGCTTCACGCCGTCGCGGCCAATTGGCGTGCGCGTGTGAGATCGACGGACACGAGTTGCGACACGCCCAATTCAGGCATGGTCACGCCATAAAGTCGATCGACGCGCGACATCGTCACCGGATTGTGCGTGATCACCAGGAAGCGCGTCGAGGTCAGCTTCTTCATCTCATCGAGCAGGCGGCAGAAGCGATCGACATTCGCATCATCCAGCGGCGCATCGACTTCATCGAGCACGCAGATCGGCGCGGGGTTCGCCAGGAACACCGCGAAGATAAGCGCCGTGGCGGTGAGCGCCTGTTCGCCGCCGCTCATCAGCGACAGCGTGGTGAGCTTCTTGCCCGGCGGTTGGGCCATGATTTCAAGCCCTGCCGCGAGCGGATCGTCCGATTGCGTCAAGGTGAGCTCAGCCGCGCCGCCCTCGAACAGCGCGGTGAAGAGCTTCGTGAAATTGGCGTTGACCGTTTCATAGGCCGCGAGCAGGCGCCGGCGCCCTTCGGCGTTAAGCGTTGAGATCGCGCGGCGCAGCTTGGCGACAGCCTGTGCGACATCGTCCTTCTCCTTGGATAGGTCCGCGATGCGCGCCAGCGCCTCGGCCATTTCCTCCTCGGCGCGTAGATTGACCGGCCCCGCTTGATCGCGTTCGGTGCGCAGCCGCTCAAGCTTTCGCTCGATGTCGCCGATCGGACCGGTGGCCAGCGTTTGCGCGATGAGCGGGCCCGCAGCGCCAGCGAGTTCTTCGACGGCCAGCCCTGCCTGGTCGCGCGCTTGCGCTTCACAATCGGCGAGGCGCGCCGCGGCTGCTGCGAGGTGCGCCTCATGCGCCGCGCGCGCTTCGCGCGCCGCGGCATGGGCGGCTTCCCGCGCGCGCAACGCCTGATCGAGATCGCGCACGCCGCGTTCGGCCGCAGCCAGCGCGTCAAGCGCGGCGGCGCGGCGCTGCTCTGCTGTGTGTTGCTGTTCCAGAAGATCGTCGAGCGCGCGGCGTGCGTGCGCGGGCGCATCGAGCGCGGCCGTACGCTGTGCTTCCAGCGCGGCCATCGTCTTGTCGGCTTCCATTCGCTGTTGACGCGCCATTTCCGCGCGCGCGCGCCATTCGGTGCGTTCAAGCATCGCGGCGCGTTGACGGGCCTGGTTTGAGTCACGCGCTTGCGTCAAGCTGGCGGCGCGCGCGCGCGTATCTACGGCCGCCGCGCGCGCGGAAACGGCGGCCGCGCTTGCGGCTTGCAGGTCCGTTTCGTCATAAGCCGGCTGAGGCTGCACTGCGGCTCGCGCGGTCTTCGCCGCGTCAATGGCGTCCGCCAAGTCCGCGTTAAGCGCCGCGGCCTGGGCCGTGAGCATCGCGCGCCGCTCCGCCGCAAGCTGCGCCTGCGCGCGTTGCGTTTCGTGCCGGCGCGCCGCCAGCAGCGCGGCGTTGGCGAGGCGGGGCTCTTCGCCGCGCAGCGCACGCGCGGCGCCTTCGGCCTCGGTCTTGTCGGCGAGGCGCGCCTGGACGGCCGCGTTGAGCTCTTTCGCCGTCGCCTGCGCGGCCGCGAGTTCCGGCTGCAGCGCGGCGAGGCGGTTGCGCTGTTCGAGACGCGCGGCGGCGGGCGCCGGCGCCTCGGCGCGCCGCACGAACCCATCCCAGCGCCACACATCGCCCGCGCGCGAGACGAGGCGAACGCCTGGCGCCAGATGTTTCCGCAGCGCTGGGCCGCGCGCGGCGTCCACAACGCCGATCAACGCCAAGCGCGCGGCGAGTTCAGGCGGCGCCGTGACGTGGGCCGACAAGGGCGCAGCTTCGGCCGGCAATTCGGCCGCGCGCGGCGAGGCGCCCGCCCAACGCAGCAGCGCGCCCGCATCGAGCGAAGCGAGCAGATCGTCGCCCAGCGCGGCGGCGAGTGCGCGCTCATAGCCGGGCGCGGCGCGCACCGCGCCAAGCACGGCGGGATGCGGCGCATCGTCCGTCTCTGAAACAAGCGCGGCGAGCGCGCGCGCCTCGGCCGCGAGTTCTCCGGCGCGCTTGTCCGCCGCCAGCGCGGCGGCTGACGCGTCCTCATAGGCCTTCGTCACGCTCAGCAAGCGCGCGTCGATGTCGGCCAGCGCGGCCCGCGCCTGGTCAAGCGCGGCGGCGGCGGCCTCGGCTTCAGCTTGCGCCGCCGCATCTTCGTCGGCGCCGACCGCGGCGCGCGCCGCCTCGGCGGCGGCGGCGTCGAGCGCATCCTTGCGTGAGTTAAGGCGCGCGAGGCTCTGCTCGGCGCGCGTCAATTCGGCGCTCTGCGTTTGTCTGCGGGCCATGTCCGCGCCGCGCGCCGCGATCAAGTCCTGCAATCGCGCTTCGGCGCGTTCACGCGCCTCATCGGCGGCCTTGGCGGCGGAGGCCGCGGCGACTGCATCTTCAGCGGAGCCAAGCGCCTGCGTGAGATCGTCGAGTTCCGCGTCGAGGCGCGCGATCGCCGCGTTTGCGTCTTCTAGGGCGGCGACAAAGCGCGCCGCATCGCCACGCAAGCGTGCGAGATCTTGGTCAGCGCGCGCCAACGCTTCTTCGGCCGCCGCGAGATCGCGCTCGTGATTGACGCGCGCGCCCTCAAGGCGGCGCAGGAGCGCGCTGGCGATCGCCTCTTCCTCGCGCAGCGGGCCGAGCGCGGCGCGCGCGCGTTCGCCTTTGGCGCTTGCGTGCGCAATGGCGGCGGAAGCCTCGGCGACGGCGCGCGCGGCGCCGCGCGCCTCGGACTCGATCTCCGCCCGCGCGGCGCGCGCCTCCATCCAGCGGCGATGCAGCAACAGCGCTTCGGTTTGGCGCAGCGCGGCGGCGAGGCCGCGATAGCGCTCGGCCTGGCGCGCCTGTTTTTTGAGGCTATCGGCCTGCGCCTGGATTTCTCCGAGCACTTCATCGAGGCGTGAAAGGTTGGTCTCCGCGCCGTTCAATTTCAAATCCGCTTCGTGGCGGCGCGCATGCAGACCGGCGATCCCGGCGGCTTCCTCCAGAATGCGGCGGCGATTTTCAGGCTTGGCCGCGATCAGCTCGCTGACTTGGCCTTGCCGCACCAGCGCCGGCGAGTTGGCGCCCGTCGATGCATCGGCGAACAGCAGTTGCACGTCCTTGGCGCGCACGTCCTTGCCATTGATGCGGTAGGTGGAGCCGAGCCCGCGCCGGATGCGGCGTGAGACTTCCAGCACGTCATCGTCGGCGAACGGCGCGCCAGCGCGGCCGCGCGCGTCCTTCAAGACGAGCGTGACTTCCGCATGCTCACGCGCGGGGCGCGCGGCGCTGCCGGCGAAGATCACGGAATCCATATCGTCAGCGCGCATACTCTTGGCGGACGTCGCGCCCATCACCCAGCGCACCGCTTCGAGCAGATTGGACTTGCCGCAGCCATTGGGGCCGACGACGCCGGTCAGCCCCGGCTCGATCGGCGCACGCACGGAATCGACGAAGCTCTTAAATCCAGCCAGCCTCAATTCCGCGATGTTCAATGGGCCGCCTCAGCGCGCGGCCAGCGCCGCGTCCAGCGCCGCCGAGAGGCCCTCATAGGTGACCACGGACGGATCGGTGAGGGGGCGATCATTGAGCACGAAGCTCGGCGTGCCGGAAATGTTGAAGCGATCCATGCCTTCTTGAACCACAGCCTGGATGCGCGCGGGCGCGGCCTGATCGGAGATGCACGTCGCCACCTGCTCTTCCGAGAGGCCGGCTGCGCGGCCGATATCGATCAGCGCGTCGCGCACGCCCTGCATGGAGCCGGAGCCGAGAATGTTCTGCTGCTGCGTGAACAGCACTTCGATCCGCGTGAAATAAGTTTGCGCATCCGCGCCGCCGCAGCGCGCCAATTGGAAGCCGGCGACGGCGACCGGCGCCGGCGGCGTCGGGAATTCGCGGAACGTGAACTTGATGCGGTTGTTGTCGATGTAGTTTTCGCGCAGGCGCGGCCACACGGTCTCGTGGAATTCGCGGCAATGCGAGCAGGTGACCGAGGCGTACTCGATGAGATGCACGCGCGCATTGGCGCCGCCGATCGTCATGTCGGAGGAATTGGAGGCGGTCGCATCGCCCTGCTGGCAGGCGCTGAGCAGCGCGGTTGCGCCGGTGGCGAGAAGGCCAGTGGAAAGAAGGATCGTGCGCCGTGTGGCGAACATGAGCGGCTCCAAAGCTAAACGCGGCCTAGCTAGCGCAAAGCGGGCGCGTCCGGAAGCGGCCTTGCCGCCTTTGCGTGTCGGCCACCTCAGCCGCGCGCGACCGCCTTCGCCAGCCGCGCGAGCGCCGCCTTCAGGGGGGAGGTCTCAATGCCGCCAAGCGAAGCGGCCACCGCAGCCTCTTCCTCGGCCGAGAGGGCGCGCGGCGCGGGCCGCACATTAGGCGCCGGCGCCGCCGGCGCCAGGCCCTGCCGGATGGCGATCTTGGTCACCGCCGCGCCGGAGAGCTTGCACCGCTCCAGGATCAGCGGCGCCTGGTGCTGGATGAACGGCGCAGCCGCGCCCGCCACGGCCACGGTCAGCACGCCGCGGGCGAGCTTTTCAGGCGCGGACGCCTTGGCGATGCGCTCACCCACGATCTCGCCCCAGCGCCGCTTGATCTCGCCGAGACCCATACCGCCTTTGTCGAGCAGTGGCTTGAGGATGGCGGCCGCATGGCGCGCGGCTGTAGGTGTTGGCTTGATCGCCGGGCGCCCGCGCAGGGCCTCCAGCAGCGCGGCGGCGCGCGCTTCCTCGGCCGCGCTCACGGCCGCGCGCCCGCGCCTGGGCGCGCTTCGAGTTGCAAACATCGCCATTACCCCCCAGAGCGACGCTGAATCACCCTAAGAAATGGTAAAAGTTTCGGATGAGCACTGATCCACAGCCGTCCGAACCGCCTGTTGAGAGGGTGCGCACAAACCGCGATCAGCTGCGGGCAAGTCTGCTCAGCTGGTACGATGGGAATGGGCGGCGTCTGCCTTGGCGGGTGCGCGGGGGCCGGCCGGACCCTTACAAGGTGTGGCTCTCCGAAGTGATGTTGCAGCAGACGACGTCGGCCGCCGCTGGGCCCTATTATGAGCGGTTCCTGGAGAAATTCCCGACCTTGGAGGCGCTGGCGGAGGCCCCGATCGAGGCCGCGCTCGAAGCCTGGGCGGGGCTTGGCTATTACAGCCGCGCGCGCAATCTCCACGCCGCCGCCATCGCGCTCGACCTATTCGGCTTTCCCGAAACGGAGGAGGGCTGGCGCGCCCTGCCGGGCGTGGGGCCCTATACGGCCGCGGCCGTCACCGCCATCGCCCTTAATCAACCCGCCAACGTGGTTGACGGCAATGTCGAGCGGGTGATGGCGCGCTTGTGCGCGGTCGAAACGCCGTTGCCGGCGGCGAAGCGGGAATTGCGGGAGATCGCTGGCCTCTTCGTCACGGCGGAGCGGCCGGGCGATTACGCCCAGGCGATCATGGATCTCGGCGCGCTGGTGTGCACGCCCCAGGCGCCGCGCTGCATGGTGTGCCCGTGGGCGATGAGTTGCGCCGCGCGCGCCACGGCCGATCCCGCCGCCTATCCGCGCCGGGCGCTGAGGCCCGAACGCCCGGAGCGCTTCGGCGCGGCGTTCCTGCTCGAGCATGATGGCGCGTTCTGGCTGGTGCGCCGACCGGATAAGGGCCTGCTCGGCGGTATGGCCGGTTTGCCGACGACGCCGTGGCGCGATCATCCCTGGACGCGGGCCGATCTGCTCACCCATGCCCCGCCCGAAGCCGGCGATTGGCGCCGGGCGGGCTCGGTGCGGCAGGTGTTCACGCATTTCGCCTTGACGCTGGAAGTGTGGCGCGCGGCGGCGCGCGGCGAGCCGCGTGAGGGCTGGTGGGCGCCGCGCGATCAGATCGGGGCGCTGCCCGCCGTGTTCCGCAAGGCCGCCGATCTCGTCGCGTGATCAGCCCGCCATCGCGCTGCGAATGGCGCGGCGAAACAGATCGATGCTCTCCAGCCCGCGATCGGCCGATTGGCGATGCCAGAATGTCCAGCCATTGCAGGCCGGCGCGCCGGTGACATAGGCGCCGACGCGGTGGATGGAGCCGGTGAAGTCATCGGCCGCGAGGCTGCCGTCGGCGCGCACGCGCGCCTTGATGCGCCCATCGGGCGAGACGAGAAGATCGCCGGGATTGATATAGCCCTGCTCGATCAGGAGGCCGAAGGGCACGCGCGGCTCGTCCTTCTTCGATTTGGTGATCACGAGATTTTCCGGCGCGGTTGGATCGATCGCCGCGATGCGCTTCTTGGCGGCGGCGGCGTAGGTCTTGTCGCGCTCAATGCCGATGAAGCGGCGGCCGAGCTTTTTCGCCGCCGCGCCCGTCGTGCCGGCGCCGAAAAACGGATCGAGCACGGTCTCGCCCGGCCGCGTCGTGCCCAGAATGATGCGGTGGAGAAGCGCTTCGGGCTTCTGCGTGGGGTGGAGCTTCTTGCCGGCGGCGTCCTTCAGGCGCTCGGCGCCCGTGCACAGCGGCATTGTCCAATCCGAGCGCATTTGCACATCTTCATTGAGCATCTTCAGCGCATCATAGTGGAACGTGTATTTGGACGATTTGGACTTAGCGGCCCATATCAAAGTCTCATGCGCGTTGGTGAAGCGTGTGCCCTTGAAGTTCGGCATCGGGTTTGTCTTGCGCCAGACGATGTCATTCAAGATCCAGAAGCCGAGATCCTGCAGAATGGTCCCGACCCGGAAGATGTTGTGATAGGCGCCGATCACCCAGAGCGCGCCATCCTCCTTGAGCGCGCGGCGCGCCGCGCTCATCCAGGCGCGGGTGAAGGCGTCATAGGCGGCGAAATCCGCGAACTTGTCCCAATCGTCGTCGACCCCGTCGACGCGCGATTGATCCGGGCGCGTCAACTCCCCGCCGAGTTGGAGATTGTAAGGCGGATCGGCGAAGACGAGGTCGACTGAGCCGGGGGCGAGCCTCGCCATCTCGGCCACGCAATCGCCCACGATCACGCGATCTTTTCCGTCCGCCCTGGTTGGTGTCCGCGCCATCGCCCCCGCCCGTTGGAGGCAGGCATAGAAGCGCGACGGTTAAGAACGAATCAAGAGGCCGTCGCCGCCAGAGCGCGATAAGCAAAAGCGGATTCCGGCTTTGGCGGCCGTCGCGCTCTAATTCTCAGACCTCACTCTAAGCGCCCAGGCGGCCGGCGACGCGGATATGGTAGCGCGCACGCAGATCGCGCAGCGGCGTATCGAGGTATGCTTCATGGGCTGCCCATGGCCACGGCGCCGTCTGACACGCACACCGCCACAGCGTTCTGGGAACGACAATGAAGGCGTGCGCAATCGTCGTTAGAATATCGGCAAAGCGCAGCGTCTTGTAAATGTCATGCGATTCATTGAGGCGGTAGCCTTCGATGGCTTCTCGCCCGCCCGTCGTGCCGAAAAAGCTGGAAAGCTTCACGACGGCTTCATGCGTCAGGGACGTTCCGCAGCCATAGACAACATGAACCACGTCATGATTACGGAAAAATTCCCGCGCATCGGCGCTAAGCTGATCGCCGCGCGTGAGAAACGGGTGTTCACGGTGATATTCGGCGAGACCGTCAGCCAGCGATTGCTCTGAGTTTTGATTGAGATAGGCGAGCATGCGTGATCCGGTCGATGCTTGCTTAACAATTGGCCTGCGCGGCGCACGGCGCACTTAGTATAACGAATTCAGGGCGAATATGCATTCGCGAGCGCCGCCTTTACTGGTTTGAAGCTCATCCGATGGAGCGGCGAGGGGCCGAGCGCGGCAAGTGCAGCTTGGTGCTCAGGCGTGCCGTAGCCCTTGTGCCTGGAAAAGCCATAGCCGGGAAAGTCCGCGCAGTACGCCGCCATCATCCGGTCCCGCTCCACCTTGGCGATGATCGAGGCGGCGGAGATGCAGGCCACGTGCACGTCGCCATCGATGATGCATTCGACCGCGCATGAGAGAGGCGGCGCGGAATCCCCGTCGATCAGCGCCGCCGCCGGCGCGCGCGGCAGCGCCGCGAACGCGCGCTGCATGGCCAGATGCGTCGCCTTGAGGATGTTGAGCGCGTCGATCTCTTCGGGCGTCGCGAGGCCGAGGCCGATCTCGGCGCAATCCCTGAGCGCGGCCGCCAGCGCCGCGCGCGCCTCTGGGCTCAGCAGCTTGGAATCCTTGAGACCTTTCGGCCGTCCACGTGCGGGCAGGATCACTGCGGCCGCCACCACCGGCCCGGCCCACGGCCCGCGTCCCGCCTCGTCGATCCCGCAAATCGGCATGGACCCATTCTGCGTTGGATTCGGGGAAGCGGGAAACCTAAACTGCAACCATAACGGGTAATTAGGATTCGTCGGGCATTATGCGTGCATGACCGCCGCCAGCGTCTCCGCCCGCTTGGGCTTCGCCGACGCAATGTTCTACGATCGCGCGCGCGGCGCGGCGCTGCCGCGATGCGATTTTGGTGAACTCGTCGGCGACACCATCGAGCACGTTCGCTCGGAGGACATTTTCACCGGCATGCGCGCCATCGTGCTTGGCGTGCCGGGCGCATTCACGCCGGTGTGTACGACGCGCCATCTGCCGGAATACATCGCCAACGCCGATGCGCTGCGGGCGCTCGGCTATGATCGCCTGGTTTGTGTCGTTCCAAACGATCCGTGGACGGTGCATCGCTGGGCCGAGGAACTCGATCCCGGCGGATGCATTCGTTTTCTCTCGGATGGAAACCTCGCCTTTGTGCGCGCCTTGGGCCTTTCCACGCATGTGGAGGCGGTGTTTCTCGGCGAATGCTCGAAGCGCTACCTGATGACGGTGGCGGACGGCGTGATCGAGCGCCTCAAGGTAGAGCGCGAAGTCACGGACCTCTCCTGCACGCTGACGTCAACCTTGCTCGTCGATTGAGTCCGCTTCGTCTTGAGCTGCGAGGATGTCGTACACAGGCTTGTTGTCGGCGAACACCCACCATTCACGCACCTGATCGGTTTCGGTGCGCGCAAGCCATGCAGCCGGAATGCACCATTTTTGTCCGTGAATAGTACCGCCAGCTTCGCCGAAGAGCGCGACCTCTGCGCCATCCGTGAATTCGCGCTCGATCCGAACCCAATAGTCCGGACATAGCTCAAAATAGGCGCGCCAGCCGGACTCCATCACAGCGCGCCCCACGATCCGCGCGCCAAGAGAATCCACGAAGACGTGATTTTCGCTCATCAGCGCCGCGATCCGCGCGGTGTCATGCGCGTTGATCGCCGCGATGAAAGCGCGCGCCGTTTCCGCAACACTCACAATTGGCGGAAATCGCGCACGCCGAACGTATCGCACTGGCGCGCGTCGCCGCCATCGAAGCCGCGACGGAACCAGCGCATGCGCTGCTCGCTTGAGCCATGCGTGAAGCTGTCTGGCGAAGCGTAGCCGCGTGAATTGCGCTGCAGCGTGTCATCGCCGATCTGGTGGGCGGCGTTGAGCGCTTCTTGCAAGTCCGCCGCGTCGATGCTGAGATCAGCGCGCTCGCGATTGCCCCACACGCCAGCGAGGCAATCGGCTTGGAGCTCAAGGCGTACGGACATCTGGTTTTCCTGCGGGCCGCCGCGCGCCTGGTTCACCAGCCGCGTCGCGCCGATGAGATTTTGCACATGGTGGCCCACTTCGTGCGCGATCACATAGGCTTGCGCGAAATCGCCGGGCGCATTGAGGCGCCGCGCCATCGTCTCGTAGAAGCTCGGATTGATGTAGAGTTGGCTATCGACCGGGCAGTAGAAGGGCCCCACATCCGTGGTCGCGGTTCCGCAGCCGGTATCGACCGATTGGCCGAAAAACACCACGAGGCGCGGCTGCGCGTAGGTGGCGGGCGTTGCGCCATAGCTCGGCAGCGCGCGCTGCTGCACCACGGCGCCCCACACGTCCTCGGTTGAACCGAGCACCACTTCGAAGAATTGGCAGCTTTGTTCTTGGCCCGCCGGGCACGCGGCGGAGCCCGCGCTGTCGCCGACGCTTTGCGTCTGCGCGCCGCCGCCCCCGCCCATGATCTGGCCGAGGATGGCGTTGCGCATATTGGCCGGCATGATCAGCAGGATGATGCCGATGATGATGATGCCGCCGAGGCCAAGGCCCCGCATGCGCAGCGGCAGGCCGCCGCGCATCCCGCCTCCGCCGCCGCCGCCCGTGCGGTATTCGACATTTGTGGAGCGCCTTTGATCATCCAGCCGCATCGCGCCGTCTCCTCACATTCGGCGCGCATCTAGCCTGTGCTTGCGCGGATGATCAATGCGGCGCTGTCATGGTGCGCCGCGCGCCGAGCGCGAAGAGACCAAGGCCGATGAGATTGAATGTCGCCGCAAGCAGAAACGCCGCGCCCGGAAAGGGCGTCGCCATGCTCTCCGCCGTCGCCCAGGCGAAGACGTAGGACAGCGCGATGGGCGCGACGACGGCGCCGAGCCCATTGGCGCTGGCGATGCCGCCCTGCAATTCGCCTTGCTCTTCCGGCGGCGTCGATTGCGAGGCGAGCGCGTTGAGCGAAGGGCCGGCCACGCCTTGCAGGCCCGCCGCCACCGTAATCGCGTAGGCGATCCAGCCCTCGTTCGCGAACGCATAGGCCAGCATGCCGCCGATCGAGGAGGCGAAACCAATATACGCTGTGCGGCGTTCGCCCAGCGCGCGCACCAATCGTCCGATCAAACCGCCCTGCACCAGCGCCATGATCGCGCCGACGAAGGCGAGTGAGACGCCGATTTCGCCCGGCGTCCAGGAGAATTGCATTGTCGAGTAGAAGGCCCACGTTGTCGGATAGACGTGAAAGGCGAGGTTAAGAAAAAAGATCGCGCCAACGAGTGCAAGGACGCCGCCGTGGCGGCGCAAAGAAATCAGCGCGCCGAGCGGATTGGCGCGTGTGAGCGAAAAGGCGCGGCGCTTGTCCTTCGGCAGCGATTCCGGCAGCGCGAAAAAACCGAACGCGGCGTTGGCGCAGGCCAGCAGCGCGGCCGCGTAGAAGGGCGCGCGCACATCCGATGTCGCCGCGGCGATGAGCCCGCCAAGCGCCGGCCCCACGACAAAGCCTACGCCGAACGCCGCGCCCACCAGCGCGAAGCGCTTGGCGCGATCGGCCGGCGGCGTGATGTCGGCCATATAGGCGTTGGCCGGCGCGAAGATCGCGCCCGCGACGCCGGCGATGGCGCGCCCGACGAACAGCCAGGCGAGATTAGGCGCCAGCGCCATGAGAAAATAATTGACGCCGAACGCGGCCATGGAGAGCAGCAGAACAGGCCTGCGCCCGAACCGATCCGATAAATTGCCCATCAGCGGGCCGCACAGGAATTGGAAGATCGCGAACGTCGCCGCCAAGAGGCCGGCGTCGCGCGCCGCGCTCGACACGTTCTGGCCGGTCAGCGCGGAGAGAAACTCCGGCATGATCGGCATGATGATGCCGAAGCCCAACGTGTCGATGAACACGGCGAGCAAAACGAAGATGAGCGCACCGCGCTGTGAAGGCTGGTCGGCCATGATGATCCCCGTCGGCGTCTTGGGTGCAAAACGCCGCCCTGTCAAAGCAGGTCCAACTGATCGTGCGCCGCGCGCGGGCGGCGAAAGCGCGTGAGATCAAGGCCCATCGCGCGCGCGGTGTTGAGGCCGAGCCGATCGCAGGCGCGATGGAAACGATCGGAGATAAGCCGCGCATAAGGCCCGCGCCCGCGCTGGCGCAGAAACCATTGCGGGTCATAATCGCCCCCGCCGCGCATGGATTTAAGCAGCGCCAATATGCGCGCCGCGCGATCGGGCGTGTGCGTCTCGAACCAGTCGCGCGCAAGATCCTTCAATTCCCGAGGCAGGCGCAGCAGCACATAGCCGGCCGTGCGCGCGCCGGCGCCCGCCGCGGCTTTGAGGATCGCCTCCAGCTCCGGATCGTTGAGCGCGGGAATGATCGGCGCGGCCATCACCGCCGTGGGCACGCCCGCTTCGCTGAGCAGGCGGATGGCTTCGATGCGTTTGTGGGGCGCGGCCGCGCGCGGCTCCATGGCGCGGGCGAGTTTTGGATCGAGCGTCGTTACCGAGATAGCCACCTTGGCGAGATTTTTCGCGGCCATCGGCGCGAGGATGTCCAAATCGCGCAGTACCAAGGCCGATTTGGTGATGATCGCCACGGGATGATCATGGCGCGCCAACACGTCGAGCACGGCGCGCGTGACGCCATAACCGCGCTCGATCGGCTGATAGGCATCCGTCACCCCGCCCATGACGATCACGCCCGGCCGATAGCTGGGCTTAGCCAATTCGCGCGCGAGCAGCGCCGCCGCGTTCGATTTCACAAACAGGCGCGATTCAAAATCGAGCCCCGGCGAGAGGCCGACATAAGCGTGGTTCGGCCGCGCATAACAATAAAAGCAGCCATGCTCGCAACCGCGATAGGTGTTGATCGAGCGATCGAAGGAAATATCCGGCGATTGATTGCGCGAGATGATCGTGCGCGCCTCCTCGTGCGTCACGGTGGTCTTCAGCGGCGGCGGCGCGTCTTCTTCGCGCCAGCCGTCATCGAAGGCTTCGCGCTGCTGCGCCTCATAGCGCCCGGAGGCGTTCGTCTCTGCGCCACGGCCTTTGGGAGTCGGTTTGCGCATACGCGCAGGCTAAAGCGGGTATGAGAACAAAACAAGAACAATAGGATTACTGAAACGTAAAATCCCGCTCATGGCTGCGGAAGCGCAGGCCGGAATCGACATAGATCGTCTGCCCGCTGATCGCCGGGCTCTCGATGAGGAAGCGCACCGCCTTGGCCATGTCTTCGTCTGTCGTTCCGCGCGCCAGCGGCGTTTGGGCATGCAGGCGCGCGAAATCGCGGTCGCTTTGCCCGGGCGACGGCAGCACATAGCCGGGCGCGACGGCGTTGACGCGCACCTTGGGCGCCAGCGCGCGCGCCAGCAGTTCGGTCGCGCCCGCCAGCGCGTATTTGCTGAGCGTGTAGGAAAAATGATCCGGATAGGGCGCGGCCAATTTGAAGTCGAGAAAGTTCACCACCGCGCCGGTTTCGCCCTCCGCAAGCGCGCCCGCGAACGCCGCGGCGAGCTGGCTGGGCGCCAGCGCATTGACCTGCATGGCGCGCATGAAGAGGTCGGACTCGATTGTGCTGGGCGTGTCGTGCTCGAACACCGCCGCGCAATTGACCAGCGCATGGATGGCGCCCTCAGCGCGCGCGCGCGCGTCCTCAAGCACGGAGTGGGCGATGTCCGGCAAAGCGAGATTCGCATCAATGGCGCCCGCCACGCCGCCGGCCGCTTCGATCTCGCGAACCAGCGCTTCCGCCGCTTGTTGCGATGCATTGTATTGGATGACGACGCCCCAGCCCGCGCGCGCAAGCTCAAGCGCCGCCGCGCGGCCGAGGCGCCTGGCGCCGCCCGTGATGAGCGCCCATCTCATCGCGCGCGCCGCAATTCGACGCTCACATGCCCATCCCCGTTCAGCACGGATGGTTTCTCCACACTCACGTCCACGGCGCGCACCAGCGGCGAGAGCGCGAGGCAATGGGCCGCGATGCGCTCGGCCACCGTCTCGATGAGTTTCGCTTCCTCGGCAAGGCCATGGCGGAGAAAGTCAAGCACGCGATCATAGTCGAGGGTCGCGGCGATGTGATCGTCCGCTGTGAAATCGTCCGGCGCATTGAGCGTGATCGCGATCGTGGCGATCAGCTTCTGCGCCGTCGCCCGCTCGCGCGCCGGCACGCCGACGCGCGCCTCAAACGGCGCGCGCGCGATGCGGATGGTGAGCGCGCCCGTCACTTACAGAAAATCACCCCGCCCAGATCGGCGCGTGGCGTCCGATCCAGGGCTGCGCGGCTTCGAGTTCGTAGGCCAGCTCGATCAAGGTGCGGTCATCGCCCTTGGCGGCGGAGAACATGAGTCCGATGGGCAGATTGTCCGAACTCATCGCCAGCGGCAGCGAGATCGAGGGCGCGCCGGCGGCGTTCTGCAGCGGCGTATAGGCCACATAAGTGGCGATCTGCGCGAAGGCGTCCGGATTGGTTGGCGCGAATTCGCCAAGGCGCGCGGGCGCCCGCGCCAGGGTCGGCGTCAAGAGCACATCCATATCGGCGAACATTTCGCTATAACGCGCCTCGGTTTCGGCGAGCACGCGCAAGGCATTTTGCAGCGCGCCGTTCGGCGCGGCTTGATACGCGCGCGTGAGATAAAGCGTCAGCGGTTCGACCAAGGTGTCGAGCGCAACGCCTGGATTTTCGCGCGCGATCTGCGCCACGGTTTGCGCCGCGCCGGACGCCCAATAGAGCGTAAACGCGTCATTGAAGGCGGGCCCATCGAAATTCATGCGCGTTTCGCGCACCGTATGCCCCAGCCTGCGGCACAGTTCCGCGGCGCTTTCCGTCGCGGCGGCGACCTCCCCATGCGGCGCCGCGCCAAGCGCGCTGGGGATGGCGAGGCCAATGCGCAAACGCCGCGTAGAAGCGCCTGTCACCATGCCGATCGGCGGATAGACGGGCGAAATCGTTCGTTCGGTGACCGCCATCCACGCCGCCGTGTCACGCACCGTGCGCGAGACGCAGCCGTTCACCGAAATCGAATGCGGCTCATTCTCATCGCCGCTTTGCGCGTAGCGCCGGCGCGAGGGCTTGAGGCCGACGAGACCGCAGCATGAGGCCGGAATGCGGATCGAGCCGCCGCCATCGCTCGCATGCGCCAGGGGCGCGACGCCCGCCGCGACGGCCGCGGCCGCCCCGCCGGATGAACCGCCGCTCGAATGCTCCGGATTCCACGGATTGCGTGTATTGCCGGTGAGCAGGGGCTCCGTCGTCGCGGTAAAGCCGAACTCGGGCGTCGTCGTCTTGCCGAACGGCACAAGGCCCCCGGCGAGAATGGAATCCATATAGGGCGTTTGCGACGCCGCCACGTGCGCGCGATAAGCGCGCGAGCCGAACATCGTGGCCACGCCCGTCACGTTCATCAAATCCTTGATGAGAGTCGGCACGCCCCCGAGCGGCCCCTGGGGATTGGCGCTGGCGCGCGCGCGGCCATATTCATACGCCGCCGTGGCCATGAAATTGATGCGCGGCTGGATGCGCTCGGCCCGCGCGATGGCCGCTTCGAGCGCTTCGTTGGCGGTGATCTCGCGGGCGCGGATCCGGGCCGCGAGGCCCACGCCGTCTGAATCGCCCAGTGCGTCGGCGCTGGCGGACGCGGAAGGGGCCATGCCGGCGCATCCGGCCAGGCCAAGCGCCGAAACCCCGCCGAGCAGCGCGCGCCGCGAAACGTTCATGTCCATTCTGGTCCTCCCGCTTACGGTGCGGATGCTTGCGGCCGCGCGGCCTCGCGCGCAAGCCTTGCCTTATGGGCAAGGTGCGCCTGGATCAATTGTTGGTGGCGCGGGGCCTTGCCGAAACCCGGGCCAAGGCGCGCGCGGCGATCGAAGCCGGCGGCGTGATTGTCGCTGGCGCGACCGCTGTGAAGGCGGGGGTTTTGGTCGAGGAGGGCGCGGCGCTGGAGGTGCGGCCCGCCCATCCCTGGGTCTCGCGCGGCGGCGTCAAGCTTGCACACGCGCTGGATGTGTTTGGCGTCGATCCAGGCCGGCGCTTGTGCCTCGATCTCGGCGCGTCGACCGGCGGCTTCACGGAGGTTCTGCTGACGCGCGGGGCCGCGCGCGTCGTCGCCGTGGATGTCGGCCACGGCCAATTGCATGACAAGCTCAAGGCCGATCCGCGCGTGACCAATCTTGAAGGCCTCGATGCCCGGGCGCTGACGCGTGCGCACTTGCCGGCGGCGCCCGATCTCATCGTCGCGGATGTCAGCTTCATTGGGCTCGCGAAAGCGCTGCCGGCGGCGCTTTCGCTCGCCGCGCCGCGCGCCGATGTCATCGCGCTGATCAAACCCCAATTCGAAGCAGGGCCAGGCCAGGGCGATAAAGCGGGCGTGGTGCCCGAGCGCATCGCGCGCGAAGCGGCCGCCGAGACGATGGCCGCGCTCGACGGCCTCGAAGGCTTCGCGCTCTTAGCCTATTGCGACAGCCCGATCCGCGGCGGAGCGGGCAATCTCGAATTCCTCGCCCACGCGCGGCGGTGAGGGGGGGCGGCTTTGTCTCAGGTTGAACCGCGAGGGGGGAGTGTGAAGCGGCTGAACGTGTCGCCAATGCCGACATCGGTGCGATGACGGTAGAGCGGCGGGCGGTCGCCGAAAGCAGACAATGCGCACTCTGCGGTTCAGCGCGAAATGGAGCTGTGAGGCAGCAATGGGCGAGGTCGAAAGGAAGGACTTGGGCGAGGTCGGTCGCACTTATGTCCGCGAGTATCTCCGGGACATAAACGTCTTCTGCGCCGCGCTGCTAGAAACCTTCGATTCCCACCCAGGCGAGGTGTTTACGTTTGCCCCTGCTGACACCACGCAGGACCGATTGTCCAGGTTTGAAAGAGGCGGCCTGCTTCCAGAGAACCTGTCCGGTGAAGGCGCCGTTGTGTTGCCAGACGGCAGCCAGTTGATATCGGTGGTTTCGCTCGTCGCGAAGCAGGTCGATCTTCTCCGAGAAACGATGGCGCGTGCGGGCGGAGCGGTTTGCATCGTGGACGATTTCAACCCACGCTGGAGCGAGCGGCCTTCTTGGCTGCCGCCCACGGCCTTTGGTGTTGGTGAAGAGGTATATCATCTGCTTACACTGGCCCACGGCGAAGGCGACTTTCTCGCGGCCGCTTCAAACAAGACGCTCTGGCATGACGTCTCAGCGGTGTGTCGTATTGCGCCTAGGCTGGATGACGCGCGCACGTCCACGCCTTCCGACCTACGCCTTAGCGCCGCCTCTGCAATGTTGATCACCTGCGCCGCCTACGACGGCGAAGGGTTCGTGGCATGGCGACGAACGTCTGTTTAGGGCCAAACTCTGCTGTTGCGCGGCCGCTTCGCCGCTGGCGGTCTTTCAATTGGCGCGCTGCGGCGTAGGGTGGCGTCCTGGAGAGACAATCATGCGCGCACCGATCCTGCTTGCGGCTTTGGCGCTCTGCGTCAGCTGCACGTCCTTACCATTCGTCGGCGCCGGCGCGCCGAACCGGCCAGCGTGCGCTGAGCCGCCGATCGTCATCTATTTCACGCCGGAGAGCGACGCTGTTCCGCAGGCCGCCGCGCCGCTTATCGCCCATGCGCGCGAGGCGGTCGCCCAATGCCGCGCGCAAGGGGGAACGCTGCGGCGCGTCGTCGTGCGCGCCTATCCGGACGCAGGCGAGACAGGGCCCGAAGCTGATCGCGCCGCGCTCGCGCGCGCCGAGGCGGTGGTGGCGGCCTTGGTGGAGGCCGGCCTGCCGGGCGAGCGCGTCGTCGCCGTTGATTATCGGCGCGGCGAACACGCCGATCCCACGCACATCATGCGCCGCCACGCCGATATCAGCTTCGATATGCGCTGAGCATGAACAACGCCGTCATCATCGGCGCGGCGACCGGCATTGGCGCCGGAATCGCCGAAGCGCTCGCCGCGCGCGGTTGCGCCGTGTTGCTCGCCGATATTGATCTGGCGGCCGCCGAGGCGCGCGCAGAGGCTTTGCGTACGGGCGGCGCGGTCGCGCACGCCGCCTTCGCTGATCACGCCGATCAGGCCAGCCTCGATAACCTGGCGGATCAAGCGTTTGAGAAGTTCGGCGCGCTTGATCTCGTGGTTGCGAACGCCGGCGTCGGCGCGGGCGGGCCGCTCTATTCCACGCCGCAACGCAATGTCGATTGGGTGCTCGCCGTCAATCTCGTTGGGCCGATCGGCGTCGCGCGCGCTTTTCTGCCGCGCATGATCGAGGCGGGCCGGCCCGCGCGCTTCGCGCTCACCGCATCCGAACACGCGCTGGGCCTGCCCCCGCGCGGCGGGCAGGCGTCGATCTATACGGTGTCCAAGCATGGCGCGCTGGCCGTGGCGGAAACGCTGCGGCGCGATCTTGAGGGGACGCAGGTCTCAGTGTCCGTCGTGTGCCCGGGCATCGTGGCGACTGAAATCTGGAATCCGCTGCGTACGCGTCATGAGCGCTTTGGCGGCCCGCGCGAACTCGATCCCGCACGCCGCCCCGATCCCGCGCGCGGCCTCACGCCCGCCGAAGCCGCGGAACGCATCCTGGCCGGCTTCGACGCCGGCGAATTTTTCGTGTTCACCCATGGGCGCGACATCGCCGAGGTTCATGCGCGGCGCGCACGGGAGATCGAAGGCGCGCTCGAACGGTTCCGCGGACGCTACGGCCCGAACGAATAGGCCTCCAGTTCCACGCTGACGCGCAGACCAGCGACGAAGGCGTCCTCAATGCCGCGATCGCCGGCGGGATGGCGAACAAATTGGAAATCTGGTTGCACGACGATGTGGTCGGTCAGCCGATCGGAATAGGTGACTTCAAATTGCAGTTCAGACGCCGCCATGGAGGCGCCGAGATTGATCTGATTGGCGCGGTAGCCGTCGGAGAGAAAGCCTTGGTTGACGCCGATTGAAAACACGCTGTCCGGCCGCGAGGCGAACACGTGTTCAACGATGAAGCCTCCCTGCCAGCCGCCGGCGAAGGGCGTCGTGTCGCCGTCGGAGAGGCCGGCGCGGAAAAACGCTGTGATGGCGCGTGCGGCGTCCTCCTCCGTCAGCCGCCGCTCGGCGACGACATAGAGTCCGCGCGCGCCGCGCTGAATGGGATCGCCGAACATGTCCACCTCGCGGATGTCGTCCTGGCGCTCGGTGTAGCCCCACGCGCCGAGCGCGAGTTTGCCGCGCGTTTCAACGCCGATTTCACCGATGACGAGCGCGCCGTGCTCGAAGGAGGTGTCGACGCCGCCGGGATCGCCAATGACGCCCGCCGCGGCGTTAAGCACGGCCGCGCGCGCATAGCCGGCCTCGCCGAGGCGCCCATCGACGCGCACCGCCAGCGCCGTGGATGGAAAAATCGAAGGTCCATTGGGTCCGGTCGCCGCGATTTCAGAGCCGATGCCGAAAGCGGGCGCGATGAGATAACCCGCGGAGTCGTTGGCGTAGAATTCGCTGTTCACATCATAAAGTCCGGCGCGTAGCGTCAATCCGCCGAAATCCTGCTCGATCCAGGCCTCGAACAGGCGCAGTCGCTGCAGCGAGACTTCGATATTATCGACGCCTTGCAGTGTGCCGGCGTCGTCGTTCGGCATGGCGCCGGAGTTGTTGAGGATGTCGATATGCGCGCTTGCGCCGCGCCAGCCGATGAGGCGCGCGAGATCAGCGTCAAGCGTGACGTTGAGATTATCGAGATAGCGTCCGCGCTGGGCGAGGCCGCCGTCGACGACACCCATCACGTCGCCGACATAGACCACGCCAAGCTCGAGGGCGCCGTCTTCTTCCGCGAAGGCTGGCGCCGCACACGCCGCCGCGCACACCGCCGCGCCAAGCGCGACCCTAGCCGCGCCGCCTGCCTTCAAACTCACCATTGAATTCGCCCCCGTCCGCGCATGCAACCTAAAGGCGGATGTGAAACACATCCTTAACGGCGGCTGCGCGAGATACGGTGCGGCCGAACCTAGGAGCTCGCTGGTGTTCAATTCACTCGACCGCGCCGCGCTAGGCGCGAGCGCCTCGATTTTCGCCCTGGTGGGCTTGTGCGGCGGCGTGGGTGTCTGGTCGGTGACGACGCTGACAGCGGGGCTCGACGATTCGCAGCGCACGTCCGATCTCATCCGCACCCATCTCACCGCCGACATGATGCATGACGCCATCCGCTCGGACGTGCTGGCGACCTTGATGGCGAACAATCCCGCCTCCGGGCTGACGCACGAGTCCGCGCGGGCCGATTTTCGCGAACACATGGAGGAGTTTCGCGCGAGCATCAGCGCGGAATTCGAATTGGCGGAGACTGAGGCCGAGCGCGCCGCGCTCGCCGATGTGCGCGCGCCGCTAGAGGCCTATGCGCAATCGGCCGAGCGCATTTTCGACCTGGCCGAGACCGATCCCACGGCAGCGACTGCCGCTCTTGCTGGATTTTTCCAGCAATTCGGTCTGCTGGAAGAATCCATGGGAGCCATAACCGAAACGATCAGCGCCAGCGCTGGCGTTGCGCGTCGCAACGCCGAGCAAAGCGGGCTTCTGGCGACGGTTCTGATGCTGGGCGCGCTCGCGCTCGCTCTGGCGGCGACGGCTGGGCTCGCCTTTGGCGCGCGGCGCTTTCTGGTGCGGCCGCTCTTGATTTTGACCGACGCGATGAAGCGGCTCGCCGGCGGCGATCTCTCAATGGAAGTGCCGTCCCTCACGCGGCGTGACGAAATCGGCGCCATGGCCGGCGCGGTGGAGCAGTTCAAGCAAGCGGGGATGGAGAAACTTCGCCTCGAGGAAACGGCCGAGCGCCAGCGCCTCGAAGCCGAAGCGCGGCGGCGAGAGGCTGAAGAGGAGAAGGCGCGCAATGAGCGTGCTCAGCACGCCGCCGAAGAGCGCCAGCGCGCTGAACTTGAGGGTGAGCGTGCACGCAGCGACGCCGCGCAGCGCGACCTTGAGGACAAGCAACGCTCGGAGGCGGAGGCCGAGCGCCAGCGCAATGAAGCGGCGCGCCGCGCGCAAGAAGAAACGGCGCGCATCGAAGTCGAGGCCGAACGGGCCAAGGCCGAAGCGGTGCGCCAAGCCTTGGCGGACGCGCAGGCGGGCGTGGTCGCCGCGCTTGCACGGGGCCTTGAAGCCGTTGCGAAGGGCGATTTGACCGCGCGCCTCACCACGGAATTTCCTCCGGACTACGAAAAGCTCCGCGCCGATTTCAACAATGCGGTCGCTAAGCTTGAAGACGCGATCCGCGACGTGTCGGTCAATGTCGAGGCGATCCGGTCCGGCGCGGGGGAAATCTCGCAAGCGGCGGACGATCTGTCGCGTCGAACCGAGAACCAAGCCGCTAGCCTTGAGCAAACCGCCGCCGCGCTCGATGAGGTGACCGCGACCGTGGCCAAGACCGCTGCCGGCGCGCGCCAATCGTCTCAAATCGTGGGCGAGGCGCGCGCAGACGCCGATAAGAGCGGCGCGGTCGTCAAGCAAGCGATTGACGCGATGAGCGCGATTGAATCCTCGTCCACGCATATTTCGCAGATCATCGGCGTCATTGACGAGATCGCGTTCCAGACCAACCTTTTGGCGCTCAACGCCGGTGTCGAGGCCGCGCGCGCGGGCGATGCGGGCCGGGGCTTTGCGGTCGTCGCCTCGGAAGTGCGCGCTCTGGCGCAGCGCTCGGCCGGCGCGGCCAAGGAGATCAAGGGCCTCATCCAGACAGCCGCCGAGCACGTTGAATCTGGCGTCGACCTTGTCGGTCAAATGGGCGACACGCTGCAGCGCATCGGCGCACGTGTTTCGCAAATCGATAGCGTCGTGCGCGAAATCTCGGCGTCCGCCGAGGAGCAATCGGGCGGGCTGCGCGAGGTTAATGTCGCGGTCAATCAAATGGATCAGACCACGCAGCAGAACGCCGCCATGGTTGAGGAAAGCACCGCGGCCAGCCATTCACTGGCGCAAGAAGCTGAAGCCCTTGCCAATCTTGTGAGGCGCTTCCGCATCGCGGAGGCGGCGCGGGAAACGTCGATCGTGCGCGCACGTCGCGTGGCCTAAGCAAAAGCCCCGGCGTTTCCGCCGGGGCTCCGCATCGTGGCGCTCGCGCGCTTATTGTTCGGCGCGGTACCAGTCGCCGTTTTGGTCACGGCACATATAGACTTGGTCCTGGCGCCAACGGCCGCGCTGATCGCGATAGCTCTGGTTGCGCCATTGGCAATCATAAGCCTCTTGGCCGTAACCGTTCTGGTAATAGCCATCGCCTTCCGGCTCGGGGTTGCAGCGCTGCGATGAGTTGCGCGCAATGGCCGCGCCTGCCGCGCCGCCCAGCACGCCGCCGAGGATCGTGCCCTCGGTGCGGTTGCCGTTGGCGGCCACGTTGCTGCCCAGCACGCCGCCGATGATGGCGCCGATCACGGCCCCGCCGGCGGTGCGGTCACGCCGGTCCTGCCGGCAGCCTTGTTCGTAATTATCGTAGCCGCGAGATTGATGGTCGGCATAGGCGGGCTGGGCGACGAAGAGGCTCGACACCATGGCCCCCAGGGCGAGAACGACTTGAGCGCGCATGGAAATCTCCTTTTGTCCAACGCTATGGACGTGACAAAAGCAAACCCTAGCTGAACGCCGCATGAAGCGCATTCACAGACTGGCCCGGCCCCGTCCGCAGGCCGCGCGCGGCGCCCTCGCGCCGCCCACGCCGCGCGTGGAGACGCTTGATTTTACCGAGATCGGGGCCCGGGGCGATGCGGTGGCGGCCTTTGAGGGCGCCCCCGTCTACGCCCCCTTCATTCTCCCGGGTGAGACGGCGCGGGTGCGCGTTCTGGGCGAGCGGGCCGAACTCATCGCCTTGGAGCAGGCAAGCGCGGCGCGCGTCGCGCCCGTGTGCCGCCATTTTGGGCGCTGCGGGGGCTGCGCGCTGCAGCATTGGGCCGATGTGCCGATGCTGGCCTGGAAGCGCGACCTTGTTATCCGCGCCCTGGCGCGGCGCGGGGTGGAGGCGCAGGTCGCGGAGACGATCGCCGCTTGGGGCGCGGGGCGCCGGCGGGCAGCCTTTCATGCCCGGCGCGCCGGGGCCGGCGTGCGCGTCGGCTTCATCGAGCGCGGCGGGGCGCGCCTCACCGATCTCGCCGAATGCCCTGTGCTCACTCCGGCGCTCGTCGCCGCGCTGCCGGCGCTGCGCGAGCTCGCGGCGCTGCTGGCGCCAGAGCGCGGCGAATTGAGCATCACCTGTCTGGAGAGCGAGGTGGGCGTTGATGTGAACATCAAGGGTGCGGCGCGCGCGGCCGCCCGCGACGGAGATATGTTCGCGCGCATCGGCGCGGTCATGGAAGCGCACGATCTCGCGCGCGTCTCGCTCGATGGTGAACCGGTGCTCACGCGGCATGCGCCGGTTTTGACCATGGATAGCGTGCGCGTGGCGCCTCCGCCTGGCGCGTTTGTGCAGGCGACGCGGGCGGGCGAGGAGGCGCTGGCGTCCCTCGCGATGGCGGCGCTCGCCGGCGCGCGGCGCATCGTCGACCTCTTCGCCGGGTGCGGCACGTTTTCGCTGCGCGCCGCGAGCCTTGGCGAAGTTCACGCCGTCGAAGGTGATGAAGATATGCGCAAGGCGCTCCAGCAGGCCGCGGATGGCGCGCTCAGGAAGATCACCACGGCGCGGCGCGATCTGGTGCGCACGCCGGTCTCGGCGATTGAGCTCAAACCTTATGACGGCGCCATTCTCGATCCCCCGCGCGCGGGTGCGCGCTTGCAGGCCCAGCAGATCGCGACGTCCAGGATCGTGCGGGTGGCGGCGGTCTCATGCGATCCTGCCAGCTTCGCGCGCGACGCGCGCATCTTGATCGATGGTGGCTTTTCCTTGACGCGCGTAACGCCCGTCGATCAATTCCGCTGGAGCCCGCACGTGGAGCTGGTTGGGATCTTCACGCGATGAGCAAGCGGGCGAAGGCGATGCGGCGCGATCCAAGCGCGGGAGAGGCGGCCGCCTGGAAGCAATTGCGCGCCTTGCGCGCCGAAGGGTTCGCATTTCGTAGGCAGCATCCGATCGGCGATGTCATTGTGGATTTTGTCTGTTTGCGCCGTCGCCTCGTTATCGAGATCGATGGTGGGCTGCATGATAAGTTTGGAAATCCCGCGCGGGATAAGCGGCGCGACGCATGGCTGAGCGGCGAAGGTTACGCCGTTCTACGCATTTGCGATCGCGATCTGCGCGGCGAGGCGTGGATCGACGTTGTACGCAGCACGCTCAATCAGCGGACCGATCACGCATACAGAAAACGAGACGCCACCCCCCCCTCCCCTAGAAGGGGAGGGGGCAGGGGGAGGGGTGCGGTCAGCCCATCACTTGTGGGCAATGAGCCGCCAATCGGTCCGCCGCCTGAAGAGGCGCGTGCGTCAGGAGCGCGTGGCGAATTCAATATCACCCCCACCCCTGCCCCTCCCCCCTCCAGGGGGAGGGGAGGCGCCAACGAAGGCGGGGCCGCGCCTCGGGATGCAGGCTTCTGGAAGACGAAATCGCTTTCCGACATGAGCGAAGCCGAGTGGGAAAGCCTCTGCGACGGCTGCGGAAAATGCTGCCTGATCGGCCTTGAAGATGAGGACACGGGCCAAATCTACCTGACGGATACGGCGTGCAAATTATTCAACAGCGCGGCGTGCGCCTGCGGCGATTACGCCAATCGCTTCGAGAAGGTCTCCGATTGCACCAAGCTGACGCCGGAAAATGTGCCGACTCTGCACTGGTTGCCGAAAACGTGCGCCTATCGTCTCGTCTCCGAGAATCGCGATCTTTATTGGTGGCATCCGCTGGTGTCGGGCGATCCAGAGACTGTGCACGCGGCGAATGTCTCGGTGCGCGGCAAGACGCGGCCCGAACGCGGCGGTGAGCGCGTGCGCACGCTCATGAATCGCATCACCGATTGGCCGAAGCCCAAGCGCAAGCCGCGCGCGCCTTAGACCCGTTCCCGATTGGAGTGTCCTTAACCTCAATCGGGAAAAACGGGTCTACAATTGTAATTAGAGCGGTTCTTGTCCGAAAACCGCTTCACACTTTTCGGGAACCGCCCTACGGCGGCGCATCGCGCCGATAATATTCGCTCGCGGCGGCCGCGCCGCTTTCCCAATAGAGGCATGTCTCGCGCGCCACGCCGCTTAACAAGCAAAGCATCGGCGCGTCACGTGCGCGGATATCATCATAGAGCGCGCGCGGCAGAGGCGTTTCGACCTCTTCGCGCCATGCGGGCGCGGCCGAGGTGCGCGCGGGGGTGAGCGCGGCCCAGCGAGTCAGGAAGGCGGAGACCTCCTCGCGCGTGGGCGCATCGCCGCGCGGGGCGAAGGCGTCGCCAAAGGTGGGGTAGAGCGGCGCGGCCCAGGCCCAATGCACGGCGCCGTCCGCGCCGCGAAGCGTAAGCAGCGCCACTGCGTGCGCGCAATCCGGCCCAACGGCGCGCGCCTCGACGATGTCTGGCGCTTGCGCCGATGAGAAAGTCACCGCGTGCATTTGCGCAAGGTCGCAACGCCGCGGCGCCGGCGCGCAGGCGGTCAGCGCGACAACGGCGACGAGGAGGAGCAAAGTACGCAAAATGATCACGTCTAGATGCCGCGTTCGTAGAAAACCCGCGCGCGCCGTGTTTCGGGATCGTAAACAAGACAGTGGCCGTACTCAGGCCCGATCGGCGTGCAGATCATCGGCGCATTGGCGGCGCGCACGCGCTCATAGGCGTCGCGTGACAGAGGCGTTGCATATTGTGCTTCGTCGATACGCAAGTCAGCCAAGCTTGCGATATCTGCGGGCCAGGCAGGCGCTTCGCTCGTTTGTTGTACGAGAACCCAGGATTCCACCGTGCGCGCCATATCCTCAGGGGATACCGGCTCGGTCACTTCATCTGGGAAACGTGCGGAATCGACGGCGCTCCAATACGCCCATTCCGACCACAGAAGCGCGCCCGTCGTTCTGCGCAGCGTAATTGTAATGCGCGCTTGCGCGCAGGTCGGCCCCGCGGCGCGGACGCTCAATGTGTCGAGGCGCTGGGCCTGCGAAAACAACACAGTTTGCGTCCGTTCCTGCGCGCATTGCGCCGAGGAATCGCGCATGGGCGCGCCAACGCAGGCTGCCGCAAGCAGTGCGCCGGCGAGGCCCGCGGCGACGGCCCCGCCTCTAAGCACCTTGGAACATCATGATGGTCGGCGCATTGGAGAGGGGATCGATGATGAGGCATTGGCCGCTTTCGTGGCCGTTCAGCATGCAGAGCATCGACAGATTGCGCGCGCGGTTGGATTCATAATCCGCGCGCGTGAAGGGCGTTGAAATCACGCCGCCTTCATCCGCGTGCGCGGCCTGCAGGCTCTCGGCGCCTTCGGTCCATTCAGGCAATTCGCCGGTGCGATCGGACCGCGCCTCGGACCACATACGCAGGAATTCGCTGACCTGCGCATCCGTGAAGGGCGGATCGGAGATCGTCATGCCGCGCATCGTATCGGCCATGGCCCACAAAACGTCGCCTTCGGCGTTGCGCAGAACGAAGGTGAGCACGGCTTGATCGCAGCTCGGCCCCTCGGCGCGCACGGTGATCATGTCAGGCCGAGCGGGATTGGAAAACGTCACCGGCGCCTGGCGCTGCTGGTTGCAGCCTCGGGCGAGTTCGATCGGTTCGACGCGCGGGGCGGCTTTTTCCGCGCCCGCGGGCGCGGCTTCTCGCGGCTCCATGCAGGCGGCGAGCAAGAGAGCAGCTAAAAGGGCAAAGCGCATGATCGCCTCCGTGGGCAGACATTATCCGGCTTCGCGCGGCGGGCAAGCCGAGATGCACGCTCGGTTACGCATTTCGCCCGCGCTTCGACTTCGCTCAGCGCGACGGTAAGGATGTTGTTGTCATCGCGCTCAAACCTCCACGTCGCGCTGAGCGAAGTCGAAGCGCGGAGAAGAGGCGTTCAATCCGCCATTTCCAGCGCCGCGAGCGCCTGGCTGCGCGGGCGTGGCGGGGGCTCTGGATTGAGAAAAGCGGGCTGACGCTTCAGGGCTGAAACGCAGGCCTCGTAACCGGCCACAACCGCTTCATCGAACTTCTTCCAATCGCGCAGATCGACATTCGGCATGTCGGGCGTGATCAGGAGATCGGCGCCGGAGCGCCCTTCCCACGGGTCGACCAGCATGGTCGCCGCGCGCATCAGCAGGGATGCGATCGGCGGCGGCGATTGCCAGCCATGGCGCGCGATCCAGCTGAAAAAGCCTGGTGGATTTTTGAAATCCTCGGGATCGATGCCTTGGCGCTGCGCGACATCGACGCCGATGATCTGACCGCGATGAATGTCTTTCAGCACATTGACGGGGAAATTGTTGAGCACAGCGCCATCGACGAGCAGGCCGTGCGCGCCGTCCACCACGGGCGGTAAAATGCCTGGCAGTCCGATCGTCGCGCGCAGCACCTTGCGCAGCAGGCCGGAGCGGTGGATGCGCACAGATCCGGTCGCCAGATTGGTGGACACGCAGAAGAACGGCGCCTCGAGATCCTCGATCAGCGTTTCGTGAAAATTCTCCTGCAGGCGATCTTCCACGCGCTTGCCGCGCACGAGCGAGACCACCGGCAGCACATAATCGCCGAGCGGATTGCTCTCGACGAACGCCTTACGGATGCGCACCTCGATTTCCTCGTCGGACCAACCCATGGCCACGCACGCGGCGATGATCGCGCCCATCGACGTGCCGCCCAGCACGTCGAACGGCACGCCCGCTTCACGCAGCGCGCGCACAACGCCGATATGCGCATAGGCGCGCGCGCCGCCGCCGGAAAGAACAAGGCCTGTCGAGCGCCCGGCGATCACGCGCGCAAGGCGCGCCGCGTCCGCATCGTCCAGCCCGCGCCAATGCATGAGGCGCGCGGCATCACACGCTTCACGCCATTCTTCCGTTGTGGCGGCTTTGCGATCGGTGCCGTGATGCAGAAGAATAACGTCCACCAGCCGGAATTGCCGGGCCGGAGAGGGGTCCTCTTCCGGCAGCAGCGGCGTCGAAGGCCGCGCATCGGCGCGCCCAAGCACCCAGATGCGATCGGCCTGGCGGATGCAGGCGCGGAACCAGTTTGTGTCCGCGATCGGTGAAATCAGGAACACCGCGTCGTGATCGTGTTCAAGCGCGTCGAACCACAAGCTTTCCATGCCGGCGGCTTCCTCGCCGACGATGGCCGCCGTTTTTCCCAGCCGCGCCAGCGCCGTCTGCAGCGTCCGCGCGCGCAGTTTGAGATCGATGGTCGGCGAAGCGGAGATGAGCGCATAGACTTTTGGCTCGGCCCGCGTGCGCGGCTTCGTCGGCGCGCGGGCCCGCGCGAGCATCAGGCGCGCCATCCGCTCCATCAGCGTAGGGTCCGCCGCGATCAGGAGTTCAAACCCCGCGCGCGAGACGCGCAGGATTTCACTGTCGCGCATGGCGAACACGCTGCCTGTGTGCGGTTCGCGGGCGATAAGGCCCATCTCGCCCACCGGCTCGCCGGGGCGAATATGGCCGAGCAATTGCTGCTCGTTATTGGCCGTGACGTGGAAGGCGGCGAGTGAGCCGGAGAGCACGAAATAGATGCACTCGGCCGCGTCCCCGCGATGAAACAGCGGCCAGCCGGCGGGCAGCGAGAACCACACCGTCTCCGGCTCGGCCGCCTTAAGCGCGGCGGGCGTGACGTTCTTCAAGAACGGTATTTCCGCCAGAGAGGGGATCATTCTGCCGCCTTCGCGCGCACGCCATTCTGGGCGCGGGCTGCCATCAAGGTAAGCGGGCGCGGTTAAGGCGCAATGAGCATGCTGCGCGCGGCGGGGAGATATTTCGTTTAGATTAGGTAAACGCGCGCTGACCTCCCCGTGACGGGCGGGCCTTCCTCGGCTAGTATTTCGCCTATGAATACGCCGCTCAAGCCGCACCCCGCGCCCGATCCCGTCTATGAGCGGGCCGTGTTCACGAGCGAGGAATTCGAGACCCTTGTCGCCAAAGGCGCATTCGCGGGCCTCGGCCGCTTCGAACTGCGGGAAGGGATCATTTACCGGATGAACGCGCAGCACGCCCCCCACGCCCGCGCCAAGATGGAGCTGGCCATGGCCTTACGCGCGGCGTTCACAGCCGCGCCAGACTATGAAGTCGTAATCGAGGGGTCCGTTCGGTTTGAGGGCGGATTTTCGCCGGAACCTGACATTTTGGTGTGGCGCGTCGGGGAAGCGCCGAAATCGTTTCCGGGCGACCGCGTTTGCCTCATCGTCGAAGTGTCGGATTCAACGCTGGCTGACGATCTTGGCGCGAAGCGCGATCTCTATGCGCGCGCAGGCTTGCCCGAATATTGGGTGGCCGATCTCAACGCGCGCGTTATCCATCAATTCGCGGACCCTGTTGAGGGCGCCTACCGAAAAGCCGCGCAGGCCGTGTTCGGCGCAAACGTCGCTTCGCTGAGTCAGCCCGCCCTGGTCTCGGATACGGCCGGTCTCGCGCGCCTTTGACGCGGGGGCCGACTTGGGGAAAAGGGGACGCATGAGCGTCCTTAAGTCCGAGATCGATCCGCAATCCCCGCTATTCGCAAGGAACGGGGCGGCCATGGCCGCGCTGGTGGCCGAGCTGCGCGAGAAAACCGCCATCGCCGCGCTCGGCGGTTCCGAAGAGAGCCGCAAGCGCCATGCCGGGCGTGGCAAGCTCTTGCCGCGCGAGCGGGTCGAGCGCCTTGTCGATCCCGCCTCTCCGTTTCTCGAGATCGGCGCGCTCGCCGCCAACGGCATGTATGAAGGCGATGTGCATGCCGCTTCGCTGATTTGCGGGCTCGGGCGTGTCGAGGGCCGCACGGTGATGATCGTGTGCAATGACGCGACGGTGAAGGGCGGCGCCTATTATCCGATCACGGTCAAGAAACATTTGCGCGCGCAGGAGATCGCCCGCGAAAACCGCCTGCCGTGCCTCTATCTGGTCGATAGCGGCGGCGCGAACCTGCCTTACCAGGCCGATGTCTTTCCGGACCGGGAGCATTTCGGCCGCATCTTTTACAACCAGGCCCAGATGAGCGCGGCTGGCATTCCCCAGATCGCGGTGGTGATGGGCTCGTGCACCGCGGGCGGCGCCTATGTGCCGGCGATGAGCGATGAGACGATCATCGTGCGCAAGCAGGGCACCATATTCCTGGGCGGCCCGCCGCTGGTGAAGGCCGCGACGGGGGAGGTGATCAGCGCCGAGGATCTGGGCGGCGCTGAAGTGCATGCGCGCAAATCCGGCGTCGCCGATCATTACGCGCTTGACGATGAGCACGCGCTTTATCTCTGCCGGCGGATCGTCTCTCATCTGCCCAAGCAAAGCGCCGTGGATGGGGAAAAGCCCCGCGCACCGCTCTATGACGCCGATGAGATTTATGGCGTCGCGCCAGAAGATGTGCGCACGCCCTATGATGTGCGGGAAGTTATCGCGCGGATCGTCGATGGTTCGGAGCTTGACGAGTTCAAGAAACTTTATGGTGAGACTCTAGTGGCGGGCTTTGCGCGCGTGCATGGGATGCAGGTTGGCATCCTCGCCAACAATGGCGTGCTGTTTTCGGAAAGCGCCCTCAAAGGCGCGCACTTCATAGAGCTCTGCGCGCAGCGCGGCGTGCCGCTGGTTTTTCTGCAGAACATCACGGGGTTCATGGTCGGCAGTGCCTATGAGGCCGGCGGCATCGCCAAGGATGGCGCCAAAATGGTCATGGCCGTCGCCAACGCCCGCGTGCCCAAGATCACGATTGTCATTGGCGGCTCCTATGGCGCGGGCAATTACGGCATGTGCGGGCGCGCTTTTTCGCCGCGCTTTTTGTGGATGTGGCCCAATGCGCGCATCTCCGTGATGGGCGGCGAGCAGGCGGCGAGCGTTCTGGCCACCGTGCGGCGTGACAATATCGAGGCCAAGGGCGGCAAATGGAGCGCGGCCGAGGAGGAGGCGTTCAAGAGGCCCATTCGCGATAAATATGCGGAGGAGGGCTCGCCCTATTATTCCACCGCGCGGCTCTGGGATGATGGGATCATCGATCCAAGAGATACGCGGCGCGTGCTGGCGCTCTCCTTGGCCGCGGCCCTGAACGCGCCGATCGAGGAGACGCGCTGGGGCGTGTTCAGGATGTGAGCAGGCCCGCGCGTTGCCTCGCCGGCGTGGTATAGAGCCGCGCCGAACCGGAGGATAAACGCGGCGAGTTGGCCCAAGCTTCGACTTCGCTCGGGGCGACGGGGAAGATGTGATCCACGCAATATTACCAGCGCAAATATCTCCACGTCGCGCTGAGCTTGTCGAAGCGCGGAACGATGCAAAATCGGTGGGAAAAGCGGGAACTCACACAAAGATATCCGACCTGATCCGTCTACGGATACTATGGCCGCTCCTCTTGCACGGGAGGTCGATTGGACGTCCGAGCCGAGCGATGCAAGAGGGCGAAACGAGCGCGAACTGTGAGAGCAATCTCACGAAAGCCAGCCGA
>CADEEL010000013.1 GCA_902826335.1 uncultured Alphaproteobacteria bacterium
GCGCGCCGGACGAAGGCCCTCAGCGGCCGGGAAATCGCGCAGCGCATGATGGGCGCGGTCGGCCCCGCGCGCGGCGATGATCCGATCGGCGTCGCGCTGCATCGCGACAGCTATGATGCGTGCGAACGCGAAGCGCGGCGGTTATTGGATTCGTCTTGAAGCGCGCGCTGGCGCCCATCCTCCCCCTTCATGGGGGAGGTGTCGGCGCCCCCGGATTTAATCCGGGGGAGACGACGGAGGGGGTGCATCACCAACCCCCTCCGGTTCGCTGCGCTCACCACCTCCCCCATGAAGGGGGAGGATAAGGGCGTTTGAGGCCCGCGCTTCGACAAGCGCGGCGCGACGATTGTGTTGTCTTTGCAAAGACAAAAGTCTCCACGTCGCGCTGAGCCTGTCGAAGCGCGGGGGCGACGCTGCGCGGTTGCCTATGGCGAAATCTTATTGCATAGAGGCCCCATGCTCAGTCGGATTCAGACGGTTCCGCCATCACGGCGACAGCGACAGGTTCTGTAAACACCCGCTTGTCCGCGCATGCGCGCGTCCGTCTCATCCGTATAGAGAGCTTTCCATGTTTCCCGTCGATCCGGAGCGCTATGCGCTCTATCTGGGCGTGATGGCCGCGATGGCCGCCACGCCCGGCCCCGCCAATCTCTTCGCCATCGCCACAGGCCTCGCGCGCGGTCCGCGCGCCGCTTTGATCGGCGTCGCCGGCATGAATACGGCGATGCTGGTCTGGTATTGCGCCGCGGGGCTTGGGCTCGCGGCGCTGGCCCAAGCGTGGCCGAGCCTTTTCCGCATCGTCGCGCTCGGGGGCGGGCTCTACATCGCCTGGCTGGGCGTGAAGGCGCTGATCGCGGCCGCGCGGGGCGAGGCGAGCCTTGGCGCGGCGCGCGCGGCCAATCCCAATGCGGCGTTCCGGGATGGCTTCGCGGTGCAGATCGGCAATCCAAAGGCGTTGTTGTTTTTCACGGTCGTTCTGCCGCCTTTCATCGATCCGGCGCGGCCAATGGCGGGGCAATTGGCGGCGTTCGCGGCGGCGACTCTTGCGCTCGATGGGATCGCCATGTCCGGATACGGATTAATGGGCGGCGCGCTTTCGGCGCGCATGCAATCTCCAGGATTTCGGCGCGCGTTTGGCGTTGCGGTCGGCCTTATTCTACTTGCCGCGGCGGCGCTTGTCGTAGTGCGCGAATAATTGGCAGCGTGCGCACTGTGCTGCCAAGTTGCGCGATTTCATCCACCTGCTGGAGATTCTCATTGCCTGTTAAGCTCTCTGGCCGCAGCCTTCGAAAACCCAATGCACGCATAAGGCGCGCATGGCTTGGAGACGGTGATGTCGTCCCTGTCGAACAGCGAGGAAGAGTTCGCCCTGCGCCTCAAGGGCTGGCGGCTGACAACGGCCGAAGTGCTCTATTACATGCCGGATCATCCCGTGCTGCTGCAGAGCTTCCTATGGCAGACGCTCGATCTGGCGCCGGAGTTTCCGCGCCTGCGCCAATTTCTCGATCACTGGAAGCGGGAGATCGAGGCCGTGATCCACTCGGTGCGCCTGGCCAGCGGGGAGACGCTGGCGCCGGCGCGGGTCTCCAAAGTGGACGCGCTTTATCACCACTAGGCCCGCGCCCTTTGCGCCCGATCAAGGACAGGGCCGGCGCGCGCGCCTCAAGTTCAAGGCGATCAAACTTTCGCGAGGTGGTCGCCTCGGCGGCGCTGAGCGGCTAAGCTGGCGGGGCTTGATCGAATGAGGCCCAGCATGCGTGGACGTGCACATTTTATAGCGGCGGGACTGGCGCTGGCGCTCGTCTCCGGCTGCGCGACAGCGACGCTTTATCAGCCCAGCGTCACGCCGCACGGCTATGGCTATAGCGAGCAGGCGGTCGAGCAGGATCGCACGCGCATCAGTTTTCGCGGCAATTCGCTGACCGACCGCGAAACGGTGGAGACGTATCTTCTCTATCGCGCGGCGGAGCTGACGCTGGCGCGTGGCTTCGATCATTTCATCCTGGTCGAGCGCGATACAGAGGCGCGCTCACGTTATGAATCGAGCGGGCGCTCCTTTTATCGCTATCCGGGCTTTTATCCGCATTGGACTTATTATTCGCCGCGCTGGGGCTGGCGGCCCTGGTACGATCCGTTCTTCGACAATCCTGGCTCGTACCGCCAGGTGACGCGCTATGAGGCGACCGCTGAGATCCGCTTCGGGCGCGGGCCCCGGCCCGACGATCCCAAGGCGTTCGATGCGCGTGACGTGATGCGCAATCTCGAAGGGCGCGTGGCGCGTCCGCCCGCGCAATAGACCCGCTTCCGATCGGCGTGCGTGACGCCAAGCGGAAACAACGGGTCTAGGCACATGAGTGGAGCGGTTCTCATCCGAAAACCGCTTCACATTTTTCGGGAACCGCTCCGGGCCTTATGGCCCTTCAATCGTGTGGCCGCGCGCGCGCAAGAGGGCGATGACGCTGTCGTCGCCGATCAGATGCGCCGCGCCGACGGCGATGAAGATGCGGCCTTCGCCGGCCAGCAGGGTTTCGATCTCGCCGGCCCAGCGCGCATTGCGCTCCGTGATCAAAACGCGGCGCACGTCGGGGCCCGCATCGGCCATGGACTCGGAGAGCAGGCGCGCCAGCGTTTGCGTATCGCCGCTGACCCAGGCCGCATCGAGGGCCTGGATGTCGCCCGCGTCGGCTTCGATTTCGTTGAGCGTGCTGGTCAGGAAGGTTCGTTCAGCGTCCGGCGGCAGGTCGGCGAGGAAACCGATCTGCTGCTCGGCGGTTTCGAAATAACGTCGCGGAATTCCGCGCCGGTTCGCTTCGGCGTTGAGGATGGTGTCGACTCCAGATTCGGCGGCCTGGCCTTGAGCCTGCACATAGGCGATCGAAAGCTGAACGGCGGCGAACCAGGGCCGCATCGGTTCGAGGGCCGCCGCGTTGAGGCCAAATCGGCGGGCGGCGCGCTGCAGGCGGGCGCGGTCTTCGGGCGCGAGCTGGGCCGAGAGGGGCGGGCCTGTCCGGTCAAAGCCGCGCTCGAGGAAGAGCGCGCGGAGACGGTCCTGGGCGGGGCCTTCGGTGTCGGTTTCGAACATGACCCAGTCCGCGCCCGTGAAGGCGGCGTCGATGCGGTCGGTGCGCCAGTCCAGATCGGGCGGGAGCATATGGACCGTGCCGAACAGCCAGATTTCGCTGTCCTCGTCGGCGAGACGCCACAGGGCCGGGCCGGACGCGCGGCCCGGTTCGGCGCAGGCGGCCGCGCCGAGGAGGAGCGCCAAGCCAAGGGCCAGGCCTTTGAACCAATGCGCCACCGGCCTTCGCCTCTTCATTGCCTCACCCGCGCCGAGCCGGTAGAGCTTGGCGCCGCCGCGCGGCGCGCTCAAGGGCGTCTGCACCCGTAGCTCAGCTGGATAGAGCGCTGCCCTCCGAAGGCAGAGGTCACAGGTTCGAATCCTGTCGGGTGCGCCAGCGGGGAAGCTGCGCCAACGGCGCAAGCGCAAAAAAGAGAAAGTCAGTGATGGGACTGAAGTGGAGAAGCGCCGCGGCGCTCGCGGCCTGCGCTGCGCTGCTTTTTTCGGCGCCTGCGTTCGCGCATGGGGTTCCTGACGCGGAAGCGCAACGACTCGCGACCGGATCCATGCTCGACTATCTCATCTCAGGCGCCGTGCACATGGTCACGGGCTACGATCATTTGCTGTTCCTGTTCGGCGTCATGTTCTTTTTGACGCGGCTCACCGAGATCATCAGCTTCATCACCGCCTTTACGATCGGGCACAGCATGACTCTGCTAGGGGCGACGCTGCTCGGCATCAATGCAAACTACTATCTGATCGACGCAATCATCGCGATTTCGGTCATCTATAAGGGGTTCGACAATGTCGACGGCTTTCGCAAGGCGTTCGGAATGGCGCCGCCCAATCTCCTGTTCATGGTGTTCGGCTTCGGACTAATTCATGGTTTTGGCCTATCGGCGCGCCTGCAGCGCCTGCCGCTGCCCGATGAGGGGCTTATCGAGCGCATCATCTCATTTAATGTCGGGGTTGAGCTTGGGCAGATCGCGGCCTTGATCGCCATGGTCGCTGTGCTTACGGCGATGCGGCGAACGCCGGCATTTCCGGCGTTTTCTAAAATTGCGAATTACGGCCTGATCGCGGCCGGCGCACTGCTATTTCTCTTTCAGATGCATGGCTGGCTTCATACGCGCCACCCGGATGCGTTTGGATTTTCGCTGGACGGCCATTATCATGCCCATCAGACCATGGATGAAGACTTGGCGCGCCAGCGCGATGGCCGGGAGACTCTCATGCCGGCGGACGAGTTACAGCCCTAGGGAGTATGATTGTGAGGCCAATTCTTGTCGCCGTCGCGCTCATGTTCGCATCCACCGCGCCGGCGGGCGCGCATCCCGATCATGACATGTATGAGGCGGAGAATCCGCGTGAATTGGCCATGGCGAGCGCCGTCAATATCGTGGCGCGCATGATTGAGCGCGGAGCGATCCCCGCAAGCTGGAGCGCCATCCATCCCGGGGGCGCCAGCCTGCGGCAGCGCAATGGCGTAAACGAGTGGGTCGTTACATTTCAAAACCCAGCCGTCGCCGATTCGGCGCAGCGCACGCTTTATGTGATGTTGACGGTAAGCGGCGTCTATATCGCGGCTAATTATTCGGGGAATTGAGAAGGGCGGCCGGGCGCGCTGATGTGATCGACTGAGAGCAATCCGCATAGGCGCCGTCCTTCTTGGCTCGCGCGCCTGGGCGCAAAAGCGGATCGTATATGAACCCCGCCCTCATTCACGCGGCCATAGCCTTCTGGCGCACCAAGCGCCTCGCGCGCCGGCTGCGCACGCGGGCGGATGTGCTTGCATGGCGGGCGGCGCGGCTCGACCGGTTTGTGCGGACAGTTATTCCGCATGCGCCCTATTATGCGAGCCTTCACGCCACGCGGCTTGAGGATCTGCCAATCATCGACAAAGCGACGCATCTTGCGTGCTTTCACGATTTCAACACACGCGGCGTTTCGTCTGCCCAAGTGCGCGCGGCGCTGGATGACGGGCGCGAGCGGATCGGCGGCCTGATCATCGGGCAGAGCACGGGCACGAGCGGCAATCGCGGCGTTTACATCATCAGCGAGGCGGAGCGTTTTACCTGGCTTGGCGTATTATTGGCGAAGGCGCTGCCGGATTTTCCATTCACGCGCCACAAGGTGGCGCTGGCGCTGCCCGGCGCCAATCAACTCTACGCCTCGGCGAACGAGACCGGGAGATTGTCGCTGCGCTTCTTCGACCTGGGGCGCGGGCTCGAGTCCTGGCGCGATGCGCTGGTGAGGTTCCAGCCGGATACGATTGTCGCGCCGCCCAAAGTGCTGCGCGCGCTGGCTGGAACGCCGGGGCTTGGCCCTACGCAGTTATTTTCCGGAGCGGAGGTCCTCGATCCACTCGATCGCGCGGCCATTGAAGCGGGCTTCGGCGTGCGTGTGCGCGAAATCTATATGGCGACGGAGGGTCTATTCGGCGTTGGCTGCACGCACGGAACGCTGCATCTGGCGGAGGATGTCGTGGCGTTTGAGTTTGAAGCGGTGGGCGAGGGTCTTGTTTCGCCGCTGATCACGGACTTCACGCGCACAACGCAGATCATGGCGCGCTATCGCATGAACGACCTCTTGCGTCTTGACGATGCGATGTGCGCGTGCGGCTCGCCCCTGCAAAGCGTGGCGAGCGTCGTGGGCCGCCAGGACGATGTGTTTCTCATTCCGGACGCGCGCGGCGCATTGGTGATGGTGACTCCCGACGTGTTGCGCAATGCGGTGGTGGACAGCGATCGGCGTATTGTCGATTTCCGCATCGTTCAAGTCGAGGCGAGGCGTGTGGTGCTTTCGCTTGCGCGTGACCTACCAGCCGAAGCGGGCGCGTACGCGGCGGATGCTCTCAAGCGCGCGTTCGCAAAGGCGGGCGCCGGGGAGGTTGAGATCACGCTTCAGGCCGGCATAGAGGCGGTGATGGATCGTAAACTGCGGCGCGTGCGCCGCGGGTGGGCGCCCGCTACAAATTCAGTCTGAGCGTGCGCTCGCTCTCGGGCGGCGTCTCGCCGGCGATCAAGGCATTTATGGCGGGATACAGCACGTCAAGCGGGCCCAAAGCGTAGCGCGGCGCGCCGAAGGCGGCGATGTCGTCAGTCTGCTTGCGCAGCGCGGCGCGATCCTGCGCCAAGACGGGGATGTGGAAGGCGCGCAACAGCGCTTCCTTGAGCCAGGCGGGCGCCATGCCGCGCGGCGTGGCGAAATGCGCGAAGGGACGCACGCAGGTTTCGGTTTCGGGCGTGAAGAACACGGTGATGGCGAGGCGCAGGCCCTTGGGCCCCTCGAATGCGACCTGGCCCGTCGATGGCGGAAAAAAGCGGCCGATGCTGGCGGTGCGAAGGCCCTCCAGGAGGCGCGGCATGAGGGCCCGCGCGCGGGTGTTTTCCACATAACGGGCTTCCGCAAAAGTCGACCGTACACGGATGGTGACGTCAACGGGGCGGCGCATTTCTCGCGCCCGAACGATGCCGGCGTGCAGGAAATGGGGATGGGCTGGATCAAGCAGGTTTTCAATGGCGTCAATGAGGCGCGCGCGCGAGGGGCGCACAGGCCAAAGGAATGTATCGAAGCCTTCTGCTTCAATCGGAAACGGGAGGCGCGGTTCGTCTTCCGGCGCTGGCGCAAGCGTCGTCCATACCAGGCCGGCGCGTACGCGCGTCGGCAAGGCTTGCGCGCCGTGTTTGGCTGGTTGATCAACGCCCGGCGTCAACACGCAGGCGCCGTCGCCAGCAAAGCGCCAACCATGATAGGGGCACTCGATCGCGCCCGCTTCAACACGCCCACGCGAGAGCGCCATGTTGCGATGAGGGCAGCGATCGATCAGCACGGCGGGGCCGGCCGCGGATTGGAACACAACGAGCGGCGTATCCATCAGGCGCCGGGCCAATGGTCCGCGCCCAAGCTCTCGCACAGCCGCGACGGGGGCCCATCCGCTGGCGACGGCGGCGGGATACGCGCTCACAAGCCGCGCTCACGCATGAGTGGGGCGGCGATCTTGTTCAGCGCATGCTCGATCGCGGCGATCAGCGCGCGGCGCGATCGCGAGAGGTGCGCGACATAATAAGCGGAATATTCCAGCACGGCGCGCGCGCCGCGATTGCGCTTGAACGAGGCCGCGCCCGCGGAGCCGTTGAGCTTAGCGCCATGTTCGAGTGCGACTTGCGCAAGCAGTGCGCTGGCGATGCGGTAAAGCCCTTCGGCGGCGGGTCGGGCGGTGTCATAGCCCACGATCGGCGTGGTCAGCACGCCGCCGCGCAGGAAGCAGCCGACAATGCTGACGAGCGCACCATCGGCGTCGCGCAGGCCTCGGTACTGAAAAATTTCCGCGCGGTGGGTCATATCAATAAAGGCCGCCGTGAACACTGGATTAAGTCTGGAATAGCGATCCAGATAGAGCATCGCGTAGAGTTCGGCGATCCTTTCAGCGTCTCCCGGGCGCAATTCATCGAGGCGGTCTATGTGCGCCGCATGCGCGGCGAGCAAGGTGAGATCGCGGCGCGTGTCGCGGCGGGGCGCCCAATCGGCGGCGAGATCGTCGGTGACGTAGATTTGCCGGCTGGGCAGCAAGCGCCAACCGGCTCGCCTGAACGCCGCGCACAGGTCAGGGTCTGACCAGTCATTGAGCGAGCGAACGGCGATGACGTGTTCGGGGAATGTGTGCGTGAGCAGGGCGCCGATCGCGCCGATATCTTCGCCGCGCCATCCGTCATGCAGATTGGTCGAGAGCATCCAATTGCCCACATGCACAATCTTGTTGATGCGCGCCGCGCGCAGCGCCGCGCCCGCGCCGCTGGCGAGCACGGCGAGCGCCGGCGTCCATCGTCCCGCGTCGACAAGGCGAAGCTCTTCCTTGGCGTAGAGCGCGTAGGCGGTGTGCGGCAGGCAGACATAGGAATCTCCATATTCGCCGTCATTTATGGTGACGGGGTGGATACGGTCGTTCGAGGCGAGGCCCATCACACTGGTGCGCAAATTGGAGATCAGAGCCGGCGCGCCATGCGCCGCGAAGGCCTGGAGATAGGCGCGTTCCTTTGCGTGGGCGGGGTTCCAGCCGCCTGGCGGGCCGATCATTGGATCGAAGAGCGCGGGAGCGGTCACGCGATGGGCTCGCCGTTCCACTCGATGTCGTCCGTGCTTTGTCCGGACGCGGAGCGACCGCGGCTGAGGCCGATGGCGGTGAAGCGGGCGGCGTCCAGCAATGCGCCAAGAGCAAGCCACGGCTCGCCTGGAACATCCAGCACATCACGGCTGCGCTTGCGATCCCGATTGAAGTCGCGCCATCGCCCGTTCGCCAGAGCGTGCGGCGCGCCGAGCAGCCACATGGCCGGCGCCAAATGGCGGGCCTCGGCGCTCGGCGTCTGCAACGGCGCTTCGCCAAGAAAGGCGCGTGCAAGGCGCGGAGCGGCGTCAAACAAGTGCAAACCGCTGACGCCGCGCGGATTGCATTCGATCGGCGCGAGGCGCCCGTCAGGCGCGCGGATGACGTCGTAGGAAAGCTGCCCCGTCGCGCCTGTGGCGGCGGCGATTGCGCGCGCCATGTCCAGCAAGGCCGGATCGCGATCCGTTTCGAAATAGAAGCTCGCGGAGCGGCCCAGCCGCCACAATGGTCGGTAGGCGGCGAAGGCGATGACTTCGCCGGCGCGGCACGCGGACCAGACGCAGACCTCTTCGCCTGGCGCGAACGCCTGCACGGCCCAGGGTTCTTGCGGCAAAGGCGAGACGGCGCCGAACGAGCGCGCGTCCGGGCGGATGCGCGCATGGGAGGCGAAGCGAGAATACTCGGGCTTGAGCACGATCTCGCGCGCGTGCGCGCGCCATGGGGCCAGTTCATCGCGCGATGTGACGCGCGCTGTTTCCGGTGCGGCGAGGCCGAGGCCTCGCGCGAACGCCGCGAACGCGACCTTTGAGTGCAGCATACGAAGCGTATCGGGCGGCGGCGCAAACACGCGGTCCGCGAAGCCGAACCGTACGGCGGCCTCCGCCACATAGAACACTTCTTCGCACGTGGGGACGATGAGGCGCGGATCGAGGCGTGCGACGAGGCTCGCCAATCCAAGCGCGAAGTCTTGAAACGCGAACCGGGGCGGGGCGAGGCGATGCGTACACGCGCGAAAGCGCGGCGAAAGGCGCGCGGTCCAGTTCGTAATGGAATCGGCAAGATGCGGCGTATGGCCCGCCGCCAGGAAACTGCGCGCTAGATCGAGCGCGATGGGCGCGCGCGCGCCGGTGATCAAGATCGCGCTCATTCGAGCGGCGCCGGATCGTGACAATAGATAACGTCGCCTCCCGCGCGGGCGAAGGCGGCGATGCGGGCGCGCGTTATCTTGTCCGCCTCAGAATCGTCCATGATCCAGCGCGCGGGCGGTCCCGGCGGTCGATTCTCCATGACGGCGCAGGCGCACCATTGAGCGTCCGCCGCGTAGAGCAATGGCGGATCCAGTTTGGGCCAGACGAACCCGGTGTGACCGCGCATATGGCCGGGCAGCGGGACGGCGAGCACGGCGCCATCGCCAAACACGTCGCGCGCGGGGCCGAGGCCGAGCGGCGCCTCAGCCAGCGGGCGCGATCCAAAACGCACAATTCGCTCGGTGAAGTCTGCGGGCAGCAATTCGCGGAAAACGCCGTGGCGAAGGCGGGTGAGCCCTATTGCATTGAGATAATGATCGACGCCGGCGCCGTCCGCGTAGATGGGCGCTTCAGGATAATCGCGCAGTGCGGCGATGTGATCGGCGTGGAGGTGCGTAAGCAGGATCGCGGCGATGGCCTCCGGCGCGGGCCGCTGATCGCGCAGGAGACGGGGGCGGAGCGCCGCCGCATAGAGTCGCAGCGCTGCTGATCGCGGGCCTTGCATCACGCGCGGGGCGTAACCGGTGTCGATGAGGCAGCGACCCATGGTGGGATGATCGAAGACGCCATAACGAACTGGGATATCGATCGCGCGCCAGGCGCCGCCGCGCAGAATGAGGCGCTCGGGCGCACGCACGAAGGCGCTGTTGTAAAAGACCGGACGCGCGCTCATGAGCGAGTTTTCTCGAATGTGCGGGCGAGACCTTCATCGAACGTCACGCGCGGGCACCAGCCAAGTTGCGCCTTCGCGGCTGATATATCGAGCGTTTGGGTGTAGGCGAAGAGCGCCGCGCCATAGGCTGTAATGGCCGGCTCGGGCCGATTGGGACGGCTGGCGGCGAGCGCTTCGAGCGTTCGCGCGTAGGCGAGCACCGCCCAAATAGGGCGCGCGCGCCAGCGCAAGTTTTGGTTCGCGCGCGCGGCGGCGCGTTCGGCCACGTCGCGCACATTGAGAGCGACGCCGCCGGAAATATTAAAAATACGCTGGGTCAAGGCGGCGCTTGGTGTGTCGAGCGCCGCGAGCGCGGCGTCGGCCACATCGTCAACATAGGTCAGATCGGTGGCGGCGCGCCCGCCCTTCATAAGCGGCAAGGCGCGTTTCTCGGCGGCGGCCAGGAGACGCGGCAACAGGGTCGTATCGCCGGGGCCATAAAGCCCGCGTGGACGCAGAATGATGGGATCGAGATCGGACGCCGCCAGGACCAGTGCCTCCGCTTGGCGTTTCGTATGCGCGTAGGCGTTGACGGGGCACGGCAGCGGCGCATCTTCGCGCACGTTCACCTGATCCTTGAATCTGAAATAGAGGCTCGGCGTTGAGATATGCACGAAGCGTTTCGCGCCAGCGGCGCGTGCGATGGCCAGCGCCGATTGCGTTCCGTGCACATTCGCGGCGTGAAATTCCCGGCGCGCGCCCCAGGGCGCGGAAAGCGCCGCGCAGTGGATAACTGCGTCGCAAGTCAAGCCTCTGTGTTGTGCGGCGGCGCTTAGGTCGCACGCAATCGGCGTCGCGCCGGCTGCGGCGAGGCGCGTTAATTTCGCTCGATCTCGGCCAAGCGCGATGACGTCGCGCCGATCGGCCAGCAATCGGCGCGTCAAGGCGCCGCCAAGGAATCCAGTCGCGCCGGTGACGAGAATGCGCATGCTCAAATCACGAGCGCGGCGCCGCCAAGCGATACGCCGGCGGAGGTTCCGAGCAGCAAGACCCTCATGCCGCGCTGGAGGCGGCCCTGGCCGCGCGCCTTGTGAAGCGCGATCGGCCACGACGCGGCGACCTGGTTGCCGATCTCGGCGACGAGATCGACAACGCGATCAGCGGGAAAACCGCACCGCTTGATGATGTGGGCGAGGGCGTGTGGGCTGGCCTGGTGCGGTACGACAAGATCGACCTCGTCCTGGCGCCAGCCCGCCTTATCGAGCAGACGCGCGATGAAATCGGGCGCGGCTTCGGAACTCAAACGGTAAAGCTGCGCGCCCTTCATGTCGAACCACGCATTGGCGGCGAAGACGTCATGTTCGGCATGAAAATCATAGCGCGTGCCGCCGGCGCGTAATTCGCAATATTCATAGCCTTCGGCATAGGTCTCCATGTGCGCCGCGCCGAGGCGATAGGGCGCATCGCCATCGCCGGCGCGTACGAGAAGCGCGGCCGCGCCATCGCCGAAGAGGCCGGCGGTGCGCGGATCGGTTGTCCACGGCAGCGCGCGCGAGGCGATTTCAGATGTGACGATGAGAATATTTTCGGCGCGCCCCGCCGCGATGTGCAATGCGGCGACATCGAGCGCCACGAGCGCGCTGAGGCATGTGGCGTTGACGTCATAGGCCGGGCAGGGGTGTGTGTTCAGCCCAAGCTCCCGTTTGATCAGCGGCGCCGTTGCGGGGATTGGCTGGCGGCCCACCGCGGCCGCGAACAAGACAAGATCTAGTTCGCTTGCTTCAACGCCCGCTTCGGCAAGGGCGGCGCACGCCGCGTCCGCGCCCATGCGCTCTTGGGTTTCATCGCTGCTTGCGATGTGGCGCTGGCGCACGCCGCAATTGCGCTCGATCCAGCCGGGAGACAGGCCGTATTGGCTGTCAAGATCGCGCGACAGCGCGATCCTGTGCGGCAGGTAAACGCCGAGTCCCGCAATGAACGGCGTTGAAGAGGCCTGGACCATAATCGTTCCCAAACGCATTCCAGGTTTGTGTGATCCCACGGATGCGGCAAGCGTCAAAACTGGGGGCGGCGCGGCCGCTCTAAGTCCAGAATTGGGCGAAGATGGGGGCCCTCCGCAAGCCAGCATGGCGATTAACCGCCTATGAACGCGGGCTTGCGGGGCGTTCAGGCGCTGGCGGTCAGTATGGCTCCGAACCGAGGGAGGCTCCCCATGACGACCCGCTTCATCCGCTCAACCTGCGCCGGCTGGATCCATCGCCTCGATGTCGTTCTGCGCGCTCTGATGGTTTGACGCCGGTGCGCGTGGCGCAGCGAAGCCTTTTCTGGGCATGTCGCCCCAAGCGCGCTCACCATGCGCCCATTGCCAAAGACCCTGCAGACGCCAGATCGAATTAAGCTGGCGGTAGCCGAAATTCTCCAGCACCGCCGCGCCGGCCAGGCGCACAAGATCGCGCGCCTTGGGAAAGCGGCGCAGCTCGGCTTCCTCGATGGCCAGCGCGCCGACGCTGATGGCAACGCCAAAGGCGAACGACACCGCGAGATAAGCGAGCAGAAAATCGAACGAGAGAACGCCCAGCGCCCACATCAGCGGCATGAGGATGTAGCCGCAGAGCTCGAACACGGGGCCGAGCACATCGAATATGAGCACCTGTCCGAGCCCGATGGCGCCGACGCGGCCATAACGCGGATTGAACAGCATGGCCTTGTGGGTGAAGAACGTCTCCAGCGCGCCGCGATGCCAGCGGGCGCGTTGGCGCGACAGCGTGCGCAAGGATTCCGGCGCCTCGGTCCAGCAGACCGGTTCGGGCACGAAAGCGATTCGATAAGGCTTGCCGCGCTCCAGAAAGGTGCGATGCAGGCGCACGACCAATTCCATATCCTCGCCGACGGTTCCGCGCGCGTAGCCGCCAATGTCAAGCAGCGCGGCGCGGCGGAAAAGGCCGAAAGCGCCGGAGACGATCGTCAGTGCGCCGATGCGGCTCCAGGCCAGGCGCGCGAGCAGGAAGGCGCGCAGATATTCGATGGTTTGAAACAGCGCCCAGATATTGCGCGCCACGCCGATTTCTACGATGCGGCCATCCTCGACGCGGCAGCCATTGGCGATGCGCACCGTGCCGCCAACGGCGATGACCCGTTCTGGATCCTCGACAAACGGCTGCACGGCGCGCAGCAGTGAATCGGGCTCCAGTAAGGAATCCGCGTCCATCGCGCAGACAATTGGCGCGCGGGCCAAATTGAGGCCGGCGTTCAGCGCATCGGCCTTGCCGCCATTCAGCTTGTCAATCACGATCAATTGCGGATAGCGCGCCGAGCCGTAGACGCCGCGAATGGGCGCGTGCGTCAGAGCGGGGTCATAGTCGCGCTCGATCGGCTGAAGATCGAAGGCGGCGATGAGCACGGCGAGCGTTTCATCCTTCGATCCGTCATTGATGACGATGATTTCAAAGTGCGGATAGTCGAGCTGCAGAAGCGAGTGGACGCTGTTTTCGACGGTGGCGGATTCGTTATAGGCCGGCGCGAGCAGGGCGATCGGCGGGGCGATGGCGGCCGAGCGGCGCCAGAGCACGCGCGCGCGCGGCTCAGGCGGATCGCTGGCGAGTGCGCGCTGGGCCACAATCAGCTGGGCGAGATAGATGAGGTTTTGCAGCACGCCGGCGGCGATGATAAGCCACGCCAGCGCATGCGCCACGGCGACTGCGGCGGAGTTGAGGAGGGCTTCAGTCACAGCCGGCGATCCCGCGCGGCGCCGCGTTGCGGGGCCAGCGCACGTAGGGATTGCGCCACTGACACGATGTGCGCCGCGCCGCGCTCATTCAGTTTGTGCAGGGCTTCTTCGGCTCGAAAGCGCACCCACCAGACCTCATCCTCAAGCAGGCGCGCGACCCGCGCGTGATGTTCGAACGCGCCGATGCGGCCGAGGGCTTCGGCGGCCTTGAGGCGCACGCACCAATGCGCATCTTCGGTCGCGGCGGCGAGCACGGGGGCGGCGTCCGCGTACCCGAGTGCGCCCAGCGCGCTGATCGCCGCGGCGCGCACGTCGGCGTTATCGTCTCGCGCCGCCCGCGCCACCGGTTCGAGACAGGAGAGTTTTCCTGTTTCTCCCAACGCTCGGAGCAGCGCGCACTTTTCAGCCGGGTCGGCCGCACTGGCGAGGGCGCCCAGCGAACCAGGAACATCGGCCTCCACGCTGGTCTCAATCAACTCATAGAGCGCGGGGGATTTGTGCGCGCCGGGCCGTGCGGCGATTTCCAGAAGCCGTGTGAGATCGGCGCCGACGCCGAGTTCGGCACGTGTTTTCAGCGCCGCGATCACCACGCGCAGCTGGCGTGAGCGTTCGGCGTGCTTCAACACGTTTAGCGTGCGCGTATCTGGAAACAGGCGAAGCGCTTCGATCGAGGCGATTCGCTCGGTTGTGCGGCCGCGGCGGGCCTGGCGCCGCATGCGCTCGTCCAGACCGATCTCACGCAACAGCGCCACTAAACGCGTGCGCGCCGGCCCACGCATGATGGCGGCCGCGTCCAGGGCGGTCTCGATCAGCAGCATACGATCGACCGATGTCGCGATTGAGAGATTGGGCCGTGTATCGCCGGAGAGCGCGAAGTGGAGCAGGGCCTTTGAAATCGCCGCACGCCGCTCTGGCAAGTTCGTCATGCCGTGCGCGCGATAGAGGCGGGCGAGTATGAGAGCGCCCATCGTACCGCACGCCAGCGCGGCGAGCGCGACCGCCGATAGCCACACGAAGGCGAGGAGGCTCGGCATGTCAGAGCGTCCAGGCCACAGCGAGCAGCGCTTCGGTGCGCTCATAGGCCTCGCGCTGCTCGCGCGTCAGGCCAATTCGCAAGCGTCTGTTCGGCGAGAGTTGAAATGCGACGCCCAGAGTTAGCGCCCGAACCTCAACTGTGGCGCCATCGGAAGATTCGGGCGCGTCCGCCCAGCTCGCATCGATGGCGAGGCCGCCGCGCAAGCGCCACGTTGCCCCCAGTGCGTAGCCGGGGCGCAAATCACCGAATTCGTCGCGGACGACAGCGCCTCTCACCTGCGTGGACAGCGCCTCGCCGAACCGGCGTGCGGCGCGCAGCTCGAGCTTGTCCACGTCGCCTGTGGCGTAGTGCGCGAAGGTCGCCGCCGCCGCGAAATCCCAAGCGGGCGCCAGATCGGGCGCTTCGACTTCGAGGCGCATGAGGCGCTCGGGACGGAAGTCAGCATCTGGCGTTCCACCCAAGGCCAACGTCCAGATCGCGCCATAGGCCGCGCGGGCGAGACGCGCCTCGGCGTAAACATCTGTCCGCCCAAAGCGCTCGGCCGCTTCGATGGCGCCGGCGTAGGACCAGGGTCCGGCGCGGCGGGAGAGGGCGAAGGCGGCTTCGCGCCAGCTTGGCAGATCGTTGGAGAGCGTGCTGGCGGCGGCGGACACGTCGATGCGCCAGCGCGCTGGAGGCCGTGTTGCAGTCCGCGCCGCGAGGGCGCGACGCAGGTCAAGCACTTCGCCGTCGCCGGCGCGTGTGGGCGAGACGTGGGCCAGGTGCGCGGCGGCGCCCGCCGCGTCGCCCGCGCGCAGATCGAGCCGGGCGAGCGCGACGTGCGCGTCGTCATAATTGGGGGCGAGGCGCAAAGTCTGGCCGAAGGCGGCGCGGGCGGCTTGGTCGCGCCCGAGCGCGGCATGGCTGAGGCCCAGTTCGAGCCAGGCGTCCGCGTCGGCGGGGTGCGCGGCCAAGTGGCGTTCAAGCTGTGATGCCGCCTCCTCGAAGCGGCCGGCATGACGCGCCTGCCGGGCGGTTTCCTGCGCTGGCGCGGGGGCCTGGCAGCTCTCAAGAATGGCGGGGGGGATGGCGATGAGCAGCGCTAGAGGCATGGCGCAAGCCTCCCCGGCGCGCCGCCACGCCCGTCACCGCTGGGGCCGGGGGAGATTGCGAGGTGTGGCATTCAAAATCCGGGCGCCAGGCGCCGCACAGCGCGACGGGCCCATCTTGCCTGTTAAGTCTAAATTCCTGGTGAGGTTCGCGGGCGTTCCGGCGACCCATTCTGGTTAACGCAAGCTTGCCGCGCGGACGCGCGCGGCGCCTCCGTACAATCCCTTAGGTGGTCGTCCCGAATGGGCGCGGGTTGCGCCGGCGCCTAGCTTCGTCCCAAGCGCAGGGAGAATTGTCATGGCCGCTGGTCTCATTCAGGAACGCCCACATCCCGATTTCGCCTCCCAGGCGCGGCCGCAAGCCTTCGCCGATGGAATTGGCCTGACGCCGCTCTCGGCGCCCTATGCGCCCAATGAAGAGATTTACGCTGAAGAGGACGCCACCAAGTGCGTCTACAAGGTGCTCTCCGGCGCGGTGCGCATCACGCGGCATTTGAGCGATGGACGCCGGCACATCAGCGCTTTTTATCTACCAGGCGAGATTTTCGGGTTTGAGCCTGGCGCCGCGCACCGCTTCGCCGCCGAAGCGATCGCCGACAGCCGCATCGCGATGGTGCGGCGCGCGCAGATTGAGGACGCGGCGCTGCGCGATCCGGGCGTGGGGCGCGCAATGTGGGATCTCGCCGCGCAGGATCTTGAGCGCCTGCAAGAACATATGCTTCTGCTGGGACGGCGATCGGCCGCGCAGCGCGTCGCCGCGTTTCTGATCGAATTGTCTGAGCGGCTGAACAATCGCGATACGGTTGACGTGCCGATGTCACGCACGGACATCGCGGATTATCTTGGGCTGACGATTGAAACCGTGTCGCGCACGCTGACGCAGTTCGAGCGCGACGGGTTGATCGAAATGCCGTCCGCGCGGCACATTTTTATCAAGAATCGCGCGGCGCTGGAACGGCTTGATTCTTGAACTCGTCAACCCGCGCTGAGACTTGCTCTGATCGCGTCAGTCAGGGCGTCGTCCAGGATCGGCTTTTCAATGAGCTTAACGTCCGCCGCGCGCGCGCGCCGACGCAGCGCCGCGTTCGGGTTGGTGGCGAGCAAGAAGGTGCGCGGGGCTTGGCCTGCCTTCTTAAGCGCTTCGACAAGGTCGAGGCCGGTGAATACAGGCAATTGGTGTTCCACGACCAGCACATCGCACGCGACACGCATGCGTCCAGAGAGCAGGGCCAGCGCGTCTGGGAAAGGCGTTACGTCAAAGCCGCCGACGGCCATGGCGAATTGAAATGAGTGGAGAACCGCCGGATCGGAGTCGACGACAAAGACCCGGGCGCCGCCCTCTCGTGTCGGGAATTGGTTTGTCGTCATGAGCGCCGCCTAAGGTTGACGCGCATTCAAGCTTATTCGCATCGCCCTTCTTTGACCCAACGCAAATGCGCGCTGCCTAGCTGCTCGCGAGAATCGCCATACGCACGAGGTCCGACAAGCTCGCGGCCTCCATCTTAGCCATGACGTTCGCGCGGTAGATTTCCACCGTGCGCGGACTGATGCCAAGGTTCTGGGCGATGACCTTGTTGGCCATGCCGGCGACAAGTCCGTCCAATACTTCACGCTCCCGCCCACTCAAGGTCGCGATGCGGGCGACGGCTGCGGCGCGCGCGGCGGCGCGCTCCCCCGAAACGCTGTCGCGCTGGAGCGCGGCGCGCACGGCGGCGAGTAGCGTTTCGTCGTCGAACGGCTTTTCTATGAAATCCTGCGCGCCGGCCTTCATGGCTTCAACAGCGAGTGGCACGTCGCCATGGCCGGTGATGACGATGATCTGGCGATGCACGCCGCGGCGGCGTAATTCAGCGATCAGGTCGAGCCCACCCATCGCCGGCATGCGGATATCCGTGACAATGCAGCCAGGTTCGAGCGCGGGCGCGCGATCCAGCAAGGCTTCCGCGCTTTCATAAGCGCGAACGTCGAAACCGGCGGTCGAGAGTAGAAACGCGACGGATTCGCGCACGGCTGGATCGTCATCCACGATATGAACAACGGGCTCGGCGGTCATCGCGCGCTCGCCGCCTTGCACCGCGGGAGTGTAAATTTAAACAACGCGCCGCCGGTTGGGTTGGCCTCAAACCACATCTTGCCGCCATGATTTTCAACAATGGTGCGCGAGATGGACAGACCAACGCCCATGCCGTCTGGCTTCGAGGTGACGAAGGGCTGAAACAGGCGCGGCGCGATCTCCGGCACCACGCCCGGGCCGCGATCGGCGACGCAGACGAGCGTCAGTTCCTCGCCATGGGGTGCGACGGAAATGGTGAGGTCGCGCGTCGACATCTCGCTCATGGCGTCGGTCGCGTTGCGGATGAGATTGATGAGAACCTGCTGGATTTGCACGCGGTCAGCCTCAACGCAATCGGCGCTTTCGTCGAACGAGAATGTGTGACGGACACCTTGATCGGCCAGGCCGACGAGGGCGAGCGCGCTCGCCTCCTCGATGATTTTGCGCAGGCTCTGTGGCGACGCCTCCGCTTCGCGGCGAGTTACGAAATCACGCAGGCGGCGAATGATTTCTCCCGCGCGCAGAGCCTGATCGCCGGCCTTGTCGACGGCGTCACGAATGCGGGCGGCGTCGATCACTGACTCTTCCAGCAGGCGGACAGAGCCTTTAAGATAATTCGATATGGCAGAGAGTGGCTGATTAAGTTCGTGCGCAAGAGCGGATGCCATTTCGCCCAAGGCCGTTAGCCGAGAAACGTGAACAAGTTCGGATTGAAGCTCCTGCAGGCGCGCCTCGGTGCGTTGGCGCCTGGAGATGTCACGAATGAAGCCGGTGAAGCAGCGCCGCCCGCCGGCTTGTACTTCGCCGATCGCGAGTTCGATGGGAAAGGTCGCGCCGTCGCGCCGCTTGGCCGTGACGATGCGGCCAAGGCCGATGATGCGCTTTTCGCCGGTCTCGAGGTAACGCGATATGTAGCGATCATGCCTGCTGTGATCCGGCTCGGGCATCAGCATATCGACATTGGCGCCGATGACCTCTTCGGCGCGCCAGCCGAACATGCGCTCGGCCGTGGCGCTGAAGGATTGAATGAGGCCGCCTTCATCGATGACGATGATTGCGTCCGGCGCCGTTTCCATAATGGATTGGAGGCGCGCCTCGCGTGCGCGCAATTCCACATTGGCGGCTTCGGCGTCCTGGTAGTGACGACGCATGCGTTCGCCGACGCCGGCGACCGCGAGGGCGACGAGAAGGAACAACAGGGCGTGCGCGACGTTCGCGCCCGTGGCGTCAGCGCCGGCGGCTAACGCGCCGGCGGCCAGACCCAACAGCGTCGCGAAGCTGCCGCCGGCGAATCCCGCCAGCGCCGCGCCAAGAAGCACGGGAAGAAGAAAGGGCAGCAGCGAAAAATCCGCTTGGCCGCTTGGCGCGACCGCGTGGAAGGCCCAGGCGGCCGCGACCGCCGCTGCGATCATCGCATAGGCGAGGGGCGGGTGATCCCCGGCGCGGCGCCACAAGCGCGCGATTGATTGCCCGATCGGCTCCATTAGGTCCGCTTAGACCTCATTTGGCCGCGCCGCCAAGGGCTTGCGCCAAGTCAAGGCTGGCCGCCGGCTCGATGCGCAGATAAAGGAAGAAGAGGATCGGCCATGACAATCAAGGATGTGTTCGCCCCAGTGTTCGGCGAGGAGCACGACGAGGCGGCTTTGGGTGCTCTCGAAACCGTCGCGCTGTTCGAAAGCGCGCACAAGGCGGTGCTGCTGATCACGCCGTTGCCAGAGCCGGTGGCCGTCGGCGACGGGGGGATGACGACGGTGCTGAGCGACATCATTGCGCGCATGCACGACGAGGCGCGCGCCGCGCGCGCGCAATTGGATAAGCGCCTGGCGAATGCGGGCGCGGAGATCCGAACGGTCGAGACCTGGGCGCATCTGGCCGCGGACACCGCGATCACCCATGCGCGCCACGCCGATCTATCGGTCATCGCTTTGTCAAAGAAGGGGCAGGCCGGCGAGGCGCGGCGTGAAGTGCTCGAAGGGATGGTGATGGAGTCGGGGCGCCCCGTGCTCGCCATTCCAGCGGGCTGCAAGGCGCCAGCGCGGTTCGCGCGCGTGTTCATAGCCTGGGATGGCAGCGGCAAGGCCGCGCGCGCCGTGGGCGATGCGGCGCCGTTTCTGGCGACGGCCGACGAAGTCATTATCGGGACGGTCGATGCAAAGCCCGGCGCGGGCGGTGTCGGCGCAGCGCCTGGGGCCGATATCGCCGCGCATCTGGCGCGACATGGGTGCAAGGTCGATGTGCGCAATTATGACGGGTTGGGACGGGGCGCGGGCAAAGCCCTGATCGAGGGCGCGTTCGAGGCGGGCGCGGACCTCATCGTCATGGGCGCCTATCGCCATGCGCGGCTGCAGCAGGCCTTGTTCGGCGGCGTCACGCGCACGATCTTGGACGAATCCAAACTGCCGCTGCTGATTTCGCACTGATGTCAGCGCGGAGCTAAGAAGCTAAAAGGGAGCGTCCATGACCGGCCTATCGACTGTTGTATTGCGCTTGGCGCGTAATCCGGACGCCGGCTATCCGGACGGCGATCCGGCGCGCGGCTACGCCATCGTGGCGCCGCTCGATGGGGAGGGCCATCTGGACGCCAGCGCGTGGCGCGGCGCCAAGGAGAAGTGCACCGTCAACCGTTTTTCTCCGGATCCGGATGAACATGCCGATGGCTGGCTGTCGCATCGCGGTTCGCACTGGTACTTTCGCTATGACGAAGAAGACGAGGGGCCGGATGAGCCGGTCTTTCGCCTTGGCGAGCATCGCCTGGCCATCGGCGAATATGTGACGATTCATGAAGCGGAGGGCGAAGCGCTGGTCTATCGCGTTTCCGATGTGCGCGCGACGCGGTGATGGTCTCGGCGCTTAAGATCGTGAGGAGGGATGCACCATGCGCCTTCGTGGTTTGATCGCCGTTCTCGGGCTGGTTTTGCTGGCGGCGTGCTCGCACGCAGCCTCACAGACGCCGCCGCGCCGCGATCTGGTCGGCGAGGGGCGCGCGCTCGTTGAAGTGTATTGCATTTCCTGTCACGCGATCGGCGAGACGGGCGAGAGCCGGCTTGCCGAAGCGCCGCCGTTTCGCACCCTCTCCGAGCGCTATCCGATCACGGCGCTCGAGGAGGCGTTCGCGGAAGGCGTGTTGGTCGGCCATCCGGCGATGCCGGAATTCCGGCTCGAGCCCGATCAGATCGATGCGCTGGTCGCCTATTTGGAATCGATTCAGCCGCGCCGGGGCGGCTGAGGGCTTTCATCATCCTCGTCGATGAGGATGCGATGGGCGGCGCCTTCGATGTCTTCGTACTGGCCGGTGCGCAGCGCCCAGATGAAGGCGCATAGCCCCAACGCGCCCATGAACACGGCGGCGGGAATGAGCCAGATCACAATGTCCATCGGCGCGCTCCGACCTGGAGGCGCAACGCGTTCAGCGTCACGATGAGCGAGGAACTCGACATGGCGATGGCGGCGATGAGCGGCGTCACCCAACCAATGACCGCGATCGGAATCGCGAGCACATTGTAAAGCGCCGAGAAGCCAAGATTTTCGATCACTCTGCGATGCGCGGCGCGCGCGACATCAATGGCTTCGACAAGCGGCGCGAGCGCTTCGCCCTGAAAGACGAGATCGGCGGCGGCTTGGCTCGCGTCGATCGCCGAGCCTGGCGAGGCGGACGCGAACGCAGCGGCAAGCGCGGCGGCGTCGTTGAGGCCATCGCCGATCATCAGCGGTTTGCGGCCTTCGGCCTTCAGCGCGGCGAGGCGCGCGATCTTGTCCTGCGGGGAAGCGCCGCCGCGCCAAGCCGCGACGCCGGCGGAGCGCGCGGCCGCTTCGACAGCTTCGGGGCGATCGCCGGACAACAATTCAATGGTAAGACCGCGCGCCTTGAGCGCGGCGATCACGGCCGCGGCGTCGCTGCGTAGGGCGTCTTCAAAACGCAACTGAAGTGGCGCACCGTCGCCAAGTCGAAACCAGAGTTCGGCGCCGGCATGCGCCTCCCCGATGGCGTTCGGCGCAACGAATGCGCGTGCGCCCAAGCGCGCGGGTACGCCGTCAATCAGTGCTTCAAGACCTTGGCCGGGTGTTTCGCGCACATTGGCGGCCGCGCGGCCCGGTCCAGCCGCGGCGACCAGCGCGCGCGCCAGCGGGTGACGCGAGGCGCGCGCCAGCGATGCGGCGGTGCGCAGCGTTTCCGCGCCGACGGCGCTGACAAGGCGGGGGCGGCCGAGCGTCAATGTGCCGGTCTTATCCATCACGATCGTATCGATCTGAGCGAGACGCTCCAGCGCATCACCTGATTTTACGAACACACCGCGCTTGAAGAGGCGGCCCGTCGCTACGATCTGCACGGCAGGCACGGCGAGGCCCAGCGCGCACGGGCAGGTGATGATGAGCACGGCTATGGCGTTGGTCAGCGCGCCGCGCACGCCGAGCGCTTCGATGTCGAACAGAAGTGGTGCAATCAGCCAGCCGATGAAGGTGAGCGCCGCCAGCGTGTGCACGATAGGCACGTAAAGCGCGGCCGCCTTGTCCACCAGGCGCATGCGCGCGGCGCGAGTCTGCTCGCCCAATTCGATCAGCCGCGCCAGTTCAGCGACTGTCGAATCCTCCACCCGCGCGCTGGCGCGCATGATCAGCGGGCGGGTGAGGTTGACGGCGCCGGCGTGAAGCGTCTCACCGACGCTTATGGGCGCGGGCGTGCTTTCGCCGGTGAGGATGGCGCGATCAAGTTCGGATGCGCCATCCTCGACAATTCCGTTCACCGGCACGCGGTCGCCAGGCGCGAGAGCAATGCGATCACCAACCGCGATGTCGCGCACGGGAATGGCGCGCGCAATTCCATCCGCGTCAAGGCGCGCGGCGGTTACGGCTTGAAGCGCAAGGAGATCACGCGCGGCGGTGCGGGCTTCCTGGCGCAAGCGGTGATCGAGATAGCGCCCGATCAGCAGTAGGAAGAGCAACATGACGACGCCGTCGAAATAGGCGTGGCGCCCGCCGGCGGCGGTTTCAAACACGCTCATCGCCAGCGTGAGGAGGACGGCGAGCGAGATCGGCACGTCCATATTGGCGCGGCCCTTGGAGAGGGCGGCCCACGCCGAGCGGAAAAAGGGCTGGCCGGCGTAGAGCGCGGCGGGCACGCCGATCAGCGCCGAAATCCAATACATCAGCGCCCGCGTGCCGGCGCCCATTTCGCCCACGCCGCTCCACACCGGCACGGAGAGCATCATGATGTTCATGGACGCGAAGCCAGCGACGGCGAGGCGAATGAGCAGGGCGCGGCCCTCCGCGTCAGTGGATTTTTCCGCCGTTGTCGGATCGAAGGCGACCGCCTCGTAGCCGAGATCATTCAAGGCGGAGACGATGCGCGTGGGGGCGAGCGCGCCCGCGGGCCACGCGACGGCGAGGCGCCCGGTGGTGAGGTTGAGACGCGCGTCCTCGACGCCTGGCAGTGCGAGCAAGCCGCCCTCGATCTTGCGGATGCAGCCGGCGCAGCGCGCGCCCTTGACCAGGAGATCGAGCGTGTCGCGCCCGCGCGCGTCGCGGCGCACGAAGGCGCTTGGGTCAGGGCGCGACGCTTCCGCATCCGGCGGCGGCGCCAAGCCGGAAGGGCAGCCCGGCGCTAATCCGATGGCGGCCATGACACTCTCCGCGTCACTTCAAAGCGCACGTGGTTGCGGCGCGCGCCCGCGCGCAGCTCCCATTGGCCGGGCGCGGGCGCTTCGAGGCGCGCGCGGTAATGGCCGGCTTGAATTTCCTCGAATTGCAGCGGGTGGTCTTCCTGCGCGGCGAGCGGCCGGCGCAAGGCGCCCGTGAAGACGAGGCCGGCAATGGCGCGCCCATCGCGATCAACCACGCGCAAATCAAGCTGCGCCGCGCCACCGCGTGCGCGCGCCAGTTCAGCCGAGGCGCGCCAGCCAAGCGCGGCCTGCGCGCGCCGCGCCGCCAGCGTGTCATTATAGGCCAGGCCCTGCACGTAGGAGCGGCGCACATCCTCACCAGGGAAGGTGCGAATGGCGACGATGGAGAACGCTACGTTGATGGCGATGATCGCCGCGAAGAAGGCGATGAGCGCCCACAAGACGTGGACGCCGCGTATTTCCCGCGTCGGCGATGCAGCGTTTCTCATGGCCGCGCGCCCACAAAGGCCGCTGGGCTTTGGGCCAGTTCCGAGCCGCTTTGGGGATCGGCGAGCGAGAAGGTGACTTCGTCAGGCCCTTCAACGGCGCCGGCCGGGGCGGTGACGTGCACACGCACGGTGGTGACTTCGTCGGCGCGGGCGTTGACGGTCAATCGTTCGCTTTCACCCTCACGCCCGAACATGGAGAGGCGCGCGCCGGGCACGCCGGCGATCGAGACGGACAGCGTGCGCGGCTCGGGGTCCATGTTGATGATCTTGAGCTGATAATTGTTGCGGATGGAGCCGTCCGCCAGGCGCACGAAAGGCGGGCTGCGATCGCGCACGACATCGAGATTGAGCGTCTGGCGGTTGATCAATTGGGTGAGCATTACGACGCCCACGAGGGTGAGCACCACGGCGTAAAGGATCGTGCGCGGGCGCACAAACCGCCAAAGCGCCCGTTCCTTATGGGCGCGGCGCTGCACATTGGCGGCGGTGTCATAAGCGATGAGACCCGTTGGGCGGCCGACGCGCGCCATAATGGCGTCGCAGGCGTCAATGCACAGCGCGCAATTGATGCACTCGAGCTGATCGCCATTGCGGATGTCTATGCCTTGCGGGCAGGCGGCGACGCATTGGTTGCAATCGATGCAGTCGCCGCGCCCCTCCCAGCTGTCGCCCTTTTTGTGCGGCCCGCGCGGTTCGCCGCGATCGACGCGGTAGGTGACGGAGAGCGCGTCCTTGTCCGTCATGGCGGCCTGGATGCGCGGCCAGGGGCACAGATACGTGCAGACCTGCTCGCGCATGGTGCCGGCGAGCGTGTACGTCGTGAAGGTCAATAGCGCGACGAACAGATAGGCGCTGGGCGAAGCCGCGCCGGTGAACAGGCCGCGAAAGAGGCTCGGCGCGTCAGCGAAATAGAAGACCCAGGCGCCGCCGGTTGCGGCCGCGATCGCGATCCAGACCGCGTGCTTCGATATTTTCTTGGTGGCCTTCGACAATGTCCATGGCGCCTTGTCCAGGCGGATGCGTGCGCTGCGGTCGCCCTCAATCCAACGCTCAACATGAATGTAAAGGTCAGTCCACACCGTTTGCGGGCATGCATAGCCGCACCAAACTCGGCCGAATAGGGCGGTGGCGAGAAACAGGCCGACGGCCGCCAGAATGAGCAGGCCGGTTATGTAATAGACTTCCTGGGGCCAGAGTTCGATGAAGAAGAAGTAGAAGCGCCGATGCTCGAAATCCACGAGCACGGCCTGATCGGGCTGGCCCGCGCCACGCGCCCAGCGAATCCAGGGCGTGATGTAATAGATGGCGAGCAGCACCGCCATCGCGATCCATTTGATCGTGCGCCAACGCCCGTGGACGAGCTTCGGGTAGATCGGGATGCGCCTTTTATAAAGTGCGCGCGCTTCCTTGGTGTTGACCGCCTCCACATCGATGCGGTGAGGCTCGTCCGGGCCCGCACGTGTGCGGGGCAGAAGCTGGACGCTCTCTCCCATGCCGTTAGCGCAAAGGCGCTTGCGGCGGCGCGCCTTCGCCTTCGCCTTCGCCTGCCGGGGCGGCCGCTGGAGGCGCGGCTTCGCCGCCGCCAAGCGCGTACACATAGACTGCGAGCGCGCGGATCATGGCCGGATCGAAGCGGCGGTCCCAGTTCGGCATGACGCCGCCGCGTCCCAACTCGATCTGCCGGCGCACTTCAGCGCGTGAGCCGCCATAGAGCCAGATGTCGTCAACGAGGCTCGGCGCGCCAAGGGTGCGATCGCCGGCGCCCGTCGCGCCATGGCAGGCGGCGCATTGCTCGCCATAGATGGCCGCGCCGCGGGCGGCGGCGGTCGCGTTTGGATTCTCCCGCGCGCGCGCCGGCCCGAGGCTGAGCACATGCTCGGTGACATCCGAAATCTGCGCGCGGGTCAGCAATTGATCGCGCCCGAACGCCGGCATCATGGATTGGCGCGCCTCCGGGTGCGGCGAGCGAACGCCGACGGTGATGGTGTGCTCGATATCGGCCAGCGTACCGCCCCAAATCCACACATCGTCCGCCAGGCTCGGGAAACCGGGTGCGCCCGCGCCGCCGGCGCCATGGCAAGTGCGGCAATTGTCCCCAAAGGCCGCCTCGCCGGCGGCGAACGCGAATTCCCGCAATTGCGGATCGGCGACGACTTCCTCATTGCTCGCCGCGCGCAAGCGTTCGTACTGAGGCGCGCGCGCCGTTTCGAGGGCGCGCACATCGGCGGCCACATTGCGTCGATCTGAAAAGTTGAGCAGGCCATGGGTGTAGCCGTTGACCATCGGCCAGGCTGGCATCAGCACCCAGTAAATGATCGCGACGACGATCGAGGCATAAAAAATGTAGAGCCACCAGCGCGGCAGGGGCGTGTCGAGCTCCTTGATCCCGTCCCATTCGTGGCCGGTTGTTTCGCGCCCGCTATGGGCGTCGATCTCACGATCTTCAGGCGCGGCCATTGTCGTCCTCCTCCAGAGGCAGGCGTCTTGCGTGTTCGAATTTGGCGCGGTTGCCCGGCCACAACGCGTAGGCGATTGCGGCGAGAAATCCGGCGACGAGGAGCGCAAGGCCCCACGTCTGGGCGAAATGGGCGACTTCAGAATAGGTCATGGCGTCACCGCAGATTGCCGGGCGCTTCGGCCTCGTAGGTTGAGAAATCGACGCCCGTTCCAAGATGCTGGAGGTAGGCGATCAGCGCGTCCATTTCCGTCAGCCGCGAGGGATCGCCATCGAAATCGCGGACAACGGCGTTCGGATAGCGCGCCGTGAAGGCGTCATAGTCAGCCGCCGTCGGATCGCCCTGGGTGCGCATGTCCCCAGCCGCGTTGGCGACCATATCGTCCGTGTACGGTACGCCGACGACGCGGTTGGCGCGCAGATGGGCGGCGGCGCGGCCAGCATCGACATCTGCGCGTTGCAGGAAGGCGTACGGGGGCATGACCGATTCGGGCACGACCGAGCGTGGGTTGATCAAGTGATCGCGCTGCCATTCGTCCGAATAGCGCCCGCCCACCCGGGCGAGATCGGGGCCAGTGCGTTTGGAGCCCCATTGGAAAGGATGATCGTACATGCTTTCGGCGGCGAGGCTGTAATGGCCGTAGCGTTCGACCTCATCGCGCAGGGGACGGATCATCTGCGAGTGGCATGTATAGCAGCCCTCGCGAATGTAGATCTGCCGGCCGGCGAGTTCGAGCGGCGTGTAAGGCCGCACGCCTTCGACGCGTTCAATCGTCGATTCGATGAAGAAGAGTGGGGTGATCTGAACAAGGCCGCCGAGTGACACGACGATCAAGATCCCGACGATCAGGATCATTGTATGTTTTTCGAGGAGCTTATGGAAATTCCACATCGCGGCGCCTCCTATTCAGCGGCCACGGCGGCGGGCGCCGGTTCATCGGCGCGCGCGGGCGCATCGCCACGCGCGGTGCGCCAGAGATTGTAGACCATGAGCAGTGCGCCCACGAGGTAGAGGCCGCCGCCCAAGGCGCGGATGATGTAATAGGGGTTCATCGCCTCAACGGTTTCAACGAAAGAGTATTCGAGGAAGCCGAGTTCATTGTAGGCGCGCCACATGAGGCCCTGCATGATGCCGGCCACCCACATCGATGTGATGTAGAGCACGATGCCAAGCGTCGCGATCCAGAAGTGCCAATCGACCAGCGCCAACGAATACAGACGCTGGCGTTTCCACAGCCAGGGCGTCAGGCAATAGAGCGCGCCAAAGCTGACAAAGCCGACCCAGCCGAGTGCGCCGGAATGCACGTGGCCGATCGTCCAATCCGTATAGTGCGACAGCGAGTTGACGGCGCGGATCGACATGACCGGGCCTTCAAAAGTGCTCATGCCGTAGAAGGCGACGGAAACGACCAGCATGCGCAGCACGGGATCGGTGCGGAGCTTATCCCACGCGCCGGAGAGCGTCATGAGCCCGTTGATCATGCCGCCCCAGGACGGCATCCAGAGCATGATCGAGAAGGTGGCGCCGAGGCTCTGGGCCCATTGCGGCAGCGCCGTGTAATGCAGATGGTGCGGGCCCGCCCAGATGTAGAGGAAAATGAGCGCCCAGAAGTGCACGATGGACAGGCGATAGGAATAGATCGGCCGCTCGGCCTGCTTGGGCACGAAATAATACATGATGGCGAGGAAGCCGGCGGTGAGGAAGAAACCGACGGCGTTGTGGCCGTACCACCATTGAGTCAGCGCGTCCTGCACGCCGGAGAAGGCCGAGTAGGAAAACCAGTTCGAGAATGAGATCGGAATCGCCAAATTGTTGACGATGTGCAGCATCGCGATGGTGACGATGAAGGCGAGGTAGAACCAGTTCGCCACGTAAATGTGCTTTTCCTGGCGCTTCCAGAGTGTGGCCAGAAAAACAAGCAGGTAGACGACCCAGACGAGGGTCAGCCACAAATCCGTGTACCAGGCCGGTTCCGCGTACTCACGGCCCTGTGTGACGCCGAGCAGATAGCCTGTGCCGGCGAGCAGGATGAAGAGCTGATAGCCCCAGAATACAAACCAAGGCCAGGCACCGCCGGCGAGACGCGCGCGGCAAGTGCGCTGGACGACATAGAAGCTGGTTGCGAGCAGCACATTGCCGCCGAAGGCGAAAATCACCGCCGATGTGTGCAAGGGGCGGAGGCGGCCGAAATTGGTCCAGCCGAAATCGGCGAAGTAGAGAAGGTTCGGATAGGCCAATTGCAGCGCGATGATGACGCCGACGAGCATGCCTGCGACGCCCCAGAACATCGAGGCGATGACGCCGGCCTTGACCACATTATCCTGGTATTTGGTCGGCTGCGTCTTCCTGCGATTCGCCAGCCAATAGGCGAGCGCCCAAAGGCCAAACACAAAGCCGGCGGCGGCCGTGTACATCTGGACCGCGAAGCGCGAATCCTCCGCCGTGGCGGCGCCGGCGATGCTCAATAGCGCGCCCAGCACGGCGATCGCCGCGATTGGTATGGCTTCCCACGGGTCGTCCCTGCCGACGGGCTGTGTCGCTGTGGTCATGCGCCCCTCTCGCAATCCAATCGTCGGCAACCTGATTATTGCGTCGCGCGGGAGCGTTGATCTAAATCAAGTGCGACAAGGCGCTCCGTGCGCGAGTGTTTATTGCGTGGAGGGCGAATGAGGATGGCTACGGCGATTGTGAACACCACCGCCTCAGCGCGGCGCTTGATCGCACTGGCGGCGGTGAACGCGGCGGGGGCGGGCGCGGCCTGGGCTGGGGCGCTGATCACCATGGCGGCGAATACAGGCGGAGGCGTTGTCTGGTGCGGTCCAGCGTCACACGCGGGCCTGCCAATTCTGTTCGGTCATTGCGTGTTGCGCCTGCCAGCGGCGGCGTTCACGCTGATGAGTATCGGCGCGCTGGCGCGCCTCGCGCGGCAATCCAGTTAATGCGACATGAAGAGCGGACATTCCATCCGCTCGAGCATGCCGCGCGTCATGCCGCCGAGCAGGAATTCGCTCATGCGTGAGCGGCCATAGCCGCCCATCACGATAAGGTCGGCGTCAAAAGCGCGCGTTTCGCGCAGCAAGGCGTTGGCGGCGCCGCCGCGCTTGGGCGCAACCGTGCAGGCGGGTAGCTTTACGTTTTGCGCGCGCAGGGCCGCGCCGATCCGGTCAAAGGCCGGCTGGCCCGCGAACAATTCATCCTCTTCGGGCTTCAGCGCCACAAGGGCGACTGCGTCCGCGGCCTTAAGCGCCGGCAATGAATCGTGCAGGGCGCGCGCGGATTCGCGGCAATCCTTCCAGGCGACGATGATGCGCCGGCCAAAGGGTGCGTGCTCAGCGCGGTAGGGCAGGACGAGGCAGGGCCGGCCGCTCATGAAGAGGGCGGCGTGGAAGAGGTCGTCATCAACAAAAAGATCGTCGCGCAGCGGCGGGCCGATAACTACGAGATCCGCGGTGCGCATGAGACTTGCTGCGTCGGTGCGCACGCGGTCGGCGCGCACGAAGAGAGTCTCCGGCGCCGTTTCCGCAACGGCCTCAACCGCCTTGGCGGCGCTGGCTAGATCGGCGGCGATCGCTTCGCGCCGCGCCGCAAGCGCGGTTTTGAGCGCGGCCGCGCCCGGGCCGTAGGGCTCCTGCGGCTCAACGGCGACGAGTAGCGGACGCACGCGGCCATCGTGCGCATCGGCCCAAGCGCGCGCGGCGCGTAGGCGCGCCAATCCTTCCGGGCTTGCGTCCGCGTGCACGAGAATTGTCTGAGTCATTGTCAACCTATGTCGGCTCGGGAGATGTTGGTAGCGTTGACGCCGATCAAGCACAAGGAACGACGCGTGGTCGAGGAAAGTAGAGGGCGGAGCCGCACATGAACGCCGAGATGACGCAGCTCGCCGCCAATCTCGCCTGGGCGAGCGCCATGGTGGCGACGACCGTGCTCATACACTTCTGGGGGCTGACGGCGCTGGCGCAGACCATGCATTTCAGCCGCCATCGCTTGCGGCCGCACGAAAGCCATGCGCGACTCGCGACGCTCATTCTGTTCACCGTGTTCGGCATCTTCGCGCTGCACACAGTCGAAATTTGGCTCTATGCGGCGCTCTATCTTGGGCTTGGCGAAATGAGCAGCCTTGAAGAGGCGCTCTATTTCGCGACCGTCACCTTCGCGTCGCTTGGCTATGGCGATGTCGTGCTCAGCCCGCGTTGGCGGGTGCTCAGCGCAATCGAGGGCGCTAATGGCGTCATCCTGTTTGCGTGGTCCACGGCGTTTTTGCTCGCGGTGATGGAGCGATTGCGATTCTTGCAGCACGATTGGCTGGCGCCGCCGGATCGTGGCGGGGACTAATTTAGCCGCGCCGTCGAAAAATTGCGCCGCCCCAGGCGGGGAGGGTGATTTCGTCACGGTCGCGCGCCGCTTCCAGCCCGAATTCGATTGGCTCCATCAGCGCAAGTCCGCCATGGGTGAATGCGCGCGGTGCGCGCGAAAGATTGAAGACGCACAGAAAGGATTCCTCGTCACCCACGCGCTCGAAGGCGAGGATCGCCTCGTCGGCGCGCAGAAACCGCCAGGCGCCGGCGCGCAACGCCGCGTGCGTGCGCCGCAGCGCGATGAGGCGGCGTGTGAAGGCGAGCAGCGAGTCGCCATTCCGCTCCTGCGCTTCGACAGCGCAATCGAGGTGGCGCGGATCGATCGGCAGCCAGGGGGCGGCGTTTGTCGAGAAACCGCCCGCGCGCGTCCAGGGCATGGGTGTGCGGGCGCCATCGCGGCCCACGCCCTTCGGCCAGAATCTGATCGCCTCGGGATCGCGCAATTTCTCGAATGGCACGTGCGCGTCGGGCAATCCCAGTTCCTCGCCCTGATAGAGGAAAATTGTGCCGCGCAAGAGGAGGAGAATGGCGAGCGCTTGGCGCGCGCGGGCGGGCTCATCGCCCGCGACGCGCGTGGCGGCGCGCGGCACGTCATGATTTGAGAGGCTCCAGGAAGGCCATCCGGCCGCGCCGTCCCAGCCGGCCATGGCTTCGGCGATGACCGCAGGGGTCAGCGCGCGCTGGCGCAAGAGATAGAAGGAATAGGCCGTGTGCAGACGATCCGGGCCATTGGTGTATTCGATCTGTCGCGCGAGCGCATCCTCATCCTCGATTTCACCGACCATCATGCGGGCGTCGTAGGCATCCGTCAGCGTGCGCAGACGCGAGATGAAGGCCAGCGTTTCCGGTTGGGACCGGTCATAGAGGTGGCGCTGAAACTGATGTGGGCGCGGGGGTGTGCGATCATGATGGGCGGGGGGATTGTCTCGTAGTTGGGCGTCTTGGACGAAGAAGTTCGCGACATCGAGACGAAACCCATCAACGCCGCGATCGAGCCAGAAGCGCGCCACATCAAGGAGCGCGTCCTGCACGGCGGCGTTGCGTACGTTGAGATCGGGCTGTTCAGTCAGGAAATTGTGCAGGTAATATTGGCGCCGGCGCGCATCCCATTCCCAGGCGGCGCCGCCGAACATGGCTTGCCAATTGTTGGGCGGGGTTCCGTCGGGCTTGGCGTCCGCCCAGACATACCAATCCGCCTTCGGATTAGTTCGGCTCTCGCGGCTCTCCATGAACCAGGCGTGCGCGTCCGATGTGTGCGAATAGACCTGATCGATGATGACTTTGAGGCCGAGCGCGTGCGCGCGCGTCAATAGAGCGTCAAAATCCGCAAGCGATCCGAACAGGGGATCGACATCGCGATAGTCGGATACGTCGTATCCGTAATCCTTCATCGGCGAGCGAAAGAAGGGCGAGAGCCATATGCCGTCAACGCCGAGACGCGCGACATAATCAAGCTTCTCGATCGCGCCCCGCAAATCGCCAACGCCATCTCCATTCGAATCCACGAAGCTTCGCGGGTAAATTTGGTAGAGAATTGCGCCTCGCCACCAGGTCATTCACGTCAATCCTTCAACAAGCGCGCGACTTCTTCTCCGATGGCCAGCGAGGAGGTGAGCCCGGGGCTTTCGATACCAAATAAAGTGACAAGTCCGGCCAAGCCATGGGCGGCGGGCGCATCGATGACGAAATCGCCTTGTGGTTCGCCAGGACCGTGAAGTTTCGGACGGATGCCCGCGAAATCGGGCCGGAGCGCTCCATCCGGCAAACCGGGCCAAAAGCGGCGCACATAATCCTGGAAATAGGCGGCGCGCGCATCGTTGACGCGATAGTCGATCGCGTCAACGAATTCGAGATCGGGGCCGAAATGCGCCTGGCCAGCAACGTCGCGCTTGTAGTGGACTCCCAAGGCGCCTGGAATGGGCGTTGGGTAGACAAGGCGCTGAAAAGGCGCACGCCCCGTCAATGCGAAGTAATTGCCCTTGCCGAGAAAGAGCGGAGGAATGCGCGCGGCGGGAAAGCCCTCAATCGCGCGCGCGCACTCTTGCGCGGACAGACCGGCCGCGACGACAAGCCGGCGCGCGGACAGCGCCGCCGGCTCGGCGCCGCCGACGCGCACGCACCAGCCGTCGCGCTCCGTCGCCGCGCCAAGAAACGGCGCATTGAGCGCGATCACGCCGCCATGACCCTCGATTTCACCCTGCAGGGCCAGTATGAGGCCGTGCGCCTCCAATATCCCGCTCGAGTCCGACAAGATGGCGCCGACGCAGGCGAGCGCTGGCTCCAGACGTTTCGCGGTCGCGCCGTCAATGAGGCTTAAGTCCTCGACGCCATTGGCGCCGCCTTGGGCGAACATGTGTTCGAGTTGCGCGATGTCCGCGTCGCGTGTGGCGACGATGAGCTTGCCACATCGCTCAAAGGCGACGCCGTGGGCGGGCAGGAAGTCATAGAGCGCGCGTTTGCCCTCGACGCAGAGCCGCGCCCTGAGCGAGCCCGTAGGATAGTGAAGGCCGGCATGGATGACTTCGGAATTGCGCGACGAAATCCCTTGCCCGATGCGCCCCTCGCGCTCAAGAACGACGACGGTTTCGCCGCGCCGCGCCAGCGCGTAGGCGCAGGCGAGGCCGACAACGCCCGCACCGATGACAATTGCGTCCGTATTGAAATCAGAGACAGCCACTTGTCACGTTACCCGAACAGAGCCGGCAAGTCTCGGATGGTGGGGATGATGTGCGTGTGGGGCGCGCCGCGCAGGGCGGCTTCCTCATGCGCGCCGGTGGTCACGCCTATGTTGAAGCGAACGCCCGCACTGGCGCCCGCTTCTAAATCAAGCGTCGTATCGCCCACGGCGGCGACACGCGCGATATCGGTGCGGGCGGTTGTTCTCATCGCTTCTAAGATCAGTTCGGGCGCCGGCCTGCCGAGTGAAACATCGTCGCAGCAGATCGTCGCGTCAATCAACGGCGCGCGCCAACCCAGCGAGTCGAGGAGCAATAACATTGTCGGGCGATCAAATCCGGTATTGAGCGCAATGGCAATGCCGCGCCGTTTGAAATGCGCGAATACGCTTTCAGCGCCGTCAATGGCACGCGGCGGATTGTCCTTAAAGGCGCGCCGCAGATGCGAGACAAAGGCGGCGTAAATCTTGGCCGGATCGGCGCTCGATCCGGCTGTCAGGCGCCGCAATGCTTCGCGTTTCGAGGCGCCGCGCACGGCCCGCAAGGCGTCCGGGTGGATCGACAGGCCGTGCTCAGCTAGGGCCGTCGCGAACGCCAATGGAACCTGGCCGCGATCGGCGATCGTTGTGCCAGCCATATCAAACACAATGAGATCAAGCGCGGTGGCGGTCATGTGGGTGCGCATTCCTCGCAAACGTCCGCGCCGGCGCCAATGCGCGCGCTGATGTACCCGCAGGAGGGGCAGGGCGCGGAAAGGGCGATTTTTTCCGTCACGACATCGTATTTTCTCACACAGCAACGTCACCGCGCGTGCGACGATCGCTGCGACCTCTTCAGTATGGAGACGCTGATGCGTGGACGCCCAGTCCAGCCGATCGGCATAGGCTGGAAACATCGGCGCTTCGCCCCAGCGCCAATCGGCGCGGCGTGCGTGGCGCGAGCGGCCCAAGAGGTGCAAGTGAACACGCCTGTGCGCTTCGGCCCGCTTCGGCCCGCGCGGGGGCGCCTCGTCATTCAACGCCCAATTGCCTGCCTCCCAATAATTGATGCAGCCGCCCTCCAATTGGGGCAGTGCGTCGATCATCGCGCGTCCGGCGGACGCGACGAGGAGGGTCCAGTTCGTCAACTCAGGCGCCGAGAGTTCACTGCGTTCCCAGACTTCGCGCGGCGGATTTACGATCAGGTTTCCGCCGTCGGCGCGATCAGCCAAGGTCAAGTCAGCGTCCGGCAAAATGATACTTCCGCCCACGCACGAAAATAGGACGAGCGCCACGTTCGATCCGTCACGCCGCGCTCTTGGTTTTCTTCATCGCTTCCTCGGCGCGCCGGCCGGTGACTTCCACCATATGGTCGAACACGCATTCGAACGTGGCCAGCCCTTGCGTCATTGAGCGCAGTTCGGAAATGAAATCCTGCCGTTCGGCATGGGGCAAATAGACCTCGATCTTGTCCCACCCTGGCCAGCCCTCCCGGCCTTCAAAGCCCAGGATTTGCCCATTGCGGGAAGAGACGGCGGAATTGATTCGCGGCGTGCCGGTGGAGGGTGTGAAAATCGTCAGCTTCTCAATGGGTTCGAGCAGGACGGGATCGCACGCGGCCAAAGCCTCGCTCATGCCGATGCGGCCGGCTGTGCGAAATGCGAGCTCTGAGGAATCGACGGTGTGGTAGGAGCCATCGATCAACGACACCGCGACATCGACCACGGGGTGGCCAAGCGGGCCTTTTTCCATCGCATCCCTCACGCCAATTTCGACGGCGGGAATCCACTGACGCGGAATGGCGCCGCCGGTGATCTTATCCTCAAACGCGAAGCCCTCGCCGCGCGCGCGGGGCCCCACTTCAATCACGCAATCTCCAAACTGGCCGTGGCCGCCGGATTGCTTTTTGTGGCGCCCGCGCTGCGTGGCGGACTTGCGGATGGTTTCGCGATAGGGCGTTGAGGGCCGCGCTGTATCAACCTCAACGTTGAAGCGCTTCTTCAGCCGATCGAGCACCACGCGCAGATGCGCATCGCCCTGACCCAACAGGATGATCTCATGCGAATCCTGATCGTGATGGATGGCGAGGCCCGCATCTTCTTCCGCCAACTTCGATAGTGCGCCCGAAAGGCGCACATCATCCTTGCGGTCCTTGGTCGAGATGGCGAGCTGGAAAACGGGAAAGCGTGGGATGGGCGCGCTCCTGGCCTTGGGCGAGGCCGCGCCAGTCGAGAGAATGTCGCCAGCCGCGACCGGATCGAGCTTGCCGATGGCGATCACATCGCCTTCCGCGGCGGTGGAGACTTTTTTGGTCTGCGCACCCTGGACGGAAAACAGCGCGCCCGCGCGTCCGCGCGCGCCATCGCTGAGCGTGAATTCCGCGCCGTCGCCCAGCGCGCCGCCGAAGATGCGCGCATAGGCGAGTTTGCCGGCCTGGCCGGCGTGCGAAATCTTGAGCACGTAAGCGCCCGCGCCAGAGACGCCCAGGCGCTCCGCCGCCAGGGCGGGCTCGGGCGTGTCGTGGCGCAGCGCCTTTAACAGGCGACGTACGCCAAAGCCTTGGGCGGCGGCGCCGAAAAACACCGGCGCGATGAGGCCTTCGCGCGTTTCATTCACAAGGTCCGTGAAAATCGCGTCACGCGTGGGCATTGCATCACTCAGCAATTGCTCCATCAGCGCATCATCGAAATCGGCGAGCTGTTCGAGCATGTGAAAGCGCGCTTCCGCCTCACGCTCGGCGAGGTCAGCCGGCATATCGATGCGTTCGCTTTCCTTGCCAGGGCGATAGATGAAGGCGCGTTCAAGCGCCAGGTCGACGAAGCCGGCGACGTGCTCGTCTTTCCAGATCGGGATTTGGCGCGCGACCAGGGGCGCGGCGCTCATCGGCTGGAGCGCGCTGAGGAGGTCGCGCACGCGGCCATGAGCAAGATCGATCTTGTTCACGAAGAGGGCGCGCGGAATCCCCAGGCGCTCAATCTCCTTGAGGAAGGGCTGGAGGAGGATCGCCTTGTCGGGCTCGGGATCGGCGACGACGAGGGCGAGGTCCACGGCGGGCAGGGCGAAATCGGCCTCGGCCTGAAAGTCAACCGCGCCGGGCGTATCGATCAGCGCGTATTGATCTCCCATGAAGTCAATCGACTTGATTGAGAGGTCCACCGATTGGCCGGCCGCTTCGCCGGCATGGCCGGCGCCGCCGCTGGCCGCCGATTGCAGCGAATGAATGAGCGCCGTCTTGCCAGCCCCGGTTGGGCCGACGACGGCGATGGCGCGGACATTGCTGGTTTTGCGGTCACCCATGCACACCTCCACCAAGTGGCGGCGGCGCCGGCGCGCGGCGATGGCCGCCTTCTTCTCCCGCAGCCTTCGGCCGTCAGGCGAGCGCATGTTCAACCGGCGCGCTGGTAAGCACAAGGCCCGCACGCGGCGCGCGCGGAGAATCTTTTACGTTGGCGTCCCGCCTAGCGCCGCTCGATCCAGGCTTCCGCCGCCGGCAGGCGCCGATTGATCATGTCGGCGCGCGCATTGATCTGGGCGATGGCGGCGGCCACGGTCGGCCGCGCTCCGGCTGGGAAATCACGCGCATAGGCTTCAAGCTCGGCGGCCATGGCCGGCTCGGCGCTCACGGACGCGATTTCCGGCGCATATTCGAGGCGCTGGAGCGGATCGAGCAGGTTTTCGACCGCGGCGCGATGCGCGACCAGGAAATCCCAGGCCAATCGCGGATGTGCGGCGGCGACATTCTGGATGACCTGGGTGCGGATTTGGCGCGGGATGGCTTCGCCAAGCGTCAAATCAAGCGTGTGCCGCGCAAGGCGCGGATCGCGTGCTTGGGCCAGAATATTGTAGAGGCGGCGCTGCTCTACGAAATCACGCGCCGCTTCAGCCTCTGCGCGCAAGCGCGCATAGCGAGGCTCATCCGCGTTCATGGCGACGACGGTGAGCGCCGCGCCGCGTATGGCGCCAGGCAGCGCGCCTGGATCGCTCGGCGCCGCGTCGACGCGGCGGCGCGCCTCCGCAATCACCGCCGGATCGCCCATTTCGCCCAGCGCGGTGATGAGCGCGCTGCGCAGAAGCGTTTCGTTCGCCGGTTCTCCGGCGCGGGGCGCCCAGCCCACGCGCGCAAGGAAGGGCGCAAGCGTGCGGCGCGCATAGGCCGTCACGGCGGCTTCGCTGGGCCGGCCGCGAGCGAGGGCGACGAGCGCGCGCATCGACCCCGTCGTGTCCATGGCGACGTAGGAATCCGCGTCCGCCGGGAGTGTGGCGACGAGGTCGAGATAATCCGTCAAGGGCGCGTGCCCGCTGCGCCCAAACGCCCAGTAGTCGAGCAGGAGGCCCAATTGGTCATCCGCGCTCAAGGCGCGCATATTCGCGGCGAGGGCGCTAAAATTCGCGCGGTCGTAGAGGACGCGGAAAAAGCCAGACTGGCCGGCGTTGACGACGTAGGGGCCGCAGGCGCCAGGCAAGCTCATCGAGAAGCTCGGCGCCGCAGGCGAGAGAACGCGTGCTGGTTCGCCGCCAACGCGCCGCGCGACGATTGGAATGGTCCAGCGTTCGCCGGTGCGGGAGGCTTCGTCCATGGCGAAACGTGTTTGCGTCATGTCGATGGACAGCGCGCCGCCCTCGTTGGCGCAACGGGCTTGCGCGGTGATAATCGGGTACCCAACCTGACTGGTGAAATTGCGCGCCACATCCAGCACGGGCTGGCCCGACGCGGCCTGCACGGCGCGCCATAGATCCTCGGTGGCGGCGTTGCCGTAGAGGCGCTCGTTCAAATAGGCGCGCACGCCGTCGCGGAACGCATCCTCGCCGACATAGGCTTCCAACATTCGGATGACGGCCTGGCCCTTATTGTAAGTAATGGTGTCAAAGGCGAGGTTCGCTTCGTCGATTGTATTGACAGTCTGGACCACGGCGTGCGTGCCGGCGCGCGCATCGAGCGCGAGCGCGGTGGCGCGCCCATCGACGGCTTCGGCGCGCCAGGGCGCCCAATCGGGATGAAGCGCTTCAGCGGCTTTTGAAGCCATCCAGGAGGCGAAGCCTTCGTTGAGCCAGAGATCGTCCCACCAGGCCATGGTGACGAGGTTGCCGAACCATTGGTGCGCGATCTCATGGGCGACGATGCCGAAGACATTCTGGCGATCGGCTTCGCTGGAGCGATCGGCGTCGAGCAGCAGATATTGATCGAAATAGAGAATGGCGCCCCAATTTTCCATGGCGCCAAACCCGCCCGCGCCAGGCACGGCGATCATATCCAGCTTCGGTAGCGGATAACGGATGCCGAAATAGTCCGTGTACCAGCGCAAGGATTCCGCCGCGAAGTTGAGCGCCGCGCGCCCGCGTTCGGCCTGACCGCGCCTTGTGATGACGCCGACATCGACGCCGTCAACGTCCATGTGGATGCGCTCGATATCTCCCACGGCGGTGAAGAGGAGGTAGGACGGCATGGGCGGCGTTGGTTCGAACGTGAAGCGCGTGGCGCCGCCGCGCAGGCGCTCCGTGGTGGCGAGCGGCATGTTGGAGACGGCTTGCTGACCAGCCGGCGCATCGACGCTCAGCACAAAGACGGCGCGGCGATTGGGTTGATCCCACATGGGCGCGAGGCGGCGCGCATCCGCTGGCTCAAATTGCGTGGCCAGCATTCGCTGTGGGCCGCGTTCATCTTCATAGGAAACGCGGAAGAGGCCGTAGGCCTCGTCATAGATGCGGCCTGCATAGCTGATTTCGATGACGTGGCGGCCGGCGCGCAACGTGCGCGCGGGCGTCAGTGTTACGGTTTGGGTGGATTCATCGAATGCGGCCGCGGCGGCGCGCCCGTCTATGCGTGCGCGCGAGATCGTCATGTCCAGCGCATTGAGCGTCAGGGCTGGCATTTCCCGGCTGGTTCGCGCCTCGATGCGCACCGTTCCGGTGAAAGTTCCGGCTTCGGCGTTCGGCGCGATGGCGATCACATAGCGGGTGGGCGTAACGCCATCGTCCAGCCATTGGCGCTGCGCAGAGGCTGGGCCGGCGAGCAGCAAGAGCGCGAGGAAACCGAACAAGCGGACGGCGCGGGAGAGGGCAGGGCGCATGAATGCTCCGGAATAGGGTCCTCGTTCTTAGAGAGGCGCGCGGCCGGCGTCCAAGGCGTTCGTCGTAATTCCGTAGGCTGGCGCCCCGCCAAGGGTAAAGCTAGGCTCTCGCGATGCACGTCCAGGCCACGCTGCCCGCGCGTCTCTATGCGGGCGAGGCGCATTTCGCGATCGAGAAAGAGACTCTGTTGGCCAAGTCCTGGCGGCTGGCGGCGCATGAAAGCATGCTTGCCCGCGCCGGGGATTATGTGGCGGACCTTGTCGCCGGGCGGCCAATCGTCATCGTGCGCGACGAAGCGGGCGGGCTCAACGCCTTTCACAATGTATGCCGGCATCGCGCCGGCCCGCTCGTCACTGATGAAGCTGGGCGCTGCGAAAAGGAGTTCGTGTGCGCCTATCATGGCTGGCGCTATGCGCTGGACGGGCGGTTGCGCAACGCGACGGATTTTGGCGCGGCGGACGGATTTGATGCGCGCGCGTTTGGGCTTTTTCCGCTCAAGGTCGAGACGTGGCGTGGGTTTGTGTTCGTCAATTGCGATCTATCCGCGCCGCCGCTGGCGGAGGCCATCGCGCCCTTGGAGGCGATCTGGGCGGAGCGAAACTTCGCGCCGCAACCGTTTGCGTTGAGGCGACGCCACGACATCGCCTGCAATTGGAAAACTTATGTTGAAAATTACCTCGAAGGCTATCATGTGCCGCGCGTGCATCCCGCGCTCAATGACGAAATCGAAGCGGGCGCATATCGCGTTGAAATGCGCGGCGCCGTGGCGATCCATCATGCGCCTTCAAGAGCGCGTGACGGCGTCTATGACGGATTGTGGGCGTGGATGTGGCCCGATCTCGGCGTCAATGTCTATCGCCATGGCGTTATGATGGAGCGCATCACGCCGCTTTCGGCGGGCATGACGCGCCTCGATTACCTTTATTTCTATGATCCGGCGCGGCGCGAGGACCTCGAAGCCACGCTGGCGATGTCCGATGCTGTGACGGCGGAGGACAAGGACATCTGCGAGCGCGTGCAGGCCAATCTCAATGCGGGCGTTTATGAACAGGGCGTGCTCTCGCCCAAGCACGAGGGCGCTGTGGCGTGGTTTCAGACGCGGATCGCGGAGGCGCACGCATGAGCGACAAGAAAATCGGGCCGCTGCGCGCGACTTTTCTGGTCGCGGGCAACATGATCGGCGCGGGCGTTTATCTCTTGCCCGCGAGCCTTGGCGCGGTTGGGTCCGTGAGCATTCTGGGCTGGATCGTCACTAGCGTCGGGGCATTGTTGCTTGCGCTTGTTTTTTCGGCGCTGTTTCGGCTGCGCCCGGAGGCGCACGGCGTCATCGCGCAAGTGCGCGACGGAATGGGTGGATTTTTCGGGTTTCAATCCAGTTTGCTTTATTGGATCGGATGCTGGGTCGGCAATGTGGCCATCGCGGTGGCGGCGAGCGGCTATTTGGCGAGTTTTTTTCCTGCGCTGCGCGCGGCGCCGGCGGCGGCGGCGTCAACCATCGGGCTTATATGGCTTGTTGCCGCGCTTAATTTTTTCGGCGCCCGGCGGGTGACGGATTTCAAGGCGCTGGCGCTCGTTATTGGGCTCGCGCCCGTGCTCGGCGTCGCGGTGTTCGGGTGGATTGCATTCGACGCGGATGTGTTCATCGCCTCCTGGAACGTCAGTGGACGGACGGACATGGCGGCCGTGCCGGCGACGTTTGCGCTCATATTCTGGGCGTTTCTGGGCCTTGAAAGCGCGGCCGTGGCGGCGGCCGTCGTGCGCAATCCTGGGCGCGATGTGCCGATCGCCACGATCTCGGGAGCGGCGCTGGCGGCGTGCGTCTATATCGCCGCGTCGGGCGCCATGATGGGGCTATTGCCGGCCGCGCAGCTTGCGGCGTCAACCGCGCCGTTCGCGGACGCGGCCGCGCGCTGGGTTGGGCCGATCGCGGGCGCGCTCGTTGCGGTGTGCGCGATCCTCAAGGCGGTGGGAACGCTGTCCGGCTGGGCGCTGGTGACGGCGGAGGCTTCACGCAGCGGCGCGGCGGCCGGCGTTTTTCCAGCGCTGTTTCACGAAGCGGGAGGCGGGCCGCCGCGGCGAAACCTGATCATCGTCGCCGCGCTCATGAGCCTTGTTGCGCTGCTGACGGCCTCCCCGCGCTTGGCCGCGCAATTCACCTATCTCGTTAATTTGTCCGTGCTGCCGTTTCTTATCGTGTTCACTTATTGTTGTGTTTCGCTGTGGCGATTGTGCGCCGCTTCACCCGCGCGTTGGCCGCTGCGCTTCGTCGCCGTGATGGCGGGCGTGTTTTGCGAGTGGGCGATCACCGCGACGGATATTGTTCAAGTCGCGCTCGTGGCGGCGGTGGCTGTGCTTGCGCTGCCGATGTATCTGCTCATGCGGCCGAGCATGGCGGCGAACGCGGCGGAGAGGGCGACATGAGCGAATTCGTTTTTCCGCCGCCGGCGATCCCGTCAGTTCAGGTCGAGGGCGGCGGCCTCTATGGCGTGCGCCGGATTTTTTGTGTCGGGCGCAATTACGCTGAGCACGCGCGGGAAATGGGCGGCGATGCGCGCGAGCCGCCCTTCTTCTTCACCAAGCCCGCCGATGCGCTGAGCGCGAGCGGCGCGCCCATGCGCTATCCGCCGGGTACGGATAATCTGCACCACGAGGTCGAGCTCGTGCTCGCGCTTGGCGCGCCGGCGTTCGAGATTGAAGCGGATGCGGCGCAAGACGCGATCTTCGGCTATGCGTGCGGCCTCGATATGACGCGCCGCGATCTGCAGAACGCCGCGCGCGAGAAGAAGCAGCCCTGGGATTTGGGCAAGGCGTTCGAACAAAGCGCAATTTTGGGCCCGATCGCGTCAGCGGCGCGCATCGGCCATCCGGCGCGCGGGGCGATCACGCTCGATGTCAATGGCGCGCGCCGCCAAACCGGCGATATCGGCGACATGATCTGGTCGCCCGGTGAAATTCTCGCGGCGCTTTCTCGCTATTATCATCTTGGCCCGGGCGATCTTATTTTTACAGGCACGCCGGCGGGCGTCGGCCCGGTGCGGCGTGGGGATGCGCTGGCGGGAGCGATCGCCGGAATCGGCGCGGTGAGGATCGAAATCGTGTGAACGGCCGAAACGAGTTGTCGCCAAAGGGAATGTACACGCTTAAGTGGCTGAGCGTGGAAACCCAAACACCGAAAAACATAAAGATTTTCGTTGAGCGCAATTCGCAGCCCGCTGGATGCTCGCTCGGGTAGAGAAGTTGTTAACCGAAGTCAGTGCATGCCCGCACCGATATTCGGGAGGGCGTAATGGCTGGCATGTTTGGCGCGGGTGGAAAAAAGGCCGAGCGTGCGGAGCGGGGGGAGGCGGATACGCAGGCCTCGCTGTTCAAAAGCGCCGCCTTCGATAGCGCCGCGACCGCCATGATGATGGTCGATCGCGATCTCAAGATCACTTACGTCAACGAATCGACGAAGAATCTGCTGCGGGCGAACGCGGCGGCGTTCCGCGCCAACTGGCCCAGCTTCGATCCGGAGCGGATCATCGGCGCGTGCATCGACATGTTTCACAAGAACCCGTCGCACCAGCGCCAAATTCTCGCCGATCCCTCCCGCATGCCCTTCCGCACCGACATCACGGTGGGGGATCTCAAATTCGCGCTCAATGTGAGCGCCGTGTTCGACGCGGATCGGCGTCATGTGGGCAACATCCTGCAATGGGACGACGTCACCGCCACGCGCCTGAACGCCGGCATGCTCAACGCGCTGCAAAAATCGCAGGCGGTGATTGAATTTGGGCTGGACGGAAAGATCGTCAACGCCAACGAGAATTTCCTCAAGACGCTCGGCTATACGATCGAGGAGATTCGCGGCCAGCACCATTCCATGTTCGTCGAGGCGAATTATCGCCAAAGCGCGGACTACCGCGCGTTCTGGGACAAGCTGGGGCGCGGCGAATTCCAGGCGGGCAAGTTCCTGCGCATCGGCAAGGGCGGGCGCGAAGTCTGGATTCAGGCATCCTACAACCCAATCCTCGACGGCAATGGCAAGCCCTTCAAGGTGGTCAAATTCGCCAACGACATCACCGAGGCGGAGCATGCGGCGCGGGCGGCGCTGTTCAAGAGCTCGGCGTTCGAGGGCTCATCGGTCGCGATGATGATGGTCGATCGCGATCTCAAGATCACGTATGTCAATGAGTCGACGAAGAAGCTGCTGCAGGATAACGCCGCGGCGTTCCGCGCCATCTGGCCGAGCTTCAATCCTGACGCCATTCTCGGCGCGTGCATCGATATGTTCCATAAGAACCCCGCGCATCAGCGCCAGATTCTGGCCAATCCTTCGCGCCTTCCGCACAAGACCGATATCAGCGTCGGCGATCTCAAATTCGCGCTCAATGTGAGCGGCGTGTTCGATGCGCAGCGCAATTATGTGGGCAACGTCCTTGAGTGGGATAATGTCACCGAGACGCGACTCAATACGGGCATGCTCGCGGCGCTGAATCGGTCCCAGGCGGTGATCGAATTTTCGCTCGACGGCAAGATTTTGAACGCGAACGAGAATTTCCTGCGCACGCTGGGCTATTCACTCAGCGAGATCGTCGGCCAGCACCATTCCATATTTGTGGAGCCGGGCTATCGCCAGAGCGGCGAGTATCGTGCGTTCTGGGAAAAGCTTGGGCGCGGGGAATTCGACGCCGGCAAGTATTTGCGCATCGGGCGGGGCGGCAAGGAAATCTGGATTCAGGCTTCCTACAATCCAATTCTCGACGGGAATGGAAAGCCGTTCAAGGTCGTTAAGTTCGCGGACGATATTACCGCGATCGAGAACGAGCGCACGCGCAACGAGCAAGAGCGCGCGGCCAAGGCGGCAGAGCAGGCGCGTGTCGTTGAGGTATTGGCCTCTAATCTCAAGCATTTGTCGGATGGCGATCTTACGGGACGAATTCTGGAAGTGTTCCCAGGCGATTACGAAAAACTGCGCGCCGATTTCAATTTGGCGATGGATAAGCTGCAAGACGCGATGCAAGCCATCGTGCTCAACGCCAGCGGCATCCGCACGGGCGCGGGTGAAATCAGCCAGGCCGCGGATGATCTCTCGCGTCGCACCGAGCAACAGGCGGCGAGCCTTGAAGAAACGGCGGCGGCGCTCGATGAAATCACGGCCACTGTGCGCAAGACGGCGGAGGGCGCGAAGCAGGCCAATACCGTTGTGTCCGGCGCGCGCAGCGACGCCGAGGCAAGCGGGCTTGTGGTGCGCGAAGCCGTGGCGGCGATGAGCGAAATCGAGAAATCATCGCGCCAAATCTCGCAGATCATCGGCGTCATCGACGAAATCTCGTTCCAGACAAACCTTCTGGCGCTCAACGCCGGCGTCGAAGCGGCGCGGGCGGGCGATGCGGGGCGGGGCTTTGCGGTTGTCGCTTCGGAAGTGCGCGCTTTGGCGCAGCGCTCGTCAGAGGCGGCGAAGGAGATCAAGGGGCTCATCTCGGCGAGCACGCAGCATGTTGAAACCGGCGTGGGTCTCGTCGGGCGCACAGGCAAGGCGCTTGAATTGATCGTCACGAAAGTTGGCGAGATCAACAGTCTCGTTTCGGAAATCGCAGCGTCCGCGCAAGAACAAGCGACTGGCCTTGCCGAAGTGAACACTGCGATAAACCAGATGGATCAGGTGACGCAGCAGAATGCGGCCATGGTCGAGCAGTCCACGGCGGCGAGCCATTCGCTAACGCAGGAGGCCGAAGAGCTGGCGCGTGCGACGGCGCGGTTCCAAACGGGCGGGGAAACCGATGCGGCGCCGGCGCCTGTGCGGCGCGGCGGTTCGCATGGGGCTAAGGCCGCGCAGCCGGTCGCGGCGCAGCGCAAGCGTGTGGCGGCGTTCGCCGCCACGCAGGGCGCGACCGCGCTGAAGGACGACGATTGGAAAGACTTCTAACATGTCGGCGCCCTTTCTTTTGCCCAGGGTGCTCGATCTCGGCGCCGCCGGCCCGCTTTGGTCGGCGCTGGCCGCGCAGCGCGGCCATGGGCTGACGCTCGACGCCTCGGAGGTTGAGCGGCTTGGCGGCTTGTGTCTGCAAGTGCTGCTCGCCGCGCGCACGGCCTGGGCCGGCGATGGGTTTCAAATCATCAATCCCTCGCCGGCGTTTTGCGCGGGCGCGGAGCTCATGGGCGCCGCCAATCTGTGCGGCGCCAAGGAGGCGCCATGACGGGGCGGACGATCCTCACTGTCGATGATTCCCGGATGATGCGGGAGATGCTGCTTATGGTGCTGCGCGACGCGGGCTTCAATGTCGTGCAGGCGGAAGACGGCGTCGATGGGCTGAGCGTGCTTTCCGCCACGAGCCCTGACGTCATCATCACCGATATCAACATGCCGCGCATGGATGGGTACGGCTTCATCGAGCATGTGCGCAAGGATGAGCGTCATCGCGCGACGCCGATACTCGTTCTCTCCACAGAGAGCGCGCCGGAGAAAAAAGCGCGTGCGCGCGAGGCGGGCGCGACGGGTTGGATCGTCAAGCCATTCAACGCGGACAATTTACTCGGCGCCATTCGCCGCGTCTCGGCTTGAGGAGGCGCGCCCGTGGATCCGCTTGAATCGATCAAGGTCACCTTCTTCCAGGAGTGTGACGAACTGCTCGCCGATCTCGAGGCGGGATTGCTGGCGCTCGAAAGCGGGCAGGGCGACAGCGACACGATCAATGCGGTGTTTCGCGCGGTGCATTCGGTCAAAGGCGGGGCGGGCGCCTTCGGATTCGAGCCGATGGTGAAGTTCGCGCACGTGTTCGAAACGGCGCTGGACGCGATGCGGTCCGGTTCGCTCGCGGCCGAGACCGATACGCTCAAGACCATGCTGCGCGCCTCCGATGTGCTGGCCGATCATGTGCAGGCCGCGAAAGGGCAAGGCGCTGTCGATGAGGCGCGGACGCTGACCATGGCGGAGGAGCTTGCGGCCTTGACGGCCCCGCCCGAGACCGCGTTGGGGAGTGTTGCGCCGATGGGCGCGGCGGCCGATGAGCCGCCCACGGACGAATGGGGATTTCGCCCGCTCAAAATGGCGATCGACGGGCCCGCCGAGGACGGCGATGGCTGGACGCTCATCATGCGGCCGAAGGCGGAGATGTACGCCAAGGGCGACGATGCGGCGATCCTGCTGCGAGAACTTGGCCGGCTCGGACCTTGCGAAGCATCGTTCGAGGATTCGGCGCTGCCGGAGTTTGATTTCCTTAATCCCGAAGCCTCCTATCTTGTGTGGCGCGTGAAAATTCCGGGCGATGTGGCGGAGGCCGCGATCCGGGACGTGTTCGATTTCGTCGGCGATGAGTGCCCGATTGACTTGACGCGCGGCGAGGCCGCGGCGCTTGCGCCAGGGCCCGTTGCGCCGGTTGTCGATATCGACGCCTTGCTGCAGGCCGCGAAAGCGGAGACGGCCGCGAGTGCGCCGAAGCCCTTGGCGGCGGCGGCGCCCGCGCCGAGCGGAGAGGATCCCGCCGCCAAGGACAGCGCCAAGGCGCCCGGGCCGGGCGCGGCGGCGACGATTCGCGTCGATCTCGACCGTGTCGATCGCTTGATCGATCTCGTTGGCGAATTGGTGATCAATCAGGCGATGCTGCAACAGCGCGTCGGCGAGAGCGATCTGGCGCGCTCATCGACGGTGGCGATCGGCCTTGACGAACTCGAGCAATTGACGCGCGAAATCCAAGACAGCGTCATGGCGATCCGCGCGCAGCCTGTGAAATCCGTGTTCCAGCGTATGCCGCGGCTGGTGCGCGAGATTGCGGGCTCAACCGGTAAGCAAGTGCGTCTTGTCACCGAGGGCGAGAATACCGAAGTCGACAAGACGGTGATCGAGCGGCTGTCCGACCCGATTACGCACATGTTGCGCAACGCTATCGATCACGGCCTCGAAACGCCTGAAGAGCGCATGGCCGCGGGCAAGCCAGCCGAGGGCGTCGTGCGCCTGGCGGCCTTGCATCGCTCCGGACGCATCGTGCTTGAAGTGTCGGACGACGGCAAAGGCATCAATCGCAAGCGCGTGCGGGAGATCGCCGTCAATAAGGGCCTCATCGGCGCCGATGCGCAATTGAGCGACGACGAGATCGACAATTTGATTTTCCTGCCGGGTTTTTCGACGGCCACGGTCGTGTCGAACATCTCGGGCCGCGGCGTCGGCATGGATGTGGTCAAGCGCTCGATCCAGGCGCTGGGCGGGCGCATCTCGATCAGCTCGCAACCGGGGCGCGGATCAACGTTTACGCTCTCGCTGCCGCTAACGCTCGCTGTGCTCGACGGCATGGTCGTGACGGCGGCGGGGCAGACGCTGGTGGCGCCGCTCACCGCCATCATTGAGACGCTGCAGCCCAAGCCGGGCGAGGTGCGCCCGCTCGGGCCGCGCGGCGCCGTGCTCGCCGTGCGCGGGGCGCATGTGCCGCTCATCGATATCGGCGTGGCGTTGGGCTGGCGCGACATTCCGATCGATCCCACGGCGGGTGTTACCTTGCTCGTTGAGAGCGAAGTCGGCGGGCGCGCGGCGCTCGTCGTCGATGCGATCCAGGGGCAAAGGCAGGTCGTCATCAAGAGTCTCGAATCCAATTTCCAGCGCGTGGAGGCGATCGCGGCGGCGACTATTCTCGGCGATGGGCGCGTGGCGCTTATCCTCGATGTCGACGCCGTGATCGACGCGCGCTTCCTTGAACGCATTGAACCCGTGTCCCTAGCGAAGGCGAGCTGACCCATGGACCAGATCGAAAACTCGCATGATGAATTCGAACTCATCTCGTTTTGCATCGGGGATCAGGAATTCTGCCTCGATATCATGGCCGTGCGCGAAATTCGCGGCTGGACGCAGGCGACGCCGTTGCCTCACTCGCCGAGCTATGTGCGCGGCGTGATCAATCTGCGCGGCGCCGTTCTGCCCATTCTTGATCTGAAGACGCGCCTGGGGCTCGGCGTCACGGAAGTGAGTCCGCGCAGTGTGATCATCGTGGTCCATATTGGCGGACGCCTCGTCGGGCTGCTCGTGGACGCCGTTTCGGAAATTTTGGCGACCACGAAGGCCTCGATCCAGCCGACGCCGAATGTCGCGTGCGATACGGTCAATCGCTTTGTGCGCGGCATCATCGCACTCGAGGGGCGCATGGTGTCCTGGATATCGCTCGATCACATCCTGCCAGAACAGGAGGCGGCCGAGGCCGCATGAGCGCCGCGCCCGCCCCCCGCCGCGCGCGCGCCGTCCTGGTCGAAGGCGAATACGCCTTCACGGCCGAGGATTTCCGCCGCATCGCCGATCTGCTCAAGGCGCAGTCGGGCATTCACCTCGCCGAGGCGAAGGCGTCGCTCGTCTATTCGCGGCTGGCCAAACGGCTGCGCACGCTGGGGCTCAGATCGTTCGCGGATTATTGCGCGCTTGTAGCGTCGCCCGATGGAGTTGAGGAGCGCAGCGCCATGCTCGCGGCGCTGACCACCAACGTCACGCGCTTCTATCGCGAACCACATCATTTCGATCATTTGCGCGATCGTGTGCTGAAGCCCATGGCCGACGCGGCGCGCGCGGGCGGGCGCATACGGATCTGGTCCTCGGCGTGCTCGACGGGGCAGGAGCCCTATTCGATCGCGCTCACCGTGCTTGATGTGTTGCCGGAGGCGGCGCGTCTCAATGTGCGGATTCTCGCCACGGATATCGATCCAATCGTTGTTCAGACTGCGCGGACGGGCGTCTATAATTCAGAGGCCGTGTCGCCGATCCCGAAAACGCTGCGTGATCGTCATCTCATAAGGGAGCGCGACGGCGAGCACTGGCGCGTTGGAGAAGAGGCGCGCGCGCTCATTACGTTCAATCAGCTCAATCTCATCGGCGATTGGCCGATGCGCGGGGCGTTCGATGTCATCTTCTGCCGCAACGTCGTCATCTATTTCGAGGAAGACACACAAAACATGATCTGGTCGCGCTTTCGCTCCTGCCTCGCGCCGCGCGGTCGGCTCTATGTCGGCCATTCCGAGCGCGTGGATGCGCAGGGGTTCGAGAGCGATGGCCTCACAGTTTATCGGCTGGCGAATGGGGTGCGCGCATGAGCAGGGTGCGTGTTCTTGTTGTGGACGATTCCGCCACCATGCGGGGCGTCATTACCGCCGCGTTGCGGCGCGATCCCGACATAGAGGTGATCGGCGGCGCTGGCGATCCGCTCGAAGCGCGCGAAGCGATCAAGGCGCTGTCGCCCGATGTGATCACGCTCGATGTTGAAATGCCGAAGATGAGCGGCATCGAGTTCCTGGACAAGATCATGAGGTTGCGGCCCATGCCGGTGATCATGGTGTCGACGCTGACGCAGGCGGGCGCGGCGATTTCGCTGCAAGCGCTTGAGATCGGCGCGTTCGATTGCGTGGGCAAGCCGGATTTCGATGGCCTCGCGGAGAAGGTTAAGGCGGCGGCGAAGGCGCGCGTGCGACCGCTGGGCGAGGCGCCGCGTCCGCAACCGCCGCCGGCATCCTATCGGCCAAATGAGCGGGTCATCGCGATCGGCTCGTCTACGGGCGGGGTCGAGGCGCTGATCACGGTTCTTGCCGGTTTTCCGAAGAATTGTCCGCCTACGGTGATTACACAGCACATGCCGGCGACGTTCACCAAGAGTTTCGCCGCGCGGCTCGATCGCCTGTGCGAACCGAGCGTGGAGGAAGCGTGGGATGGTGCGCCGCTGCGCATCGGGTCGATATATCTGGCCCCAGGCGGGCCCGCGCATTTGGAGGTCAAGGGCGGATTGCATCCGACTTGTCGATTGCGAGAGAGCGATCTGGTGAACGGCCATCGGCCGTCGGTCGATGTGCTGTTTCAGTCCGTGAACGAGGCGTTTGGCGCGCGCAGCGTAGGCGTCATTCTTACCGGGATGGGTAAGGACGGCGCCAAGGGCCTCAAGGCGCTGCGCGATGCCGGCGCGCGCACGATCGGGCAGGATGAGGATTCTTGCGTGGTCTATGGCATGCCCAAGGCCGCTTACGAACTTGGCGCCGTCGAGCGGCAATTGACGCTGTCGAAAATCGGCCGTGCGGCGCTTGAACTGTGCACTTCGGAAATGAAGGGGGCCGCCTAATGCCCGCCGCCGCCGCCATCAAGGTGCTCGTCGTCGACGATCAGATGACGATGCGGGCGCTCATTCGCTCAAGCCTGCAGCAGATCGGATTCAAGGAGATCGAGGATGCGCCCGATGGCGAGGAGGGGTTCAAGGCGCTGCTTTCGCGCCCCTCCCATCTCGTCATTTCCGATTTCAATATGCCGAAATTGGACGGGCTTTCTTTTTTGCGCGCCGTGCGCGGCCATGAACCGATCCGAAAGACAGCCTTCATTATGCTGACCGGCCGCGCGGACAAGGAACTTGTCCAGCGCGCCATGCAGCATGGCGTTAACAATTACATCACCAAACCGTTCACGGTGGCCGCGCTCCGTGAAAAGATAGAGGAAGTGTTCGGCGCACTGACATGAGCACGCTCCACGCTTACGCATCGGATCGCGATCCGGAGGTCGCCAGCGCGCGCATGGTTCATGTCGTGCAGGGCGAATACGCGATCGTGGCCGAGCCCGACGTGGTGCTGACGACAATCCTCGGCTCGTGCGTGGCGGCCTGCATCACAGATCCCATGGCGCGCGTCGGCGGCATGAACCATTTTCTCCTTCCAGGCTCGAAAGAAGCTGGGAGCGACTCGCTCAAGTACGGCGTCCACTCGATGGAGCTTCTGATCAACGGGCTGCTGCAACGCGGCGCGATGCGATCGCGCCTGCAAGCCAAGCTTTTCGGCGGCGCGCACGTGGTGGTGGGCCTTTCGGATGTCGGCCAGCAAAATTGCGAGTTCGCCGAGCGATTTCTTACGGCGGAAAACATCGCTTGCATGGGCAAGAGCCTGGGCGGGGATCGCGCGCGACGCATTCGCTATTGGCCGCTGACGGGGCGCGCCTCCATGCAATTGCTGGCGCCGACGGAGCGGCAGGTGTTCGAGGCCGAACGCCGGCGCGGCGCGCCGCCGCCGCCGCCAGCGGCCGGTGATGTGGAGCTGTTCTGATGTCGAGCGCGGCGATTGCGGCGCACGAAGCGCCGGAGACAGAACGCGCCCTGGGCGAGATGTGTGCGCGTCTGGCGCTGGAAATCGAGCTCTTGCGTCTGATTGGCGTGCGCATCGAGCAATCCTTGTGCGCCTCGACCGCTGCACTTGGCCTCGATTCCGAACGCGTGCGCGATCTTCAACAACTCGATCTTCTGATGCAACACCTCGCGGCGCTGCGGGATTTCATGGGTGCGCTTTCCAGTTTGCCGGAAACAGCCACGCCGCTCGATGCGCGCGCGGCGCTGGAGCGCATCACGCTGGCCGAGATGAAAAACCGTCTCGGTGGTGAGGCAAGCGTTGTAGACGCCAATAGCGGTGACGTGGAATTTTTTTAGGACGAAGATGTGGCGACGACATTAGACCCTAATGGGCGGATCAATTTCGAGTCCGCGGTTGTTCTGCTGGTCGAGCGGAGCCATCATAGCGCCGACGTGCTTCAACAAATATTTGTTGGGTTCGGAGCGCGGAATTGTCTGCGTGCGACGACCGCGGACGAGGCGCAAGATATTGTCAAACGGCGCCCGGTCGATCTCATCGTGATCGACCCAACGATTGAGGGCGGGTATGATTTCGTAACCTGGCTGCGCCGTTCGGATCTTGAACCCAATCGCGGCGCGCCGGTTATCGCCGTTTCGGCGAACGGGGCCAAGTCCGGCATTTTGAAAGCGCGAAATTCCGGCGCGAGCTTTTTCATCACAAAACCTCTCACGCCCGCGACGCTGCTCGATCGCATCTTGTGGGTGGTGAAGGACAATCGGCCATTTGTAGTTTCCCAAGTCTATGCCGGCCCGGATCGCCGCTTCAAATTCGAAGGGCCGCCGCCAGGCGTCAGCGCGCGGCGCAGCACGGATGTGGATACGCAATTGGGCGAGGCGGTGGAGCCGAATATGTCTCAGTCTGAAATCGACTCGTTGCTGAAACCGCAGAAAGTGTCCTTGTGAGCGCCGTCATCACCTTTCAACCGGTGCGACGTCTTGCGCGGCTCATGCGGCAGTCGGGCGGCATGAGCGTAGCGCGTGCGCTGCAGGCTGCGGAAGAGCGGTTGGAGACAGTACGCGAGTCCTGCATGGAAGGGATCGACGCCAGTATCGAGGCGCTCACGGCTCTGGTCAGCGCCGATGGCGTGGGCGATCTCGCAACGCTCTATCATGGCGCGAGCGAAATTTTCGCCATGGCCGGCACGTTTCAGCTGAATGAATTGAGCGAAGCAGCGGGGAGCTTGTGCGATCTCATCGATGGTCATATCGAGAGTGGGGGTGAGATTGCCGACGCGCCGTGGGAATCGGCGCGCGTCCATGTGAATGCGCTGCGTACGCTTCGCCGGCCGGAATTGTCAGCCGACCAAGCAACACGGCGCGCCGTGCTGGTGGGTCTGCGTAGACTTACGGCGCAGGCCAAAGGGGCCGCCGCGGGGTAGCTGGCGCACTGGCGGCGTCGGGCCAGGCTTGGTAGGCTTTCCTTATGGACCTTCGCGTTTCTATCGCCGCGCTGCTTGCGCTCTCCAGCCCAGCGGCTGCGCAGGATGCTCACCAGCACATGCATGGTGCGCCTGCGGCGCCGGCCCGGGAAACGCCCGTGGATCACAGGGATCATGGTTCTGGCGGCGCACTCGGCGCCTATCCCATGGCGCGGGAGGCCTCGGGCACGAGTTGGCAGCCGGACGCCTCCGAGCATGGCGGCGTGCATGCGCGTGTCGGCGACTGGACGTTCATGGGGCACGCCCTGCTCAACGGCGTGCTGACGACGCAGGGCGGGCCGCGCGGGGATGATGACGCCTTCATCGCCGGCATGATCATGGGCGCGGCGCGACGCGATTTCGCCAATGGAGACACGCTCAATCTGCGTGCGATGCTCAGCCCCGATCCGTTGATGGGCGCGGATGGCTATCCATTGCTGTTCGCAGCGGGCGAGACGGCCGACGGCGTCACGACTTTGGTGGATCGTCAGCACCCGCACGATCTTTTCGTTGAGCTGTCCGCATCCTATGCGCATCGTTTGTCGGTGCGCGACAGCGTGTTCGTCTATGCGGGCCTGCCTGGCGAGCCGGCGTTCGGGCCGCCAGTGTTTATGCACCGGCTCTCGGGCATGGATTCGCCGGAAGCGCCGATCACGCATCACTGGCTCGATTCCACGCACGTCACGTTTGGCGTGCTCACCGCCGGCTATGTGCATGACGGCTTCAAGATCGAGGCGTCGCGCTTTCGCGGCCGCGAGCCGGATGAGCATCGGTATGACGTCGAAACCGGCGATCTCGATTCTACTTCGGTGCGCCTGAGCTGGAACCCGACGCCCAATTGGGCGTTGCAGGCGTCATGGGCCGAGATACGCAGCCCGGAGGCGCTTGAGCCTGATGAGGATGAAACACGCACATCGGTGAGCGCGATCTATACGCGCGCGATCGGCGCCGAGGGCTGGCTTTCGGTGACGGGGGCGGCCGCGCTGAAAGAACGGAGCGACGGGGCCTCGCTCGACGCTTGGCTCCTTGAAGGTGCGCTACGGCCCAATCCGCGCTGGACGATCTTCGCGCGCCTCGAACATCTGGAGACGGATGAGTTGGGATTGGCGCCGCATGGGCCGGCCGAACGGGTGACGCGTGCTTCCCTCGGCGCGGTGCGGGACTGGCGCGTGGCCGAACATGCCGCGCTGGGGTTTGGCCTGCAAGGGAGCCTCGCGCTGCCGTCGGACGGACTTTCGCCGAGCTATAATGGAGATCAGGCGGGCGGCGTGGCGTTCGTCCGCCTTCGGATCGATTAGATAAGACCGCCAAGGCGCAGCAGCGCGGCGCGGTAATTTGCGTACTGCGCCTGGATGTGGGCGGGCGCGGCGCCGTTGAGGCGCTGCTCGCGTGCTTTTTCCGCATCGGTTTTGTCCAAGGAGGCGGGATCGGCGAGGGCGTCATAGGCCTGGCGCAGAATGGACAGCGCGGCGGAGATGTCGATTTTCGCTTTGCGCGCCTCGTCCTTGTCGCCGACCTTCAAGTCCGACAGCGAGAGGCCAAGGCCGAAGGCGCGGATTTCGCCTTTGCCGCCCGGCGAGTCTGGCGTCGGCCTGATCGAGATGACGCCGGCGTCGACGCCAAGCGCGGCCAGCGCATCGCGCCCCTCGCGGCCTGGCGATAGAAAGATCGCATCGCCGCGCCGCGCGGTGAGTTCGATGCGATGGACTTCTCCATCGCGAACGATGCGCGCATCGCCGCGTGCGCCGAGCGCCTGATCAAGGCGGCTTGCGAGGCTCGCAAGCGTGTCGTCCTTTGAGATCGTGATGCGCCGGGCGCGGCCCTCATTGACGGAGATGCTCAACTCATCGCCGACGCGTAAGGCGGTGAGGTCAATGAGGCGCGTTGAATCGCGCGCGGCGACGGCGCCGCGCGGCAGGCCGAAGACATCAAGCGCGGAGACGCCCTCGGGGTCGACCGCAAGCGACGTGAGGCGCAGAGTTCCGCCGGATGTGTTGAAATTGCGCAGCCAGGCGATATCGCCTGCTTCATCGAGGCGCGCGAGAAAGCCGTCTGTCGCGCCTTTTCTCTGCGCGCCGGCGATCGCGCCTTCGGCGGCGCCCGCGGCGTAGACGGCGCCGCCCACGATCTTCAGTGTGCTGATGGAGTCGCCGCCCGCGGCGCCAAGATAGGTCGTGCGGTCAATCGCGGCGGAGCCCAGATCGGTTGAAATGCGCGCGACGAAGCCTTCAAGGCCGGCCACGGCGACGCGCGCGAGACCGCCTGTCGTCAAATGATCGGCGCGGACCGCCCCGCCGACATAGAGCGCCGCGCCATCGATGACGAGGCTTTTGATCGCCGCGCCGGCGCCGAAAGCGCCAAGGTCACGCGTGGCGCCGGTGCTGAGGCCGGTCGTCGTGGAGTAGGTGAATTGGCGAATGATTCCGCGCGTCGATTCAACGCCGCCCGTGGTGATTTCGATCGCGTCTCCGGCCGTGCGCAGGGTCAGTGCTGTGGCGCCGTCCGCGCCCGCGCCGCCGAACTGGCGCGTGAAGAGCTCGGCGCCGGCGGTGGAGTAGCCGCGTACATAGGCGTCCGCGCCGCCGAGGGCTGTCTGGTTGGAGAGCGATCCGCTGGTGCGCCCGATGACGATCAGTGCGCCAGTGTCAGCGAAGGCCAGCGCCGCTGCCTCATCATCGGCCTTGGCGCCGCGCCGTGCCGTCCAGGCTTCGCGGCCTTCCGCGTCAAACACGGTAACGAAGGAATCGCGCTCACCGCCCGCCGCGCCCGCGCCCGACAGGGCGCCTTCTATGGCGCCGGCGATGGCCACGCGCCCATCAGCGGCGACCGCAAGCGCGAAGCCTTGCGCCTCGTCCGCCGCGCCCAAGGTACGTGTGTACAAGAGCTTACCGGCGGAATCGTATTTAAGCAGCGCGACATCGCGCGCGCCTTTCACGGGCTGATCGCCGGCGAGGTTTTCAAGGTCCGCCACGACATAGATCGCGCCGTCGGCGCCGACAGCGCTGGCGCGCGCGCCTGACACTTTCGCGCCATCGCCCAGCGCCACATCGAAGGCGCGCCCGGGAAACCAGCCCGTGATGTTGACGCTGGGCGCGACCGCCGTTGATCCACCCGGCGCGGTGGCGATCGCCGCGGCGCCGCGCGCGGCGCGCGTCGCTACGGCCGCGGCGCCGATTGGATCGTCCGCGTGCGAGGTCGCGTCAATTGCATCGAGAGTCAGCGGCGCCTCAACGCCGCCGAGTGCGAGCCCGCTGGCGCGCACAATAGTGGACGAGGCGCCGGCGACGATGCGCAGACCCGCGCCCACCGCAAGATCGGCGGCCTCCACGCCAACATCGTAGCCCGCCGCGGCGAGCGCTTCGTTGAGGCGCAAGGCGGCGGATTCCAGTGTGCGCGGGTCGCCGGCCTCAAGCGACGCCGTGACGGTGCGTTCGCCCCAAATCGTGTCGAGCGTGAGCGAGACGATTGGATCATTCGTCAGCGACGCGAGCGTGTCGGTTGTGGTGGTTGCGAGGCCATCGGCTGCAAAGGTGCGCTGCGCCGCGAATGCGCCGCCCAGCACGGCGGGGGCGCTCGCCGCATAGTCAAAAGTCACGCCGTTGACGACCACGGACTTCAAACGCTGGCCGCTGTCTTCGGCGATCGTGATGGCCGCCAAGCTGTCGCTGGCGGCGTAGATGCCGGCGGCGTTCAAGGCTTCATCGAGGCGGGCCTGAAAGGCGCTCGCCCATTGGCCGGGCGCGGGATCTGGATCGCCCGCGCGTTCGAGCGCGCTCACCGCGACGGTGACGACTTTATCGCCCGCGCCGGTTTCAAATGTGATGGCGATGTCGAGCGCGCCCTCATTGCCGAGCGCGGTGAGGGGCGCACCCGCGCTCGCGCTCCAGGTGCGGCGGAAATCGGCGGTCGGCGCGCCCGCAACGGTGATGGGCAGGCCGCCATCGACCCAGGCGCCGGGCGCTATGCGCGCAGCGGTGAAGTTGCTTTCGTTGAGCCGTGTAGCGACCGCGCTGATTTCGTGGCTTGAATCGACTTGAAGCGTGAGCTGGCCCGCGACATCGACGAGCGCGACGCGCGCTGGGAGATTCAACTCCGCGAGCTTGGCGTTGAAGGCGAGCGCCAGATCGGCGGCGGAGAGACCGTCCTCACCGCCGTCGACCGTGATCGCGTGTGCGGTGCGTGCATCGGTGATGGTGAGCGTTTGCGCTTCCGTGAACAGCGCGCTTGCGCCCGCGACGGCGACCGCTTCAAAGCGGCGCGCATGTACGCCGGCGCGCAGGCCGCCGTCGAGCCCGCCGGTCGGCGCGCGGCCATTCTGGAGCGTGATCTGCTTGGCGCCGATTGTGAGGTTGGTGAGTTTGAGAAAATCCGTTCCGTAGAGGGATAGGCCTGAGAGGCCGTCTCCATCTGACCAGACATCGAGACCGGCGCTGACGCCTTGTTCATGCAGCAGCTGCGTCAAACGCTCGGCGAGATCGTGCAGGCGTGCGGCGCTCTCGGACTCGCCCGCGCGCGTGCGCCAGGCTTCCTGCGTCTCGTCCCGCCAAGCCGTGGTGACCGAAAGATTGCGGCCATCGGCGAATTGCACGGTAATTTGCGCTTCGCCTGCGGCGGCGAGCGCGGCCTCGGTCCCCGTCGCGGTGTCGGCGTCTTCGTCGACGAGCGCGAAGCTGTTGCGCTCCCAGGCCTCGGCGGGGGTTGCCGCATAAGGCGCGCCGGCGCCCAAAAACCCCGCGGCCGCGCTGATCGGCGCTTCGGTCGCGGCGCTGCGCGCGCGCCGCACCGGCTCACCTGGCGTTCCGAGCATGTCCTCAAGCTTGATAAGGCGCGCGCCCGATTGCGTTTCGCCGACGACATAGAAGGCCGGGCGCGGGGCGGCGGCTTCGAACGCGATTTGTTCGCCGGCGCGCGCATCCACTTTCAGCGCGTAGAGCGGGGGGCCGACATAGGGCTTTTCGATGGTGCGGCCGGCGACGAATATTTTGGTGGTTTTGGGCGCCTGATTGACTGTCTGAAGGCGGGTCGCGGCGCCTGCCGAGGCGAGCTCGGCGTTGATGAAATTAACAACCGACCCCAGCGAGCGCGGCAGCGACCCCATCTCCGCGAGATCGATCGCCACGTGCTGCGTGGCGCCGGCCGCGTTTGTCACGACGATGTCGAATTGCGCATTGGGATCGAGGCCGAGCAATTTATCGGTCAAGCCGCCCTTATGAATGAGGCCGGTGATGTAATCTTCCGATTGCACAGGTACGCCGAGCTTGGAGGCGGCCTTGTCCGTTCGATCGCCGAGCGCGACGCGCACATCCGAAAACGTCTCGGCCTTGAAGAAGGCGTCGAGCTCTTCCTTGCCGCGCGTGACGACATCCTCCAGACGCGTGCGCCGCGCGCCATTGAGTTTGTCCGCCTCCAGCGCCTCGGCCAGGGCGGAGAGCTTTTTCAGACCGGAGTGCAGAGCGAACAGGCGGGCGTAATCGCCCTCCACGCCGGCATCGGCGAATTGGGCCGCGCCCGTGTCGAAAAACGCCGCGCCGCCGAGCGCGGATTCGACGAGCGCTTCGTCCTTTGGCTGGGACACGCCCACAGCCCAGGGTGCGCGCGGCGCATTGGGATCGCCGCTGGCGACCGGCTGGGGGTTCGCCGAGGCGGTGCGGGCCGAGGCCCAGGCGGCGAGCAGGTCAGCGCCCAGCCCCGCCTGGCCGCTGGAGGCGGTGTTGAACAGCGAAAGGGCGATCAAATTGTTCATGGCCGAAAAGCCAGTATCGCGCGCAGGCGTAAAGGCTTTGTTCGTGCAAACAAGGCGTTAACGTGGGCAGGCGAGAGGTAAACGAGATTTCATCCGCGCCGGCTCGGCCGGGGCTGGCCCTGCCTCTTGTCCCGGCCGGCGGGCTTATGCAGAGTCCGCGGCCATGGGCGAGGCGCGTGCAAATCAGGGGGAGATGGCCGGGGCTGGCCTGCTCTATTCCGTCATATTCGCGACACGCTGCCGCTCGACCCATCATCGCCTCGCCCTAGATGCGCTGCGCCACATGAAGGGGCCGCACGCGGCAGGCTGGCGCGCGCTGCTGCTGCACCATCACCAGTCTTATCTCAAAGGCGCCAAGGCGCCGGACGACGAGTTCAAGGACTTCAAAAACCATGTCCTGCATGTGCGCGACGGCGATTGGGGCGGCGCGCGCGAGGCGGCGTGGGAGTGGCGCCGGCGCCTGGCGCGCGCGCTGGAGCAGAAGGACTGGGCCCATGTCGCCTGGTGCGCGGGGGTGATGAGCCATTACGTGGTCGATCCGCACCAGCCGTTCCATACGCATCAAACCGAGGAAGAAAACACGATCCACCGCGCCGTGGAGTGGAGCTTCGCGAAATCGTACGAAACATTTCAAGCGATCATAGCGCGCGATCTCGGCGGGTATCCGGATGTGGCGGCGCCGCAGGGCGAAAACTGGCTTGGCGAACTCATCACCGAAGGCGCGCGCCTCGCGACCCGCGAGTATGAGACGATCGTTGCGCACTATGATTTTGAAATGGGCGTTAAGCGCCCGCAAGAAGGGCTCGATCCGCATTTGCGCAAGACGGCGGCGGCGTTGGTGGCGCGCGCGGCTGTCGCGTGGGCGCGGTGCCTTGATCGGGTGTTCGCGGAGTCCGGCGTCAAGCCGCCGCATGTCGATGGCGGCCTGCACGCCTTCTTCCTCGCCCTCGAGGCGCCCATTCAATCCGTACTCGGACTGATCGGGGATGTGCGCGAACGTGCGCTCGTCGCGGCTCAGTACGATGAGTACAAACGCACGGGCAAGGTGCGCGCCACATTGTCGGAAGACGATGCGGGCGTGCGCGCGCTCTATGCGGCGGAGGTGCTTAAAGCGCCGCTGAGTTCGCTCGATGCGCTGTGGCCGCGCGAGATCGGCGCCGCGCACGCGCCGAGCGCCAAGACATTGAAGCGGCGGGGGCAGGCCGCCCGCAAGCGCCGGCCGGCGCCCGCGCCGATCGAGCCCGCGCCGCCGCCTGGCCGTAATGTGGCGGCGCCAGTGGCCGCGCCCGCCGAGCCGGCTGCGTTCGCCGCGCCGCCGCCACCGCCGCCGGCGCCGCCCGTTGCGGAGGCCGCGCCGATCGCTCCACCTGAAGCGCCCGAACCGTCAGCGGCGCCGAAGCCGCGCCGACGCAAGGCGGCGGCTGGCGATCTCGACGCTGGCGTCGCGCTGCCGCCGGTCGATCAACGCGCGCCGCCGCCTTCGCCGCCGCTTCTGCTGACGCGGAAGGCCGGCGATGGCGGTGATGAGGCGCTCGATGCGTTTACATTGTTCGGCTCAAGCCCGATCGAGGATGCGCCGTCCATCGGACCTAAAACGGCGCGGCGCCTCGAGGGGCTCGGCGTGTTCACTGTGTCCGATCTTCTGGCGCTATCTCCCGCGACGGCGGCGGTGTTGCTCAATGTGCGCCACATCAGCGCCCCGGATATCGCCGATTGGCAAACGCAAGCGATGCTTGCTTGCACAATCCCGAGTTTGAAAAGCCGCGAAGCGCAGGCCCTCACGGCGTGCGGATTCGCGGATGCGCAGCGTCTGGCTCAAGCCGATCCGAGGACGCTCGCCGCGGCGATGCGCGAATGGGCGAAAGAGTCCAAGCGTATCTGGGGTGATGCGCCGGCGCCCACGGAGGCGGACGCAGCCGATCTTATCGCGCGCGCGCGGGAGTCGGTCGCGATCCGGTCGATGACGCCAGTTTGACCACGGTTTCCGATCAAATTCCCAGGCGCGTCAGCACCGCCGCGATCACCATCAACGGCATGCCGCCGGCCGTTAGCATCGAGGCGATCACGCGCTGACCTTTCATTTGCCGTCGCGCGCCAGCGGGGCGGGGATCGTCGCGCGGGGCCAGCGTCCAGCGGCACAGAAGGTAAAATACACCGGTCAATATCGCTACAACCGCGCCGGCGACCGCGCCGGACACTAGACCAAACACACCGCAGGCGAGGCAGATGAGGAACAGCGCGCCATTGCCGGCCTTGATGATACGCCGCACATGGCGATCGGCGCGACCATAATCCATGTCCTTAAATGAAACAGGGGCGACAACGAACGAGAAGAGCGCCGTCCAGCCCAGCGCCATCCCGGCGAGAACAAGGGCGAGCTGCTGCGCGTAGGATTGGATCATGGCGTTGGCCTAGCATGAGTCGCGGGAGGGGCAGGCGCGCCATCAGGCGGTCTGGAATTTCCAGACCTGGACAATGTCGGCGCGCGGGGCCTTGATCGGCTCGCCCGTGAGCACCCCGTTATTCTGTGTGCAGACAAGATAATCTCCGCTGGATTCCAGGATCGCGATCACGATCTCTCCGTCCTTGTAGCCATCGAGCCTGCGGCCGACCTTGGCCATGTGTTCGTGATCCTCGTGGCGCCAACGGACGCCTTCCACGCGGTCAGTTTGCGGAGACGGATTTTTACCGTTGTAGCGGCATATTCCAACATAGATGCTTTCGCCTTCCGCTGCGGTCGGCGCCCCAGGCACATAAAACGTCACGACATACTCCTTGCGCTCGTCAATTAAGCATCGACACGCGCGCTGGCGCGCGCCTTGATGGTTTCGCTTTTCAATTGCCCGCACGCGGCGAGAATATCGCGCCCGCGCGGCGTGCGGATGGGGCTGGCGTAGCCGGCGCGATTTAGGTGTGCCGCGAAGGCTTCGATCACATCCCAATCCGAGCATTCATAGGGCGCGCCGGGCCAGGGATTGAAGGGGATGAGATTGATTTTGGCGGGAATGTTTTTCAGCAGACGCACAAGCGCCTTGGCGTCCGCCTGAGCATCATTGACGCCTTTGAGCATCACATATTCGAAGGTGACGCGTTTTGCGTTGCCCAATGATGGATAGGCGCGGATCGCCGCGAACAGGGATTCAAGATCGTATTTCTTGTTGAGCGGCACGAGTTGATCGCGCAATTCGTCACTGGTCGCATGCAAGGAGATGGCCAGCATCGCCCCCGTGCGCGCGCCAAGTTCGGGAATTTTCGGCGCGACGCCGGCGGTTGAGACGGTGATGCGGCGCCGGGAGATGGAGATTCCATCGCCATCGGCGATGATGTCGATGGCGGCGACGACGTTATCCAAGTTGTAGAGCGGTTCGCCCATGCCCATGAAGACGATATTAGTGAGCAGGCGATCGTCATTCGATGTCGGCCATTCGCCAAGATCGTCCCGCGCGATCATGACCTGCGCGACGATTTCAGCGGCGGTGAGGTTGCGCACAAGCCGCTGCGTGCCGGTGTGGCAGAACGTGCAGGTCAAGGTGCAGCCGACCTGGCTCGACACGCACAGCGCGCCGGAGCGGGCGACGTCCGGGATGAAGACGGTTTCGACTTCCGCTCCGTCAGCCAGGCGGATCAGCCATTTACGCGTGCCATCGGTGGAGACTTGCCGGGCGCTGACAGTGGGGCGATCGAGCACGAAGGCGTCGGCGAGTGCGCCGCGCAGCTCCTTGGCGACGTTTGTCATCGCGGAAAAATCGCGCGCGCCATGATGATAGATCCAGCGCCAGAGCTGATCGGCGCGCATGGCTTGCCTGGCGGGCTCGACGCCGATCTCGCCGAGGCGCACGGCAAGCTCGGCGCGCGTCAAGCCGACAAGGGTTGGGCGCGCGTTCTGGGCGGCGGAGCGATGATCGAGTAGAACCGGCATGGGCGGCGTTATGTAGGCGGGAAATCAGCGTTTCGCCAGCGTGGGCGTGGCGATCTCAACGCTTGCCCGCCTCGATCGCTTCCTCAACATCGCGCAGGCGATCCTTGCCAAAATACATCTCCTCGCTGACGAAAAAAGTTGGAACGCCGAACACGCCGCAGGCGATTGCGCGCTCAGTGTTTTCAATCAGTTTCGCCTTCACGGCCGCCTCCTGGGCGCGCGCGAGGAGGCGTTCGCCGTCCAGCCCCACCGCCTGCAATTCCGCGGTGACGACAGCGGGGTCGTCCATCTTCAAGCCCTTCTCCCACATGGCGGCGAAGGCCGCCTCGGCGAAGCGGGCCAGCGCGCCGTCTTCATCGGCGGCGACGGCGATGCGCATAAGCAGCAGCGTGTTCACCGGGAAATGCGGGTTCATCTGAAACTTCGTGAGGCCGTGGCGGGCGATGAAGCGCTGCATCTCGATACGCTCATAAGCGAGCTTGCTTGGGACGTGGGCGAAGGCCATGACGGGTGATTGGTTGTTGGTCGCCTTGAATATTCCGCCAAGCAAAACAGGCGTATAGGCGAAGCGCGCGCCGGTGTGCGCCTCGATGGCCGGCAGGACGCGATGGGCCAGATAGGCGTTCGGACTGCCGAAATCAAAGATGAACTCGGGCATCACCAGCGCTCCGAAAAGGGCCGCAGGTCCATTTCAAAAGTCCAGGCGTCCCGGCTCTGGGTGTGGATCGCCCAATAGGCTTCGGCGATCGATTTTGGGTTCATGAGCTGGTCGGGCGGCAGGTTGGCCAGGGCCTCGTCGCCCCGCGCCGCCTTGATCCGTTCACGGACGAAGGCGGTGTCGACGCCGGCGTCGATAATAAGGTGGGCGACGTGGATGCCTTCCGGCCCCAATTCGCGGGCCATGCTTTGCGCGAGATTGCGCAGACCCGCCTTGGCCGAGGCGAAGGCCGCATAGCCCACGCCGCCGCGCAAGCTCGCGGTCGCGCCCGTGAAAAAAATGCTGCCTCGCCCACGCGGCGCCATGAGGCGCGCGGCTTCGCGGCCAGTGAGAAAGCCCGCATAGCAGGCCATCTCCCAGACCTTGCGGAATACGCGCTCGGTGGTGTCAAGGAGCGGAAACTGCACATTGGCGCCGGGATTGAAGATGCACACGTCGAGCGGCGCATGGGCCTCGGCGGCGGCGAGGAAGGCGGCGATGTCTTCTTCCTTGCGAGCATCGAGGCCGCGCGCGATGAGTTCGCCGCCGGCGGCTTCGATCCGCGCCTTCAAGGGGGCGAGCTTATCAGCGCTGCGCCGCCCTGCGAACACCGCATAGCCCTCGGCGGCGAAGCGTTCGCAAATCGCCGCGCCGATGAAATCCCCCGCGCCGATGATGGCGGCGGTCGCATTGCGCTTGGTCATGGGTTCGTAAACCTCCGCGTTAAGACTTAGCAGGGCCTTGGCGACGGTCCAGCGTCGTGATCCAAAAGGCGCGCCCGCGCGTAGGATCGGATTGGCTGGTTGATTGCGGCGGAGCGGGCGTCCTATGGTGGCGTGTGCGATAGTTGAGGGGGCCGTCCGCCAAATGCGACCGATTGCGCGTGGCATGGGCGCCGAGATGGAGCCGGATCGCGCGCATTTCGCCGATCTCATGGAATCCGTGGCGCAGCGACAGGATCGCGCCGCCTTCGCGGAATTGTTCGCGCATTTCGCGCCGCGTGTGAAAGGCTACATTCTGCGGCTCGGCGCGGGGGAGGCGCTGGCCGAGGAATTGGCGCAAGAGGTGATGGTCACGGTGTGGCGCAAGGCGGGGCTCTATGAGCGGACGCAAGCGGCCGTTTCCACATGGATTTTCCGCATCGCGCGCAACCGGCGGATTGACGCGGCCCGGCGTGAGGCCGCGCACCGACTCGATCCAGACGATGCGCCTTTGCCGCCGACTGAGTTCGAAGCGCCCGACGAGGCGGCGTCGGCCAATGAGCGCGCGGCGCGGGTGCGCGCGGCGCTTGAACACTTGCCAGGCGAGCAGGTCTCGCTGCTGCGCGCGGCTTATTATGAGGGCTTGTCGCACAGCGAAATAGCGGCGCGCGCAAAGCTGCCGCTTGGCACAGTGAAGTCACGTCTGCGCCTGGCGTTCGCCCGCCTGCGCGCCGATCTGGATGGAGAAGTTTGAGATGAGCGGCGCGGCGCGTGATCACTTCATCGATGCATATGCATCCGGCGCCCTGGGCGCGGGGCTCTCGCTGCTGGTCGAGACGCAAGCGTTGATCGCGCCGGACGTGGGCGCGCGCGTGCGTGCGGCCGAAACCGTGGCCGGCGTGTTTCTGGAGCTAGAGACGCCGGCGGCGCTGCATGAGGAGGCGCTGGCGCATGTGCTGGCGCGGATCGAGGCAAGTGCGCCCGCGCCTGAGTCGGGAGGGCCGGCGCGTGCGTTCATGGCGGAGGTGACGAGGCTGCCGGCCCCGGTGCGGGCGGCGGCGTTTGAAGCATTGCGCGCGCGGGACTGGGCGTTCGGCGGGCCTGGCCTGCGTATTCTCGAGCTCAAGCTCGCGGACGAGGCGCGCGTCGAACTCATTCGCATCGAGCCGGGCTTTGCCGCGCCGCGCCACACGCATGCGGGGGAGGAGTACACCCTGGTGCTCACCGGCGCCTATCATGATGGCATTGCGCGCTATGGCGTGGGCGACATCGCGCGCGCGGGGCCGGACATCGTGCATCGTCCGCGGGCGGAGGAAGGTGAGGTCTGCTACAATTTGGCGGTGAGCGAGGGGCCGCTTTTGTTTACCGGCCTCATGGGCGTCGCGCAGAAGTTGTGGCTGACGTGAGGCAGGCCGATTAGAACATAACAGGTCCGGCGGCGCGCTTGCGCCTGTCATGCAGCGTGGTTACCGTCCCCGCCCGTGGAGGGACAGACACATGAATAATTACGCTTCTACCACGGGTGATCCAACGGCCGCGATCGCCGGCATGATGGGGATGATGGGCATTATCTGGCTCGTCGTCATCGCCTTCATGATTTTCCTTTATTGGAAGATTTTCTCGAAGGCGGGCTATTCGGGCTGGCTGTCGCTGCTCATTCTCGTTCCGATCGTGAATATCATCCTTATCATATGGTTCGCGTTCGCGGATTGGCCTGTCGCGCGCAAGGCGCGCGGCGAAACGCCGGCGGCGTAGAATTTATTCCGGTGCATCGGATGGGCGGCCGCGCTTGCGCGGTCGCTCATCCATGTCCGGGGCCGGACCGCCGGGCATGATCGGGCGCGCCGGATAGCCGCCCATCGACAATAATCTGTCATACATTACGATGGCGCCCGCAACGGCGACGTTCACGCAGAATTTGGTTGGTATACGGACGATGTGGGCGCAGCGCGCCTGCATGGGCTCTGAGAGCGATCCGCGCTCGCGACCGAGCACATAGGCGGCGGCGGACGGGTGTTTGAAGCGCGGCAACTCCACCGCGTCCTCGGTGAGTTCGACGCCGACAAGCGCACACCCCTTGGGCAGGCGCATCTCCTCGATCGTATCGAACGCATGGTAGGGCACGTTTTCGAACGTGTGGGAGGTGTCGGCGTTGTAGGCGGCGCGCACCTTGGGATGGGCTGCCACCGTGAATACGAAACTCGCGCCGAAGGCGTGCGCCGTGCGCATCAACGCGCCCAAATTCATGGGCTTGGAAATCTCTTCCGCCCCAAAGCCGAAATAGCCGCGCATCAGCGAAACGTCTTGACCTCGCGCGCGCCAGAGCTGGTCGCCCAGGCGCGCTTCATGCCCTCGCTGACAAAGGGAAGCGCGACGTTTCCCTCGGCGTCGACGGCGATGAGGCCGCCGTCTCCGCCCAGGGCCTCCATATCAGCAAGTGCGCCGGCGGCGGCGGCGTGCACGCTTTGGCGCGCATAGGCCATGCGCGCGGAGACATCGGCCGCGACATTGGCGCGAATAAAAAACTCGCCCTGGCCGGTGCAGGAGACGGCGCAACGCCCATCCGCCCAGGTTCCAGCGCCGATCAGCGGCGCATCGCCGACACGGCCTTGCGTCTTGCGCAAAAGGCCGCCGGTGGACGTTGCGGCCGCAAGCCGGCCCGCGTCATCGCGCGCGACGGCGCCGACCGTGCCGTGCGCCAATTCGCCGGGCTGCACCAGGCGCGAGGCGGCGGGCGTGTAATAGTCATGGGGATCATCGATGCGCGTGAGGCTCTGCGCGGCGCAAAACGCCTCGGCCCCAGCGCCGACGAGGAGAACGTGCGGCGTCTTCTCCATCACGGCGCGCGCGCAGGAGATTGGCGATTCAAATCCCTTCAACGCTGCGACGGCGCCGGCCTTGCGTGTTGCGCCATCCATGAGGCTTGCATCCAATTCCCATTCGCCCGCGGCGTTCGGCGCCGAGCCCCTGCCGGCGATGTGAAAACCGCAGGCCTCCAACTCGCTTACCAGCGCGACGACGACATCGAGCGCGGGCGCGCCTTGCGCTAACATCGCTGCGCCGCGATCGAGCAGGGCGGCCATGTGCGCTTCCTCGCGCGCGTAGGATTTCTCGCGCGTCGGCCCCGCGCCCCCATGCAGCGCCAGGGCCCAGATTGCAGGCGCGCTCATGGCGGATCGAGCGCGGGCGGCGCTTCGCGGACGGACTCTGGTGTGCGGCGGCGCAAGATGTGGCCCTGACGCCAGCCGACGATCAGCGCAATCAGAGTGGCGGTGGGGATGAAGCCGTCAACTTGGTCGGTCACGTCCGCCAGTTCGCCCAGATAGAGGAGGCCGGCCGGCCCCCACAACGCCATCAGCACAAGTGAGCCGACGCCCTCGCCCAGCGAGCCGAACAGCGGGATGCGCCCGAACGTCATGTCGAGCAGATCGATCGCGAGCGAGACCGCGAACCGAATCCAATATCCCCGCCTGGTCATGCGCGTGTTCCGTTGCGGCGGCCTTGACGCCAAGGCGCGCGCCGATGATGACCTCTCTATTCTGAAGCGATCGAGGCGAAGATGAAAGCGCTGTTGAGCAAGGCGGCCGGCCCGCCGGAGACGTTGGTGCTGGAAGAGACGCCGCCGCCGGTTCCGGGCGCGGGGGAAATTCTCATCGATGTGAGGGCGGCGAGCGTCAATTTTCCCGACGCGCTGATGATCCAGGATCTCTACCAGTTCAAGCCGACGCGGCCGTTTGCGCCGGGCGGGGAAGTCGCGGGCGTCGTCGCGCAGGTCGGGGACGGCGTCACGCGCATCAAGGTGGGTGAGCGGGTGCTCGCCTCCACCGGCTGGGGCGGATTCGCGGAGATGGCGGTCGTTGCGGAAAAAGGCCGCGTCTACAAGATTCCCGATAAGATGCCGTTCGACGAAGCCTCTTCCTTGCTGATGACGTACGGCACCTCGCATCATGCGCTAAAGGACCGCGCGGATTTGAAGGCCGGTGAAAGCCTGCTTGTGCTCGGCGCGGCCGGGGGCGTGGGCCTGGCGGCGGTGGAATTGGGCAAGGCGATGGGCGCGCGCGTAATCGCGGCGGCGTCGAGCCAGGAAAAGGTGGATTTCGCGTTGGCAGCAGGCGCCGATGTCGGCGTCGTCTATCCAGCGAAGCTGGACAAGGATGGCCAGAAGGCGCTCTCGGAAGAGTTCAAGAAGGCCGGCGGCGGGGGGATCGATGTCGTTTATGACGGCGTCGGCGGCGATTACGCGGAGCCCGCCATTCGCGCGCTGAATTGGGAAGGACGCTTCCTGGTGGTGGGCTTTCCCGCCGGCATCCCGAAAGTGCCGCTCAATCTCGCTCTTCTGAAGGGCTGCCAGATCGTGGGCGTGTTCTGGGGCGCGTTCGTGGCGCGCCATCCCGATCGCAACGCCGCCAACATCGAGGATTTGTTCGCGTTGTACGAGCAGGGCCGTATTCGCCCGCGCGTGTCCGCGCATTATCCGTTGGAGCGCGGCGGCGAAGCCATCCGTGCACTGATGGACCGCAAAGCGAGCGGCAAGCTTGTCGTCATGATGGAGTAGCGCCCCGAACCAGAATGGTGTGACACATTTCACCACCGATCCCCGGATGAATGCGCAGCATTCAGTCCGGGGCCTGTAAACACCGGCGTTTGCGTTTATGGGCCCCGGGCCCGCCGCTATCGCGCCGTCCCGGGGATGGGTGGTGTTATATCATGCTTCCATGAAGACGAGTACGCGCGCTGCCTGCGCCAATGTGGAGAACCCGCCTTGTCAGATCGTTTGAACGGAAAGATCGCCTTCATCACGGGCGCGTGCTCTGGCATCGGGCTGGGCGCGCTTGAACGTTTCGTTGAGGAGGGCGCGCGCGTCATGGCGGGCGACATCCAGGACGATGTGGGCGCCAGCCTGGAAACGCGATTCAAGGGCGCGGTGCGCTATGCGCATTGTGACGTCACCAAGCCGAATGAGATCAAGGCGGCGATCGATCGCGCCGCGGCCGAGTTCGGTGGGCTCGACATTGTGTTCAACAATGCCGGCGCGGGCGGAACCATGGCCGGCCTTGAAGAGCTAGAACTCGATGCGTGGGACGCCACGTTCGCGCTGCTCATGCGCTCCGTGGTGGCGGGCACCAAGTTCGCCCTGCCGCACTTCAAGGCGCGCGGGGGCGGGGCGGTGGTGAATACGTCCTCGGTGTCGGCGCTCGGGTCAGGCTATGCGCCGATCGCTTATTCCACTGCGAAAGCGGGCGTTCTGCACTTCAGCAAGCTGGCGGCCGCAAATCTCGCACAATACAAAGTGCGCGTGAACGCGGTCGTGCCGGGTTTCATCGCCACGTCTATTTTCGGATCGGGCCTCGGCATGACGCGCGAAGGGGCGATCCAGTTCGCGGCGATGATGGCCGAACGCGCCGCCGGCATGCAGCCGGCGGGCCGCGCGGGCGCGCCGAACGATATCGCGGAGGCTGTCGTTTATCTCGCTTCCGACGCCGCGAGCTTCGTGACGGGCACGCATATTCTCGTTGATGGCGGGCTCCTCGTCGGCACGCGGGCTTCGTGGGACCCGACAGCGTCTGGGCCGCTGCTCGAGGCGCTTGGCATCACGCCGGAGCAAGCCCAAGCCATGCGGCCGGCGGGTTGAGCCGCACGGCGCTCACGCCAAATCTGCGCGGGGCGCTGTGGATGCTCGCTTCGGCGGCGGCGTTCACCGCGTCGGTGACGTTGATCAAATTCCTCGGCGATGAGTATTCGGCCGCGCTGCAGACATTTTACCGCCAGGCGGCGGGCGTACTGGTGCTGGCGCCGCTGATTGCGCGCAATCCCATCGGCGTCTTCCGCACAACGCGGCTGGGCATTTTGCTATTTCGTTCGGGCGCCGGCACGGTGGGAATGATCCTCGCCTTCTACGCCTATCAGCACATGCCGTTGGCGGACGCTAACGCGCTTTCCTTCACGCGCACGCTGTGGCTCGTGCCGCTGGCGGCGTTCGTGCTGCACGAAGAGGTGGGCGTTCACCGTATTGGCGCGGCGGTGGTCGGGTTCATCGGCGTGCTGGTGATGTTGCAGCCGGGCGCCCACGGCGCATTGAGCTGGCCGGCGCTGGCGGCGCTATCTTCCGCGTTCCTGTTCGCGCTGACCATCACCGGCATGAAAATCATGACCCGCGATCATTCGACGACAACGCTGATCGTCTATGCCGCCGTGCTTGGACTCATCTTGTCCATTCCACCTGCGTTGATGACTTGGCGTTGGCCCGACCCCATCGATCTCATGCTGCTGATCGCCATGGGCGTGTTGGGCCTCGTCACGCAAACCTGCTACATAAAGGGTATGGCGATTGGCGATGCGGCGGCCATGGCGCCGATCGATTATACGCGGCTCATTTTCGCCGTCGCGGTTGGGTTCGTGTTGTTCCAGGAAATTCCCAACGGCGTGACCATGCTGGGCGCGGCCATCGTCATTGCATCGACCCTATACATCACGTGGCGCGAGGCGCGCGTCAGCGCTACGCCATCGCTCGGGCGCCCAGAATGATCCCCAAGGCCAAGAGGCATTGGGCGGCGTAATAAGTCCACCACACGATGGGCGATGTGATGCGGCGTGCGGGCGCATCGGGCGCGAGCTTGAACAATTCACCCGCGAGCACGCCATCCGAGATCACGAACAGCGCCGCGCCAAGCATCGCAGGCCACGCAGCCCACGATCCGAACAAGGAGAGCGCCGCCATGGCTGTGATCGTGACGGCGTAAGGCATGATGGCGAATTTCATCGGCCCGATGTCACGCCGCATCCACACAATGATGCCCAGCACGATGAGAGCGGCGGCGGCGGACATCCAAAACGCCGGCGTGATGTTGCCGATCGTGCCCATCGGGATCGCGGCGATGAGCGGCAGGCTCAACACGGGCAAGCAGCCGAACGCGAGGCCGGCGATCATGGCGACGTAGGCGTGCGGGCGGCCGCGCGGCGTTTGCGGTTCGCGCCACAGCCATAGCAGGAATCCCAATACGGAAGCGGCAAGCACAGCCAGCGCGGCGAGGCGCGGCCAGAGCGGATCGAGCGCTTGGCCCAGCATCCACAGCGCGAAAAAGATCGTCACGTAGATGATCTGCGCCAACAGAAAGGCGAAGATGCCGAGCGCCAGTGCGATCAATCCATTGAAGGCGAGCGCGAAATCGCCGAGCGCGCTCAAGGCGAGTGCGACGACCAGCATGGGGTGCGCGCCGCCGAGCGCGAGGCCCGTAGCCAGCGCGGCGACGGCGGCGGTTTTCACCACGGCGCGCACGAGGCCCGCGGGGCGGTGAAGGAAATAAAAGCCATAGCCCGCCGCCGCGAGCGCGGAGAGGGCGAAGCAAGCGAGGGCGAACGGCGTCAAGGTCATGGCGGGCAAGTCTCTGCCCAATGGCGGGCGTGGGCGCAATCGCGTGCTCACCTAAGGACAGCATCGACAGCGTGGCTACGAGGCCCTAAGCGGCGCGGCGGACTTGATCTTACGCGGAGAACATCATGCACTTGTCGTCATCCATCGCGGCCGTCGTCACGGGCGGCGCCTCGGGCCTGGGCCTGGCCACCGTCAGGGCGTTGCGCGCGGAGGGCGTCAAGGTCGCCATCTTCGATATGAATGACACAACGGGTGAGGCCGCAGCGGCCGAAACCGGCGCTGTGTTCTGCAAGGTCAATGTCACGGACGAAGCCAGCGTCGACGCCGGCTTCGCCAAGGCGCGCGCGGCCAATGGGCAGGAGCGCATCCTCGTTAATTGCGCGGGCACGGGCAATGCGGCCAAGACCGCGAGCCGCGCCAAGGAGACGGGCGAGATCAAGCATTTCCCGCTCGATGCGTTCAACATGATCATCCAGATCAATCTCGTCGGCACGTTTCGCTGCATCGCCAAGAGCGCGGCGGGGATGCTCACGCTCGAACCGCTCGACGGCGAACGCGGCGCCATCGTCAACACGGCGTCCGTCGCGGCGGAGGATGGGCAAATCGGGCAGGCGGCCTATTCGGCGTCCAAAGGCGGCGTCGTCGGCATGACGTTGCCGATCGCGCGCGATCTCTCCGGCGAAGGCATTCGCGTCAACACAATCCTTCCAGGCATATTCAACACGCCGCTGCTGCAAGCCGCGCCGCAAAACGTGAAGGATGCGCTGGGCGCCTCCGTGCCGTTTCCGAAGCGACTCGGTGCGCCGGAAGAATATGCATCCCTCGCGTTGGAAATGATCCGGAACCGGTATTTCAACGGCGAGGATGTGCGCCTCGACGGCGCGATCCGCATGGCGCCGCGATAGGCTGCGGCGCACCCGGCGCTGTTGCCTATGGGCGCGAACCTCGAATGGCCAGGCTTTTATACGCCTTCAGCGCGGAAAGGCCGCGCCAGCAACGCGCCGATCGCGGCATCGACGTTTGTCCGGCCGGCTATGACGGCGTCGACCGCTGCGCAGATCGGCATCTCGACGCCGTGGCGCGCGGCGAGCGCGACGACCGCCGGCGCGCTCGCCGCCCCCTCGGCGACGGAGCGGCGCTCCGCCAACGCCTCAGCCAGCGTCTGTCCCTCACCGAGGGCGACGCCCAACGTGGTGTTGCGCGAGGAGCGGCTAACGCAGGTGAGCACGAGGTCGCCCAGTCCGCACAGGCCGCTCAGCGTGTCGAGGCGCGCGCCCATGGTGAGGCCAAGCCGGCAAAGTTCCGCGAAACCGCGCGTGATCAGCGCCGCCCGCGCGCCCTCGCCGAGACCCCGCCCCTCGGCGATGCCGCAGGCGATGGCGATGACGTTCTTCACCGCCCCGCCGATCTCGGCGCCGATAAGGTCGTCGGTGACGTAGGGCCGAAAGGTCGGCAGGCCGAGCGCGGCGACGAGGCGGGCGGCGAGCGCGGGGTCCGCGCAGGCGATGGTGGTGGCGGTGGGCAGGCCCCTCGCCACATCCTTGGCGAAGCCGGGGCCGGAGAGCACCGCCGCCGCCGCTCTCGGCGCGGCGCTGGCGAGCACTTCGGTCATCAGCGCGAGGCTGCCTTGTTCGACCCCCTTGGCGCACAGAACCACCGGCTTGCCGGCCGGCAGCGCTGGGGCCAATCTTGCGAGAACGCCCCGCATATGCTGGGCCGGACTGACAGCCAGGATCGCATCAGCCGCCGCCGCGTCCGCCAACACGCCGGTGGCGCGGATGGTCGGGTTGAGCGGCCGATCGGGCAAAAACAGGGGATTTGCGTGCGTCTCGTTGATCGCGTCGACGACCTCCGGCTCGTGCGCCCACAATATGACCGTCCGGCCAGCCGCAGCGGCCACCTGGGCTAAGGCCGTGCCCCAGGCCCCGCCGCCAAGCACCGCCACACTCTGAATCGGCGTCGTCACAGAAGTGAATCCTTCATTGAATGTTCAGTCCACACGGCGTACCTTCATGTCATGGACGACAAACTCAGCACGCGCGACCGCATCCTCCACGCCGCCGTGACGCGCATCAAGCATTACGGCTACGGCAAGACCACCATGGCCGAGATCGCCGCCGATTGCGGCATGTCCCCGGGCAATATCTATCGCTTCTTTCAGGCCAAGATCGATATCGCCGAAGCCATGGCGCGCGTGCATTATGCTGAAGTTCACGCCGCCCTGGCGGCCATCGCGCGCAGGAAAGACTGGTCGGCGGACCGGCGCCTGCGTGAATATTTCTTCAAGCGGATGCGTGATTCCTACTGCCTGCTCGAGGAAAATTCCAAGATTTTGGAGGTCGCGGAGGTCCTACACAACGAACGTCCCCTGTTCGCCAATGAACAGATGGCGCTGGAGCGCGTATTCCTGTCCGCTCTGTTGGAAGACGGCGCGGTCGCCGGCGTATTCGCACAAGGCGATTACAACTTCACGGCCGAAATGCTCCAGGCCGCCACCATGAAATTCAGCCTGCCCCAGCTCTTTTCACACCTCACGCTGCAGAAGCTCGAACGGGAGCTGGACGGCGTGCTCGATCTGCTCCTGAAGGGAATTTTCGTGCGCCCGGCCAAGACAGGCGCCCCCGTTGAGCAAAGGCAAACCGCCCTGGCCTGATCCGGAAACGGCGACTACTGAATATTTTTCATTTTCTTCATTGATTACCATTTCCGGGTGTGCCATAAAGGTCTGGTCAGCTTCACAGCAACCGGAGACGCCCCAATGACCAAGTCCCTCTCCCCCCTCGCCTGGACCGGATTCCTCGTCGCCGCCACGCTCCTGTTCGCGGTTGCGGCCTCACCAATCGTGGCCATTGCGGCGCGAATCATCGCCTAGCCGGCTCATTCCCGCCGGCGCGCCCGAAACCGCCGGCGAGTCCTCCCCCGGCTGGGTGTGCGGGCGCGAAGTTATAAACAGCTTCGCGCCCATTTTTTGCGTATCATGACAGTTTTGCATGCGGATGCATGCCATTTTGCAGGTCAGCAAGCACGATATTTCCGTTGCAGTGCGCTACGACGCACATCACTTTCATCTCATCGATGTTCGCAATCGCAGCATTGGCCCGTAAGACAGGAGGCGACTATGACCAAACTCAATCTCGTCAGCCGGATTCTGACGATCATTGTCGCCGTGGCCCTGGTGACCGCGGCGGCGACCCCGCTCCTCGCACTTGCAGCGCGTGTGGCGGCCTAGGCTTTCGCCCCCTTGCGCCCGGCCTTATGGGTCGGGCGCAAGGCAGCGGCCGCCTCGTCGAGCGGCCAGCGCGCCCGGGCGGGCGCATCCAAATTGTCCCTGAATCCAGCAAGGATTCTTTCAGCACCGGCCAGCGCGATCATGGCTGCGTTGTCTGTGCAATAGCGCGGCGGCGGCGCGATGAAGTCATAGCCGCGTGCGGCGGCCACCGCTTCGAGGCGCGCGCGAACGGCCTGATTGGCCGCCACGCCCCCGGCCACAACGAGCCGCCCTTGAGCGCCCCACAACGGGTCGAACGCGCCCATAGCGCGCTCAGCCCGGTCGGAAAGAACGTCAAGCACGGCGGCCTGAAAACCGGCGCAGAGGTCGGCCTTGTCCTGGTCGGAGAGATCGCCAAGCGCCGCCGCTTCGCGCGCCACGGCGGTCTTAAGGCCGGCGAAGGAGAAATCGCAGCCCGGCCGGCCGCGCAGCGGGCGCGGAAAATCAAACCGCTTGGGATCGCCTGCTTTAGCCCGCACCTCGACCGCCGGGCCGCCGGGAAAGCCCAAATCGAGCAGCTTGGCGACTTTGTCGTACGCTTCGCCAAGCGCGTCATCGACAGTCGAGCCAAGCCGGCGATACACGCCAAGGCCGAGCACGGCGATGAATTGGCAATGCCCGCCGGACACCAGCAGCAACAGGTATGGAAACGTCACGGGCCGCGCCAGGCGAGGCGACAGCGCATGCCCCTCCAGATGATTGACGGCGATGAGCGGCTTGTCATGCGCCAGAGCGATCGCCTTGGCGGTGACGAGCCCAACCATGACGCCGCCAATGAGGCCGGGGCCAGCCGTCGCGGCGACGGCGTCGAGGTCCTCAAAGCCCAACCCCGCCTCATGCATCGCGGCGCGGATCGCCCCGTCCAGCCCCTCGACATGGGCGCGCGCGGCGATCTCCGGCACAACGCCCCGATACGGCGCGTGCGCGGCGACCTGCGACAATACAATGTCCGACAAAATCTCCGCGCCGTTCGCGCCCAAGCGAACGACGGCCGCAGCCGTCTCGTCGCAGCTGGTTTCTATGCCAAGGACGGTCGCTTGCTTTCCTTCCACGCCCGCTGATAGCTGGCGCCGCGCGGAAATGACAGCCTCAACCCTCTTTCGCATTGGCGCGCGCGGCTCGCCCCTGTCGCGCGCGCAGGTCACGCGAATGACGGCGCTGATGGCCGCGCGCTTCGAGATCGACGCCGCGCGCATCGCCTTTGTCCCCATCGTCACCAGCGGAGACCGCATTCAGGATCGTCCGCTCGCCGATGCGGGCGGCAAAGGCCTCTTCACCAAGGAGCTGGACGAATCCTTGCGTGATCGTCGCATCGATCTGGCCGTGCATTCGATGAAGGACGTGCCGACCATCCTGCCGGACGACATCGCCCTCGCCGCCGTTCCGGAACGGGAGGATCCGCGCGACGCCTTCGTCTCGATCCGCGCACGGAGTTTAGCTGAATTGCCACAGGGCGCGCGCCTTGGCACGGCGAGCGTACGCCGCCAGGCGCAGGCCCTGCATATACGCGGCGATCTGACCATCGAGATGCTGCGCGGCAATGTTGAAACGCGCCTGCGCAAGATCGAGGACGGTGTGGTCGATGCGACGTTTCTTGCGCTCGCCGGTCTCAAGCGCCTGGGCCTTGAACGCCACGCCGCGAGCCTCGTCGACCCTGAACTCATGCCGCCCGCCGCCGGCCAGGGCGCATTGGCGATCACTGCGCGCGTCACGGACGCGCCGCGCTTCGCTACGCTGTCCGATGAGCGCGCCTTGCTCGAAACCAGCGCCGAACGCACGTTTCTCGCCGCGCTTGATGGCTCGTGCCGCACGCCGATCGCGGCCTTGGCGCGTTATGAAAGCGGCGCGCTCTCCTTCATCGGTGAAGCGCTGACAGCCAATGGCGCGCGCCGATGGCGGCGCGAAGCGCGCGCGTCACTCGCATTGGAGGATGTCGCACAGGCGGCTGAACTCGGCGCTCGCCTGGGCCGCGACATCGCCGCCGAGGCCGGCGACGCGCTCGATCGCACGCCGTGACGAAACGGCTGGTCGTCACCCGCGCCGAACCGGATGCAGCGCGCACGGCGGACCGCATTCGCGCGCGAGGCGGCGTGGCGCTGGTCGCGCCAATGCTGAATGTTGAGCCAATCGCCGGCGCCTCGATCGCGTGTGATGACGCTCAAGCGCTCATCTTCACCAGCGCGGCCGGCGTTCGCGCGTTCGCGGCATTGGGCGGCGCCAGCGCACGGCCGGCTCTGTGCGTTGGCGCGGCCACCGCCGAGGCGGCGCGCCAAGCCGGCTTCACAGACGTGCAGTCAGCCGATGGCGACGGCGCCGCCTTGGCCGCGTTCATCGCCGCGACGCGCAATCCGGCCGCCGGGCCGCTTCTTCACATCTGCGGCGCGCACCTCGCCTTCGATCTCGCGGCCGCGCTGGCGCCGCAGGGCTTTTTTGTCGAGCGGCGCATGGTGTACCGCGCACGCGCCGCGGACGCGCTACCCCCCGAATTGATCGCCGCGCTCATCGCCACGCCGCCGGACCTCGACGCCGTGCTTTTCCACAGCGCGCGCGGCGTGGCGGCGTTTCGCGCGCTCACCCAATCAGCGGCGCCGTCGGCTTTCGCCGCGCTCGAGGCCATTTGCCTCAGTCCCAACGTGGCGGCCGCGGCTGGCGAATCGCGCTGGCGCGCCGTGCGAATCGCCGCACACCCCAACGACGATGCGCTTCTGGACGCAGCCTTTGCAGCTTGAGCGCACCGCCTGCCCCGCCTAATTTGATATCTGGATTTGACCTTTGGCCGATCTGGCCGGGCAAAACGCCTGGCATGGGAGTTCACACGATGAGCGCGACCGATTCCTCCGAGCGCGGGCGCGCCGAGCCGATCGATGTCGATTTCGAACCGGCGGATCGCGGCCGGCGCGGTAGTACGCGCTATGGGCGCGCGGGCGAGGGCGTCAGCTTCGGCGCGGCGGCCTTTTTGGCGCTCCTCGCTGGGCTCGGCGGCGCGGCGGCAGGTGCGCTCGGGCCGCGTGTGCCGGCGGTCGACGCCGTGCTGGACCAGATCGCCCCGGACGCGGCCGCGCCCTCCGTCACGCCGGCCGCTGACGCCGGTCAGTTCGCAGGCCTTGACCAACGCGTCCGCTCCATCGAGGGCCTCATCGCCAATCCCAGCGCCGATCCCGCCGCCGGCGGATCGGTGGCGATGCAGGCCCGCCTGCGCGACCTCGAGGCGCGCCTGGCGCAATTGCCGTCCAACCAGCAGATCAGCGCAATGACAGCCGAGGTTCAGCGCCTCCAGGCGGCGCTTCCAGCTGTTGAGGCCCAATCGCGCACAGCAGGCGAAGCCGCCCGCGCGGCCTTCGCCGTCTCGGCGGCGGCCGAAGCCTCGCGCTCATCCGGCCCGTTCGAGCAATCCTATCAGGCGCTGGCCGCGCTCTTGCCAGATGACCCAAACGTTCGCGCTCTGGCGCCCTTGGCGCGCACCGGCGCGCCAACGCGGATCGAACTGCGCGATAGTTTCGCGACCTTGGAGACGAGCATCATTCGCGCCGCGCGCCAGGCCGAAGCGGGCGCCGGTTTCTGGGGCCGCATGCAGGCGGCGCTTTCGCAATGGGTGACGGTTCGCCGCGAGGGCGAGGGCGATACGCCCGCAGGCGTCGTTGAACGCGCCAGCCGCCGCCTCGCGGCCGACGATCTCGCCGGCGCAGTGCGGGAATTGTCACGCCTGACCGGCCCGCCCGCCCGCGTGGCGCAGGCTTGGCTCAACAATGCGCGCCGCCGCTTGGCGATTGACACGCACCTCGGGGCCATCCGCACCGAATTGTCGCGGAGAGGCTGATGCTAAGGCTTGCATTTCTACTCATCATTGCGGTGCTCGCCGCGCTCGCCGCGTGGCAGGCGTCAACCGATCCAGGCTCGGTGCGCATCGAATGGAGCGGCTGGCGCGTGGATACCAGCGCGCTTTTCGCCTTGCTCGCGCTCGTCGCGCTGGTGGCGGTCGCGCTGCCATTGCTCCGCCTGCTGATGGTTCTGATGGATGCGCCGGGCCGATTGGGCAAGGCCGGTGAGCGCGCGCGCATACGGCGCGGGCAAGAGGCGCTGGCGCTTGGCCTCATCGCGGCGGAAGCCGGCGAATTCGACGAGGCGCGCAAGCACGCCGACAAGGCCGAGGATTTGATCGAAGAGCCGCGCCTCGCCAACCTCCTTCAGGCGCGCGCGGCGGAAGTCTCCGGCGATATCGCGGCGGCCGAGCGCGCATATTCCGGCATGCTCACCAATGAAGACACCGAATTGCTCGGCCGCAAGGGCCTTCTGCAGGCGGCGCTGAAGCGCGGGGATCGCACGTCGGCCATGGCGCACGCCGAAGCGGCGATGCGCATATCCAAGTCCGCGGCATGGCCATTTCAATCCCTGTTTGAACTCAAGGTGCAGGCGGCCGATTGGGAAGGCGCGCTCGAAGCGCTTGAGCAAGGCGAGAAGCGCCGTCTCGTGGAAGATCGCGTCGCGCGCCGACGCCGCGCCGTGCTGCTCACCGCAGCCGCCGCCAAGGCCGAACGTGAACGGCGCGGGGAGAAGGCTTCCGATCAGGCGCAGAAGGCCGTGCGCATGTCGCCGGGATTTGCGCCCGGGGCCGCGCTCGCCGCGCGTCTTCTCGCTGGCGAAGGCAAGGACGAACGCGCCGCTTCCATTCTCGAGGAAGCCTGGGAGCACGCGCCCCATCCCGCGCTCGCCCACGCCTATCGCGATCTCAAGACGGGTGAGAGCGTCGTCGCGCGCGCGCAGCGCATGCAGAGCCTCATCGACAAACGTCGCGACAGCCGCGAAAGCCGCATCGTCACCGCCGAACTGGCGATGGAGCGGCAGGACTGGACTGGCGCCCAGACCGCGCTGGACGACGCCTATCGCGAATTCCCATCCTCGCGCATCTGCACTTTGTTCGCGCAAGCCGCGCGCGGCCGCGGCGATGACACGGCCGCACGCACCTGGATCACCCAGGCCGCCGCCGCGCCGCGCGAACCGGATTGGTCCGACCTCGATCCCGAGGGCCCCGCCTTCATGTACGACGACACGGACTGGGCCCGTCTTGTCTATGTCTACGGGGATGCGGGACAGCTGATCCATCCGCGCATGGACCGCGCGGGTGAGGCGAGCCCCGGCTCGCTGCTCGCGCTGCCGCCGGCGACGGGTGGCGATGGACTTCGTCCGCCGCACGATACGATTGTCGAGGCGCGCAGCGCCTGATGGGCGTCTGCAGAGCCTGCGCTTGCTTGGGGCGGCGCGCGCCTGTATCAGCGGCGCCGGAGCCGCCTTAGCTCAGCCGGTAGAGCGGCGCATTCGTAATGCGTAGGTCAGGTGTTCGAGTCACCTAGGCGGCACCATTCCATTGCTGTACGCCGAGCGTGCGATAGCCAAAAGTGGATATCGGTTTTGGCGCTCTTTGGGCTCTAACTATTTGAATGAGAGCGTGATCGTTTGAGATTGATTTAATCGTAAGCGATCAGGCCCTCGACCAGCGAGGGAAGACTTGCACTTGCGGCGGGTCGAACGCCTCGCCCGTTAGGCCGGCGTGGACGGAGGGCTATCCGGTTCAGGGTCTTGCTCGCGCGCGGGCGGCGGCGGGGGCGGAGCTGGGGCCGGTGCGCTGGCCTGGACGCTGGCCTGGGCGCTGGCTTGTTGCGCCGCCGGCCGCTCGTCAGCCTCGTCCTCATCGTCATAGTCGTCGCTGTCAGCAGCGCGATCACGCCGCCCCATGGCGAACCAGCCGAGCGCGGCGAGCGCGATCACCCCCAGCGCGATCCACGGAAAAAGACCCTGGAGCCCCGCGCCGCCGGCTTGCCCGCCCGCATTGGTTTGCACAAAGCCCTGCCCTGTCGCCGCGGCGGCCGAAGCGACGTTCTGCTCGCCGGTGACCAGCCCCGGCAGATCCACTGCGGCGCGCCGATCGCTGGCCGTCGCATCGCCATAACGCTGGCCGGCCGGAAAGGAGAGCCCTTGCATGAAGGCCGGCATCGCCGCGACCAGCTGGCCCAATTGATTGGCGCGCACCACGGATGTCAGGCTGGCGACGCCGCCGCGCCCGAGCGCGCGTTGTTCATGGCGTATGTTGCGCGTGGCCGGGCCATCGGGCGCCGTGCGTTCGGCCCAGGAGAGCGCGCCGGCCGGGCTGAAGGCGGGCGCGGTTTCGAACCGCTCGAAGCCACGCGCGGCGGAGGTCCGCGCGGTGCGCACCGCGCCTTCGAAGGCGGGCGCCGTCAGCGCGGCTGCGTTGTCCGGCGGCACATAGCCGAGTGCCTCATAGGCGAGCACGCTGCCCCAGAAATCGGCGCTGGTGGTCGCCACGCCGACGGGCGCGACAAGGCCGAGGATATCGCCGCGCGGCGCGGGCGCGCCGGCGCGCTGCAGATAGGCCTGCGCTTCGGCGGGCGAGAGCAGTTCGAACCCGGCCGGCACGGTGAGCGTGACGGCGCCATCGGCCAGCGAAATCTGGCCAGCGCGCGCGGCAGGCGCGGCCGGCGCGGGCGCTGCGGATTGGCGCTGCAAGGGCGCCGCGCGCACCGGCGCTTGCGCTGGAGCGGGCGCGACTTGCACTGGAGCAGGTCGCAGGGGCGCGGCCTGAGCGGCCGGAGCTGGCGGTGGGCGATAGGGCGGCGTTTCGGGCGGGCCGTCGGCCCAAGCCAAGCCCGCGCCGCAGGCCAGGGCGAGCGCACATGCGGCCGCAGTTACTTGTCGCATCCGATCCTCCAGGCCCAATCGATCTTTCCCGGGCTATTAACCATAGACGCACGCGCCTGTCGCCTTTCCGTCCTGCAAGGCTTCAGACTGCTTTCCGGCCGAGTGGACACCGGCCGGCTGCTCGGAAAGCAGTCTAATTATATGAGTAGCGCGCGCTCGGACGCAAAACCGGTTCCCACTTTTGCTGAGCGCGCTAGCTGTGAGCTTTCAATAGGTTGTCCATCCGACCCGAAGCCGGGAGATTGAGGGTGTC
>CADEEL010000014.1:0-6317 GCA_902826335.1 uncultured Alphaproteobacteria bacterium
CGGCGATAAGGCCGTGGCGGTTCGCGCGCTTGAGCGCGAGGGTTTGCGGGCCTTCGGGGGCCACGCCAATCAGAATCGAATCCGCCACTGCTGCTCCTCCACCTCAAGACGCATTAGCGGCGCGGGGACGATGCAAGCAAGGCCTGGAACGAACCGTGAGCGAATTTTGGCGTCTTACTCTTGCTTCTGATGCCGTTGACCTCCTAGGCAAGATACCGCCCCGCCCATGTCGCGATGATCGCCGCGGCATAGTCAGCGTCGGCGGGGTCGGACAGCAAATGATCCGCGTCGTCGAGCGAGACGAAGCTCTTGGGATGCTTGGCGGCCTGAAAAATGCGCTGGGCGTGGGCGATGCCGACGACCTCGTCGCGCGGCGCATGCAACACCAGAAGCGGTCGTTTGAGCGTGGCGATGCGTTCGGTCTGGTCGTGCTCCTGCAGGTCCTGCAAGAACTGACGCTTCACCGTGAAGCGCCGACCGGCGAGCGTCACTTCCGCCACGCCCGCGCTTTCTATCTCACCGGCGTGGGCGGCGAAATGATGAGCGACATGGGTGACGTCGCTGGGCGCGCCGATGGTCACGACAGCGCGCGCCTCGGGGATAAGGCGCGCCGCCGCAATCACCGCCGCGCCGCCCAGGCTGTGACCGATAAGGATGTGCGGCGCGGCGTAGGCCTCGCGCAGATGCGCGGCCGCCGCGACGAGATCGGCGACATTAGAGGAAAAATTGGTGTTTGCGAAATCGCCCTCGCTTTGGCCAAGACCGGTGAAATCGAAGCGCAGAACCGAAATGCCGCGCGCGGCGAGGGCGCGCGAAATACGCACCGTGGCCGAGGAATCCTTGCCGCACGTGAAGCAATGCGCGAACAGGGCGTAGGCGCGCGACTCGCCTTCCGCCGCCTCCAGGCGCGCGGCCAAGGTCTCGCCATGCGCGCCGCGAAAGCTGATCCTGTGGCTTTGCATGTGCTACCCTATGGCCGTTCGCGCCAATGCGCGTCGGCGCGGCGAATTGCGCCGTCGAGGTCGCCTAGCCATTGTTGGTGAATGGCCGGGTTGAGGTTGAAGTAGAGCCGGCCGTTCACGATGCGATGGCAGAGCGGGTCGGCGCGCACGTCTCGGCCGCGCGCCATGGCGTAGGCGCAGGCGCCGCCATATTGAGGCAGGTAGCGCTCCGGCGCGGCGAGGAACGCGTCGCGGTTCTCGGCGTTGGCGAACCAATAGAGGCGGCCCTCGTGTTCGGCGGTGTGTTGCGGCGTTCCGATGCGGGGCGCATCCGCGGTGAAATAGCTCACAAGATCGTAGCCGCCCGCGGCGGGCCCCATGCCGGACATCGCCGCATGTTTGTGGTCGAACACGTCGGCGCTCGCGGATCGTTGTAGCCCGCCCAAAGCCAGCCATTCGCGCGTGCGTTCGGCGGCGCGTTCGATCAGCGCGTACGACTGACTGAAATTAAAGGGCGACACGTCAAGTGGGCACAGATGGGGCGCGACATGCACTTCAACAGAATCCCGCAGAAGCCTCAGGTCGCGTTCCATCTGATTGGCGATGAGCAGCGTGAGTGCGTGCATGCCGCGCGCGACCGCGCCTCTGGGCGGGCCGTCTATGGAGCACGCATAGCCGGTTTGCAGCACGATGATGCGGGTTGCGCCCAGCTCGGCGGCGGTGAGGATGGGCGTGTTGCCGGCGATGGCGCCGTCGATCAAATGCTCGACGCCGATCTGCACCGACGGAAACGCGATGGGAATGGCGGCGCTCGCCAGCACGGCGTCCGCCGCCGCGCCCTTGGATAGGCGCACCGCCGCTCCGCTTAGATTGGTGGCGACGACATGCACCGGGATCGCCGCGTCCTCAAGGTTGCGAATGGTGAGTTCGCGCTCGACCAGGCGGCGCAGATTGTGCTGTTCGAACAATCCGCCAGCGCCGCGCAGGAGCCCAAGCGCGCCGCTCAGCGTCACCGGAAAAATGTCGCGTCGCGAAAGGCCGCGCCAGATCGCCTCCAGCGCCGCGACGCCCTCTGCGCTGGGCTGGCCGGCGAAGAAGCAGGCGTTGAGCGCGCCTACCGATGCGCCGACCAGAAAATCAGGCCTTTCGCCCGCGGCCACAAGTTCGCGCAGCGCGCCGACCTGGATGGCGCCCAGGCTGCCGCCGCCGGCGAACACGAAGGCAGTTCGTTGGGCCATGGCGTATTCTAACGCTGGTTGCGCACGGCGTCCGCCTCAAATGGGAGACGAATGTCGGATTCGGCCCACTGGCGCCGCGCGCCAATGATATGCGCCAGGTAGGCGACGCAGACGACGGCGATGATGACGCCCATCAAATGCCAAGAGGTTGGCGCGCCGGCCTGAGCGGCAAGGGATTCCGCTACATAAGCGGCGACAAGAACCGGTGCGGCGATCGCCAGGGCGAGCGCCGTCGCCGCGAAGGGCGCGCGGTTTCTCAGCGGGCCGAATGTCACGAATAGGCAGAGCGCCCCCAAGGCCGCTGCCGCGCCGCCGATAAGTTTCATGAGCGCGAGATAGAGCGGCAGCAACCCCGCGCGCATCTCTTCCGGCACGGCGGCCGCATGGAAAAACAACATATTGTCGACCGTTGCGTAGAAGACACCGAACACGATCAGGAAGAGGCTCAGCAGCGCAAACAGCCCCATGCTCAACGCGCGCGCCACGGCTTGCAATTCATATCTCCTTGCGGCGCTTATATTCCGCGGCGCGCGTGATCCGATAACCATCCAGCGCGTCTTCTTCGCCCATAAACAATTTACGGATGTCGATTGTGGATTTCTTCCCGATATCGGCGGAGTGCAGCGCGAGCCACGCGTCGGCCGTCGCCCGCCCCCGGTGGAACAACATCTCGATAAAGGCGCGCTCCGCGTTCATCTTGGATGATGCGCCCAAGCTGGACAGCGTCGCCTCGTCCTCGACCATATGCACAAGGACACGGCGATAGCCCGTGCCCTCCATGCGGCCCTCCTCAAGCAGGCGCGTGACGAAATCGACGGCGCGCAGCTCGCGCAACAAGGAGGCGTTGAAGGTGATTTCGTTCAGTCGGTTCAGTATGTCGCGCGCGGTGTGCGGCTTGCCAGGCCGCTTGATAGGATTGATCTGCACGATGAGCACATCGTCGGACTGGCAATGATCAAAAAGCGGCCAGAGCGGCGGATTGCCCATGTATCCGCCATCCCAATAGGCGACGCCGTCAATGTCAACAGCCTGGAACATGAACGGCAGACACGCGGACGCCATGACGTGGTCTGGTGTAAGGTCGGCGTTGCGAAACACCTTTGTTCGCCCGGTTTCGACATTGGTCGCGGAGAGAAACAGCTTGATTTCACTTGTGCGAACCCGGTCGAAATCGATCAGCCGCTCAACGATGTCCCGCAAGGGGTTCAGATTGAGTGGGTTCATTTCATAGGGGCTGACGATGCGGCTCATGACGTCGAACCAAAGATAGGCCGGCGATTTATCGAGGTTCCAGCCGCCGCCGAACATCATGTCGAAGGGCGTTCGTTGCAGCGGGCTCGCGCGCGCGGCCTCGCATACGCCTTCCCAGAATCGACGCAGCGTGGCGCGCGCGTCCTCCCGGCAGCATTGCGCCAAGCCGTCCGCGAGCGCCACGGCGTTCATGGCCCCCGCCGAGGCGCCCGTGATCGCCTCGATCTCGATCGTCTCGTCTTCGAGCAACCGATCAAGCACGCCCCACGAGAAGGCGCCGTGCGAGCCTCCGCCCTGCAGCGCGAGATTGATCATGCGGGCCTTGGCTGGCTTGGCCATGTTTTGAACTCCTAGTGGGCGGTCCAGCCGCCATCGACCGGGAGCGAAGCGCCCGTAATCTGGGATGCGGCGTCTGTGCACAGGAAGACGGCCAGGGCGCCCAATTGGCTTGTGGTGACGAATTGCTTCGTCGCTTGCGCGGCGAGCAGGACATCCCTCACCACAGCCTCTTCGCTGATGCCGCGCGCTTTCGCCGTGTCGGGAATTTGCTTTTCCACCAAGGGCGTCAACACATAGCCGGGGCAGATGGCGTTGCAGGTGATCCCATATTCGGCGCCTTCCAGCGCCGCCGTCTTGGTCAGCCCAATCACGCCGTGCTTGGCGGCGACATAGGCGGACTTGAACGGTGAAGCCACAAGGCCGTGCGCGGACGCGATATTGATGATCCGGCCCCATTTACGCGCTTTCATGGCCGCGAACGTCGCGCGCGTGAGATGAAAGGCGCTAGAGAGGTTTATGGCGATGATTGTGTCCCACTTCTCCGGCGGGAAGTCTTCGATCGGAGACACATGCTGGATGCCGGCGTTGTTGACGATGATATCGACCGAGCCAAACGCGGCGGCGGCGGCCTGCGCCATCGCCGCGATCTCCTCGGGCTTGGTCATGTCAGCGCCATTGTAGAGCGCTTTGACGCGGTGCTCGTGCGCGATCTTGCTGCGCAACCGTTCGATCTCCTCGGCGGGTCCGAAGCCGTTGAGCATCACGTTGGCGCCCGCGCCCGCCAGCGCCTCCGCGACGCCGAGCCCGATGCCGCTGGTGGATCCAGTGACGATCGCGCTTTTTCCTTCAAGCGTGCGCATGCAAGTGCTCCTTCGATGTGAGAGTTTCGCGCGGCAGTCCCTGCGCCAGCAGCGCGGCGAGCGCAAGCGCGCCGCCGGCGCCCGCCGCACAGCCCAGCCAACCATAATTGTCGAACAGCGCGCCTAGGAGCGGCGCGGCGACAAGACCGCCCAGATAATAACTCGCTAGATAGAGCCCGCTCGCGGCGGCCTTGTCTGCGCGCGCCGCGCGGTTCACAAATCCTGTAGCGCCAGCTTGGGCGAAGAACGTCCCCGCACCGACCAGCGCAAGGCCCGCCAGAACGGCGCCGAGTGCAGGCGCCAAGGTCAGCCCCAAACCAAAGACCGCGACCATCAACCCAGCGGCGATGGAGGCGCGTGCGCCAAAGCGCCGCGCGGCCGCGCCCGCCAGAGGCGTTGTCGCCATCGCGGGCAAGAAAACGAGATAAACCAATCCAAGCGCAGCCATCGGCAAGGCGAACGGGGCCGCGACCAGCACGAAGTTAACGTACGAAAATGCGCCGATGAACGCGAACAGAATCAAAAATCCGATCGCGAAGCTCACGCGAAGCGCGGGGTTGGACACATGCGCGCGCACCGCGGCGAACACGTCCATGCCGGGAGCCATCAGCTCTGGCTTTGGCGACGCGCGCGAGATCGCGTCCCAGGCGAGCGCCGCGCCCGCCAGGTTGAGCGCCGCGAAGACGAAGAAGTTCGCGTCAAGGCCAAGTTCAGACACGATGTTCGCGGCGATCAGGCGGCCGACGAGATTGCTGGCGACATTGCCGGTGACGAAGGCCGCGAACGCGGCCGGCGAAGCGCTCGCCGTACAGCGTTCTCCCAGATGAGCCAGCGTCAGCGTAAAGGCGCCGGACATGAACAGGCCTTGGGCGATGCGCAGCAGTGTGAACGAAGTCAGATCCGGCGCGAAGGCGAGCAGCGCCGTGGGTAGCGCCAGCACGGTGAGGCTGACAACGACTCCAAGCCGTCGCGGGATGGCGCGGCTGAATAGGGCGACAAGCAGACCCGACACAGCCATGCCCAATGTGCTGGCGTTGACGGCCGCCGCCATCGCCGCTGGACTTACGCCATAGCGCTGCGTGAGCGCCGGCAAGATCGCTTGCGTGGCGAACAGATCGACGACGGTTAAGAACGCCATTAGCCCGATCACGGTGAGGTTGAACCACGCGCCAGGGGTGAAAGCGCTTGGTCCAGACGAATTCAATGCGGCGGGCGCGGCGGCCATGGTCTCGATTGCCTTGTTGGGGAGAAGCCAGCGCGGGCCAGCGCCTGCTTGTTCGCCATGGTCGCCCTTTAGGTTACAACAACAGCCAAAGGCCGAAGGTGCTTACACGCGCCTTCGGCCTCTGCTGTGCGTCGCCCTCGGCTGATTACATCGATTGCTCGGACGGCGCCTGCGGGGGAAGGATATCGGCGGAAATCAGCACCACGCGACGTCGCGAATTATTGCGCCACCAATGTGAAGTCGCGCCGCTCTCCGCGACGACTTCGCCGGCGCGGTGCTCAATCGGCGTCGAACACGTGCTACGATACTCCGTCACGCGTCCTTCGACGACGTAAATGTTTGCGGGGCGCTCAGTGTGGGCGTGCCAAGGCACGACGCCGCCCGGCGCAATGACCAGACGTCGCATGCGCAAGGCGCGACCGGGAATATTGTAACCTTGGCCGAGGTCGATCGAGGCGATCACTTCATCTGTTACGCGCGATGGCGCGGACGGACCGGCTGGCGTGACGTCGACGCCGACATT
>CADEEL010000014.1:6417-68510 GCA_902826335.1 uncultured Alphaproteobacteria bacterium
CTGTTACGCGCGATGGCGCGGACGGACCGGCTGGCGTGACGTCGACGCCGACATTACCGGCGGGGCATTCGCCAGCGAACGCTGGCGCGGCGGCGCCCACGAATAGTGCGCCTGCAATGCAGGCGGCGCGTATGAAGGTCATTTGCATGGTCAGCTCCGAGTGTGGTTGCGGTTGTTACTTCTTCGACGGTGCGTGCCGAGGGGCGGCGGGTGAGGCGGCCGGCACCTCCGCGTTCGCACCATTGGTGAAACGGTGGCGCGCGAGTTCAAGAGCCGAGGTGCTCATCTCGGAAATCGTCTCCACGGTGAAATTGAGTTGCGCGACGCCGCGCTGCACCACCGCCTCCACATATGCGGCATAGGCGCGGGTGGTTGCAGCCGGATCGGTCGGGTTCGGCGTGGCCGCGCTGCGCAACGTCATCTTCGGCAATTAAGATGTGCACCCTTTTGCATCGCCCTGACGGCGACCATGTTCATGAATCGCCAAGCGAGAGATTGCGCGCTATAGACACGCCGTCCCGACTGTAACCAATCGGCCGGTTGATCTGTAAGTACCCGCCAGAGAGCGATCCCATGGACGTGTCCGCCGCACAGCTTATCTGGTCAGTGGTCGGCGCCTATTTTGGCGTCGGATTCGTTGTAGCGATTGCATTGGTCGGCGGGCTTGTGCGTCGCTTTGATCCGTTAGCGGCGCAGGCGCCGTGGCGCGTGAAGCTCATTCTTTTGCCGGGCATGACGGCGCTGTGGCCCTTGCTCGCGATCAAGTCGCTGCGTGGCGCGAAAGCGCCATGACGCGCTGGCAACGTCGCGTCCATTTGTGGACTTGGCTCTTGGCCGCGCTGGTGATCCTGGCATGCGCGGTCTTGGCTCTTGACGTACGCCACCGCGTCGGCGCTGCCCTTCAGTCCATTGACTCGATCGAGGGGCGCTGATGTCGCACGGCTACCGCATCGTCCAATGGACCCCGTTCAAAAAGTCCTTCGACCTCGCTCTCGCGATCGGCGTTGCGATTTTTCTATCGGTCTATGTCGCGACGGCAGTTCTTACGCAGCCGCCAGGCCAGAGCTTCACGCCGATTCAACTCATGATCCGGGCGCTCGGCGCGGCCGCATTCTCGCTCCTAACGATCATCCTCGCGATCGGGCCGCTGGCGCGGCTCAGCATCCGCTTTACGCCGGCGCTTTACAATCGCCGGCATCTCGGCGTCACATGTTTCGCGATCGCGCTCACGCATGCCGGCTTGGTTGTGCTGTGGTATCATGGCTTCTCCGATCTCAATCCGCTCGTATCGCTTCTCATCTCCAATCCGCGTTACGATGCGATTGGCGACTTTCCATTCGAGTCGCTCGGTCTCATCGCGTTGCTGTTCCTCTTCCTGCTCGCGGCCACCAGCCACGATTTCTGGAACGCCAATCTGGGGCCGGTCCTGTGGAAGTCGATCCATATGAGCGTCTATCTCGCTTATGTGTTGATCGTGGCGCACGTCATGTTGGGCGCGGTCCAGTCGGCGCGCATTGATGTCTACGCCTGGCTCGTGGCGGGCGCGGCGCTGAGTGTCGCCATCCTCCACATTGTCGCGGCGTTGCGTGAGCATGCGCGTGACACGGCGAATGTGCATAATGGGGATGGTTGGATCGAGGTTTGCGCCGTCATGGACATCCCGGACGCGTGCGCGCGCATCGTGACGCCGCCGCGGGGCGAGCGCATCGCGGTTTTTCGCGATGCGTCGCGCATCTTTGCATTGTCGAACGTGTGCAGGCATCAGGGCGGTCCCCTGGGCGAGGGGCGGATCGTGGATGGCTGCGTCGTGTGCCCGTGGCACGGCTTCCAGTATCGCCCCGAGGACGGCCGCTCGCCGCCGCCTTATGCGGAAATGGTGTCGACGTATCGCACGCGGATCGAGAATGGCGTTGTCTTTGTCCATGAACGGCCGCTCGCGCCCGGCGCTCATACACCGCCCACTCTCATCGGCGCGGAGGCGACCGCGTGACAAAGGACGACTTCTTCATCGGCTGGGCGGAGACGCCGAAGAAAGACCGCCGCTTCATGCTTGGCGCCGCGCTTGGCCTCATCGCTGGCGGCGCCGGCCTTGCGGGTTTGCTCGCCAGCGCTCACGAACCGGCAGGCGCTGGCGCATGGGATCAGGGCGATGTGCGCGCATTCGCGGGCCAGCTTGTTCGAGAACCCTATCCCGCCTTGGTGACGCACGATATTGATGGCGCGCCGCGCACCGCGTTCCTGGTTTCAAACTCCAAGCGCGGCGTGCAAGGCCGCTTGCGGCGTCACGCTGGCGATGCCGTGCGCGTGCGCGGCACGCTCATCGCGCGCGGCGCTCACGCGATGATCGCCGCAATCGATGGCGATGATTGGATCGCCGCTGCGCCCGCGCCGCCCGCGCCGGCCTGGCCCGCCGTTGACGAGGGCCCGGCTCTGCTCACGGGCGAAATTCTCGACGCCAAGTGCTGGTTCGGCGCCATGCGCCCTGGTGATGGCAGGGTTCACAAGGCTTGCGCCTCGCTGTGCATTCGCGGCGGCTTGCCGCCCGCCTTCTGCGCGCGCGGCTGCGGCGACGATGCTGACATTCTGCTTTTTCTCGAAGCGGACGGAAGCGCCCACGGACAAGGTCTGCTCCCTTTCGTGGCCGATCCTGTGTACGCGATGGGGCGAATTGTCCGCGTTGGCGATGTCAGGCAGTTTCGTGTCTCGCTAAGAGACATACGGCGGATTTGAGCGGCGGCGGGTGTTACGAAATTCAAATTTTGGAGCGCGATCGCGACAGGCGCCTGTAAGGCCGCGATCGACGCCCTCGCCATGGGTCTCCGCGTCCGCGAAATGAATGGGGGCTTTGTCCCTCTGTAGGCCATTCGGTGAAGGCGATCCGCGCCTCTACCGGGACCTCAGCTTAGCACTGGAGCGGCGATCAGCGCCTCGGTAAATCCAGAAACCCAGGTCTTCCGAGACTTTTCGCCCTAAATGGTGCCGGAAGATAACTCGGTGGGTGTCTGTATCCGTTTGAACACTCGAAAGTCTCCCCAAATAGGAGAGCGCTTCATACCCGCAATGATACCGCCCGCAGGGAAGAATGCCTAAGTACGAGTCCGATTTCCGCGGAATTCTCAGTCCAGTTCTGCTTCTTCCTCAGCCATCGCATTTCCACGACCCAGAAAATTACCTGGTGAAGCTCGAACCTTTCCGACAAACGTATTTGCCAACGGCAGAGCACTAATTCCATCACGAATGCGACGCGCGGTTTCGTAGGTGACTGTGGCACCTTTTCCAGAAATTCCCGCTAGGCCCTCAAAGACTTCTGGCGATCGTTGTCCCGCAGCGGCAAGCAATTGCCCGATGGCGTCCGGACCGCTGCGCTTAATCGCATCATATGCAGTCGAAAAATTATCGATGTTCCAAACCGCCGGCACAACAGCCATGTGCCGGTAGACGTCCGATGCGTCGGAAACGCCGGACGCAACCAACCGGGATCGCTTGTCGGAGTTGAGCAAATCGGCGAGCGCGAGCTCGCAAGCGATGATTGTAAGCACAGCCTTCTGGAAGAACATCGGTTCTTTTTCGCGCGCGGCCCTGATTTGATTGCGGGACAATGCGTTCCATTTGTCATCACTGTTCGGCATGTTGACGACCTGCGGCCTGATCGCGGCCGCTCGCACCGCCGCGTCTGTGTAGCGCGTCAGATCGACTGCCTTGAGGTCCGTCGTCCGAAGAAACCAGCGCATGCCTCCGACGAAAAATCTTCTGTGACTGGCGTGATCAAATTCCCAGTTCTCGTAGCTTGCATTGGCCTTGGTAGGATCGTCGGCGACCGGCTGAACTAGGAAGTCGGCGTAGGCTTTCGGTACGCTTCCCACGTGCCGCTCTGAGACCAAGTTCTTGAAGGCGGACATCGGAGCGCTCTGCGAACCTCAATGGAATCAGCATTCTAGCAGATTCTCCATCAGTCCGAAACCAGGAATTACACTATGTTTCACCCTGTAACGCCTTGAAACGCCATGGCAAGCCAGGTAGGCTTTCGGGACTGAGAGGTCCTTCATGCAGACGCTTGTCATTCAGGTCCTAGATTTGGGCGTCGAGATCGGGGCCTTGGTGTTGCAATTCGTGCTGTTGTGGGCAGGACTCGAGACCCTCAAAAAGAAGCGTCCGCCCGATCGCCCGACCGCTGCGGAGAACGATCAGGAGTGATCGGTAAACGGGTCAGGAATCAGCGCGGGCAACAACGCGCTCTTCGCCGCCGACAGGGCTCGCTGCTTCGATGCGCGGGCGCGATCTACTCATTCCAGGTTTCGCCGCCGCCGCCGGGGAAGCGGCGATCGGTATTGCGTGCAGAGGCATGATCGGCGGCATCGCTGACGAGCGCGACGCCACCCGATGCAATGCCATCTTCGGGCCATTGAAGCCGTCCTCGGATTTCGATCTCGCCGTTGGCAGGGATCACGGCGTCTGAGGGGAAGACGAGCCAGAACCCAAGCGGGACGCCGTCGTTGGTGCCGAACGGAACGCGCAACGCAGGAACCGGCGCGTCGATGATGTTGTCGTTCTGGACGATAGCGCGGAGTAGCGTTTCTCCAGCGCCGGCAATCAATTCTTCGGCGACCAAACGCATCGGGCTCCAACTTGCAGTGGCGATGGCCGCGCCCGCTTCATCGGCGCAGATCATGTCCAGCGCGGCGATGGCGTGCAGCAATTGCTCATAGCGGTTGCGGTCGAGCGTGCGGTCGGTGGCCTCGCTGCGGTCTCGGAGATCGCGCAAAAGATCGCGCCAACGGCGCGCATCTTGGCGAAGGTAACCGGCAAGATCGGGGGCGCGTACGCGCGCCATGGTCATGAGCGAGCCCGTCTTTTCGAAATAGCTGAGGATGTCGAAAAGCTCGGGCTGGTTCTCGGCGCCGGAGCCCGTGAAGCCGAGCGTGTAAACGCGGCGACGGTGGGCGCCGCGCCCGCGCTCTTGCAGCAGCAGAGCTTCGGCGGCGATGGCAGTTTCCGTCATACTGGACCATTCGACGCCAAGGGCTTCGGCGAGGCGTTCCTGGTCGAGCTGGCGCACGGCCTGGGTCTGCGCTTGCTGCGAAACCGCTGCGACGTAGGGCGCGCTGATGGCGATGGCGGCCACGTGAATGAAGATCGCGCGCGCGATCTTGTCGTCATTGTCAGGCATCGTTGCGCCCCCGCTCCCAGTCGACTCAGCCAGCCCAGACGCAGAATATCATGAGCGCGGCGGGTGCGGCGTTGGTGCCGATCGAGTTGTACAGTTCGATCGGAGTTCAGATCGTGACCGCCAACGGCGGCGACGCCGAAATCAATAGCGGCGTCGCGACCGCCTTCAGGCGACGGGCAGAAGGCTGATTTCGGGTACCGTTAGCAATTGCGCGAATACTGAAACTTCCATCGGCCGAATTTCGTCGAAGTCAGACGAGAATCTGACAGCCGACACGCCTTTTGGCGTGCTGGTGCGAATTGCGGGGACCAGCGCCGCGTCGAAAAACTGAAGTGAGGATTGCGCCAACGCCAAGTCAAATCGCCACCCCAGGGCAGCCTTCAATGAATCGCCGAGCGTAGCCGCAACGATGAGTCTAAGTCTTGAGATCGCAGTGCGATTGGTCCCGAGACTGGTCTCGATTCTCAAAATCAGATCAGCAAGGGAGACGCCTCCCCCCGCCGGCTCGACCCAAAGCGATGCGAACGCAGCTATTGTGCCGTGTGGGGCGTTGACCTGTTCAAAAGACGCTGAGTGGACGCGGCGCCTGTTTGAGGATGCCTTGGCATCCAGCCGCAATCTTTCGCAGACAAAGTCAAACCGCTCGTCCGGGTCGGTTCGCCACGCGGCAATCGCTTGTGATGGATCACGCGAAAAGCAAATCACACAGAGTTCGCCGACAAGTCCTGTAAGGGGTCGGCGCGGTGGAATTCGGAGACGTTGGAAAAGTTCGACCAGATTGCCCACAGCGCCAAAGACCGCTGAGGGCTCCGGAGAAGAACCAAGCGCCGCGATCAGCGCCTCCATTGCAAAGGCAAAGTAAAACTCGTTCTCGGGACCGCCCGATGTGCATTGAATGACGCTTAGTCGCTCCGTGCTTAGCTTGCCGTCCGGCGTTAACAACTCGCACTGCGATCCAAAGGTGGCATCCAAGCCGGCGAGCCGGATTGGAACAGCGCCACCGTCGTGCAGAGTTCGAATGAGGACGGATGCCGATCCCAGATGGTTGCGGCCAATAAAGTAACCGTCCGCGTCCGGAATGGGGGCGACATGGAACACACCCTCGCGTTCAGAACGCGAAAGCGTATTCAGAAGGGAGATTACAGCGCCAGAGACCATTACGACTGGCCGGCTTGAACTTGCACAAGCCAACTCTTCGCCAGAGCGGGCGGTACATGGAAAGCGAGAAGGGGCGCGGCGGTCGCGACCACTTTTTTGTCTTCCTGCTTGAGGTCGAAATAATTCAGATGAACTGACAGTCGATCCGAGGCTTTGAAGACACTGTCCCCAGGATAGGCATTTCCGCTGGCAGTCGGACCTTGTTGGAAGTTCTCGATAGACCCGTCGTCGGCTATCGTCCGATCTGCTTTCGCCAGCGGCCTCATTTTGTACACTGCCGCCTTGGCGTCCTTGTTGTTCCGCAGAACTTCGCCGAGCGTCACAAGCAGTCCCGTGAAGCTCGCAGTATCGCGTGCATCTTCACAACGATATTCGACGAGTGCGTCCAATACGCGAGACAGAGGTACATCACGCGACACCAGATGCTGCTGAGCTGGGAGATTTGATACGTAGGTTGTGTCTGGCGCGAATGTCAGACCGTCTACCAATTTCGCCAGAACGCTGGTGTTGGCGCCCATCGCATCCGGCGTCAGCATCGCTCCCCGTTGCTGAGTCCACCCGCCCAGTCGGCGCTGGCGCGAAAGCGGGTCTGAGATCACGGACGCGCGGCAGGGTTGAAGGCTGGGATCGAGAACAAGTCTGCGGCGCCAAGTTCGAAGGTTCTCTCCCGTTGTCGAAAGGCGCTTGAGCTCTGTGCGCATCATTTGCTCGTGCTCGACGTAGCCTTCGAATGCGTCGCGAAGATCTTGCTCAAGAAAGACGCGGCAAACGCCGATGTATTTCTTCTTGTATCCAAAGAACCGGGCGCGCTGCTGCAACGCGTCGGCATTTCCGACACCAATGCCGCGCGGCATATACGTGACGCTCAGGGATTCTACCGTAAATCCACGATCGACCGCCTGTCCTCCAACCAATATCCACCCTTCGGAATTGCGCCATTCGATTTCAGGCGTTTTAGGTTGGCCGCGCGTATTGAATTCAATCACCGTTGTATTGCGGAGAGCTCGGGGCAATCGTTCGACTATCTGTTCGAATGACGGAAGGCTCGGTGCAGTTTTTTTAACCTGCGCGTAAGTGGTAGCAAAGATTTCAAGCACGTCAGCTCGATCAGGATCGCTCGCGGGCAACTTGAGTGCGGTTTCCCACTCCGCCTTTGCGGCTGCTGCCCACGTAGCACTTTCTTGGTGCACCACCTTTTCCCTAGCAGGATGTATGAGCATCGATCTGCGGCCGGTCTTTTCAATTATGCTGGCCGCTAACCCAATGAAGTAAATGCGCAGCGCCGTCAGTAGGCTATCCGGAGGATCGGGCTGGCCAGCGTTTAGGGCCGCTACGTCGAGCGCAGGGATCGTCTCTACATACTTACTAGGTTTCGAAAAGAAGGTCTCACCGCCGACATAACCAGAGCCCGGCTCAAGAACCCGAACAAAATTCGGGGAGAGCGTGTCCGCAATATTGATCAGAAGCGGCGCTTGAGGCGTTGCTGTGTACTGTAGGAACGTATGACACGGTAAGGCGTCTCGCAACGCGAGCAACCTAGAGTACGTCGTGCTCTCTTGGCCTTGATTGACTTTGGAATTGAGGCTGGCTTGATCCGCCTCATCATCGATGACGAGCGCTGGAACGCCGACCAGGTTGAGTCGTTTGAGCAAACTTGTAAGAGACGACAGGCGCTGGTTTTGCTTTAGCACCGTCAACAGAAATGTTGGCTTCTCGTCTGGCTCTAAGGATTGGTCGCGCCAGTTCTCAATCGCCCGCCGAAGAAATTGCTCGTACTGACTGTCTTGCGCTTTTGGGTTTTGGGCCATGATCCAAGCTGGGAGGCCGTCGCCCCCGCCTACATCTAAGTCGTGTGCCAATCGCGCATGCGATTGCGCCAGCAGACTTGTCTTATTTCCCGCGACGACGATCACTAGCGGAAAGCCGTTGTCCCTTGCCAGCGCAATGACCGTCGTAAAGGAAAGCGTTTTGCCGCTCTGCACGTAGCCCACGACGAGGCCAGTTTGTCGCCCTGGGGCGCCCTTCGGATTCACGCCCGATCCTAGAATCTGGGCCGCCGAAATCAGCAACGCTGAACTTGCCTCACCGTCGAGTCCGCTGCGAGCCGCCAACGCCAAAGCCTGCTCGCCGTGGACGGGCGTCCAATTCATTCCTGGTGGTGGAGGGGCTGCTTTCAGTACATTTACAACAGCCGAGGTCCCGGGCGTCCCTGAATTCATAGCTGCGACAGTGCCTCCCGAAGAATCTGGTTCACATTTCTTCGCACGGTGCCGGCGTGTTTTACTCCGGCACGCCTGGCCAGCCTCTCCGACAGAGCCAGCGCGGCCGCAAGGCGAAGCAGCGGCTCGATATCCTCTGCTTCGGTCTGCGCAAACGTGACCATGAACGGGTGCGTCATGGATAATCGTATGTCGATACTGTCGGCGACGCCGGTTGCCCCGTTGCTGTCACTGAAACTCAGCCACTCGCTCTCGGCAGGATCATCGGTAAGTTGAATCCGCACGGTCCACGGCTCACCGCGAAAGTCGAATTGCAATTCGCGCCGTGCGAGGCTTGCTTGCTCTGGAAGGCTGTCAGTTTGCGTCTCGATCGGTTCTTGGTCTGCAATTTCAGGCAGCACCTCAGGCGCGGCTCTTAGAATCGCATCGACTGTTCGATTGAGCGCCTGCTCTGCGGCTTTTGCACGATCCTTCTTTGAGGCCAGGGAGCGATAATTCAAGCATTGCCTCAAGAGCGGAAAGTCATCGCTGTCGAGGTGCTCTTTGAGGAGTTCGAGGAAGGGCTGCTCATTCTCGTCCCAGCGAAAGCCATCCTTTGTGTGGCTCACTTGAAATCCGTCCAGGTGGAGTTCGCCGAAAAGTCGTAGCGCCGCGAAACTGTTTCTTCCGGAACGTCCGAATATGAGAGGTGGCCGGTAGCCCTCTTCACCGCTGCCTTCGATAAGCCTCCCACGGCGAAAGAGTGCAAATCCCGATCGCGCATAATTGCCCGGATCAAGCAGCGCAGCGAAACCGCTGACGGCCAGCCCGTCACCGAGATCGAAAATTATTTCCTTGCGCCATGTAATCTCTGGACCGGTGGGGTCGCGGTAGTATGGAGCCTTCAGAACCGGAAACGGTTGAAACTCCAGCAGCTCGCCGTTGAACCTCAACTCCAGCGTCCCATCGCGCACAAAGACGCGATAGATGTCGGCCAGGTGCTCCTTTATCTTCCCGAGCGTGCGGCCCACCGGAATGGTGTGCAAACCTTCCAACACGAGTTCTGTGTAGTGCGCATCGATTGGCGCCGGGCGTTGTTCAATCTCAAGCTCTTCAAGATCGTCCCGCACGATGTGCGCGATATCAAAGCGAACCGTTCGCTCAATCGACTCTCCAAGAGCCTTCGTGCGCACTTGCCATTTTGAAGCGAACCAACACGCGGCGCTTTTCATGCCCATGCCGAATTCAGACAAACCTGTTCGATCCGGGGGCACCACGGCGGGTCGAAACGCTCTCGGGAAGGTAGTGAGGTCGATTCCGGCGGCATTGTCCCTAACCACGATGCGCCCCGGCAACGACGCATCGATGTCTATGGCGACTTTCAAACGCCAATTTTCGCCGTGAAGGGCGCGAAGCGGCCCAGACGTCGCCGCACCGCTTTGGATGGCGTTGTCTACGAACTCCGCCATGGCGAACCAGGGCTTGTAATTCAGATGTCGCAGCACCGACAAAACGCTCACGCCCGGTCGGATGCTGACTCGTGCTCCTGACATGCTGGCCGCATCCACTGAACGTTCAATCCCGGTTGCAGTACCGTAGATTGACTCGCGTTAAGGTTCCAAGCCTTCCGCGATTCGGGTTCGATGGATACGAGCTATCGGGAACTGGGCGTTCGCTGATCTCGCCTCATGCGAGCGCCCGGGCCTCGGCCGTGGCCCGGATGTGGCTCATGGACGCCAATCAGAGCTTCATATTTCTTCGCGACCGGACGCCGCCGTTCTGACGGCGGAGACGATGCACCTTGTTCCAGAAGGAGTTTAGGAGTCCGCATGCGAACGCGTTCGCCGAGAAGCTGTCGACGTATCTCCAACCCGAGAACTTCCGCGAGCAAAGGTGGTACGGCATTTCCAATTTGCCGCACTTGCTGCGAGCGGTCGCCACTGAATTTCCATGTGTCGGGAAAACTTTGTAAGCGCGCGAGTTCTCGAATGGAGAGAAGGCGATTCTTCCAATGGTATGGACCAGTGTTTTGGGATGGGCTCGCGGGCAGCGTCCATGAAGGACGGTCCTTCGCCAGCTTTAGCAAGAAACTCCAATAGCGAGTGCGCCATCCAAATAGCGGGACGCCTCCGCCGCGATCAGTGTGCCAAAGGTAGTTTTCGCCTTCCGGTATTGACGGAAGCAGATCGGCCCACCGCCCCCGCACCTCCAGCGAGCCGTCGTGCCGTGAGTTTTCAAGATCGCCGATCGCATCCCAAGCTGTGGTAAACCGTTTCAACGGTGCTTCGCCATGTGTCGCTGCCGGCATCGAAAAAGTTCGACCGTCACGATCAAGAACCATTATCAGGCGGCGGCGATGTTGGGGCACGCCGAAGTCGGCAGCATCAAGAAGAGCGCTCGTGAGGCGATATTTGGTGCCGTGTCGTCGATTGAGCTTGTCCACACCGCCTTGAATAGTCTCAATACCGCCCCTCGCGCCAAGTGCACCAAACCCTGGCACGTTCTCAATGAGTACGACGCGCGGCAGCACTTCGCCGACTAGCCGTAAAAGTCCGCGAAGCGTGTCCGAGCGAGGATCGTGCAGGCCGAGAGGAGAGCCGTAGCGCCAGTTTGCCGACTTCGAGAACGGTTGGCAGGGAGGGCCGGCAGTTATGAGATCGATTTCTTGTACGCCCGCCGCATCGACAAGGGTCGTTGCCTGCACTTTGGAAATGTCTTGCTCAAGGACGTTTCCAACCCGGTTTGAACGCAGTGCATCAGCGCACGCAGCATCGAAATCGAGCGACACGAGGGTCTCAAAGCCCGACGCTTTGAGCCCGCAGTCTAGCCCACCAGCGCCTGCGAACAGTGAAATGACTGACTTACTCAATGGCGACCCCTAGGCCTTTCGATAGTGCGCTTCGATCGAGGCGTCGAGCTCTGGCCGACATCTCTTCTCTGTTACTGCCCTGTGGTCGATGCCGCCGGCAGGCGCCATCGACTTCTGTTCGGGACGCCCCGCGGCCCGACGCTCACACGTCAGCCATCGCGCGCAGCGCGGACCAAGGGACGCGCGAAGCGCGGCGCGGCACGCGCTTGCCCTTGGTGCGCGCGAGCACGGTGGCACTCCTCTGTTGCCCGTTGTTGCCAACCGTTTCCCGTTGTTTCCGCCCCCTGGCGGCATGCCTCAGAATGCCTGTCAATAGGCACGGATAGGCCCGTTGACAGGGCGCAGCCGGCGATGAGTCTCGGGCATGCCTGTGGATAACTCAGAAGGAGTTGGACATGACCAGTAATGGCCCGCAACGCATCAATCGCCTGCTGTCGCGCAAGGACGCTGCAACTTTCCTGACCGAACTCGGCCTTGCGATTTCCGCGCAGACGCTGGCGCGGCTCTTCTGCGAGAAGAAGGGACCGATGTGCATGCGTGTCGGCAGCCGCGCCATGTACCGAGAGCGCGACCTCATTGAGTATTTGCGGCAGCAATGCAGCGCGCCGCGCCAATCGTCGGGCGAGCCGCTGCAGCCCGCGTCGAACGATCACCTGCCGTTTCCCGCGAACGATCGTGGTGACCTTGGCGCTTGAACGCTAATCGCCATTCGCTGTCCCTCTCGTGGAGTGCAGCCGCAGCGCGTTTGCGAAGTGTGTGTGGACGCCAGTGACAATCAACGACACGCCATGCGTCTTCCCTGTCGGATCGGGCCGTCTGATCCGTGTTGTGAACCCTCGGAGTGTGATCACGTCGCCGCAGCGCTGCGCTCGGTCGATCTGCGCGCAGAGGCCCTCGTGATCGCAATAACAACCCAGCACCTCAACCTGGTGCAGGCGCCACTTTCCGAAGTCGAGGTGCGGGGTCTTCAGGAGTATCAGATACTCGAAGCGGTCGAACACTCGGCCGGTCGCGCGCCACTTGCGCATGGCCTCAGCCCTTTCGGCCCATGACGCGCAAGTCCTCGATGGTGCTTAGCAATATGCGATGCGCGCCTGGGTAATCCTCCGGATCAATGATCTCCGCGACGACGCTCAGCTTGGCGGCGGCGCCGTCCATTGTGAGCGCGGGAACGCCCCGCAATCGCCGGACGATGCGAACGCCCGCTCGCACACAGCGCTCGTACTCCGCATCGATGGTGTAAAGCAGCTGCGCTTCAGGCAGCGCACGCTGCTCGGCTTTGCTGAGACTGAACCAATCGCGGTTGTCGCCTAGCCACGCCTCGCGGTCGCCCCACTTGCGCATGAGAAACTCCTGGCGGCGCGCAAGCTCACCATAGTGAGCGCACAGCAGGAGCACCGGATCGGCGGCGGCGGCAGGAGTGAACTTGCCGTCTGCAAGGAGCGGCGCCGACCCCAGGGCGGCAACGACCCTGCGGCGTGAGAAGCGAGCCATCAGCGCACCCGTCGCAAGCCGTAGCGAACCGTCTCAATGAGACAGCCTGAGACGAGCACCGCCGCGAGCAGTCCGCCGCCAGCGCTGTCGAAGTGAACGCCGACGAAATGCCCGGCGACAATGCCGGCATAGCTCGGCGGACCGAGCACGAGCAGAATGATCAGCCAATACCAGAGCAGCCGCAGCACGATGACCGCCACGGTGAGCAAGAGCGCGAAGCCGGCGAGCGAGCCCCAATCCATCGTCAGCCGCCGTGCAGTGCGCGGTAGTCGCGCAATATGCTTTCGATCAGATGATGCAGCTCTGGATGATCTTCGGGGCAGGCTTCGACCGCCGCGACCGCAAGCTTGCCGCAGATGCCTAAGTGCGTGGTCGCGACGATGCTGGGCAATGACGCTAGCAGCACTTGGTTCTGCTCATGTAACGCGTCCATTTCATCGTAGAGCGCGTCCATCTCCAACTGCTCGCGGTGGCGACCGCGCTGAGTGCGATTGAGCTTGGGCCAGTTGAGTTCGGCGAAAGCGCGGTTCTCGATCTGCTGCCAGCGATGCCCGAGGTGCTGCTGTTCGCAGTGCCGCGCGAGAAAGGTTTCGCATGCGGACACGGCGGTATCGCCGTTGAATGAGGTTATCGTGATGGTGCTGGCAGCCCCGAGAACGCAGCGGCGTGAGGGCCCACTGAGACAAGCGCTCTCATGCGCCGCCGGAGGCGTGCGTCGGGACATTGGTAATGCTTTCGGTCTAGGTTGATCCCAAGGGTATCAAATCACCCGCAAGAGTCAACCCAAAGGGATCAAATAATCCCAAAGGAACGGGGTCCCGATGTTGATTGCGGCGCAAATTCGAGCTGCTCGTGCTCTTCTCGACTGGAGTCAGCGGCAGCTGGCCGAGAAATCGAAACTGTCGGTGCCCACCATCAAACGGATGGAAGGGGCTATGGGGCCCGAGCGCAGTACCGAGGCGAATGTTGAGGCGGTGCGGCGCGCTCTTGAAAGCGCTGGAATTGTTTTTCTGGACACGAAGCAAAACAAGGACGGCGGCGCTGGCGTGCGACTGAAGAAGTGATGTCGGCTGGGGGGCACCAACGGACAGCCCTACGACGCCTCTCACTAGGCAAATGCGGACACGCTGTCCGTAGGCACGCCGTGCGATTCCAGCCTAGGTCATTCGTATCGCCAACAATTCGCAAAGGATAACGCGTGCCCAGATGTGCAAGCGCGCTACTTCGTCCTTTGTCGTCGGGGTGTGCGTTGACGTGCTGGACCGGGTGTAAACAGAGCGGGTGATGCCGCCCAAGCTCTCCTCGATATGGCGAATTGCATCTTCTGACGTGGCCATTTGGCCGCTGTTCATGTCGCGGTTGCGGAGAATGAAGCGGGTCTTTTGCTTCATGGTTGGACGTTTGGCATCCGGTTCCGGTTTATAATTCGGCATACCCTCCACGTCTTTGTCCGGCGCTAGCTTATCCAGCGTTTCGCGAAGTGCTTCGCGAAGGTCTGTTGCTGTGCCGCGCCAGGAAACGCGGTCGGTCGCAAGGTCCGCCATCGCCTGTCGATAGCACGTAGCAGCGGGTGGACAGATTTCTTCCAGCGTCGCGACGATGTCGTCGTCAACCCGCGTGGCAACGCCGCTGGAGCCGATTGCCGGTTTAGCGAGGCTCATGCCTTCCAACCGGACTAAAAGCTTTCGTGCTTCCGTCAGCGTGTCGAGACACTTTTGCTTCGAGGGATTTTTCCGCGAAAGATCGTGCAAAAGACTGAAAGCTTTGTCCGCCGCCGCCACGTCCGCTTCGCCGCTCGGCAACTGACCTCGCACTCCCGAAAAATACTCCGCCGCCAGCGTGTGAAGGCTGGCAGCAATGGCTTTCGAAAAGATTTGATTGCTCTGAACCTGACGAACGAGCTTCTTCACTTGATCGAGGTTACGCAAAATCGCGGCGATGTCGGACATAGCACAGCTAGTCCTTTGTTTTCCGAGGCATACTGTGCACGACCGCGTTGTAGCCGACGCGGTTCAGCTTGTAGACGCCCCGCGATTCCAACTCGAAGTAGCCTGCCTTCTTCGCATCAGGCAGAACTTGTTCGACAGCCTGCGGCAACTTGAATCCGGCCTGTTTGAAATACTTCTCAATGTCGGCCGCGTTGATCGTCGGCTGGCCCTCTATCTCCGACAGATAGTAGGCAACCACACATGCCATCTCACGCGCTGACGATGGCTGCTTTTCGTTTTTCAGTGTCTTGATGTCGATGTCAGGCGAAAGCCCCGGCTGGGCCGAAGGGGCCTTGGCGGGTTCGATCCTCACTGCTCCGGCGGGGATAGGTTGCGCGCCAGCGCCAGACGGCAGCGCTATTTTCAACAGCGCACAAACGGTCGTCAGTATCGTTTGGCGCTCATGCGCATCAAATGTTTCGAGGGCCTTGGTGATTTCATCAATCGCCCCTCCGACAGTTGGCTTCGTCACGGTCATTGGCTTCCTCGCCGATCTCGCTTTCGAACATCTTAGTTCAAATACCAGTGCATGTCACATTGCGTCATGGTCGTCTAAGTTGCGGGGCATAAAGCACTGATATTATGGTAGTATTATTGCGCAACGTCTTGAGCGATACCTCTTCGTCGTGGGCATGTACCCGAATCGAATTGGAGATCGACACAAGATGCGTGTTCTTGCGCGGCGCGCAGCGGCTTTCCGCAAATTCGTGGGCGCGGCGCCCTTTCAAGCCTGCGGCGCCGCACCAATTGGAGTGAACGGCTTGCCGTGCGCCGTGGTCGGAAAGCGAGGGGATCGAAAAGTTTTGGCCGAGATACGGGTGATCCTTCGGCGACGCATTTCAGGCGGGGGAACGTCCGTTATGCGCTGTTGCTGAGCCGTTTGTGGCGATTCTGAAGCGCCTAAGCCGACTGCGCACAGTCTGGAATGCACTCCAAAGCGCCTGCGGCTCAGCGTCCAGCATCGGAAATCGGCGAAGAGCGGAAGTCCCAAATATCATTGTTGAGATCGGACGCCACTAGGCCGCCGGGGCTCGCTCGACGAACGACGGGGCGCTGAGACGTGTGCCTGGAAGTAATCGTCGAGGTCCGACTTCCAATACATCGCCCGCACGCCGACGTGCGTACAGAGCGGTCCGGTGCCTTCATGGAATTTGCGCGCCAATGTCTGCGGCGCGGTCTCTAGTCCCAATTCCGTGAGATAGCGCGCCGCGTCCTTGCGCGAATAGAGCCGATCCTGTGCCTCGACCATAACGAGCGGTGCGTCTTGCATGCTCTGCCTTTCCGAGCTTTTCCGCGCAACAAGGCGAACATCGAGTCGCTCGTGCGTCAACGCTCATGCCTTGGCGCACGAATTCGCGTCTGGCGCGCGCACGGCTGCAACGCACGGATACGCGAGGATACAGCATCCGTCTCCACGGTCGGCGCTGCCTAAGCGGCGCTTGAATCGGAATCATCTATCGCACGAAAGTCGCGACACCTGGCCGCAAGTGCGTTCTGCGCTTGAGACCGTGCGCACTGAACAGTGCAACGGGAGGCAACAGCAGGAAACACCGCGCCACGCTATCCGCGCCCGCCGATGTCGAGTCCCAGCGCCTTGGTGATCTCTTTCTCGACGCCACGACCGTACTTGAAGTCGAAGCTCATGCCTTTGACCTGACCGGCGACGAATTGATTGAGCGCACGGTCCATCGCCGGACGCCAAGGCGCAAGCGTGGCGGTCCGGTCGTGCTCGATCAGCGCGAAGCTCTGTTCGGCGAGATGAATGCGGCCCGTGTAGAGTCCATGCACACGCTCGCCGTCGCGCGCGACATGCGCAACCCGTCCGGTGTCGCGCTCGATGCGGTCGCGAAGCGCTTCCTGCTCAAGCGAAGTCAGACTGTCGCGCCAGCCGGGCATGGCCTGGAAGCCATCTGGGCCGCGCTCGCCCAAGCCGAGCTTCTCCAACGTCGCTTCCCGCTGCTTCCAGGCTTTGCCGATCTCAGCGCCGAAGCCTTCGCCGCGCATTTGGCTTTTATCTGATCGCCCGTCCGCGACGCGGTCGAGCCATGTCGGACCAGGGTAATCAGCTTGCCGCTCAAGCGCGTGCGGATCAATCAGCGTCACGCGCGCGCTTTCGCGTCCGCCCCGCCCTTCGCGCATCGCGACTTGGGTAGGGTAGTCGTGGGGGAGATAGAATGTGCCGTCGCGCTCGCGGCTGACTACGCCATCGCGTCGGAGCGCTTCCAGCCTGCGCTCATGCATCTCGATGTAGTTTGCACGATCGGTGGGCCGCGCTTGCCGATGGAGCGCCGCCGAATAGGTAAGATCGTTCTCCTGCGCGATCTCCCAGATGGTGCGGTCGGAGGTCTTTAGGCCAGGCGTGGCACGTTCGATCTCGACAATGGCGCCGCGCTCGACGCCGTCGAGGCCGCGCAGATCTTCTGGACCGGCCACCCGCGCGGTCCAGAATCTGCCGTCGATGCCTTCTACTCCGACAAGCTGCGGTCCGCGTGCGTCTTCTCCCAGACGTTCGAAGCCAACCAAGCGCCCGGTGACACGCTGGCTGGAATGCGCCGCTTCCAATTCTCGCGTGCGCTCGGGTTCGAGCCCGCGTTGCTCCTGCGCCAGCAACCGCGCGGTGGCGCGCTCGCGGTCGCGCTGATCGCCGAGGCGGATGAGTTTCTCCTCAAGTTCGGCATCGAGCTTCCATACGCCCGCGCGAGCTGGTTCAGCCAAGCCCAGTTCTTCCAGCCGGTTGAGCCGTTGGACGAGCCGGGCGGCGCGCACGCCATCCTCGGGCAGCGCGCTCATCGCGATCTCTTGGCCGCGCGAGCGTGCGACGAGCTCGCGGTCAAGCTCAGTGAGGCGTTCCTGCTTCACCGCGCGATCGGCCCGGTCGGGTTCTAGGCGGGGTCCAAGTAGCTCGGTGGCGAGGCCTTCAGCCCGCTCGCGGAAACCGTGGGAAACATAAGAGCGCGGGATGACCAGGTCGCGCCCATCTGCACGGACGCCCCGCATCAGCAAGTGGACGTGGGCGTGGCCGGTGTCGTGATGTTCGGCCGCGATCCAGTCGATGCGGGTGTCGAGGTCCGATTCCACGGTTCGCATCAGGTCGCGAGTGTAGCCCTTCAGGTCGTCGATGGCCGCGCCGTGCTCGGGGGAGATGATCACCCGGAAATGGTGCCGGTCGCCCTCGCAGCGTTCGACGAAGGCGGCGCCGTCTACCCGATCGTGCTCTCGGTCAAACACCTGGACCGCGTCGCCGTCGCGGCCGGCGCCGTCGCGTTCGACATAAAGCGTGTGCCGCATCAGCGACCCCGCGCCGCCTGCCGCCTTCGCGTGGACCTTGGGGTGTATCTTCACCACCACGCGCTGGCTGCCGGCGGGCCGCTCGTGCTTCAGCTTGACGGCGCCTGCGCCGCGGCTCCGATTGTACCAGGCCGCGCGTGCGCGCGCGGCAACACGCTTGGAGCTGACGGCGGACGGCGGGCGAAACATCGATCCGCTGTCCGTGGTGCGTTTCGCGCGACGCCGGCTGACATCGCCTTCGAATTTGTCTTCGTCGTCCATCGCGTGCGCCTTCTGTTAGCGCACAGCGGTCCTTTTTTAGCCTTGCCGCATTTTGCGGCGTCGCGGGCCGCGACGAGGTGGAAAAAAAGATGTGCAGACAAGCCGCTGTGCATTCAGCACTGCGGCGCATTCTATCTTGCCTCAATCCCTTCGTCCTTTTCCTCGTGCTTTCACACTATTCCTCGTAATGCGGGCGATCATCATCATCGAGCTGGGGTCAATGATCACCATCGACCAAAAGCTGGGACTTCGCCGAGGCTCCGCTCGCGTGCTAAGACCCACTGCGGGTAAGCTTCGACGGAGTGACTCGGCGTGATTGTCCGGAGGCAAGGGTTGAACAGTCCAGCAGCAGCCAATCCAAAGTCAGAGCTGACGCCCGTGGAGCGCGCGGTTCTTCTTGCGCTCATGTCCGCCGGGCGGCCCCTCCGTGAGAGCGCTGACATCCAGGTTCACTATGGCTTCTCGGTGAAGCCGGCGCACCGCGCCAAACTCAAGACGCTTGGTTTGGTTGAAACGACGCCTAGACCCTGGACACATTCGCTTACCAGGAAAGGTTGGGACTGGGCGAAGTCTGAACTCGAGAGCGCTCCGCCAAAAGGATTGATGGGCTTGGGTCCACTCTATGCAGTGCTCAACGGGCTCCATCGCGTGTTGTCGCCTAAGGGAGTAACACCCGAGCAATTCTTCCAGGAGGGGGCAATCCCTCCGAAAGCCGATCGCTTGGGCGCCGATCTCTCAAACGCCGCATGGAGCAGTGCCGACGAGACCCTCGCCTTGGCATTGCAGGACATTCCAACGTTCGAGCGAGTGTTGGGGCGATACGAAGGGGCGCTGTCTGGTGAGGCTGGTGCGGCAATGAAGCAAATTCGGTTGGCGTCAGAGCTCGTGCTGCAACATGTTCGACAAGCTGCTTCTCTCCGAGGATTGCAGGCGATGTATGCAAAGTCCGAGCAGGCAGTCTTCGACCCGGTTGAGTTTGAGAGTGACGATCCGATGCCCGCAGGCGCAAAGGCAGCGGTTATCAAGTCGCCCATAGTCAAGAGTACTGCCACTGGGCCGCCTATAGTTGTCGTCCGTGGTCTGGCGGAACCGGCGTGATGGCGAAACTTGTGCCAAACTGGATAAAGCGTCTTGTTGCTGCCCGCCGAACAGATTGGACGGGATGCATTGATTTTGGCACCGCATACTCGAAAGTAGCGATGGTGGTGGCGGAGAATCGTAGCGACCTCCAGCCCGCAGATATCCGTCCGCTCCCTATTGGCCGGAACGTGGCCCTGAATCCCTTTCTTCTGCCTTCAATCGTGTTTGTCGCCGATGAGAGCGTGATGTTTGCGGCTGACGCGGAGCGCGCTGCGCTCAGACAACAGCAGTCAGGACGTGAGGCGCTGTCTTCGCCGAAGCAATATCTAAGCACGCACGAGCCAGATGATCTGGACCAATCTCTGCCCAAGTCGATCGACCCGACATCGAGTTACACTGCAAGGCAGCTTCTGACGCTGTACTTGGCGCACCTGCTGGCGCGAGCTGAAGCGGCGGCGCACGAACAAAGCTTACCTTGGCCGCCAAAACTTAGAGTCGCGAGACCCGCGTGGAAGAGCGATCGAGCAAGTTGGGGAGAAGCGACGCTTAAGCAACTCGTGAAGCGGGCATTCGTCTTGGTCGATATTCTGGGCGACAAGTTGACTGACGGAAGCGGCGTGCCCCACGCAGCTGCCTTGGCAGCATTGAGCTCTCTTTCCGAAACGCCAGAAGTGCCAGACTCCGACATATTCGCACTCTCGGCCTCGGGGGACGCAACGGTTCTCGAAGCGACAGCAGTCGCGGCGGGGTCGATTAGGCCGACGGGCAGGCGCATCGTAGTTGTAGCCGACATCGGTGGTGGTACGTCCGACTTTGCGGCCTTCATGACGGGCTTGGCTGGAAAGGATGTTGTTGCCGAGTTGCAAGGCAGCGCTGACGTTCTACGGGAGGCGGGCGATCACCTCGACATGCTCTTGCGTGCGTACATCCTTCGCCAAGCGGGACTTTTGCCCGATGATCCTGCGGCACGAGGACCATCAAATCGAATACGGTCCCGCCAGCGCACCTACAAAGAGGAGCTGTTCAACAACGGGCGTCTGGTGGTTGAGGTGAACGACTCCTTTGTGGAGGTCTTACTGGCAGATTTCCTTGCAGATGACCGAGTGGCCGCGTTCTCACAACGACTGCGTGACAAATTCTTGTACTCCCTGGACAAGGCGATTGAGTGCGCGCGCAGCTTTTCCGCGCAGCGCCGTGTACCGATCGAGGTCATGCCAACTGGGGGCGGCCACGCATTGCCGATGGTTCAGGGGATGATCGAGCAAGTCGATCGCGACTGGAATTTTGTCGCGGCCTCACCCGATCTTTTTCAGGCCGATAACCCCGATTTCTCTGCCGCTGTTAGGCAGCTCGCGGTTTCAATCGGCGGTGCCGTACGGGATCTTCCCAAGCAAACCGCCCCTGTGCAAGTAACCTAGAAGCGCGCCTAGTGTTGTGCCTTCGCTTGGTTGACGGCATTGGCGCGAAGTTTGTCGAGATAGTCCGCCCACCATTGGGCTAACCTCACACGATCGGGCCAGTACTCGCTGCGAGCGTAGGCTCGCCTGACAGCATTTGCATCTTGATGCGCTAGCGCTCGCTCGATTACTTCCGATGAGAACTTGGAATTTTCGTGCAAGAGCGACGACGCCAACGCGCGGAAGCCGTGCGCGCTCATCTCTTCCTGTGAAAACCCGAGGGTTCGGAGCGCTGCACAGACAGTGTTCTCGCTGATCGGTCGATCGCGCGTGCGTTCGCCGGGAAAGCAAAGCCCGTCCTGAGTATGTCCGGTGAGATCGTGTAGTTCACGAAACACGCCTAACGCCTGACGCGACAGTGGCACCTTGTGCTCACGTCGCATCTTGGTGCGTTCTGCTGGGATCGTCCAAACCTTAGTTTTGAGATCGATTTCATCCCAACGGGCTAAGCGGCATTCGCCGGGTCGAGGAAAGCAGTAGGCCATGATCTGCATGGCCGCGCGAACAACGGGGCGATCGTACTCCGAAATTGCCACCATCAGACGACCGGCGCCTTTCGCATCGGTGATAGCTGCCCGGTGTTTCGTTTTCGGCGTTGCGATCGCTCCCCTGAGCGAGGGAGTTGGGTCAAATTGCGCACGGTTCGTGGCGACCGCCAGCCTCATGACCTGGCCAATGGAAGCGCGCAGTCGTCTCGCTGTTTCAAGATGACCCTTTGCCTCGATATCGCGAAGCAAGCCCAGAACCTCCGCCGGCGTGATCGCCGCTACGGGGCGTTCGCAAATCGGCGCCGCCAAATCCTTGAGCAGCCAACGCCGCTTCGAGATTGTGACCTCGGCCTTCCCTTCGCGCTCCAACCGCGTGAGTAATTCGTCGGCGACCAAACCGAATGTTGAAGCCCGCGCCACGCTGGCGACTAACCGCGTGACCTTGCGCTCCTCCATAGGATCAAGGCCGTCGCGCAATTGTTTGCGTGCGACCGCGAGCGCGTCTCGCGCTTCGGCTAGCGAGACTTCGGGATAGGCGCCAAGCGCAAGCGTCAGCCGTTTTCCGCCGAAGCGATAATTGTAGCGCCAGAAGCGCGAGCCATTAATCGCCACAAGCATGTAGAGACCCTGGCCATCGGCGAGCTTGTAAGGGCGTTCTCGCGGTCTTGCATTCCGGCACTTGGCGTCTGAAAGCGGCATGGCGGTATCGCTCCCGGCGGTATGAGCAACCATACCGCCAATATACCGCCAATCTCCGCCGATGGCCAATTTTTGGTTGCAGACGCGCGCCTTCGCGCCAAGCGAGAAAATCTCGCTTATTCACTGTGTTTTCAAGGAAATGAGCTGGTTTGGAAGGTGTTCCGAGGAAGGTGGCGGAATGTCTCGGAACGCGTAAGTGGTGCCCGGAAGAGGACTCGAACCTCCACGCCCTTGCGAGCGCCAGCACCTGAAGCTGGTGCGTCTACCAATTCCGCCATCCGGGCAATCAAAAGCATGGCAGCGCGCGGGGGTCTAGGGGACGGGCGCGGGCGCGTCAATGCGCGAAACGGAGATCACGGGGCTACGCGCCCACGTAGGCCCACCGACGGCGCGGCAAGTGTTTGTCGCGTGCGCGGACCGCGTGGACCTCCGCCGCGACGGCGGCGCGAAGCACGTCCGGCGCCAGAATTTCGACTTCCGCGCCGACGCGCGGCAGCTCGCGCGCGGCGTTGGCTGTTTTCTCAACCGGTATCTCGGCCTGGACCCAACCCCGGGGCCGCGCCCGGCGGGCCGTCGCGCGGACACAAATTTACTTGGCAAGTCCAGCGACGCCTACCGCGCCTACAAGGCGCGCACGCCGCGCTATGGTTGGCGGTTTTAGAATGCGATCTGATAGGCCGCGTACCCGGCGCCGGCGACGAGCGCCGCGCCAAGCGCCAGCACGAAACCATCGTGCGCCGTCATGCCAAGCCCAAACAGCACGATCGCAAATCCGGGCGCGAGCGGCGCGAACGGAATGAAGCCCAGCGGAAACGTGATCAGCGCGGCCGCCACGCACGCCAGCGCCACGAAATTGACGAGCGGCGGGCGCGCCAGCGCATGAAGTCGCGGCTTCAGCAGCAGATCGATGCGCCGCGCCCAGGGCCGAGCGCGTTCTACGCTGGTTCGAAGCGCCGTGCGTGAAAACCGCGCCTCGAGCGCGCGGCGCGGCAGCCATGGATGGTCAAGGCCAAGCGCCATTTGGCCGGCGATCATCAAGGTAAGCGCGGCGGAAAGCCACGTCATGCCCGGCACTATGGTCGCCGGAGAGATCGAGAAGAGTCCGATGAACAGTAGGAGCGGACCGTAAGCGCGTCGGCCGATCGTCGTCAGTAGCGCATGCAAAGTTACGGTCTGTGCATCGCCATTGGTCTCCTCCGTAAGCGCATCAAGGAGGCCTTGCAGATTGCGCGGCGGCGGGCGCTTGCGGCGACGGGCGTTCTTGTCGCTCATGTTTTGAGGCGATAACCAGTTTTGAACATCCAGGTCACGATGGCCAGGCACAGGACCAGAAACGCGAAGATGAAGGCGAGACTCCAGCCGATGGCGATGTCGGACACGCCATAAAAGCTCCAGCGGAATCCGCTGATCAGATAGACCACGGGATTAAAGAGCGTGATTTGGCGCCACAGCGCGGGCAGCATGTCGATGGAATAAAAGGTACCACCAAGAAATGTGAGCGGCGTGATGATCAGCATCGGCACGATCTGCAATTTCTCAAATCCGTCCGCCCACAGCCCGAGAATAAATCCGAACAGGCAAAAGCTCACGGACGTCAGCGCGAGCATGGCGATCATGGCCAGCGGATGGGCGATCTCGAACGGCACGAACAGACGCGCCGTGGCCAGGATAACAAGGCCGATGATGAAGGACTTCGTCGCCGCCGCGCCGACATAACCGAGCACGATTTCGATCGGCGAGAGCGGCGCGGAGAGCACTTCATAAATCGTGCCTGCCCAGCGTGGCATATAAATGCCGAACGAGGCGTTCGACACGCTCTCGGTCAAGATTGACAGCATGATGAGGCCGGGCACGATGTAGGCGCCATAGGCCACGCCGTCGATCTCCACCATGCGCGAGCCGATCGCTGCGCCGAACACAATAAAGTAGAGGGACGTCGAGAGCACGGGCGAGAAAAGGCTTTGCCCGATCGTGCGCACCCAGCGCCCCATCTCGAAGCGGAAGAGGGCGCGCACGCCATGGATATTGAAGCCGCTCATGCGCGTTTCACCAGATCGACGAAGATGTCTTCAAGCGAGGATTGCTCGGTATGCAAATCCTTGACCTCTACGCCCAGCTCATCGAGCCGTTTGAGCAATTGGGCTACGCCCCCATGATCTTCTTTCGCGTCGAATGAATAAGTCAATTCAAGCCCATTCGCACCCTGCGCAAGGTTGAATGGCGCGAGCTCCGTCGGAACGGCGGCGAGCGGCGCGTGTAATTCCAATGTCAATTTTTTCTTGCCGAGCTTCTTCATCAGCGCGGTCTTGTCCTCAACGAGGATGATGCGCCCCTTGGAGATGACGCCGACGCGGTCGGCCATATCCTCGGCTTCCTCAATATAGTGCGTGGTGAGGATGATGGTGACGCCTGAGGCGCGGAGCGCGCGCACCATCTCCCACATATCTCGACGCAATTCGACATCGACGCCCGCCGTCGGTTCGTCAAGGAAGAGGATGGTGGGTTCGTGCGAGAGCGCCTTGGCGATCATCACGCGCCGCTTCATGCCGCCCGAAAGCGCCATGATCTTGCTGTCCTTCTTGTCCCACAGCGATAGATCGCGCAGCACCTTCTCAATGAACGCTGGACTTGGCGCCTTGCCGAACAGGCCGCGTGAGAAATTCACCGTCGCCCACACGGTTTCGAACGCGTCCGTGTGCAATTCCTGCGGCACGAGGCCGATCTTGGCGCGCGCGGCGCGATAGTCGCGCGTGATATCGTGTCCATCGGCGCGCACCGACCCGCTTGTCGGTTTGACGATGCCGCACACGATGTTGATGAGCGTGGTCTTCCCCGCGCCATTGGGGCCCAGCAGCGCGAAGATTTCGCCCTTGCGGATCTCGAGATCGACAGCGTCCAGCGCCTTGAAGCCGGTGGCGTATGTCTTGGAGAGACCATGGATTTCTATGATGGCGTTCATCGCGTTCATCCGCTCGTCAGCGCCACGAACACGTCCTCAAGGTCGGCTTCCTCGATCGATAGGTCGCGGATGGAGACGCCCGCGCGGCGCACGCGGTCAAGCAGCTCCTCCACCGAATGCTCGCTGGTGCGATAGGTGATGGCGAGCGCGCCATTTTGCCGGAGTCCGGCCGTGACGTCGGTAAATCCTGGCGGCGGCGCCGTAAGCTCTGTTTGCGGCAGCACGACCAGCGTCTTTTGGTCGAGTCGGCCGACAAGTTTTTCTGTCGGCTCGCAGGCGATCACGCGGCCATGATTGATGATGGCGATGGTGTCGCAGAGCTCCTGCGCCTCTTCGAGATAGTGCGTGGTGAGAACGATGGTCACGCCCTCGCCATGCAGGCGCTTCACGTAGTCCCACAATTGGCGCCGCAGCTCGACATCCACGCCCGCCGTCGGCTCGTCGAGCACAAGAACGGGCGGGGCATGCACCATGGCCTTGGCCACGAGCAGGCGCCGTTTCATGCCGCCCGATAAAGTCCGCGCATAGGCGTCCTTCTTGTCCCAGAGGCCGACGGCGCGGAGGATTTCCTCGGTGCGCCGTTCCGCCTTGGGCACGCCATAGAAGCCGGCCTGCAATTCCAAGCTCTCGATCGGCGTGAAGAACGGGTCCATGTTCAGCTCTTGCGGCACGATGCCGATGGCGCCGCGCGCATTCATCGGATCGGCGTCGATGTCATGGCCCCAGATCGCGGCCTGGCCGCCGCTTTTGACCACCAGCCCGCCGAGAATGTTGATGAAGGTGGATTTGCCCGCGCCATTGGGGCCGAGCAGGCCGAAAAACGCCCCGCGCGGTATGGCGAGGTCGATCGCCTTCAAGGCATGGGCGGGCGGCGCTTTCTTGGTTCCGCGATAGGTCTTGTCGAGCCCGCGCGCCTCGATGGCGTAAGCGGGCAGGGCGGGCTCGGGCATGATGTCTCTGCGGAAAGGCCGCGTTGATCGCGGCGCTGAAGCGCACTAGGTACGGACGCGAAGTCACATTCGCAACAGGCGCGGCATGGAAACGGATCACACAAGCCCAAATGATGCGGACGCGCTGGCGCCGCCGGAGATCGTTCCAGTGACGAGTGCGCGCGTGGCCTGCGATGGCGGCGGCGCGCTCGGCCATCCGAAAGTGTTTTACGAGATCGGCGCGGACGGCTTCGTCGACTGCCTCTATTGCGACCGGCGCTTCGTGCTGCAGGGCGGTGGCCATTGAGCGCGTCCGTTTTCGGCGCGCGCGTCACGCTCCATCGGTTATGATCGCCTCCACTTGGAGGAGAGTTTCATGCCCGCACGCCCCGAAGCCGCAACGCAATTTCACGCCCTGCACAAGGGGCCGGATCTGGTCATCTTGGCCAATGCCTGGGACGCGCTGTCAGCAAAAGTGATCGCGCGGGCGGGCGCCAAGGCCATCGCCACGTCGAGCGCGGCCGTCGCCTGGGCGCATGGCTATGCGGACGGTCACCATTTGCCGTTCGAGAAACTGCGTACGACCGTGGAGGAGATCGCCCGTGTCGTCGCCCTGCCGATCAGCGTCGACATGGAAGGCGGCTATGCCGATGAGCCGGACGAGGTCGGCGCGAACGTGGCTGCGATTATCGAGGCCGGCGGCGTCGGCATGAACATCGAGGATGGGCGCGGCGCGCCAGACTTGCTCCGCCGTAAAATCGAAGCCGCGCGCGAGGCGGCGGCCCGCGCGGGCGTCGACTTTTTCATCAACGCCCGTACGGATGTCTATTTGAAGCGGCTGAAAACAGGGGACGAGGCCGAAACCGAAGTGATCGCGCGCGGCGATCTCTACAAGGGCGTGGGCGCTGACGGGTTGTTCGTGCCGGGCCTCGCCGACCCGGCGATTCTGGCGCGCGTCGCCAGCGCTGTCGATCTGCCGCTCAATGTGATGGGCTGGAAGGGCGTGCCCGGAAAATCCGTGTTGCTTGCCGCCGGCGTGCGCCGCCTTTCGGCCGCGACCAATATGGCGCGCGTCGCCATGCACGCGACAGCGCGGGCCGCGGCGCTCTTTCTGAGTGAAGGCGACAGCGAAGCCGTGGCCGCCATGACGGACCCCGACGCCGATTACAATTCGCTCTTTTCCCAGGGCTGACCGCGCCCCGCCTTGCGGCTAAACTGCGCGCATGCCCCACCCCGAAAAAGCCAAGCCCGAATCCATGCGCCTGTTTCTGGTGGACGGCTCGGGCTACATCTTCCGCGCCTATCACGCGCTGCCGCCCTTGACGCGCGCGTCGGACGGCATGTCCGTCGGCGCGGTTTCCGGCTTCTGCAACATGATGTGGAAATTTCTGGAGGACATGAAGAACGGTGAAAAGCCGACGCATCTGGCCGTCATCTTCGACGCCTCGGAGAAGACATTCCGCAACGATCTCTATCCGGAATATAAAGCCCATAGGCCGCCGACGCCGGAGGATTTGGTCCCGCAATTCGCGCTGATCCGCGAAGCCACGCGCGCCTTCGGCGTGCCGGCGGTAGAGCTGGCCGGCTATGAAGCCGATGATCTCATCGCCACCTATGCGCGCATCGCGGCCGAACAAGGCGGCACCGTGAAGATTGTCTCCTCGGACAAGGATTTGATGCAGCTCGTCGTCGATGGGATCGTTCAGCTTTACGATCCCATGAAGCAAAAGCCCTTGGGTCCCGAGGCGGTGATGGAGAAATTCGGCGTGGCGCCCGACAAGGTGATCGACGTGCAGGCCCTGATGGGCGATAGCGTGGATAACATCCCCGGCGCGCCCGGCATTGGCCAGAAGACCGCCGCCGAACTTATCAACACTTATGGCGCGCTCGATGAATTGCTGGCCCGCGCCGGTGAAATCAAGCAACCCAAGCGGCGCGAGACGCTCATTCAGTATGCGGATCAGATACGCCTCTCACGCACGCTCGTAACACTGAAGACCGATGTGCCTGGCGTCGACGGGCTCGAAAACTTCGCCGTGCGGGAGCCCGATCCGGACACGCTGATAAAATTTCTGGACGCCATGGAGTTCCGCACGCTGACGCGGCGTGTGCGTGAGGAATTCGCCAAGGAGGGCCATTCATCCCCACAGTCGCCGCAGGCGCCCGGAGTCTCCGAACCGGCCGTCGCGCCGGTGGAGACGGCGTTTGACATTGACGCCTATGAGGCAGTCACCACCGCGGAAGCCTTACGCCCTTGGCTGGAGGCCGCGGCGGCGCAAGGGTTTCTCGCGGTCGACACCGAGACGGACAATTTGGACGCGATGCGCGCGCGCCTCGTCGGCGTGTCGCTGGCGCTGGCGCCCAACAAGGCCTGTTACATTCCGCTTCGCCACATCGATCCGCATACGGAAGGCGAAGTTGGCTTGTTCGCGGATAAGGCGGAGTCGCCGCCGCGACCGCCGCTTCAGCAGATTCCAGTCGCCGAGGCGATTGCGCTGCTCAAGCCTGTGCTCGAAGACCCCGCGATTTTGAAAATCGGCCAGAACATCAAATACGATCTGCAAATCTTGAGCGGCGAAGGCGTACGCGTCGCCCCCATCGATGACACGATGTTGATTTCCTATGTGCTGGCTGGCGGCTTGCACAATCACGGCATGGACGAATTGGCCGGGCGCCATCTCGCGCACGCGACCATCGCCTTCAAGGACGTGGCGGGCGCCGGCAAAAGCCAGATCACGTTCGATAAAGTCCCGCTCGACGCCGCGACTCGCTACGCCGCCGAGGATGCGGATGTGACATTGCGTCTGTGGCGCAAGCTCAAACCTGATCTGGCGCGCGAACATCTGTTGTCCGTCTACGAAACGCTGGAGCGTCCGCTTCCGCGCGTGCTGGCCGATATGGAGGCCGTTGGCATCAAGGTCGATCCTCAAGTCCTCTCGCGTTTGTCCGGCGATTTCGCCCAGCGCATGGGCGCCTTTGAGGAGGAGGCCCAGCGCCTCGCCGGGCGCGCCTTCAACATGGCGTCGCCCAAACAGCTCGGCGAAATCCTGTTCGATGAAATGAAATTGGAGGGCGGCTCGAAAACCAAGACAGGCGCCTGGTCAACAGATGCGAGCGTACTGGAGGATTTGGCCGCCCAGGGCCATGCTCTGCCGCGCGTTCTGCTCGACTGGCGCCAATTGCAAAAGCTGCGCTCAACCTACACGGAGGCGCTGCGCGAGGCGATCAATCCAAAAACCGGCCGTGTGCACACAAGTTTCGCGCTGGCGGCGACAACCACGGGGCGTCTCTCCTCCAGCGATCCAAACCTGCAAAACATTCCCGTGCGCACCGAGGAGGGCAAGCAGATCCGCGAGGCCTTCATCGCCGAGAAGGGCTGCCTCCTTATCAGCGCCGATTATTCGCAGATCGAATTGCGCTTGCTCGCGCACGTGGCCGATATTCCGCAATTGAAAAAAGCGTTCGCCGACGGGCTCGATATTCACGCCATGACGGCGTCTGAAATGTTCGGCGTGCCGGTGAAGGGCATGGATCCGATGATCCGCCGCCAAGCCAAGGCGATTAATTTTGGCATTATCTATGGGATTTCCGCCTTTGGCCTCGCGCGCAATCTCGGCATCGAGCAAAGCGACGCTGGCGCCTACATCAAGAAATATTTCGAACGCTTTTCCGGCATCCGCGACTATATGGAGGAGACCAAGGCCTTCGCGCGCGCCAATGGGTTTGTGCGTACTTTGTTCGGCCGGCGCTGCTGGGTCGCCGGGATCAAATCAAAAACGCCGGCCGAGCGCGCGTTCGCGGAGCGCCAGGCCATCAACGCGCCGCTGCAGGGCGCGGCCGCCGATATCATCCGCCGCGCCATGGTTCGCATGCCAGGGGAAATCGCCAAGGCCGGCCTCAAAGCGCGCATGCTGCTGCAAGTGCACGACGAATTGGTGTTCGAGGCGCCGGCGGACGAGGCCGAGGCGATGTGTGCGCTCGCCAAGCGGGTGATGAGTTCGGCCCATGAGCCGGCCGCGCAGCTCTCCGTGCCGATCGAGGTTGAGGCCAAGGCGGGCTTGAACTGGGCGGCCGCGCACTGATTGCATCGCGTCCGCGCGCTTGGCATGATGGGGCCATGCGCTTGTTTTCATCCTGCCTATTGGCCCTCTCGCTCGTCGCTTGTTCGCCGCCCGCTCCGTCTACGGACGAAGCCGCCGATGGCGCCTCGTCGCAGCCGCCGGCGGCCGCCCAACCCGCGCCGGGCCAATTGGTCGAATTCCAACTGCCGACAGGCAATATCGGCTGCACGTTCGTGCCGGCGGGCGGTACGGCGGTCTACCGCACGCCCGACGGGCGCGCCGAATTGGCGTGTGACCGCATTGCGCCCACCTATGTCCGCATCGTGCTGTCCGAAACCGGCGCCGGCGTCCTGCAGCAGAACCTCGGTGAAGCGCCGTGCTGCGCGGGCGAGACGCTCGCCTACGGGGCGAGTTGGGCGCAAGGGCCGTTCACATGCACGAGTTCGCAGGAGGGCGTCTCCTGCACGAATGGCGATGGCCACGGCATCATGCTCAGCCGCGATCGGGCGGAAGCGCATTAGCTGTTCCGATTGACGTATGACGCCATCATCATCGGCGGCGGCGCCGCAGGCCTCTTCTGCGCGCTGACGGCCGGCGCGCGTGGCCGGCGTGTGTTGGTGCTTGAACACAATCGCGAAGTGGGGGCGAAAATCCTCATCTCCGGCGGCGGGCGCTGCAATTTCACCAACCTCCACACCGCGCCCGATCGGTTTATTTCGGATAATCCAGATTTCTGCCGTTCGGCGCTCGCGCGCTTTACGCCCGGCGATTTCATCGCGTTCATCGAGAAACACAACATCGCTTATTATGAAAAGACACTTGGGCAATTATTCTGCGAAGGCGCGGGGTCCGCGAAAAAAATCGTCCGCATGCTGTTGGATGAGTGCGCCGCCGCGGGCGTCGATATCCGCGTCGGCTGCGCCGCCACGAGCGTGTCGTTCAGCGAATTGCACCGTGTCGAGACGAATCTGGGCGCATTTGAATCGAAGGCGCTCGTTCTGGCCGCCGGCGGGCTGTCGATCCCAAAACTCGGCGCCAGTGATTTCGCGCACCGCATTGCGCGCCAGTTCGGCCTGGCCATCGTTGCGCCGCGCCCTGGCCTTGTCCCGTTGACGTTTGCCGAAGCCGATCGCGCCTGGATGGCCCCGCTCAGCGGCGTCAGCGCGGACGTGATCGCCCGCGCCGGCAAGGCCGCGTTCCGGGAGGCGGCGCTCTTTACCCATCGCGGTCTCTCCGGTCCCGCCATTCTTCAGGTGTCCTCGTACTGGCGCGATGGCGAGGCCATCACGATCGATTGGACGCCAGATCACGATGAGACGAATCTGATCGCCGCCAAGCGCGCGCGGCCGAAGGCGCACATCAGGGCGATTCTATCCGAACGCATGTCCGCCCGCCTCGCCGAGGTCTTGGCCCACGCCTTGCCCGCGCCGGCGTTGGGCGATGTGAAAGATGATGTCCTTCTCGAAGCGGCGCGCCGCCTCAAGGCCTGGAACCTCCCGCCGGCTGGCGCGGAAGGCTACGCCAAGGCTGAAGTCACGGTCGGCGGCGTCGATACGCGTGCGCTCGATCAAAAGACCATGGCGGCGCGCGCCGCGCCGGGCCTCTTCGTCATCGGCGAAGCGGTGGATGTCACGGGCTGGCTGGGCGGTTACAATTTTCAGTGGGCCTGGGCGAGCGGCGCGGCGGCGGGGCGGGCGGTATGAGCAATGAAGCGATCGAGGAGAGCCTGGCCCGCATCGCCGCATGGGGCGATCCCACGGCGCGTGTCTATGAAGCTCTGTACGCGGCCGATCCCGCGCTCGCGGCGCTGTTCGGCAACGACGAATCGGGCGCCGTGCGCGGCCATATGCTGTACGAAGCGCTTGAGGTGGCGCGCGATCTGGCCGGCGCGCGCGCTTATGGCGCTCATTTCCTGGCGGCCGAAAGCGTCAATCACGAACATCTCGGCGTGCCGCGCGCCGCCTTCGCCGCTTTCTACGATGCGATCATCGCCGCCTTCGCGGACATTCTTGGGCCTGCCTGGACGCCGGATTTCGCCGCCGCCTGGGCGCGCGTGCGCGAAGAGGCGCGCGCCATCGCCAACGCCCGGCTCATCCCCGGAATTTGAACGCTAGCCATTTGATGGTTTGCGGTGAGGCGCTATATCTGCCCCAGTTCCGCCATGTTCGGCGCCGCTTAGCTCAAGAGGCATGATGCCCACGATCGCCCTGGTTGATGACGATGAGAACATCCTGACGTCCTTGAAGATTTTCTTCGAGGCGGAGGGGTATGCGGTGCGCAGCTTCACCGACGGCGCGGCCGCCCTGACGGCCCTCGCCGAGGCGCCGCCGGATGTCGCCATCCTTGATATCAAGATGCCGCGCATGGATGGGGTCGAGGTGCTGCGCCGCCTGCGCCAGACCTCGAACCTTCCTGTCATTTTCCTCACGTCGAAGGACGATGAGATGGACGAAGTGGTCGGCTTCAATGTCGGGGCCGATGACTACATCACCAAGCCGTTCTCGCAGCGCCTGCTCAATGAGCGGGTCAAGGCGCTGCTGCGGCGCACGCGCGCCGGCGCGGCCGGACCTGACAACGCCGATAAGAAATCGATTGTCCGTGGCCAATTGACGCTCGATCCCAATCGCCATGCTTGCAATTGGAAGGGCGAGCCGGTTCGCCTCACCGTCACTGAATTCCTGATCCTGCAGGCGCTGGCCCAGCGGCCCGGCTATGTGAAGAGCCGAGATCAATTAATGGACGCGGCCTACGACGATCAGGTCTATGTCGACGATCGCACCATCGACAGCCACATCAAGCGCCTGCGCAAAAAGTTCCGCGAACGCGACGACACCTTTGATGCAATCGAAACGCTGTATGGCGTCGGTTATCGATACAACGAGGCCTGAGCACGCGCCCGCGAATTTGGCGCGCGTACGGCGCGGCTGGGCGCCGCCGCGGTTGCGCGGCCTCATGCGCTCGCGCATCACCCGGCTGATCTTCGTCTGCAATTTCATCGGCTTGTTCGTGCTGTTGATCGGCGCGCTGCTGCTGTCTGAAACGCGCACGCGGCTCACGCAGGCGCAGTACAATAGCCTGCTTCTGCAAGGCGAGCTGATCGCCAGCATCATGATCGCGTCGGTGACGCTGCCGGGCGATCCCGAGCCGATCATTCTCGAACCGGAAGCGCGCAACGTGCTCCATCAATTGGCGCCGCCCTCGCACGAGGGAGAAGGCCCGCGCATTCGCCTGTTCACCGCTTCCGGCCGTGTCTTCGCGGATACGGACGTGCTGGCCGGCCGCGTCGATCAGGCGGAACTGGCGCCGATCGCGCCGGAAGGGGGCGTGGCCGGCTCGATCCGCGAGGTGGAGCGCGCGGCGCGCAGCCTCGAATATGTGCGCCTCACGCCCTGGCGGCCGACGATTTCGATCGCTCAGGCGCGCGCCGCGTCGTTGCGCGGCGAATCGATGCAGGGCCAGATGCTCAATGAGCGCAATGAGCGCGTGGTGATGGTGTCCGTGCCGCTGCGCCGCGTGCAGCGCATTCTGGGCTTCGTCACGCTCGAAAGCGCCGATGTGGAGCGCATTCTTTTGGCCGAACGTCTTGGCCTCTTGCCGTTCGTCATCGCCGCGACCTTGGTGACGTGCCTGGCTTCCACGCTGCTTGCGCTTTTTATCGCCAATCCGCTGCGCGATCTCGCCCACGCGGCGGATCGCCTGCGCGTCACGGGCGCAACGCGCCTGCGCCTGGCCGAGATCACGCCGCGCAAGGATGAAATCGGCGATCTCGCGCTGAGCCTGGAGGCGATGACCGGCGCATTGGCGGACCGCATCGATCTCAATGAGCGGTTCGCCGCCGATGTCAGCCATGAGATCAAAAATCCGCTCGCCTCGATCCGCTCCGCTGTGGACACGGTGCGGGCGATCAAGGATCCCGAGCAGCAGGCGCGGCTGCTCGCCGTCATCGCCAATGACGCCAATCGCCTCGATCGCCTGATCACCGATATCGCGCGCGCCACGCGTCTTGACGCGGAAAGCGCCCGCGCGGACTTCGAACCGGTGGACATCGCGCGCCTGGCCGCGGACATCTCCGCCGCTTACGATCAGCATGACGAGGCGGGCGCCGCCGTGCATGTGCATTATGAGGGGCCAGACACCCTCATTCTGCGCGGCCAGGCGGGGCCTCTGGGGCAGGTGTTTCGTAACCTGATCGATAATGCGCGCTCGTTCAGCCCGCCGGGCGGCGTCGTGCAGGTGCGCCTGGCGCAGGAGCGGCGACGAGAAGGCGCCTTCGCGCGGGTGCTTGTGGAGGACGAGGGCCCCGGCATTCCGCCGGCCAGTCTCGAAACCGTGTTCGCCCGTTTTTACACGGAACGGCCCAAAGGCGCCGCGTTCGGCGGCAATTCTGGCCTTGGCCTGTCCATCGCGCGCGGCATTGTCGAGCAGCACCGGGGGCGTATCTGGGCGGAGAACAGGTCAGCTGAGGCCGGCGGGCCACAGGGCGCCCGCCTCATCTTCGAACTCCCCCTCGCCGCGCCCCCGCGCGCGACATTTTGAGTGGCGGGCCGGCCCGGATTAGGACATGGGAGGCGCTCAGCTGCGCGGCGCAAGCCAGGATGAGCATGAAGGTGACGTGGCGATGATTGGGGTGGTGATCGTTTCGCACGCCCAACTGGCGGAAGAATTCATTGCGGCTGGCGAGCATGTGCTCGGCCCGCAGCGCCAGATGCGTGCGGTCTCCATCGGCGCGAACGATGACATGGAGGCGCGCCGCACTGAAATCCTCAATGCGGTGAAACAGGTCGATGACGGCGCGGGCGTCATCATCCTCACCGATATGTTTGGCGGCACGCCCTCGAACCTCGCTATTTCGGCCATCTATGAAGGCGAAGGGCGGATCGAAGTCATCGCCGGCGTCAATCTGCCGATGCTGATCAAGCTCGCGGAAATTCGCGATCGGGCCACGCTGGAGGAGGCCGCCGCCCAAGCGCAGGAGGCGGGCCGGCGCTATATCCGTGTCGCTTCGGCGGAACTGGCGGGCGGCGCTTAGCCGGTGCCCACGAGGCGGCTTGAAATAATCAATCAGCGCGGCTTGCACGCGCGCGCGTCGCGCAAATTGGCCGAGCTTGCGATCGTGTTCGATGCGCGCATCACAATTCGTCGGGACGACGATGAGGCGGACGCGACGTCTCTGATGGATCTGATGATGCTCGGCGCGGGGCGCGGCTCGGACATCGAAGTCTCCGCGGAGGGCCCGCAGGCCGCCGAGGCGCTCGACGCTATCGCCGCGCTGGTGGCCGATAAATTCGGCGAAGCGGAATAATGTTTGTCCAGGCGACCCGCGCCGCGCCCCGGGCGCTTGTGCGCCTCCTGGCCTTGGCTGGCCTCTTCATCCTTGTGGTGGTGCTGCAGACGGGCGTCACCAGCGCGCTGCGCGCCATTGGGCTAGCTGGCGGCCTGGCGCTCACTGTGTCGGGCGCACTGGTGCTCGCCCTTGTGCTTGGCGTGCACTTGGCGTCGCGGGCGCGGGCGCGCCGCGCGGCGGACACGCTTGAGGCCGCGCGCCGCGCGCAGGGCTTGCCGGACGGGCCCTGTTGCCTGGTCTGGCGCGCGCCCAGCGGCGCAGGCGGTGATGACATGCCCTGGGACCTCACCGAGCCGCTGCGCGTCGCTTACCCAGCGGTTGCAAGGCGCCTGGGAATTGAGGGCCTCGCCGTGCTTGAATTCGAGGTCGGGGCCGATGGCGTGGCCAAACACATCGTCTGCCTGGAGGCTTGGCCGGCGCCGGTGTTCGCCGCCGCCGCAACCCGAGCGCTGAGCGACGCGCGCTTTCAGCTGCGCTGGGGCGCAGAGCCCCGGTTCGGGGCGTCGTTTCGCATGCCGTTCGTGTTTCGCGTCGCCGGGGCGGCCAAAATCAAGGAGCGGGGCCATCGCGCCCGAGCGCCGCGCCTTTTCGGCCGCGCTTAACGCACAATAAACGCTCTCCAGAGCCTTTAAACGCTCTGGCAATTTCCGATAGAGCGGCGGACTTCAAATTCGCCTCGCTGCGACGGCGAACGGGAAGCGAATTTTAAGTCCATGAGCCGCTCTATAAACCATTGGTTCTAATGTCTCTTATGGACTTGAATTGCGATTCAGCCTCGGGATCATCCGCACATCGCAATTCAAGTCCGAGACATTAGCGCCCGCCTGCGGGACCATGCGCCCGGGGCGGCGATTCGTGGGGTGAGCGTGGACGGCGGTTTTGCAGCGTTCCTGGCGGCGGCGGGCTCGGCCGCGATTGGCCTGGCCGCGCTTTTGTGGGCGATGCGGGTCACCGACGGCGCGCGCGGCGCCATGGCGGTGCTGAAAGAGCGCGCCCACGAACTTGAGGACAAGCTCGCCCGCGCGGATTCGATTTTTGGGGCCTATCCGGGCGTGGCGCTGATCTGGGAGGAAGCCGCCGGCGCGGGCGGTGAAACCGATTGGGGCGCGCCGCGGCTTTATGGCTCGCCCCTGGCGCTGGCCAGCTTGTTGCGGTTTTCCGATGCGGCGTCGGCGGCCGATCCCGCTGTGCGCATCCTGCAGGGCCTCTCTGGCTTTGATGCGCAAGACGCGGCGGGCGCGTCCGCCCGCTTGGTGAGCGCGGTGGCGCGCTTGCGGCGGGACGGCGCGCCGTTCTCAATCACCATCTCTACGCCGGGCGGCGTGTTCATCGAGGTCGATGGGCGCACGGCAGGCGCGCGCGCGGTCGTCTGGATTCTCGACGCCAGCGTACGCGGCATGGAAGAATCCGGCGCCCGCGGCCGCTTGAAAGAAGCCCGCCAGGTGATTGCACGCGATCCGGCGGCCTTTCTTGAAATGCTGGAAGCCGCGCCCTTCCTCTCCTGGCGCGTGTCGAGCGGCAGCAAGCTTGAATGGGCCAATGGCGCTTATTTGGATGCGCTCGATGCGCGCTCGCTCGATCAGGCGATCACGCGCAATCTCGCCCTCGATGCGGCGGCGGCTGAGCAGGCCCGGCGCGTCATTGAAACGGGCGAACCGGCCGATGAAACGCGCTATGCGGTGATCGGCGGGGAACGGCGCGCACTGCGCATCGCCATGGCCCCGGTGGCGGGCGGGGCCGCGGCCATCGCCGTTGACGTCACCGAGGGTGAAACCGCGCTTGATGCGCTGAGCCGCCAAGCCAAGGCGCACGACGAAACGCTCAACCATCTGGCCGAGGGCGTCGCCGTGTTTGGGCCGGATCGGAAGCTCATCTTCCACAACCGCGCCTTCGCCGATATGTGGGCGCTCGATCCCGTCTTCTTGGCGGAGCGGCCGAGCCATGCCGCCTGGCTCGATCATTTGAAGGAAAAGCGCCGCCTGCCGGCGCACGCCAATTACCCCGAATGGCGCGCTGGCGAACTCGCGCTCTATCAGGAATTGGACAATCTGCCCGAGGCGCTCTGGGTGCTGCCTGATGGGCGCACGCTGCGCGTCGCGCGCCAGCGCCATCCCCAGGGCGGGTTGCTGCTCATTTTCAGCGACATCACCAACGAGCTCACGCTGCGAAGCCAGTATAATGCGCTGGTGGCCGTGCAGCGCGCCGCGCTCGATCGTCTGCACGAGGCGGTGGCCGTGTTCGGCCTTGATGGGCGCTTGAAGCTGCGCAACGCCGCGTTCGCGGAAATGTGGGCGCTGGGCGCGGACATGCCGGAAGCGGACATCCCGTTCGATCACTTGGTCACGGCCTGCCAGGGCCTCTACCACGATCGTACGACATGGGCGCGCATTCGCGCGCGCATCACCGATCCCTCGCCCGAGGCGCGCCAGGAATCGCGCGGCGACATGGCCCGCTCCGATGGCAGCGTGCTCACCTATCTCACGCGTCCGCTGCCCGATGGGCAAACGCTTGTCGCCTTCATTGACATCACCGCCGCCAAGCGCGTCGAGGCGGCGCTGCGTGAGCGCGCCGAGGGGTTGCAAGCGGCCGACCGGTTGAAAACGGAATTTGTGCAGAACGTTTCGCATCAATTGCGCAATCCGCTGCATGGCGTTCTGTTCGGCCTCGACATGCTGGCGCGCAAATTGTTCGGCCCGCTCAATGATCGCCAGGTCGAGCATGTCTCGGCGGTGCTGGAGGCGGCGCAAAATCTGGACAAGCTCATCGCCGCCATCCTCGATCTCGCGATCGTCGAGGCGGGCGAGGCGGAATTGACGCTCTCGCCGGTCGATGTGCGTGCGGTGGTGGAGGAGGCGGCCGCCAATGCCTCCACCAAGGCCGAGGACAGCGAAGTGCGCGTGGAGATCGCCTGCGCCGACGATGTCGGCGCGATTGACGCCGATGAGAAGCGCTTGCGCCAGATCATGTTCAATCTGGTGTCCAACGCCATGCGCCACACCGGGGCAGGCGATGTCGTCACCGTCGGCGCGCGGCGCGCGGGCGCCGGCGTTGAATTCTTCGTGTCCGATACGGGCCGGGGCATCGCGCCTGATGCGCAGGCGCATGTGTTCGAGGCGTTTCAAAGCGGCGATCAGCGCGGCGCGGGCCTTGGCCTGGCGCTCGTCAAATCCTTCGTCGACCTGCATGGCGGCTGGGTGTCGATCGACAGCGAACCCGGGCGCGGCGCGACCGTAACGTGCCACTTCCCAGCGGCCGCGGATCGCCGCGCGGCTTAGGTTTTGGCCTAATGCTGGCTTTTCGGCATGCGCACGATCAGCCCGTCAAGCGCCGACGTCACCTTGATCTGGCACGACAGACGTGAGGTGTCTTCGACTTCGTTCGCGAAATCCAGCATGGATTGCTCCATGCTTGACGGCGTGCCCGTGCGTTCGAAAAACGCGGGATCGACATAGACATGGCACGTCGCGCACGCGCACGCGCCGCCGCAATCGGCGTCGATGCCGGGAATGGCGTTCTTGATCGCCCCTTCCATAACTGATTGCCCTTCCGGCACATCAACCGTGTGTTCTTTGCCGGAGTGTTCGATATAGGTGATTTTCGGCATTGTGAGTGTACTGCTCCTCTAGACCGCTTTCAGGAAAAGTGTCGCGCGGTTTTCCGTCCGAAAGCGGTCAATCAATTGAACGAGCGCGCCTTCGAACCACAAAACTGGACTCCACTCCCGTTAAAAGCGCGCTCGTCACGCGGCGGCGACAACATCCTTCATAACCGTTGCGGGATCGGCCAGAACGTCCGGCGCGGGGCTCACGCCTTTCTCGATCAGCTTCTTGACGCCGAGATATTCGGCGGGCCGGTTGATCGCGTCCACAGCGATAAGGCGCGCGCCGGCATAATAAATGAGCGCGAAGCTGCGGTCTTTCATCGCGCCCCGCTGGATGACGCGGTCATGCCCTTGCGAGAGGCCGGCGATCTGCAGCTTCAAATCATATTGATCGGACCAGAACCATGGCGCCTCGGGCTTTGGCGGGGCCTGCCCGAGCATGGCCGCCGCCGCGAGCTTGGCGCCCTCGATGGCGTTGTGCACGCTTTCGAGCCGCTGGGCCCGCCCCGGATAGTGGAGGAGCGGCCGGCGCGCGCAATCGCCGATGGCGTAGATCGCCGGGTCGGACGTGCGCATCGCCTCGTCCACGACGATCCCGTCCGCCACGTCGAGGCCCGCTTGCGTCGCCAGGCCGCATTCGGGATTTATGCCGATGCCGGTGATCACCAGGTCGGCCGGCTGCTCGGTTCCATCCGCGAAGCCGACCGCGCGAACCCGCGCATCGCCCTTGATGACCGCGGCTTGCGCGCCCAGGGCGAAGCGCACGCCATGGGCGATGTGCTCGTCCATCAGGAAGCCCGCGAGGTCGGGCCCGGTCACGCGCGCGAGCGGGCGCGCGGCGGCTTCCAGCACCAGCACGTCGAGCCCCAGCTTGCGCGCCACCGCCGCCGCTTCAAGGCCGATATAGCCCGCGCCGATCACGACGAGCCGGGCCCCGGCCACGAAGCCGGGCCGCATCGCGTCGATATCGTCAATCGTACGCACGACGTGCACGCCGGGCAGGTCCGCGCCGGGCAGGGTGAGGCGGCGCGCGCGCGCGCCCGTGGCCAGGATGAGCGCGTCATAGCCGAGTTCGCGCCCGCCCTCGAGCCGCAGCCGCTTATTGCCCCGGTCAATCCACACCGCGCGGGTCGCGGGCAGGAAGGCGATGCGCTCTTCTTCCAGTAATTCCGGCGGGCGCAGCAGCAGATGGCGGGCCTCGATGTCTCCGGCGAGGTATTTTTTGGAGAGGGGCGGGCGCTGATAAGGCGCCCAGGGCTCTTCCCCGATCAGCGTGAGTTCGCCCGCGAACCCGGCGGTGCGCAGGCGTTGCGCGGCCTCGCCGCCGGCCTGGCCAGCGCCGACGATCACGATGCGCTGGACCGCGCCCTCCGCCACACAAAAGCTCCCAATCCCAATCGCGCGCCTGTTTGAAGCCGCGCCGGGCCGCGCGCAAGCCATCCTTGAGCGCCGCGGCCTTGATGCGGAGCCGGGCGTGCGCCAGCATCCGCGCGCCATGGATACGGCGGTTGAGATCGATTCGCGGCGGCTCGCGCTCGCCGATGCGGCGGCTACGCACGCGCTCGGCGCGCGCATCGGCGCGGCGTTGGGCGTCGGCGAGGCGGTGCTGCTGGAGGGGCCGCTGGGCGTGGGCAAGACCACGCTGGCGCGCGGCGCGATCGCGGCCTGGACCGGCCGGGATGAAGATGTCCCGAGCCCGACTTATACGCTGATCCAGATTTACGAAGGCGCGAAGGGCGCGCTGTGGCACGCCGATCTTTATCGGCTGAAAGGGCCAGGCGAAGTCGAGGAGATCGGATTGTTGGATGCGTTGAGCGAGGCGGCCTGCCTCATCGAATGGCCGGATCGGTTGGGCGCCGCCGCGCCGCGCGATCGGCTCGATGTGACGCTGTCTTTCGTCGATGAAGGGCGCGCCGCCGTGCTGCGCGCGCATGGCGCGTGGCGGGAGCGCCTGAATGAGCTCTGAGCGCGCGGCCGCGATCGAGGCGCTGATCGCCGAGGCCGGCTTCGCGGGCGCGGCGCGCACACCCTTTCCGATGGATGCGTCCACGCGTGCTTATGAGCGGCTTGCCTTGAACGGGCGCACGGCCGTTCTCATGAACGCGCCGCCGACGGAAGATGCGCCGTGCCCGCCCGACGCCAGCAACGAGGCGCGCCGCGCGCTCGGCTGGAACGCGCGCACGCGCCTTGCCGCTTCGCGCGTCGAGGCGTTTGCGGCTGTGGCCGCGCAATTGCGCGCGTGGGGGCTCTCGGCGCCTGAAATCTATGCGGTCGATGTTGCGCAGGGCCTCGCGGTCCTGGAGGATTTGGGAGACGATCTTTATGCAAACGTCATCCCCGCGCGCGCCGAAGAGCGCACGCTCTACGCCGAAGCGGGCGAAGTGCTCGCCCATGTTCACCAGCAGCCCGCGCCGCTGAGCTTGCCGGCGCCGAACGGGCGCTGGCCACTCTTGGATTATGACGGCCTCGCGCTCGAATCCTATATGGACCTGTTCATCGAATGGCTGCCGCGCGCGATCGACGTGCGCATTCCAGACGCCGCCCTGGCGCGCTGGGCGCGCGCGCGCGATGATCTCATCGCTGAAGCGTTGGCGTTTCCGCGCGCGTTCACAATTCGCGATTATCACGCCGAGAATTTGCTCTGGCTGCCGGAGCGCGCCGGGCGCGCCCGCGTGGGCCTGCTCGATTTTCAGGACGCCGTGCGCGGCTGGCGCGCCTGGGATTTCTCCATGCTGCTGCATGATGCGCGCCGTGATGTATCGCCGGAGGCGGCGCAAGGCGCGATCGGCGCTTACCTTAAGCGCATGGGCGCCGATGAAGCGCCGTTCCGGCACGAATTGGCGGTGCTCGGCGCCATCAATACTTTGCGCATTCTGGGTCTCTTCTGCCGGCTTGTTTCGCGCGATCGTAAGCAAAAATACGCCGCCTTCATGCCGCGCGAATGGGGCCATCTCGCGCGCGTGCTGCGCCATCCCGCGCTCGCCGATATGGCGGGCCTGGTCGATGAGATCGCTGGCCCTTACGTGAAAGCCGCCGCATGACAATCACCGCCGCCATGGTGCTCGCCGCCGGGCTCGGCACGCGCATGCGTCCGTTGACGGATGATCGCCCAAAGGCGCTGGTCGAGGTGGGTGGACGCGCGCTCATCGATCATATGCTCGATCGCCTGGTCGCCGCCGGCGTCACGCGCGCGATCGTCAATGTCCATGCCTTCGCCGATCGCCTCGAAGCGCACCTCATGCACCGCCGCGATGTGGAGATCGTCATCTCGGATGAGCGCGCGCGGCTGATGGAGACGGGCGGGGGGGTGCGCCAGGCCCGCCCGCTCCTGGGCGATGCGCCGATCTTTGCGGCCAACATCGATTCCATCTGGCTGAATGACGAGGACGCCCTGGCGCGCCTCGCCGCCGGCTTTGATCCCGCGCGCATGGGCGCGCGCCTACTGCTGGCGCCGATGACGCGCGTGCTCGGCTTTGACGGCGCGGGTGATTTTCATATGGGCGGCGATGGCGCGCTCGCCCGCCGCGGCGCGTCGCCGACCGCTGAATGGGCTTATACGGGCGTGCAGGTGATTGATCCACGCATCGTCGATGGCGAACCGCTTGAGCCGTTTTCGTTCACCCGCGTCTGGCGCGCGCTGGAAGAGGAGGACCGCCTCTTCGGCGCCGGCCTTCAAGGCTTGTGGATGCATGTCGGCGATCCGGGCGCGCGCGCCGCGGCCGAGGCGCGCTGCGCGCACGCGGCGCCGGCGTGAACGCATTTTCCGAACGCGGATTATTTGATGGCGCGGGCCCGCGCGTGCGCGCCACTTTGGCCTCCGCGCCGTTCTTTGACGTATTGGTGCGCGCTCTGCTCGCCGCGCTGGGCAAGGACGATCCCTTCGCGCTCGCCGATGCACTGATCCTGCTGCCAAACCGCCGCGCCGCGCATGGCCTCATGGAAGCGTTCGCGCGCGCGCTCGGCGGCGCGGCGCTGTTGCCCACGATCCGCCCCCTCGGCGATTTGGATGAGGATGATCCCGATGTCTGGGGCGGCGAGCCCTTGGCGCTCGGCGCGCCCGCCGCCATCGACCCCTTGCGCCGGCGCCTTGAATTGGCGGCGTTGATCCGCAAGCGGGACGAGGCCGAAGGCGGCGTCGCCGATCCCGTGCGCGCGCTCGCCTTCGCCGATGAACTCGTGCGCCTGCTCGATTCCGCGGCGGCGACGGGGCCAATCGAATGGTCGCGGCTTGACGATCTGGTCGAAGGGCCGGCCTTCGCCGCGCACTGGCGTCAAAGCGCGCAATTCCTGCAGATCATCACGCAATATTGGCCGCGCCGTCTCGCCGCCGACGGCCTGGTCGACGCGGCCGAGCGCAGAGCGCGCTTGCTTGGCGCGCTCGCCGCATCCTGGCGCGCGGCGCCGCCCGAGACACCCATCGTCATCGCGGGGTCGACCGGCTCGATCGCCGCCACGCGCGAGCTGATGGGCGTCGTCGCCGGGCTGCCGCGCGGCCTTGTTGTGTTGCCGGGGCTCGACGCTGATCTCGATGAAGCAGCCTGGGCCCGCATAGATGAGGGCCATCCCCAGTTCGCGCTCAAGGAAACCATCGCCGCACTTGGCGTGGCGCGCGGCGCCGTGCCGCTTCTCGGCGTCGATCACGATGTCGGCGCGGCGCGCGCGCGGCGCATTCTTGTGCGCGAAGCGCTCGTGCCGGCCGATGCGACGGCGAGTTGGGTGGAGCGTTTGACGCAAGCGGGCGGCGCACGCCTCGCGGAGGAGGGCGCGGCCGGGCTCACGCTGCACGAGGCTGCGAGCGAGGAGGAAGAGGCCAGCCTCATCGCGCTCTTGCTGCGCGAAACCTATGAGCGCGCTGGCCGCACGGCGGCGCTGGTGACGCCCGATGCGCGGCTCGCCCATCGCGTCGAGCAAAAGCTGGCGCGCTGGGGCGTGCGCCCGCTGATGACGCAGGCGCCGCGCTTGGAAACCACCGGCGCTGGCGTGTTTATCGGCCTTATCGCCCGCCTCGCCCTTGATGACGGCGATCCCATTGCTTTGGCGGGCCTCCTTGCGCAGCCCTTGGCTGCGCTGTCGCTGGCGCCTGAGGACAAGAGCAAAGGCGTCCACGCGCTGGAGCGCGCCGCTTTGCGCGGCCCGCGCCGCCACACGACGCTCACCGATCTTGCGCGCCGCGCGCCGGCTGGCTGCGCGGACTTGTTGAAGCGCCTCATGGCGGCGTTGGCGCCGCTGCGCGCGGTGCGCGACCCAACCGATCTCGCCGCCTTCGCTGATGCGCTCGTCGCCGCGAGCGAAGCCGCGGCGAGTTCGATCGACGCGCCGGGGCCCGCGCGCCTGTGGGTGGGCGTCGATGGGCTCGCGGCCGCGCGCGCGCTGCGCGGCGTGTGCGCATATGGGGCCGAGCTAGGCGAAGTTACGAAACGCGATGCGGCCCGCGCGCTCACGCGTATCATGTCGGAGCAGGAATCCGGCGTGGCGCGCGATGGCGATCCGCGCGTGGCGATCCTCGGGCCGCTTGAGGCGCGTCTGCAAAGACCGGACCTGGTGATCCTTGGCGGGCTTAATGAGGGCGTATGGCCCGCGCCGCCGCACGAGGACGCGTTTTTGTCACGCGCCATGCGCGCCGCGCTCGGCTTGGCCTCGCCCGATGTGCGCATGGGTCTTGCCGCGCACGATTTCGCGCAGCTCGCCAGCGCCGGCGAGGTGGCGTTGACCCGGTCCTTGCGCCGCGCCGGCGCGCCCACTTTGGCCTCGCGCTGGCTGTGGCGCCTGAAAACATTGTTGCGCGCCGCTGGGCGCGAACATCTCCTGGCGCCAGCGCCGGCGCGCGATGCACGCGCCTGGGCGCGTGCGCTCGATGCGCCGCGCGCGCGCCTATTCATCAAGCCGCCAAGCCCACGCCCGCCGGCCGCATCTCGCTTGACGCGGATTAGCGTCACCGAAGTCGAAACGCTGATCCGCAATCCTTACGCCGTCTATGCGCGGCGCATTCTCGGTCTGGAGACGCTCGATCCCATCGGTGCGCCGATCGATGCGCGCCTGCGTGGGACGGCCGCGCACGCCGCGCTTGAACGCTATGGCGGCGAAGGCGCGTCCGCGCTGGCGGACATGATTGATAAGGAACTCGCAGCGCTCGGCATGTCGGCCGCGACGCGTCATTTGGAGCGCGCGCGCCTTGAGGCGGCGTGCGTTGCAATGGCCGCCTGGTTCGAGGAACCGGCGCGCAAGCATGCGAAAATTTATGTCGAGCGGCCTGGGCGTTTGGCGCTCGGCGTGGGTGTATCGCTCACCGCGCGGGCCGACCGCATTGAGTGCGACGAAACAGGCGCGGCGTCGATCATCGATTTCAAGACGGGCGCGCCGCCATCGGATAAGGAAGTCGCCGCCGGCCTTGCGCCGCAATTGACGCTGGAGGCCGCGATGCTGGAGGCGGGCGTATTCGATGGTGCGCCCGCGGCGCGTGCGCGCGATCTTATCTATTGGCGATTTGGCGGCGCGGGCGCGGGCCCGCGCGCGGTCAATCTCTCCATGGGCGCGCGCGAAGCTGGGCAAGCGGCGCTCGCCCGGTTAGAATCTCTGTTGGAAGAATATCAGCACCCGGATCAACCGTTTCTGTGCAAGCCGCGCGCGCAATTCATCAAGCCCTATGAGGAATATGACGCCCTGGCGCGTCGCAAGGAATGGGCCGATGCGGAGGAGAGCGCATGACCGCTTATGCGCGCGCCGCTTATGCGCAGGCGATCGCCGCCGATCCCGCGCAATCGGCGTTCGTCACCGCCAACGCCGGCTCGGGCAAAACCAAAGTCCTGATCGACCGCATCGTGCGCCTGTTGCTGGCCGGCGCGCAGCCATCGGCGTTTCTGTGCATCACCTATACGAAGGCCGCGGCCGCTGAAATGCAGCGGCGCCTGTTCGAGCGGCTCGGCGCCTGGTGCGTGGCGCCGGATGAAGATTTGCGCCGCGAACTCACAGACCTGCAAGGCGGCGCCCTACGCGCGGAGGATTTGGCGCGCGCGCGCGCGTTGTTCGCGCGAGCATTGGAATCGCCAGGCGGCCTCAAGATTCAAACCATTCATGCGTTTTGCGAACGCCTGCTGGCGCGCTTTCCGTTGGAGGCGGGCGCACCGCCGGGGTTTGAGATCGCCGATGATGCCGCGATGCGCGCCTTGATGGGCGAGGCGCTCGATGAAATCGTTGGTGAACCAGAAGCTCTCGCCGCGCTGCGCCGCTTCGCGGCGCGCCTGCCGCGCGATCGCTTCGATCAACTGCTCGCCACTCTTGGCCGGGAGAACGCCTCGAAAAAGGCGCCGATCGCGCAGGGCGATGATGCGGACGCGCTCATGCGCGCATATCTGGCCGATGTCGACGCCGCTGAGTTGACGCGCGCCGCGGCTGCGTTGGAGGAGAGCGGCGCGAATGACAAGAAGCTGGCTACACGGGTGCGCGCCGCGCTGGCGCCCCACGCCGCGCCCAGGGCCGCATTTGAAGCTCATTGCGCGATTTTCCTGAAGGATGACGGAACGGTGCGGCGCGACGCACCCACCAAATCCATGCGCACAGCTCATGCCTGGCTCGATCTCATGTTCTCGCCCGCCGGCGCGCAGGGCGCGGCGCTACGCGCGCGCGAGGCGGTCAAGACGGCGGAACGCGCCGCCGATGCGGCCGCGCTGGCGCTCGTCTCGCGGGCTTATGCGCGCGCGCTCGCGGAGGCGAAGGCGCGCACCGGCGCACTCGATTTCTCGGACCTGATCGCCAAGGCGCATGCCTTGTTGACCAAGGCTGATGCGGCCGCCTGGGTCCTCTACAAGCTGGATGGCGGCGTCGATCACATTCTGATCGATGAGGGCCAGGATACGAGCCCCCTGCAATGGGCGCTCATCGCGCCGCTGCAGGCGGAATTTTTCGCCGGCGCCGGCGCGCGCGGGCATCGGACTCATGCAATTGGACCGCTTCCTGGCCGGAAAACCGCACACACTTTTCCGGGAAGCGGTCTAGTGCGCACCATGTTCGCGGTCGGCGATCCGAAGCAGAGCATCTATTCCTTTCAAGGCGCCGATCCGGCGCAATTCCTCAATGAGTTGCGCGCGCTTGAAGCGCGCGTGATCGGCGCCGGGCGCGCGTTCGTCGCCCCGCGCCTCGATATGTCGTTCCGATCCGCGCCGGAGATACTTCGCCTTGTCGATCGCACGTTCGCCGGCGCCGAGCTCGGCGGCGATATTCCCGGCGTCTTCGATGAATTAAGCCATGATGCGCGCCGCGAGCGCGAGGAAGGCCGCGTCGAATGGTGGCCGCTCGCCCAAAAAGCCGAAACCCCGCCGGCCTCGCCCTGGGACGCGCCCCTCGATATGGACGAGGGAACAAGCGCGCAAGCGCGCCTCGCCAATGCCTTGGCCGCGCGCGCCGCCGATTGGATCGCCAAGGGGGAGGGCGTATGGGAAGGCGGCGCGCTTCGCCCCATGCATGCGGGCGATATTCTCATACTCGTGCGCACGCGCGGAGGGCTGTTTCGCCAATTGTTGAAGGCGTTCAAGCGCGCGGGCCTACCCGTCGCCGGGGCGGATCGGATGGTGCTGCGCGAAGAAGCGGCGGTTGAGGATTGCCTGGCGCTCCTGCGCGTCGCGCGCGACCCCGGCGATGATCTTTCCCTCGCCTGCCTTCTCAAGAGCCCGTGGATCGGCCTTGTTGACGATGATCGCGATCTCTTTCCGCTCGCGCACGGGCGCTGCGAAGCAAGTCTTTTCTCGCGCCTGTTTGCCGTATCCGATCCTTGTTACGAGCCCGCGCGCGAATTCATCCGTGAGCTGATGGAGCGCGCCCACCACGCGCCCGAGCGCGTGCTCACCTGGGCGCTTGAGCGCGCGGATGGCGAGGGCCGATCGGGCTGGGAGCGTCTCTTTGCGCGCCTCGGCCCCGATGCGCGCGATCCGCTGGAGGAGGTGCTCGCGCGCGCGGGCGAGGCCCATCGCCATGGGCCAGATACGATCGCCGCCTTCATCGCCGCGATTGAAGGCGACGATGCCGAGGTGAAACGAGAGATGGAGAGCGCCGGGCGCGCCGTGCGCATCATGACGGTGCATGGCGCCAAGGGCCTCGAAGCGCCGGTTGTCATTCTGCCAGATACGGTCGCGGGCCATAAGCCGCGCGGCGAGCCAGACATGTTCATGACGCCGGCGGGCGCGCTCTTCTCAGCGTCCAGCGCCGATGACGACGCACGCTGCGCGGCGGCGCGCGCGGCCTGGGGCGAACGCGCTTGGGGTGAATATTTGCGTCTGCTCTATGTGGCGCTGACCCGCGCGCGCGATCGGCTCGTCGTCTGCGGCGCGGCCGATGGGCGCTACGGCGATGGCGCGCATGAACGCGCCTGGCATCGCATGGTCGGCGCGGCGATGGAGAGTCTTGGCCAGGAGATCGAAACGCCGTTCGGCCCCGGCCTTGGATTTGGCGCCGCGCGCATTGCGCCCGCGCGCGACGCTGCGGGTGAGGCGCGGTGCGTGCTTCCTGATTGGGCGCGCGCGCCGGTTCATGCGCCTAAATCCGCCGCGCCAGCCGCGCCGTCGCGTCTGCGCAAGGAAGCGCCGGCCCTCTCGCCGCGCGCCGAGGGGGAGACGCGTTTCCGTCGCGGCCTGCTCATTCATGGCCTGTTGCAGAGATTGCCAGACGTGGCGCCTAAACGGCGCCGCGCGGCCGCGCATGATTGGCTCACGCGTCAAGGCGCCGGCGCCGGCGAAATTACACCGCTCACGGATGAAACGCTGCGCGTCATCGAAGCGCCGGCCTTTGCGCGCGCGTTCGGCCCCAGTTCGCGTGCGGAAACGCCGATTATCGGGCGCGTGGCGGGGCGCGCCATTCGCGGCATTGTAGACCGGCTGGTGGTGACGGACGATGAGGTTGAGATCATCGACTTTAAATCCGATCGTCCGTCCCCGCCAGCGGCCGCCGACGCGCCAGACGCTTATGTGCTGCAAATGGCGCTCTACCGCGCCGTGCTGAAGGAGATCTTTCCAACCCGAAATGTGCGCTGCGGCCTGATCTGGACGGAACGGCCCTTGCTGGTGGAGTTGCCCGCCGCCCAGATGGAGGCCGAACTCGCGGCCCTGATCGCCGGTTGAACCCGCGCGGCTGGCATCCCACATTCCCACAACACGCAAAGGAGCGGCCCCATGACGAGTGTGAAAGTCTCGGATGACAGTTTTGAATCGGATGTGCTCAAGGCCCAGGGGCCTGTGCTCGTTGATTTCTGGGCCGAGTGGTGCGGGCCATGCAAACAGATCGGCCCGGCGCTCGAAGAGATCGCCAGCGAAATGAAGGGCCGCGTCGCCGTGGCGAAGCTCAACATCGATGAAAATCCCGCCGTGCCCTCGCGCTATGGCGTGCGCGGCATCCCCACCTTGATGGTGTTCAAGGACGGCAAGGTGGCGGCCACGAAGGTCGGCGCCATGCCGAAATCGAAGATCGTCGAGTGGCTGAACGACACCGTCTAGCGCTTATTCCGATCAGGTCGAAACGCCATCCATCCCCGGATTGCGCGTGAGCGCAAGTCCGGGGCCCAAGATCGCAAGCTTTCGCGTTTATGGGTCCCGGGCTCGCCGCTTGCGCGGCGCCCTGGGAGTGGGTGGTGAAGTGATTCAATCTGGATTGGTGATGCGCTAATCCACTGAGAGACCGAACAGGCGGTAGGCCTCGCCCGCGAGCGCGAGCGATCCGCAGATCACGATCCGCGCCTCGGTGTTGAGCGCGCGCGCCCGCGCCAAGGCCTCAGCGAGCGACGCGGCCTCTTCCGCTCGCGCGCCGGCGGCTGCAGATAAGTCTGTTGGCGCAATGCACGCGGCGTCGGTAATCGGCGTGGCTATGATGGCCTCGGCGCCCGGCGTGAGCGGGGCGAGGAACGCTGCTGGATCTTTTCGATCACGCATGCCCACGATGAGGATGAGCGGGCGCGGCGCGCGCGCGTTCAATTCACCAAGCGCTTGCGCCAGCGCGCGCGCGCCATGGGCGTTATGCGCGCCGTCGATCCAGACTTCGCGCTCCACCGTGGCGACGCGCGCCAGCCGCGCCGGCGCCTGGACGGCCGCGAGCGCATGGGCGCAGGCTTCCTCGGTGAGCGCCGGCCGCCAATGCGCCATCGCAACAATGGCGAGGCCGGCATTGTCGATCTGATGCGCCCCGTGCATCGCCGGCTTCGGCAGATCGAAGAGGCGCGTTTCGGTTTGCACCACAAGGCGCCCGCCCTGTGCGTACGCATCCCAATCGCGGCCGTGCAGAAGCAGCGGTGCGCCGATCTCCTCGGCGCGCGCGGCGATCACGTCCGCAGCAATACGCTCTTGCCGCGCGACGATCGCCGGCGCGCCCGCTTTCAAAATACCCGCCTTGTGGCGCGCGATCGCCGCGAGATCGTCGCCAAGCGCGCCGACATGATCAAGATCGATGGGCGTGATCACGCACAAGGCCGGCGCCTCGATGACATTTGTCGCGTCGAGTAGGCCGCCCATGCCCGTCTCGAGAACAACAAGATCGGCCGGCGTTTCGGCGAACAAGACAAAAGCCGCCGCGACCTGCGCCTCGAAATGACGCAGCGCAACGCCCGTCGCGGCCACGCGCTCGATCGCGGCGATGAAGCGCGCGTCGCTGACCAGCGCGCCGGCCAGCCGTACGCGTTCGCGCGTCAAAAGCAGATGCGGCTTGGTGAAGGCGTGCACGCGAAGGCCCGCCGCCTCGCCGAGCGCGCGCAGAAATGCGCAGGTCGAGCCCTTGCCGTTCGTGCCGGCCACATGAAGCACGGGCGCAATTGTGTTCTGCGGATCGCCAAGCGCGGCCAGGGCCGCGCGCATCGGCGCCAGGGAGAAATTTTCGCCTACGGGAAGCGGCGCGAATTCCTCACCGAACAGCGCATTAAGGCGCTGCGCGACGGCGTCGCTCACTCAGCGGCTTTCGCGCGCGGCTTGGCGAGCGCTTTACGCGTCGGTGCGGACAGTACTTGCGGGGCTGGCGCGCTCTGCGCGGGTTTCGCCGCTGGCGCGCGCGCGCGCCGCGCCATCAGCACATCGAGCAGGATCGCCAATTGATCGCGCATCAGGCGCCGATCGACCACCATGTCCACCATGCCCTTGTCGAGCTGGAATTCCGCGCGCTGAAAGCCTTCCGGTAGCTTCTGGCGAATGGTCTGCTCGATGACGCGCGGGCCGGTGAAGCCGATGAGCGCGCCGGGCTCCGCGATGTGTACATCGCCCAGCATCGCATAAGAGGCCGCGACGCCGCCCGTGGTCGGGTCCGTGAGAATTACGATATAGGGCAGGCCCGCCTCGGCGAGTTCCTGAACAGCCAGCGTCGTGCGCGGCATCTGCATCAGCGAGAGCATGCCTTCTTGCATGCGCGCGCCGCCCGAAGCCGTCACGCAAATGAACGCGGCGTTCTGCTTGACCGCTTCCTGCGCGGCGGCGACGAAGGCTTCTCCCGCCGCCATGCCGAGCGAGCCGCCCATGAACTGGAAATCCTGCACGAGGATCACGGCGCCGCGCCCGCCGATCGCGCCGTGCGCGGCCTGCATGCAATCGTCGCGCGACACCTTCGCGCGATCGCGCTTCAACTGATCGACATAGCGCTTGTCGCCCTTGAACTTCAGCGGATCGACAGGCGCGGACGGCAAGGGCAACAGCGTCCAGGTCTGATCGTCGAACAACGCCTTGAAGCGCGGCTCCGGCCCGATGCGCATGTGAAAGCCAGCGGGTGTCACCCAATGGGCGGCTTCCAAATCGTTGCGATAAATGAGTTCGCCCGTCGCCGGGCATTTGATCCAGAGATTGTCCGGCGTTTCGCGCTTGTCTTCCGGCGCGTTTTTCATGCCGGGGCGCGCGAGGTTCGACAGCCAGTTCATTAGTTACGCCCGTTCCATCTGGCGCGCGGCGCGCACCGCTTCGCTCAACTCACGCACTTTCGCCGCGACCGCGCGCGGCGCTTCATGCGCCCGCCCATCATCGACGAGACGCGCGATCTCATCGACGAACGCCGACCCGACGACGACCGCGTCCGCCACTTGCGCGATTGACGCGGCGGACGCCGCATCGCGCACGCCGAAGCCGACCGCGACCGGCAAGTCCGTGCGCGCTTTCAAAAGCGACACAGCCGCGCGCGCCGCTTCCGCGCCCACGGCCTTGGCGCCGGTCACGCCCGTCACCGAGACATAATACACAAAACCGGACGCCTGCGCGAGCACCGTGGTTAAGCGCGTTTCGTTCGTCGTGGGCGTGGCGAGACGAATAATGGGGAGGCCATGGCGCGCAAACGCGGCGCGCAGCGGGCCATCCTCTTCCGGGGGAAGATCAACGACAATGGCGCCGTCGCCGCCGGCGCCGCTCAAGTTCGCCGCGAACGCTTCATAGCCCATCTGCTCGATCGGATTGGCGTAGCCCATGAGAATGACGGGCGTGTCATGATCGGTTTGGCGAAACGCAGTGAGTAGAGCCAGTGTGCTGTTGAGAGACCCGCCGGCCTTGAGCGAACGCTGCCCCGCGCGCTGGATGCTCGGCCCATCGGCCATCGGATCGGTGAACGGAAAGCCAAGCTCGATGATGTCGGCGCCGGCCGCCGGCAGCGCGCGCACGATCTCCAGCGCACTGTCCGGGTCCGGATCATCGGCCATGACATAGGCGATGAGGCCGGCGCGGTTTTCGCGTTTGAGCGCTGCGAAGCGGGCGGAGAGACGTACGCTCATAACCCCACCCCCAACGCATCCGCCACCGTGAACACGTCCTTATCGCCGCGGCCCCAACTCCTCCCCCGTTTACGGGGGAGGTGGTCTGAGCGCAGCGAAGACCGGAGGGGGGAGGATGTTGCACCCCCCATCCCCTCGCTGCGCTCGGGACTTCCCCCGCAGGCGGGGGAAGAAATGGCGCCCGCTCCCCTCACAGCGTGACTCCCAGCGAATCCGCCACGGTGAACACGTCCTTATCCCCGCGCCCGCACAAATTCATGATGATGAGGCCGCCTGGCCCAAGCTCCTTCGCCACATCGCCTACGCGCGCCAGCGCATGGCTCGGCTCCAGCGCCGGCAAGATACCCTCCAGCCGCGCGCAGAGCTGAAACGCGGCCAGAGCCTCGTCATCCGTTGCGCTCAAATACTGCGCGCGGCCGATGTCGTTGAGATACGCATGCTCGGGCCCCACGCCGGGATAATCGAGCCCCGCGCTGATCGAATGGCCTTCGAGGATTTGCCCGTCCTCGGTCTGCAACAAATAGGTGCGGTTGCCGTGCAGCACGCCGGGACGCCCGCCATTGATTGCGGCCGAGTGTTCGAAGCGTTCGTCGATGCCACGCCCGCCGGCTTCGACGCCGATCAGGCGCACGCTTTCATCGGCGATGAACGGATGAAACAGCCCGATCGCGTTGGAGCCGCCGCCGATGCACGCCATCACCGCGTCGGGCAGACGCCCTTCCTTCTCCAATATCTGCGCGCGCGCCTCGCGCCCGATCACGCTTTGGAAATCACGCACCAGTTCCGGGTAGGGGTGCGGGCCGGCCGCCGTGCCGATAATGTAAAATGTGTTGTCGACGTTCGTGACCCAATCGCGCAGCGCCTCGTTCATCGCGTCCTTCAAGGTCGCCGCGCCGCTGGTCACTGGCCGCACTTCCGCGCCGAGCAACTTCATGCGGAACACATTCGGCTTTTGCCGCTCGATATCGGTCGCGCCCATGAACACGGTGCAGGGCAGGCCGAAGCGCGCGCACACCGTGGCGGTGGCCACGCCGTGTTGACCCGCGCCGGTCTCCGCGATGATGCGTGTTTTTCCCATGCGCAACGCGAGCAGGATTTGTCCCAGGCAATTATTGATCTTATGCGCGCCAGTGTGATTGAGCTCGTCGCGCTTGAAGTAAATCTTGGCCGCCCCTCCGAGGCCTTCGGCCTCGGCGATTTTGGTAAAATGCTCCGTCAGCCGCTCGGCGAAATAGAGCGGGCTGGGCCGGCCGACATAGTCGCGCAGGAAATCGCTCATTTGCGCGGCGAACGCTGGATCGGCTTGCGCGTCCCGATAGGCGCGCTCGAGATCGAGCACGAGCGGCATCAAGGTCTCGGCGACGAAGCGGCCCCCATAGGCGCCGAAGCGGCCGTTCGCGTCCGGCAGGTCCGGCCAATTGCGTCGCGCGTCCATGTTCAAACCGATTGCGGGGCCTTGGCCGCGTCGAGGAAGGCGGCGATCAACGCCGGGTCCTTTAGGCCGGGGCCGCGCTCCACGCCAGAGGACACGTCCACCAGGCGCGCGCCGGAGAGCGCCGTCGCCGCGGCGACATTGTCGCTGGTCAGGCCCCCGGAGAGGAACCAGGGCCGGGCGAACAATCGGCCCGCCAGGATGCGCCAGTCGAACGCCGCGCCATGGCCTCCGGGCCGGTCCGCGCCGGGGGGCGCTTTTGCATCAAAGAGGAGAAAGTCCGCTACAGCTTCGAAGACGGCGGCGGCGTCCAGGTCGCCGGCTCCGGCGATCTGCAGCGCCTTGATCACGCCGGCGCTTGCAATCTTACGGGCCTCGGCGACGCGCGCCGGCGTCTCCCCGCCATGAAGCTGCACATAATCGGGCCGGACCTGGGCGGCGAGCGCGACGAGCAGGGCGTCGTCGGGGTCGACCGTGACGGCCACGACCGCCGCGCGCCCACGCGCGCGCGCCGCCAGCGCTCCGGCGCGCGCGAGATCGCCCACATGGCGCGGACTGGCCGGATGGAACACAAACCCCACATAGCGCGCGCCGCCGGCCAGCGCGGCTTCGAGCCCGGCTTCGTCCGTCAATCCGCAGATTTTCACGCCCAGCATGGGCGAACATCTAATGGGGCGCCGCTACTTTTTCAGCAGGTCGCGAATTTCCGTCAGCAGCTTTTCCTGCGGCGTCGGCTCCGGGGGCGCGGCCGGCGCTTCGGCTTCTTTTCGGCGCAGCGTGTTCATGGCCTTGACCAGCATGAAGATGACCCACGCGACGATAGTGAAACTGATCACCGCGTTGATGAAGCGGCCATAGGCGATGCGCACAGGCTCGGCGTCCGCCGCGGCGTTCGGCGCGGCTGGCAGCGTGACGGCGAGATTGGAGAAATCGATCCCGCCTGTCAGCCAGCCGATCGGCGGCATGATCACGTCCGTGACCAGGGAATTGACGATCGATCCGAACGCCGCGCCGATGATCACGCCGACCGCGAGATCGACCACATTGCCCTTGAGGGCGAAATCCCTGAATTCGCGAACAATGCTCATCTGCGATTACTCTCTGTTGACGTGGGCGCGCAATTCCTTGCCCGGCTTGAAAAACGGCACGCGCTTGGCCGCGACTTTGACGGAGGCGCCGGTGCGCGGATTGCGCCCGGTGCGCGCCTCGCGCACGCGCGTTGAAAACGCACCGAAACCGCGCAGTTCGACGCGCCGCCCTTCGATCATCGCCACGGCGATCGCATCGAGCAGGGCGTCCACGGCCGCCTCGATCTCGCTGAGGCGCAGATGCGCGAACTCCGCTTGCAACCGCTCGACGAGTTCCGACCTCAGCATGGCCGCCCCCTGATTGGACACGCGATCTTGCCTTAGTCCGGGCCCGAACAAAAGAGCCGGCGGGCCCAGACCCATTCCCGATTGGAATTACGTCACTCCAATCGGCAATGGGTCTATTTTGATAGTTGGAGCGGTTCTCGCCCGAAAACCGCCGCACACTATTCGGGAACCGCTCCCGACGCCGCGCCGGCTCAACTTTTCATGAGTGTCGTTCGCACCCCGTGACGGGCGCGTCACGATTAGTCCTTCGTGGCTTTTTCCTTGAGCGCGGCGCCGAGAATATCGCCCAGCGAGGCGCCGGAATCGGACGAACCGAATTTCGCGATCGCTTCCTTATCCTCGGCCATCTCCATGGCCTTGACCGAAAGCGACACGCGCCGCGAGGATTTGTCGAACGCGGTGACCATGGCGTCGAGGCGGTCGCCCACCGCGAAGCGCTCCGGCCGCTGCTCGGACCGCTCGCGCGAGAGATCGCTCTTGCGGATGAAGCTCCTCAGCGCATTGCCTTCGCCGAACGCGACTTCGAGGCCGCCCGTCGTGGTCTCGACCACTTCGACGGTGAGGACTTGGCCCTTGCGGAACTCCGCGCCCGACAACGGATCATCGCCCGCCTGCTTGATGCCAAGGCTGACGCGCTCCTTTTCGATGTCCACATCGAGCACCCGCGCCTTGACCATGTCGCCCTTGTTGAACTTGCCCAGCGCTTCCTCGCCCTGGGAATCCCAGGAGATGTCGGAGAGGTGCACCATGCCGTCGAGCTCCGGCGTAAGGCCGACGAACAAGCCGAATTCGGTGACGTTCTTGATCTCGCCCTCGATCACCGAACCGATCGGGTGATCGGCCAGGAACGCGTCCCACGGATTGGCCTGGACTTGCTTGATGCCCAGCGAGATGCGGCGCTTGTCGCCGTCCACATCGAGCACCATGACATCGACTTCCTGGCTGGTGGACAGGATTTTCGATGGGTGCGCGTTCTTCTTGGTCCAGCTCATTTCCGAGACGTGCACCAGGCCTTCGACGCCGGGCTCCAGCTCCACGAACGCGCCGTAATCGGTGATGTTGGTGACGCGGCCGGTGAATTTGCCGTTGACCGGATATTTCGCTTCCGCGCCATCCCACGGATCGCTCATCAATTGCTTCATGCCAAGCGAGATGCGCTGCGTGTCCGGATTGATCTTGACGATCTGAACTTTCACCGTGTCGCCCACGTTCAGCACCTGGCTGGGGTGCGAGACGCGCTTCCAACTCATGTCGGTGACGTGCAGCAGCCCATCAATGCCGCCGAGATCGACGAACGCGCCATAATCCGTGATGTTCTTGACCACGCCTTCGCGAATTTCGCCTTCGAGCAATTGGCCGACGATTTCGGCCCGTTCGCTGGCGCGGCTTTCTTCGAGCACGGCGCGGCGCGAGACCACGATGTTGCCGCGCGCGCGATCCATTTTGAGAATGGCGAAGGGCTGCATGATGTTCATCAGCGGGCCGACATCGCGCACAGGCCGGATATCGACTTGGCTGCCGGGCAAAAACGCATTGGCGCCGCCGAGATCGACGGTGAAGCCGCCCTTGACGCGCCCGACGATGGCGCCGTTTACGGCTTCCTGCGCGGTGAAATTCTTTTCAAGCCGCGTCCAGGCCTCTTCGCGGCGCGCTTTTTCGCGTGAGACGACCGCGTCGCCCAGCGCGTTCTCGATCCGGTCGAGATAGACCTCCACGATATCGCCCGCCTTGGGGCCAACTTCGCCGTCCATAATGAATTCGCGGAGCGGAATGCGGCCCTCCGTCTTGAGGCCGATATCGACGACGACGAAATCGTGTTCGACGGCCACGACGGTGGCCGGAATGACCCGGCCCTCCACCATTCCCCGCGTTGTCATGCTCTCGGCGAGGAGAGCGGCGAAATCATCCCGCGAGGGGTTCGAGGCTAAACTCATGTCCAGGTCTGCTCCGTACTGATTGATGAGGGCCGGCCGGTTGGCTCCGGCGGTCTTGAGCGCGCGCGGCGGGATTGCCGTATGCGCCCTTGAGTTCGAGAGTGCGGCGGTTTCGTCCAACGCCAGCGGCCGGACGTTCGGATATGAACCGAGGTCAAGGCCGCGCGCGTCGGGCCCCGTCGATGATGCGCCGGGCGGCCGCTGCGGCCTCGTCTATAGAGAGGCCGGTTGTGTCGAGCAAGTGCGCGTCCGGCGCCTGGACGAGAGGCGAAACCGGCCGGGCCGCGTCCCGCGCGTCGCGCGCGGCGATTTCCGCGGTGAGAGCGAGGAGGTCGGTCGGCTCGCCCCGCGCTTCCAATTCCCGCCAGCGCCGCCGCGCGCGCTCTTCGAGTGAGGCGGTGACGTAGAGCTTCACGTCCGCCTCGGGGCAGATCACGGTGGCGATGTCGCGCCCGTCCAGCACCGCGCCGGCCGGATCGGCGGCGAAGCGCCGCTGCAACGCCAGAAGCTCGGCCCGTACCGCCGGCATGGCGGCGACCAGCGAGGCTGCGGTCCCGACGGCCCCTGAGCGGATGCGCGTTTTGTCGATGGCGGCGGGATCGAGCGCGCGCGCCGCCGCCAGCGCCGCCGCGGGATCGGTGGGATCGGCTCCGGCGTCGAGCACGGCCAGCGCCACGGCGCGGTAAAGCGCGCCGGTGTCCAGGCGCTTGAGGGCGTAATGGTCCGCCACGCGCTTGGCGATGGTGCCCTTGCCGGAGGCGGTCGGCCCGTCGATGGCGATGATCATGGGCGCCGGTTTAGCAGCGTGCCTTGGCGCGGCAATCGCCATGCGGCCCAAACTTCGATATCATGCGCCTATGACGGACACGCTCACCATCCCCCTAACCGCCGAGGCAGCGGAGCGACTGCGCCGCCTAGCGGAGGTTTCCGGCGAAACAGTCGAGGAACTGGCGCAAAGCCTGCTGGAGGACGCGGCTACGGAATTCGACGATCGCATGGGCGACGATGCCGAACTCGCGAGGCGCATCGCGCTATGGCGCGAGCACAGGTTGGGCGTCGCGGCGGGCGAGGCGCATGCGTGGCTCGAAGCGCGCCTGACGAACCCGGGTGCTGAAGCGCCTAAAGCCGCCCGTAAGGCGTGATCATTTATTCGCGGGAGGCGCTCGCCGATATTGATCGGTTGTTCGCCTGGCTCGAAGTCCGCAGCGTGGCGGCGGCTGGTCGATTCGTCGCGGCGTTGCGGGGGTCCCTCGCCAACATAGCTAAGCGTCCGCTGCTCTATCCGACGACCCGTGATGGCCGCGCGCGAAAGTGTCTGATGTTTTTCGGCCGCGCAGCGTACGTGATCTATTATGTGATTGACGGCGACGACCAAGTCGTTGTGCGCATCTGGCATGGTCGGGAGGAGCGACGCTAGACGCTTCGTCCCGCAAGCGCCACGGCGCGGTGAGGCGCGCCGGTGTCCAGGCGCTTCAAGCCATAATGGTCCGCCACGCGCTTGGCGATGGCGCCCTTGCCGGAGGCGGTCGGTCCGTCGATGGCGATGATCATGGGCGCCAGTTTAGCAGCGACGGCTGAGGAAGGAAGGCGTGCGCGCGATCAAGCCGCAACAAAGCAAAAGTGTGTTATGATGATCGATGACAAACGCCATTGACGACATCGTGGTCCGGATCCGCGCGCTTGAGCATGAGCTGGAGGCCGAGTTCGCCCGCCAACGCGCGGGGCTCCGTTATGGCCTCGAACGCGGGCGCGTGCTGTTCGAGCAGGAAGTGGTGCGCCGCCACCGCGAACTGCGCACGGGCCTGGCCCGCTATGTTCTGACCGCGCGCCCGCTCGTGGTGCTGACGGCGCCGATCATTTATTCCCTCATCATTCCCGTGGCGCTGCTCGATCTGATGGCGTCGCTCTTTCAGGCGGTCTGCTTCCGCGTTTACGGAATTCCGCAAGTTCAGCGCGGCCGCTACATGATCTTTGATCGCGCGGGCCTCGCCTATCTCAACGCGCTGGAAAAGCTCAATTGCGCCTATTGCTCCTACGCCAACGGCGTCATCGCCTATGTGCGCGAGATCGCTGCGCGCACCGAGCAATATTGGTGCCCGATCAAGCATGCGCGGCGGGTGTTCGGCGCCCATCCGCGTTACGCCGCGTTCGAGGAATATGGCGATGGCGCACGTTATCACGAGCGGCTCTTGGCGTTGCGCGCGGACCTGCGCGCGGACGCGGGCGAGGATGCCGTTTAACGCGCTGTAACGCCTTCAGTCTCCGTCGCGCAATTCGGTGAGCCGCGCGCGCTGCGTGGGCGTCAGCGAGTCGCGCAGGCGCAGCAGGGCGCGCAATTGCAGCCGTTTCACCTCACGCTCGATGGTGAGAACTTCATCGAGCGCGGCGAGTACGCTGGCCTCGACCGCCGGATGGGCGCGCATGGCCGCGATGAGCGCTTCGCGCGCATCCTCCATCCGCAATTGCTGGGCGGTGAGCTGGCCTTGCAGACGCTGCAGGTCAGCGATCATCTGGTCGCGCTGGCGCTCGCTGAGCGCAATGGCGCGCCGGTTCTCCATGATGAATTCCGGAGAGAAGACCAGCGCACGCACTTCGTCGCTGGCGGCCTCGGCGCGCTCGCGATCTATGGTGCGCGCGTGGTTGTCGCCGGCCTGGGCGAGAATGTAGGCGCCGTCATCGCCGTCCAGGAACGGCGCCTGCGCGATGGCGGGGCTGGCGAGGGCGGCGAGCGCACATGCGGCGATCAGCAGGGATTTAGCGGACATCGGAGGTCTCCTCTTCAGATTGACGGTCGAGATTGGCGATCCAGTCCGGATCGGGCGTTTCCAGAAGCCAGTCGGTGGTGGGCGGCGCCGCGAGCGCGAATTGAGCGCTGCGTTCCCGCTCGCCCATCATGAACGGCGCCGCGGCGGCGGCCGTTAGCGCTAGCGCGGCGAGGCCCGCGCGCACCCTGCGCAAGCGCCGCGCGCCGCGCGCCAAGGCGACGGCGTCGAACGGCGGCGGCTCGTGTGCGTGCGCCAGCGCGCGCTTGAGGGCGTGCTCATTCATGGTCGGTCTCTTGTTCTGGTGTGAGCGCCGCGCGGAGCTTGTGCTTCGCGCGTGTGTGATGTTGGCGGGCTGAGCCGATGGACACGCCCATGATCGCGGCGGCCTCCTCGATGGAGAGGTCATGCCCAAACACCAGCGCCACGACCTCGCCCTGCCGACGCGGCAGCGCGACGAGCGCGGCCAGCAGCGCGGGGGACGCGCCCGGCGCGGCGCTCGGCGCGGCGATGGTTTCGGCACGCGCCCCGATCGGCTCGGTGAGGATATCGAGGACAAGCCGGCGCCGGCGCGTCGCCATGGCGGTGAGGCGAATGCAGCCGAACAGCCAGGTCTTGAAGCTGGAGCGGCCGGCGAACGCGGCGCGGCCGGCGAGGATTTTGACATAAACATCGTGCAGAACGTCGTGCGCGCCTTGGCGGTCCCCCCGGCAGCAGGTCAGCGCCCAGGCCCAGGCGCTCGCATGATGTGCGGACAGCGCGGCGCGGAGGTCATCCGGCATGGCGGCGCTGGCGGATTGGCGCGCGGCATCGAGCGGGACGTCGTAGCTCATACGCAGATGAGTGTCGCGGCGGGCCAGTTCATATGACAAGCCCGCTTCCCCTACGACCGCTTGACAAATGCTGCGTCGGCCCGGCGCAATTGCGGCCATGACAAGTTCTCATGTCGATGTCCTCATTGTCGGCGCCGGGCTTTCCGGCATCGGCGCGGCGCGCCATCTCACCAAGAGGTGTCCGGCCAAGAGCTATGTTATTCTCGAAGGCCGCGCCGCCATCGGCGGCACGTGGGACTTGTTCCGCTATCCCGGCGTGCGCTCGGACAGCGACATGTTCACGCTCGGCTACGCCTTCAAACCATGGACCGAGGCCAAGGCCATCGCCGATGGGCCGTCCATTCTGAATTACGTGCGCCAGACGGCGCGTGAAAACGATATTGAGCGCCATATCAAATTCAATCACCAAGTGAAGAGCGCCGCCTGGTCTTCGCGTGATGCGCGCTGGACGGTTGAGGCGATCCACAATGGCGCGCCGGTGACGTTCACATGCAATTTTCTGCTGATGTGCGCCGGTTATTATCGGTATGCGGAGGGGTATGCGCCGGAATTCCCCGGCATGGCGCGGTTCGCCGGCCGCATCGTCCATCCGCAGAACTGGCCGGAGGATTTGGATTACGCGGGTAAGCGTGTCGTGATCATCGGCTCGGGCGCGACGGCCGTGACGCTTGTGCCCGCCATGGCCGAGCGGGCCGCGCATGTTGTCATGCTGCAGCGCTCGCCGACTTATATGTTCTCAATGCCGGCGCGCGATGGGTTCGCCAATTTCCTGCGTCGAATCCTGCCGGCGCAAGCAGCCTATGAAGTCACGCGCTTCATGCGCATCACCATGCAGCAGATCATGTTCAAGCTGGCGCGCGCGCGGCCGGCGCGCACGCGCGCGCGGCTGATCGAGCACGTGCGCGAGCGCTTGGGCCCGGACTATGATGTCGCGCGGCATTTCACACCGACCTACAATCCGTGGGATCAGCGCCTGTGCCTGGTGCCGGATGACGATCTCTTCACCGCGA
>CADEEL010000014.1:68610-77735 GCA_902826335.1 uncultured Alphaproteobacteria bacterium
AATCCGTGGGATCAGCGCCTGTGCCTGGTGCCGGATGACGATCTCTTCACCGCGATCCGGGATGGCAAGGCGTCCGTGGTCACCGACACGGTCGACACATTTACAGAACGCGGAATCAAGCTCGCCTCCGGCCAAGACATCGAAGCCGATATCATCGTCACCGCCACGGGGCTCGTACTCGAAATGGCGGGCGGGGCGACGCTCAGCGTCGATGGGCGCGCGGTGAATTATGGAGAGCGTTTCACCTATAAAGGTATGATGCTGAACGACGTGCCGAATTTCGCGCAGGTCTTCGGTTACACCAACGCCTCATGGACGCTGCGGGCCGATCTCGTGTGCGAATATGTCTGCAGGCTGATCAATCACATGGACCGCAAGGGCTATGCCTATTGCGCCCCGCACAACGCTGACCCAAGCATGGAAGCCATTCCGTACCTGGATTTCTCCTCCGGTTATGTCCAGCGCGCCATGCAGACTTGGCCAAAGCAGGGCGCGCGCGCGCCTTGGCGCCACCCTCAGGATTATGGGCGGGATATGTTCCAGTTGCGCTTCGGCGCGCTGGAGGATGGGGTGATGGCGTTCCGCCGCGCGGGGGAGGGTGTGGTGTCCGGCCCCGCGCCACGAGACCTCGCCGCGGCCGCATAGTGCGCGCATGGCGCGCGTTTAAGCGCCTTCAATGTCGGCGCCCAGCGCGCGCATGAAGCCGGCGAAATCGGGAAAGCTGGTGTCGATCATGTGGGCGTCATCGACCGTCACCTCCGCCCGCGCGGCGAGGCCAAGCACAAGATGCGCCATGGCGATGCGGTGATCGCCCGCCGTGGAGACGAGCGCGCCGCCGGCTGGCGGTCCGCCGCCGCCGCGCACGATGAGGCCCTCAGCCTCTTCTTCGACGTTGACGCCGCACGTGCGCAGGCCCGCCGCCGTCAAGGCGATGCGGTCGCTCTCCTTGACGCGCATTTCGCCGATGCCGCGCATGATCGTGTCGCCTTCGGCGAAGGCGGCCGCGACCGCGAGGATCGGATATTCGTCGATCATGGAAGGCGCGCGCTCCGGGGGAACAATAACGCCGCGCAGCGCCGAGGCGCGCGCGATCACATCGCCGACCGGCTCGCCGCCTTCGTCGCGCTCATTGTCAATGCTGAGGTCCGCGCCCATGTCGCGCAGCGTGTCGAAGAGGCCGATGCGCAGCGGATTGAGCAGCACGTCGCGCACCACGATCTCGGACCCTGACGTAATCAAGGCCGCCACGATGGGAAACGCGGCCGACGACGGATCGGCTGGCACAAGCACATGAGCGGGCGCGAGCTTTTGCCCGCCGACCATGCGCAGCATTCGACAGTCAGGCTCATCGCGTATGATCAGGTCGGCGCCGAACGCGGCCAGCATGCGCTCGGTGTGATCGCGTGTGCGCACCGGCTCGAAAATATCGACCGTTTCGCCATGGGCGTTGAGCCCCGCCAGCAGCAACGCCGATTTCACCTGCGCGGACGGCACGGGCAGCGTGTAGCTCAAGCTCCGCAAATTGCCGCCCGAGAACGTGATGGGCAGGCGCCCGCCCTCGCTTTCGACGCCATATACGCCCATGCGTTCGAGCGGCTCAAGCACGCGGCGCATGGGGCGCGCGCGCAAAGATTCATCGCCCGTGAAAGTGACGCGCACCGAATAGCCCGCCGCCATGCCCATGAGCAGGCGCACGCCCGTGCCGGAATTGCCGCAATCGATGGGCTGGGCTGGATGGTGGAACCAGCCCTTGCCTGTTACGCGCCAGGCGCCGGGCCCGGCGCGCAGATCGACGGCGCCAAAAGCGCGCACGGCCGAGGCGGTGCGCAGCACGTCCTCGCCTTCCAGCAAGCCCTCGATCTCGCTCTCGCCCTTGGCCATGGCGGCGAGGATCAAGGCGCGGTGCGAGATCGACTTATCACTCGGCGGGCGCGCGCGCCCGCGCAACGGTCCCGAAGGGCGCGCCTTCAGTCTCATGGTCCACTCATTCAGATCGGCTCGCGCTGGCTGGCGGCGCCGACGCGCCAAAGGCTTTGACAGGCCCCCCCACGCGTGGCAAGCGAGCGCCCCGAAATTGGGGGTGCGCGCCGCGCGCCCGGGAGGCGCTCTTGGCCAAAGCCGCACTCGGTGACAAGCAGATTTGCCCGACCTGCGGGGCGAAGTTTTATGATCTCGGCAAGCGCCCCGCGATTTGCCCAAAGTGCGCCGCCGCGTTTGATCCCGCGGATGAGACGGTGCGGCTCAAACGCACACGCGGGCGCGTCGCCAATTATGATGCCGCGACTGACGAGGACGAAGACGAGGAGGCCGTGGCGGCGCGTCCCAAGGGCGATGACGCGGACGAGGAAGAGGAGATCGAGGAGGCGCCCGAGCTCGATGTGGAGGTGGCGGCCGAGCCGGTTGTGCTGGTCGACGAGGATGACGATGAGGCGCCCCCGGCCGAGCCGGAGATTCCGGCCGGATTCTCCGAGGACGATGGCGACATCGAGACCGTGGCGGACGATGAGGATGATGGCGTGCCGCTGCTCGAGGACGAGGAAGAGTTTCCCGAAGACGAACTGGGCGAATTGCCCGCCGAAGAGGGCGAGGATCGCTGAAAGCGCCGCGCCTTGAATGCGCCGCGCGCGGCGCGTACGTATTTCCGACGTGGCGCGCCCAAACGCCGCGAAACCAGATGGGGCCATAGCTCAGTTGGGAGAGCGCTTGAATGGCATTCAAGAGGTCAGGGGTTCGACTCCCCTTGGCTCCACCAGGTTCCATAACTCCGCGCGGCCGGATGTGTGAGAGGTGTGATGCGGTTGAGGATCGTCGGCGACGCATGCAGAGCTGACGAGGCCTCGAATTGCACGGGCTTCTGATCGCCAATCGCGGCGAAATCGCCATCCGGATCGCGCGCGCCGCCGCTGAGCGCGACATCGCCGCCTGCATGGTGTTCGCCGAGGATGACCACGCGGCGCCTCATGTTCGCGCCGGGCGCGCCGCGGTCGCGCTGCCGGGCCACGGGCCGAGCGCCTATCTCGATGCGGACGCTTTGGTGCGCGCGGCGCTGCGCGAAGGGTGTGACGCGATTCATCCGGGCTACGGCTTCCTGAGCGAACGGAGCGATTTCGCCCGCGCCTGCGCGGGCGCGGGACTTGTCTTTGTCGGCCCGTCCCCGGAATCGCTTGATCTGTTTGGCGATAAGGCGGCGGCGCGCGCCTTCGCCCGCGCGCACGGCGCGGCGACCATTCCCGGCCTGGATCGCGCAGTAAACCCGGAAGAGATCGCGGCCTTTCAGCACGACCTTGGCGCGCATCGTTCAATCGTGATCAAGGCCATTTTTGGCGGCGGCGGGCGCGGTATGCGCATCGTGCGCGCGCCGGGAGAGATCGAAGCGGCCTATGCGATGTGCGCGGCCGAGGCTGAAGCCGCGTTCGGCGATGGCGCCCTCTATTGCGAGCTCTATGTAGCCGGCGCGCGCCATATCGAAGTGCAAGTCGCCGGCGATGGGGCGAATGTCGTCTCCCTGCATGATCGCGAATGCTCGATCCAGCGGCGCCATCAAAAGCTCATCGAGTTCGCGCCGGCCTTCGGCGTCGATGCGACGACGCGAAAGGCGATCACCGAGGCTTCGCTCGCCATGGCGCGCGCGGCCAGCCTGCGGGGCTTATGCACATTCGAGTATTTGATCGATCCCTCCGATGGCGCGGCGTACTTCATCGAGGCCAATCCGCGCTTACAAGTCGAGCACACGGTGACGGAGGAGGTCACGGGTCTTGATCTTGCCCAGCTGCAACTGCGCCTGGCGGATGGAGAGACGCTGGCCGCCTGCGGCGTGCGCGCGCCGCCAAAACTCAACGGGCGCGCGGCGCAGCTCCGCATCTACGCGGAGGCCACCTTAGCCGATGGAACGCTTGCGCCAGCCACCGGGACGATTGCGCGCTATGCGCCGCCAACCGGGCCGGGCGTACGCGTCGACGCCGGCGCGGAACCAGGCATGGCGCTCAATCCACGCTATGACAGCCTCATCGCCAAATTGATTGTGCGCACATCATCTGGCGCGCACGAGGCTCTGGTGCGCAAGGCGCGCGCGGCCCTCGGTGAATTCAGTATCGACGGCGTGGAGACCAATGCGGCATTGCTCGCCGCCATTCTCGAAACAGACGATTGCAGACAAGCCCGGTGCACGACCGATTGGCTGGACGCCCAAGTCGCGGTTCTTTCTCCAGCGCGCGTCGCCGCACCGGAAGCGATGAGTGAACAAGCGCCGCATGGCCGCATCGCCATCGTCGCGCCGTTGCCGGGGACAATCGCCGCCGTGCATGTGTGCGTGGCGGACGTTGCGAAGCGCGGCGCGGCGCTGTTCACGATTGAATCCATGAAAATGCACCATCCCGTGGCCGCGCCGGCGAGCGGGACGATCGAGCGACTTCTCGTGCGCGCGGGGCAGACGGTCGCCGTGGGCGAAACCTTGGCGCTGCTCGCGGCCGATGGCGCCGAAGAAGTGGATGTGGCGGACATTGAAATCGATCTCGAAGCGCCGCGCGCTGATCTTGCCGAGCTCGCGGCGCGCCTCGCTCTGCTGCGCGATGATAACCGGGCCGAGGCGGTCGCCAAACGCGCCAAGCTTGGTCAGCGCACGGCGCGCGCCAATATTCTGGACCTCTTCGACGCCGGGTCGTTTCACGAGTACGGTGCCTTGGCCGTGGCGGCGCAACGCCGGCGACGCGATATCGAAGATTTGCGCGTCAACACGCCAGCCGATGGCATGATTTGTGGAATCGGCGCCGTGAATGGCGCCCTGGTCGGCCCGGAACGCGCGCGCTGCGTCGCGCTTGCTTATGATTACACCGTGCTTGCCGGCACGCAGGGTTTCTTCAATCACAAGAAGGCCGATCGCGTGTTGGAGCTCGCCGATCACTGGCGCGCGCCGGTGATCTGGTACACGGAGGGCGGCGGCGGCCGGCCTGGCGATGTCGATGCGGCGCACATCACCGCGAGTTCGCTCGATACAACAAGCTTCACGACGTTTGCGCGGCTCTCCGGCCTTGCGCCGCGCATCGCTGTCAATTGCGGGCGTTGTTTCGCCGGCAATGCGGCCTTCTTCGGCAGCGCGGACATCACCATCGCAACGCGCGATTCCAGCATCGGCATGGGCGGGCCGGCGATGATCGAGGGCGGGGGGCTTGGCGTTTACGCGCCGGACGATGTCGGCCCCAGCGCAACGCTGTGGGCCAATGGCGTCATAGATGTTTTGGTCGCTGATGAGAAAGATGCGACGCGCGCCGCCAAGCAGCTCTTGTCCTACTTCCAGGGCGCGGTCGATGCGTTTGACTGCACTGATCAGCGTATTCTGCGCCACATCGTGCCGGAAGATCGCAAGCGCTCCTACGCCGTGCGCGACGCCATTGGCGCGCTGGCCGATAAGGACTCGTTCATTGAGCTACGCGGCGGCTATGGGCGCGGCATGGTGACTGGATTTCTGCGCATTGAAGGCAAGCCGTTCGGGCTGATCGCCAATGATCCGTTTTGGCTCGGCGGCGCCATAGACGCGGAGGCGGCGGAAAAGGCCGCGCGCTTCCTGCAGCTCTCCGATGCGTTCGATATTCCAATCCTGTCGCTGTGCGATACGCCAGGCTTCATGGTTGGGCCGGAAAGCGAGCGCGCTGGCGCGGTGCGGCGCTGTTCGCGCCTCTTCGTGACGGGCGCAAGCGTAACGGTTCCCTACATTACGATAGTGACGCGCAAGGGTTATGGTCTCGGCGCGCAGGCGATGGCGGGCGGGGATTTTTCCGCATCGTCGCTGATCGCGGCGTGGCCGACGGGCGAGTTTGGACCGATGGGTCTCGAGGGCGCGGTTCGGCTCGGCTATCGCAAGGAATTGGCTGAACAACCCAATGAAGCCGCGCGCCAGGCGCTGTTCGAAAAGCTGGTGACGCGCATGTATGAAGGCGGCAAGGCGCTCTCGGTCGCGGCGGCGGTGGAGATCGATGCGGTGATCGATCCGGCCGAGACGCGCGGTTGGATCTTGGCGGCGCTGCGCGCCTTTCCTGGTAAGCGCGAAGCGCGGCGCGGCAAGCGCCCCTTCGTCGATGTGTGGTGAGCCGGCGTCAGAACCGAGCGTCTCTATGATGAAAATGCCCGAATGATGAAGTTACGTCGGCTCCGCATCGATGCCGTCGACGCCTAGGTCGACTGCTGCATTGCAATTCGCTGCGCTCACTCCGGCGTCACGATCGCGAACGCCCCGTCCGGCGCGTCGAAACTGGCGCGGAAGCGCGCGAGCGCGCCGGCGTCACCCTCGATCCGCAACGCGTTGGGCGGCGCCAGGGCCGGCGCGAACATCGAAGCGAGGAACGCCGCGCGCGGCCCGGTGATGCTCGCCTCCGCATCGGGGAAGGTCACGCCCGCGTGCTGCACCAGCACGCCGTTGGCGATGGACACGGCGAAGCGCTCGTTGCGATCAGGAAACACGAAATTGAGCCGCTGCGCCGGCGCCGTCTCGGGATTGAGGCGCACGGAAAGAAGATCGAAGATCATCGTCGTCGGCGTATTCGAAACAAGATCGAGATTGGCGCCGCCGGCCCCGCCCAGGCGCGCGCGCCCACGCAATTCCGCCGCCGCGCTCAAATACATGTTCCGCCAGATCGCGCTTTCGGCCTGATAGGCCATCTGTTCGTGCGCGCGCGCCAGCGCCTCGCGCGCCTGCGTGTTGGTCGGCTCGGCGAACACGAGATGATTGAGCACTTCCGCCGCCCAGCGATATTCGCCCCGCTCATAAGCGCGCCGCCCTTCGCGCAGCACGCGCGCGGCCCCGCCCATGGCCGCCACATAGCGCGATGCCGCCTCTTCCTCCGGCAACGGATGAAGATTGGCCGGATTGCCGTCATACCAGCCCATATAACGCTGATAGATGGCGCGCGAATTATGCATCATCGTGCCGTAATAGCCGCGATTGAACCAGCGATTGCGCAAACTATCCGGCAAACGGATGCGCTCGGCGATCTCCTCGCCCGTGAAGCCCTGGTTCATCAGCCGCACGCTTTGATCGTGGAGATATTTATACGCGTCCCGGTGCGATCCGATGAAATCGCGCACGCGCTCGCCCCCGAAACGCGGCCAGGCATGGCTGGTGAACATCACATCCGCGCCCGCGCCATAGAGCGTGAGGGATTCCGTCAGATAATCGGCCCAGGCCTTGGCGTCCCGCACCAGCGCGCCGCGCGGCGTCAAGATATTGTGCATCGAGGCGTTGGCGTTTTCCGCCAGCCACAGCGCGTTAAAATCCGGCAGATAGGCGTTCATCTCCGCCGGCGCCTCCGTGCCGGGCGTCACCTGGAATTGGAAGCGAACCCCATCGATCACCGCCTCCTGGCCGGTGTGGGCGATAACATCCGTAGGCGGAATAAGTGTGATCGAGCCGCTGGGCAGGCCCAGGCCGATGCCGGAGGTGAGCGCGCCGGCCGCGCCCGGCGCGATCCCGACGCCGAATTGATAGATCGCGCGCCGGCCCATCGCATTGCCGGCGATGATGTTCTCGCCGACGGCGTGCTCCATGAAGCCTTGCGGCGCGTAGATGTGCACGCGCCCGGCCGTGACCTCCGCCTGATCGACGACGCCGCGCACCCCGCCGAAATGATCGCCATGGCTGTGCGAATAGATGATTCCCGTCACCGGCCGGTTCCCCAGATGCGTGCGCGCCAGGGCGAGCGCGGCGGAGGCCGTTTCGCGGTTGGTGAGCGGATCGAGGATGATGAGTCCGCGCTCGCCCACAACGATGGTCATGTTCGAAATGTCGAAGCCGCGCACCTGATAGATGCGCTCGCTGACTTGGAAGAGGCCGTGGCGCGCGAGCAGCCGCGCATGGCGCCAGAGGCTGGGATTGGCTGTCGCGGGCGCATCGCCTTGCACGAACTCATAGGCGCCCAACGTCCACACCACACGCCCGTCGGCCGCGCGGATCGCGGGGTCGGCGAGCGTGGCGATAAAGCCGCGCGAGGCGAAGTCTTCATCCTCAACGTCCGCCGGCAGCGCGGCGGCTTCCGCCGCATTGGCCGCGATGGTCGCAGGTGACGCGGGGGCGGGCGGCGCTTGCGCCAGCGCGGGCGCGGCGGCGAGGAGGAGGGCGGCGCTGGCGATGCGGATCATGGGCGGCTCCTTCGCGTGTGTTTGTTCGACATCTGCGTTCACCGACGCGTGCGGCAACCGCACCTATCCCCGGGACGCCGCGAAGCGGCGGGCCAAAAATACGTAAGGCTGGGGCCCATAAGCGCCAACGAAGTGTGCTGATGGGCCCCGGAATTCTCGCTGCGCTCGAATCCGGGGATGGGTGTGGCGCTGTGTGCTGTTCCGTGCATCACGTTTCATGGAGTCCAAGTATTAGCGCGTGTGAGGCCCCGGCGCGACGGCGCCTTTAGGGAAGTCTGGCGCCCGCGCGGCGCGCGACTTATGCTCGCCTTAAAGAGCAGTGGGAGGCGTGGATGACCGGGATGCGCGGGTTTGCTCTCGCCTGGGCGCTAGCCCTCACCCTCTCCGCCTGCTCGCAAGGCCCCGCGGTCGATGAAGCCCGCATCGCGGCGGCCGACAGCGCGCCCGGCGAATGGCTGACCCACGGGCGAACTTATTCCGAGCAGCGCTTCAGTCCGCTCGACCAGATCAACACGCAAAACGTGTCCCAGCTCGGCGTCGCCTGGACGTATGAATTGCGCAGCCCGCGCGGCGCGGAGGCCATCCGCGCCTATGTCGCCGGCGAAGCGCGCACGCTCTATGAGGATGAGCAGGGGCGGGCGCGATAGCGCTGCTTGTCAATGAAGCGCATCCACCCATCCCCGGGACGCCGCCATGCGGCGGGCCCGGGGCCCATAAGCTCAAGCGAATGTGGGTATGGGTCCCGGACTGAATGCTGCGCATTCATCCGGGAATGGGTGGAACTAGTATCGAAAGATGCATACTTTAGAGCGCTGGGCGGAAATATTCCGTATACGAACTAATGCCGCCGATTTGTCTCACACCAATGACCCTCGACGCGGCCCGCCCGCGCGGCTATACCCCGCGCCTTCCATTTTTTGACCGAGGACGATGATGGCCGAGCCGGCGCAATATATTTTCACCATGCAGGGCCTCACCAAGGCCTATCCGGGCGGCAA
>CADEEL010000015.1:0-1828 GCA_902826335.1 uncultured Alphaproteobacteria bacterium
GAAGCCGCACGAGACCTGACGAACCGCCAGCGGCGCCGCCTCTTCCTCCAGGCGCCGACCAGAAGAAGGGCGTGGGGCCGGCTCTCCCCGCGCCCTTCTTTTTTGCGCGCGACGCGTTTCGCGCTTCGACAGGCTCAGCGCGACGGAGAGTATGCATCTTCAATGTAACAACAATCGTCGCGCTGAGCTTGTCGAAGCGCGGGCGCCACGCGCCCATCCTCCCACTTCATGGGGGAGGTGTCAGCGAGCCTTGCGAGCTGACGGAGGGGGTGCATTGATCCGCCCCCTCCGGTTCGCCTCGCTCACCACCTCCCCCGTAAACGGGGGAGGATGAGCAGCAGCGACGCTGCACGAAATTTATCTCTACAAGAATGCATCGCCACGTCACACGCGGGGCGCAAGCGACCAATCCACCAAGGCCGTCGCCGGCCTTCGGCGCGCCGCGACCTCGAAGCCAGGCGTCACGACGAAGGCGCGGCGGAAACCACCCGCGCCAAAACACCTATCTCTTCTTCACATGCGCCAAAAGCGCCGTCAGCGCGCCGGGCGTCACGCCCTCGATGCGTCCCGCCTGCCCCAGCGTGCCGGGCCGCGCCGCACTGAGTTTCTGGCGCACTTCAGAGGAAAGCCCGCCTACGCGCCCATAATCGAGATCGCCGGGCAGGCGCAAATCCTCGTCGCGTTTGAACGCGATCACATCCGCTTCTTGTCGTTCGAGATAACCTGAATAAAGCGCATCGATTTCCAATTGTTCGCGCGCGCGTGCGCTCAATCCGTTGAGCTCCGGCCACACGCGCGCAAGATCGTTGAATGAAATCGACGGATAGGAAAGCAGCGTCATCGCGCTGCGTTTCTGCCCATCCGTATTGACCTTGAGATCGTGCGCCCGCGCTTCTTGCGGCGTCAACATCAGCGCATGCGCGCGCGCGCGCGCCGCATCGATCTCCTTTATTTTATCGGCGAAATGCGCGGCCCGCTCTCCGCCCACGCAACCGAGCGCAACGCCCTTCGCCGTCAAACGTTGGTCTGCATTGTCCGCGCGCAAGCTCAACCGATATTCGGCGCGCGACGTGAACATGCGATACGGCTCTGAAACGCCGCGCGTGATGAGGTCGTCGATCAGAACGCCGATATAGCCTTCCGCGCGGCTGATCTCGAACGGCGCCGAACCGCCCGCCGCGCGCGCGGCGTTGAGCCCCGCCATCAGCCCTTGCGCGGCCGCTTCTTCATAACCCGTCGTGCCATTGATCTGCCCGGCGAGATAAAGCCCTTTGAGGCGCTTCGTCTCCAGCGTCGCCGTCAGCTCGCGCGGATCGACATAATCATATTCGATCGCATAGGCGTGCCGCTTGATGACCGCGCGTTCGAGCCCCGGGATGGTGGCGATGAACGCTTCTTGCACCGCTTCCGGCAGCGATGTGCTGATCCCGTTGGGATAGACGGTGTCGTCCTCGAGCCCTTCCGGTTCGAGAAAGATCTGGTGCGCGCCCTTTTCAGCGAAACGCACCACCTTGTCTTCGATCGACGGGCAATAGCGCGGCCCCCGCCCCGCGATCGCGCCGGAATAGACGGCCGAGCTGTCGAGATTATCGGCGATGATTTGGTGCGTTGCGCGCGTCGTCCAGGTGACGCCGCACGCGATCTGGCGATTGGCGATGCGCTCGGTGAGAAATGAGAACGGCGTCGGCGGATCGTCCCCCGCCTGCATCTCCAGCCCAGCCCAATCGATCGTGCGCCCATCGAGCCGCGCCGGCGTGCCGGTCTTCAACCGCCCCATTGAAAAGCCGAGGCCATAGAGCCGGTCCGAGAGGCCCAACGCCGGCGCTTC
>CADEEL010000015.1:1928-73083 GCA_902826335.1 uncultured Alphaproteobacteria bacterium
GCTCAGCGCGACGTATGCGCATTTCTCCTCGCGAACAACATGCTCACCGTCGCGCTGAGCCTGTCGAAGCGCGGAGCAGGACGAGGCTCAGGCGGGCTGATCCCTCGCCCACGGCGCGCAAGCGACTGAACCACGAAGGCCGGTTCCGGCCTTCCGCGCGGCGCCGTGTCGATGCCAAGCGTCACGGCCAACCCGCGCGAAAATCCGACTCTCATTCCCATCCAGAATCGTTCCACGTGAAACGCTTGGATTCATCTTGGGCGTCGAACGTCTTTACACGCCTTTACCTGTTTCCCGTGGAACTCGCGCCGGCCGCCAGAATCCAGGCCTGAGTCAAGCGCGAGTCAAAGGTGGAGTCATCGCCAAGTATTCGCGAATCGCCGCGCCCTCATTTGCCGATGCAGAACTGCGCGAAGATGGCGTCGAGGAGGTCCTCGACATCGACCGCGCCGACGAGCCGCCCCAGCGCCCGCGCCGCCAGGCGCAGCTCTTCCGCCGCCAGCTCAGCGCCAGCGTCCAGCGCCGACTCCGCACGGCCGAGCGCGCCATGCGCATCTTGCACCAAAGCGCGGTGCCGCGCCCGCGTGATCGGCGCGGCTTCGCGACCGCCCAGCGCGGCGACGACACGCGCCGTCAGCGCGCCAAGCAACGCCGCCATTCCTTCGCCCGTATGCGCCGAGACCGCGTGATCCCATGACGCATCTGTCTGCATGGCGCCGATGCGATCGAGCTTGCTGAGCACAATGAGATCGCCCGCGCGCATTTGCCCGTCGAGCGCGGCGCGCGATGCGGCGATGTCCGTGCAGTCAAGCACGCCGATGCGCAGATCCGCGTCTCGTGCGCGCGCCAGCGCGCGCTTGACGCCTTCCGCTTCGATCGCGTCGCCCGCTGCGCGCAAACCCGCCGTGTCGGCGATCCACACTGGAAAGCCGCCCAGCACCAGCCGCGCTTCGATGACGTCGCGCGTCGTGCCGGGAATGTCGGAGACGATCGCCGCTTCGCGCTGCACGAGCGCGTTGAGCAGTGAGGACTTGCCCGTGTTCGGCGCGCCGATGAGCGCGATGCGGTAGCCCTCGCGCACACGCTCGCCGCGCTGCAAATCGTCAAGAAAACCGGACAATTCCGCAGCCAGCGCTGTGATCAGCGGCCGCACGGCGTCGCGCGCGGAGGCGGGCGTGTCCTCGTCCGGAAAATCGATCTCCGCTTCGAGCAACGCCATCGCCGCGATGAGCCGCGCACGCCAGCGTGCGATGCGTTCGCCCAACGCGCCTTCATATTGCGCCAGCGCTTGCGCGCGCTGGCCTTCGCTCTCCGCGTCGATGAGATCGGCCAGCGCTTCCGCTTGCGTCAGATCGAGCTTGCCGTGCGCGAACGCGCGCCGCGCGAATTCGCCAGGCTCGGCGAGCCGCATGCCGGGCAGGGCGAACAGCGCATCGAGCGCGGCTGCGATTGTCGCCGGCCCGCCATGCACGTGAAACTCCGCGATGTCCTCGCCGGTGAAGGTCGCCGGCGCCGGCAGATAGAGGCCATAGCCCGTATCGAGCGCGGCCCCTGACATTGGATGCGTGAAGCGGGCGAGCCGCACGCGCCGCGCCGCAAACGATGCCGCGGGCGCCAGCGCCGCGAGCGCGCCCCGCGCGCCGGGGCCGGAGACGCGGATGATCGCCACGCCCGCGCGCCCGGCGCCGGTCGCCAGCGCCGCGATCGTGTCGGTCATGACGAAGCTCGCATCATCTTGCTTGTCGCATGAATCATCAAACCACCCATCCCCGGGACGGCGCGATAGCGGCGGGCCCGGGGCCCATAAACCAAACCGCCTGTGCGTATGGGCCCCGGACTGAATGCTGCGCATTAATCCGGGGATCGGTGGTGAGGCGCGCCACGCGCGCCCGATCCAGCCTTTAGCGATCCGGCTTCAGCCCCGCGCCGAACGCGCCGGCCGTGCTCGAACTCATCAGCCGCAGGAAGGCGTCCTGCGCCTGCGTGCCGATGCTCATCCAGGACGACATCATCGTCTCCGGGCTCATCAGCGCCACGTTCTGCTCCATCCGCTTGCCCATCTCCTGGACCAGCATCTCATTGATCGGCGTCACATCCGGCAGCCCGATGAAGCGGCGCGCTTCCTCGGGCGAGCATTCGACATTCACGGTGAATTTCATGGGCGCGCACTCCGCCGTCGCAAGCTTGGCATCGACCTATTATAGACGCTCGGCAAGAGGAGTGAGAGCCATGGGCGAACGGATTGAAGTGCGCGGCGCGGATGGCTCGTTCGCCGCCTATGTGGCGCGCCCGGAAGGTCAGCCCCTAGCCGCCGTGGTCGTCATCCAGGAAATATTCGGCGTCAACGCCGTGATGCGCGGCAAGGCCGACTGGTTGGCGCGTGAGGGCTTTTTGGCCGTCTGCCCGGATCTCTTCTGGCGCATCCGCCCCGGCATCGACATCACCGACAAGACCGAGGCCGAGTGGAAGGAGGCCTTCTCGCACTTCCAGGCCTTCAAGAGCGAGCCGGGGCTTTTGGACATCCAGTCCACCATCGATTGGGCGCGCGCCGAAGTGTCGAACCGCAGGGTGGGCGCGATCGGCTACTGCCTTGGCGGCCTCATGGCCTACCTCACCGCCTGCCGCACCAATGCCGACGCCTGCGTCGGCTATTATGGCGTCGGCATCGATCAGAAGCTGGACGAGGCCGTCGCCCTCACCAAGCCGCTCATGCTGCACATCGCCGGCAAGGACGAATATGTGAAGCCGCCCGCCCAGGCCGCGATCCAGGCGGGCCTCGGCGCAAAACCCAATGTCGTCCTTCACACTTACCTGGAGCGCGATCACGCCTTCACGCGCGAGGGCGGCGCCCATTATGACGCCCCCGCCGCCAAGATCGCCGATGCCCGCACACTCGCGTTTCTGCGCGAGAAGCTGGCATGAGAAGCGCTCGCCTCGCCGCGTTCGCCGCGCTCGCGCTCGCCGCCTGCGAAGCGGTGGAGGAGGCCGCGCCCCCGCCGCCGGCCGTCACTGCGCCAGGCGTCGCCATGGCGCCGTTGGTTCTCTCCGAGTTTTTCGATTGCGTGCGCCGCGAAGGCGCGACGCTCATCGCCGCCCATCGCGGCGGGCCCGCGCCCGGTTATCCGGAAAATGCGTTGGCCACTTTCGCGCGCACCAGCGCCCGCACGCCCGCGCTGCTCGAAGTGGATGTCAACATCACCCGCGATGGCGCGCTTGTGCTCATGCATGACGATACGGTCGAGCGTACCACCAACGGGACCGGCCGCGTCGATCAGATGACGCGCGCCGAATTCGCCGCCCTGAGCCTTGAAGGCTCACGCGACGGCGAAGCCCCGCCGACACTCCAGCAGGCGCTCGATTGGGCCGAAGGACGCGCCATCCTGGAGCTGGATATCAAGCAGGGCGTGCCGTTCGAAGCGGTGGTCGAGGCCGTGCAGCGCGCCGTCGCCACCGAGCGTGTTGTGATGATCGTCTATTCCACCAGCGCCGCCATTCGCTTGCATCGCCTGGAGCCCGATCTGATGATCTCCGTGCCGATCGCGACACAGGCTGATCTTGAGCGCCTGCGCCGCGCGCGTGTGCCCTTGGATCGCATCTTGGCCTGGACGGGCGTCGCCGAAGCGGACGCGGACTTGAACGCCGCGCTCGCCGCGCGCGGCGTGGAGGTTCTGTTTGGCGCGCTTGGCGGCGGCGCGCGCCGCGACGATCCCTGGACCGGGCGTGACTTCGCCGCGCTCCGCGAAGAGGGCGTGCACGTCATCGCCGCTGATGATGTCGACGCCGCCTGGCGCGCGATCGATGACGCCGACGGCGAAGGCTGGGCGGCGGCGCGCTGTTTGCGCTAAGGGTTGCTGCGCCGCATTTCTGGTTCACCACCCATCCCCGGGCGAGCGTGGAACGCGCGAGGCCCGGGGCCCATAAAAGCAGGCGTTTGCATTTCTGGGCCCCGGACTGAATGCTGTGCATTCATCCGGGGATTGGTGAGTGTCTTTGGGCTCTGATCAAAATCGCGCCCTGTGCCGAAGGAAAGGACGCGTATGAAAGCCATCCGCATTGAAACGACGGGCGGGCCCGATGTGCTCCGCTGCGTGGAGATGGAGGCGCCGGCGCCGGGGCCTGGCGAAATCCGCATCCGCCCCGGCGCGATCGGCGTCAATTTCATCGACACGTATCAACGCAGCGGCCTCTATCCGGTCGCGCTGCCGAGCGGCCTGGGCCTTGAGGCCGCCGGCGTGATCGACGCGATCGCGACGGACGTGACGCGCTTCAAGCTGGGCGATCGCGCCGGCTTCTGCACCGGCCCGATCGGCGCTTACGCCGAAGCCCATTGCGTCAACGCCGATCGCGCCGTGAAGCTGCCGGATGCGATCAGCGATGACATCGCCGCCGCGTGCCTCTTGAAGGGCATGACCGCGCGTTATCTCCTGCGTAAGACGTTTCCCGTGCAACGTCAGCACGTTGTGCTCATCCACGCCGCCGCCGGCGGCGTTGGCCAGATCGCCGTGCAATGGGCCAAGCACTTGGGCGCGACGGTGATCGCCATCGTTGGCGCCGATGCAAAGGCGGAGATCGCAACGCGCCTCGGCGCCGATCATGTGATCGTCTCCGCGCGCGAGACCATCGCTGAGCGCGTGCGCGCTTTGACCAACGGGGAGGGCGTCGATGTCGTCTACGATTCCGTCGGCAAGGATACGTTCGAGGCTTCGCTCGATAGCTTGAAGCCGCTTGGGCTGTTCGTGAGTTTCGGCAACGCCTCGGGCCCCGCGCCGCCGCTTAACCCGCAAATTCTGTCGATGAAGGGCTCGCTCTTTTTCACGCGCCCCACGCTCTTTCACTATACGAGGACGCCCGCGCTGCTGCAGGAAACGACGGATGATTTGTTCGCCGTGATCGCATCCGGCGCGGTCAAGATCGCCCCGCCTACGCACTACAAACTCGAAAACGCCGCCGATGCGCACCGCGATCTCGAAGCGCGCGGAACGACGGGGAGTTTGGTGTTGACGCCGTGACTATTTGACGGCGATCGCCCGCTGAAACGCCGGCCGCGCTTTCATGCGCGCCTGGTAGGCGGTGAGATTATCCGGCAGCGCGCCTTCGAGAAACCCGCTCCAGATCCCAAGCGCATAAGATGTGGAGATGTCGGCGAGTGTGAGCGCATCGCCGGCCAGGAATTCCTGCTCGCCAAGATTGGCGGACACATAATCGATGGCGTGCTCGACACGGCCTTTCGCCGCGCCGACCGACCAATTGTCCTTGGCTTCGTCCGGCGCGAAGAAACGCGAAATCATGATCGTATTGATCCACATGCCCACGGTCGCTTCGCCATAGACGGAAAATTGCAGCACGCGCGCGAGCAGGGGATCGCTCGGCGCCGGCAGCAGCGGCGTCGGCCCATATTTCTGCGCGATGTAGAGCATCATGGCGACGCTCTCATTGATCGCCACGCCGTTATCGTCTTCGAGGAACGGAACTCCGCCGGCGGGATTGAGCGCCCTGTATTCATCGGTCAGCGGAAACGCGACAGGCAGGGTGCGATACGGAACGCCCATCTCCTCGCATTGCCAGACCACGCGGTGCGAGCGCGAACGCGGCGTGTGATGGATCGTCAGCATGGGCGGCTCCGGCGGCTTGAGAGTGCGGAATGAGATGTCGCGCGCGCCAGAAGCGTTTCCCCGGCCGCATGTGAATTGGAGCGGCGCTAAATTACTCGGCCATTGTCGGCGGTTCTTTCGGCGGCGGGCCCTGCAAAACGTGCAACGCTGCAATCGCGCCTAAAAAGAGCGCCATCAGGCCAAGCATCGTTATGAGTTCCGGATTCATATCACCTGTCCTCAAGGGACCACAGGATTGACCTTGCGATAATATGCGCGGCGACCGCGGAAAGGACAAGAGCGACGCGGCCGCTCGTATCCAGAACCGGCCCGAGGGCCGGATTAATCGCCGGGCCAAAAAATCCAGTGATGGCGAGCGTTATCGCGGCCGCGTTAAAGACCGCCGCCAACGCCTTCTTTTGCTCATTGCGCCCCTCGCGCGTCGGCGGGCGCCGCCAGAACCGGTCGAGGAAAGGCCCCCAGCGCAGCGCGCTGTCAGGTATTCATACTCTGGAAGAATTCCTCATTCGTCTTGGTGCCGCGCATCTTGTCGATCAGGAATTCGATCGCGTCCTGCGTGCCCATCGGATTGAGGATGCGCCGCAGCACATACATCTTCTGCAGATGCTCCTTCGGCGTAATGAGCTCTTCCTTCCGCGTGCCGGACTTGAGCACGTCGAGCGCCGGGAAGATGCGCTTGTCCGCCACCTTGCGATCCAGCACGATTTCCGAATTGCCCGTGCCCTTGAACTCTTCAAAGATGACTTCGTCCATCCGCGAGCCAGTGTCGATCAGCGCCGTGGCGATGATGGTGAGTGAGCCGCCTTCCTCCAGATTGCGCGCCGCGCCGAAGAAGCGCTTCGGCCTTTGCAGCGCGTTGGCGTCGACGCCCCCGGTGAGCACCTTGCCGGAGGAGGGCACAACCGTGTTGTAGGCGCGCCCCAGCCGCGTAATGGAATCGAGCAGGATGACAACGTCATGGCCGTGCTCAGCTAGGCGCTTGGCTTTCTCGATCACCATTTCCGCGACCTGCACGTGCCGCGTCGCCGGCTCATCGAACGTCGAGGCGACAACCTCGCCTTTGACCGTGCGCTGCATGTCGGTGACTTCTTCGGGCCGCTCATCGATCAGCAGTACGATGAGATAGACCTCCGGATGGTTGGCCTCGATCGCCTTGGCGATGTTTTGAAGGATGACGGTTTTGCCCGTGCGCGGCTGCGCCACGATCAGCGCGCGCTGGCCCTTGCCGATCGGCGCCACGATGTCGATGACGCGCCCGGTGCGGTCCTTGATCGTGGGATCGTCCATTTCCAGCTTCAGCCGCTGGCTTGGATAAAGCGGCGTCAGATTGTCGAAATGCACCTTGTGGCGAACGCGATCCGGATCCTCGAAATTGATCGAATTGATCTTGGTCAGCGCGAAATAGCGTTCCCCATCCTTCGGCGCGCGGATTTGCCCTTCGACGGTATCGCCGGTCCGCAAACCCGATTTCCGGATCTGTTGCGGTGAGACATAGATATCGTCCGGCCCCGGCAGATAATTCGATTGCGGGCTTCGCAGAAAGCCAAAGCCATCCTGCAGGATTTCAACGACGCCCGCGCCCCCGATCTCGACGCCGCGCTCCGCCAGCTCCTTGAGGATGGCGAACATCATATCCTGCGAGCGCAGATTGTTGGCGTTCTCAACCTCGAGGCTCTCGGCCATCGCCAGCAATTCGGCCGGCGCCTTGCGCTTGAGCTCCTGCAACGTGAGAGACGTCAGCCCTTCGGGCAGGGCGGGGATGTCGGTTCCGAGATCGTCGGCCATAAAATCGCCTGTGTGGCGTCAGGGCGCATGCGGAGACGGCGCCGGACGCAATGGATGGAAAAGGAATTCGGCGGTGGGGAGGGGGGCTTTCGCGCCGCCGGCGCGCGCGGAGATCACCCCGCCAAGCCCAATGGAGCCTACATAAGCGCGCGGGCCCGTCAAGCCAAGGCTAAATGACAATCCTCAAGAAAATCCAAACTCACCCGAAGCGCGGCCTTTCGCCAGCACGCGGCAAGGGCGTGGCCGCCGCGTCTCAGGTCAGCGCGTCGATTTTGGCGAGGTCAGCGCCCGCCTCGATCTGCGCCGCTGACAAATCGTGGCTCGCCTGCAGGTTCATCCAAAATTCCGGCGAAGTGTTGGTGAACACGCGCGCCAGGCGCAAGGCCGTGTCCGCCGTGATCGATTGTTGTCCACGCACCAGCCGTTCGATCCGCTGGCGGCCCTTCAGCCCCATCTGTTTGGCCAGCGCGCCGGGGCTGAGACCCAACGGCTCAAGATAGTCTTCGGCCAAGGTCTCCCCGGGATGGGGCAGGGGCTTCTTGAACCTCACCGCGCGGCGCGCAACGCTCATCTCTCGCTCTCCATCAGTGCGGGTCACCGAACCAGACCAGGGAAACTTCGAGCGGCGTCTCCCGCACGATTTGAAAGCGCACCCGGTACTGATCATTCACCCGCATCTGCCACGTCGCCGGCCTGACGCCCGCGAGCTTCTTCAAATCGGCGCCAGGCGAGGCCAAATCATCCAGCCGAGTCGCAGCGTCGATCTGCTGCAGCCGCCGTCGCGCACGCTTGGCGACTGCTTCAGCCACCCCGCGCACGCGCTGCCCCGCAAAGATGCGCGCCGTATCGTTGTCGGCGAAGGTCGCGATCGGCACGCGCGCAATGTACCTAGTGACGGTACATATGGCAAGAGCTTACGCCCACGCCTGCCCCGGAGATTTCCCAGCAAGCCCCAGAAAATCCAAACTCACCCGAAGCGCGGCTCAAGCACGGCCAGCACTACGATGAGGATCGCCAGGATCATCGGCGCCTCGCCGATCATGCGCCAGAACCGCCCATCGCGCACTCGCTCGCCCTTGGCCAGCTTGCGCCCCGCCGCCGCGAAATAGCCGTGCAGCCCCGCAAGGGCCAGCGCCAGAACGACCTTCAATACCAACCAGAGCGGCGGGGCCGCCGCCCCCACCCGCAGGTGAAAAAGAATGAGTCCAAGCAGGAACGCGATCAACAGCGATGGCGTCAAGATCAGCACGCGCAGCCGCCGCGACGCCTCGATCATCTTGGCCTCAAGCTCGCCCCCGGCCTGAGATTCGCACTGATAGGCGTAGAGCCGGGGCAGCATCATCAGCCCCGCCATCCAGGCGATCACGGCGATGATGTGCAGCCCACGGATCAATTCGATATTCATGTCGCCTCCATGGCGCACAATTTGAACCCGGCCGGGCAAATCCGCGCGCCGGTCTCCGAGGCGACGCCAATCGGCCGGCCCGCCATCGCGACGATGATGTCGCCAAGCGCCGCGATGAAATCCGCGCGTGCGCTCAAGGCCGGCGCGCGAATGTAAAAGGGCAGGGCGCATGCGCGGGCCCGCGCGGCGTAATCCTCGTCCAGCTCCACCAACGTCTCGATATGCTCGGAAACGAATGAGATCGGCGATACGATGACGCCGCGCCCCTCCGCGCCCGCGCGGTCAATCGCGTCTTCCGTCGATGGCCCAATCCATCTGAGCGGTCCCACGCGCGACTGATAACAGATTTCATGTGTCCAGCCTTCGGGCAGCAGCCGCGCGACGGCGGAAACGGTCCGCTCCACCTGCCATTGATAGGGATCGCCGGCGGCGATCGCGCGTTCCGGCAGGCCATGCGCGGAAAACAGCACGCGCGGCGCGCCCGGTTCGCCGCCCGCCCGCCAGGCATCGAGGATGGCGCCCGCATGCGCGCGCGCAAATCCATCGGACGCTGGCCAGCAGCACACGGCGCGCGCCGGCAACTGGCTCGCCCGCCGCCACGCAGCCAGGGACGAAGCGCTCGTCGCCGCCGAAAATTGCGGATAGAGCGGAACGATCAGCGCTTCATTGGCGCCCCACGCCGCCGCCGCGGCCGCTGCATCCGCGCTGAACGGGCGCCAGTGGCGCATGGCGATGAAGCACTTCGTCTCCGCGCCCGCGATGCGCCCTCGAAGCGCTGCATCAAGCGCCGCGGCCTGTCGCTCGGTTTCCGGCAGCAGGGGAGAGCCCCCGCCCATCTTGGCGTAATTGCGCCGCGCCGAAGCCGCGCGGCTCGCCGAAATCAAACCGGCGATCAGCGCACGCACGGGCTGCGGCGCGCCGATGATGTAGCGGTCATTGAAGAGATTGAAGAGAAACGGCCGAACCGCCGCCGGCCCATCGGGCCCGCCCAGATTGCACAATATGATGGCGATGCGCCGCGCGCTCATAGCCCATCACCATGCACGAGATCGACGAGGCGCTGCACATGGTCGATGCGCGCCTCCGGCGTGATCCCATGGCCCAGATTGAAAATGTGCGGGCCCCCCGCGAACTCCTCAAGCACGCGCGCCGCGCCGTCCTCCAGCGCGCGCCCACCCACCACCAGCAATTGCGGATCGAGATTGCCCTGCAGCGCGATCGGCCGCTTGATCCGTCCACGGAGCGCCTTCGCCGCCGCCGCGGTGGAAAGCCCAAGCCCCGCCACGTCGAGCGCATCGGCATAGGCCGCGATCTGTTCGCTGGTCGCCGCGCGGGGAAAGCCGATCACCGGTGCTGTTACGCCCAGCGCGCGCAGGCGGATCAGCAAAGCCCGCGTCGGCGCGAGGATCACGCGCTCGAAGAGGGCGGGCGAAAGCCCTTCTGCCCAGCTTTCGAAAATCTGCAGACAATGCGCGCCCGCCCTAGCTTGCGCGGCCAGATGCAGCGCCGTCGTCTCCGCCAACAGCGCCAGCAGCGCATCGACATCGCCCGCCCGCTCATAGGCCGCGCGCCGCGCCCGATCCTTCTCGCCGCCTTCGCCCTGCAGCATGTAGGTGGCGACGGTCCAGGGCCCGCCGGCGAATCCGATCAGCGTCACATCGTCCGCGAGCGCCGCGCCAACTCGCTCAACGGCCTCATGAACCGGAGCGAGACGCTGGACCGCGCGATGGGGCTCATCGAACCGCCAGTCGGGCGCATCAATCAATGGATCGAGTCGCGGCCCTTCGCCATCGACAAACCGAACACTGCGCCCCAGCGCATCGGGAATGGTGAGAATGTCAGAAAACAAAATCGCCGCATCGAGCTTGAACCGCTGGAGCGGTTGCAGGCTCGCTTCGCATGCCAGCGCCGGCGCATAGCAAAAGTCCAAGAACGTTTTGGCGCGCGCCCGCAGCGCCCGATATTCCGGCAGATATCGCCCCGCCTGGCGCATGATCCAGATCGGCGGCCGCGCCAGCGTCTCACCCGCCAGAACGCGCATCATCGGTTTGCCCCCAAGCCCCGGGCGCCTTCCTTCTACTTCTTTCTGATCTGGATTCATGAAGGAGGGGGACTCTTATAGTAGGGGCGTGATCAAACGGGATGGCCGCGAAATCCACAATCGCTTCACAGCTTGTAAGACTCCGCCGCACCGCGCGCGGCCTTTCCTACCCGGCCCGCGCCGCCTTCGTCCAATGTGTCCGATTCGCGCACGCCGCCGGCCGACCCTGTGGACGGAAGTTTGGTAAACGCCGGAGAAACCATGTCATCGCCCCATGGTTTGGCGCCCCGCCGCGCTGGACACGCGCGCGCCGCTCGTTCTTAAACAGCTTGTCCACACAAGGGCCCCCATGGCCGAACCATCCTTGCCAACGCCCACGCCTGGCGCCGCCGTAAAGCCCGGCGTCTATTTCAACGTCCATCTTGTCTCCGATTCGACAGGGGAGACCTTGACCGGGGTCCTGCGCGCCACCTGCGCCCAGTTCGACAACATCATCCCCATCGAACACACCAATTTCCTGGTCCGCTCCCCGCGCCAGCTGGAGCGTGTGCTGAAAGACATCGAGGCCGCCCCGGGCCTTGTTCTGTTCACGCTCTCCGCCATCGCCCAGCGCGAGCGGCTGGAGAATTTTTGCGCGGCGAAGACCATCCCTTGTGTCGCCGTGCTCGATTCGGCCCTCGATCTCTTCTCCCGCTATCTCGGGCTGGAGCTCAATCACCGCGTCGGCGCCGGGCGGGTGCTCAACGCCGATTATTATCGCCGCATCGATGCGCTCAATTATGCCATGGGTCATGACGATGGCCAGCACGTGGTCGAACTCGCCCACGCCGATGTGATTCTGGTCGGCGTGTCGCGCACCTCGAAAACGCCCACCTGCGTCTACCTCGCCAATCGCGGCGTTAAGGCGGCCAATGTGCCCATCGTGCCGAACGTGCCCCTGCCGCCGGAAGTGTTCGCGCTCGACGCGCCGCTCATCGTGGGGCTAACCGTGTCGTCCGATCGCTTGCTCTCGATCCGGCGCAATCGCCTCGCGGCCATGAAGGAAAGCCGCGAAACCGCTTATGTGGATGAGGATTCCGTCCGTGCCGAGATCATTCACGCCCAGAAGACGTTTGAACGTCAAGGCTGGCCGGTGATCGATGTCTCGCGCCGCTCGGTGGAGGAGACCGCCGCCGCCATCCTCAATCTCTTGGCGGAAAAGCGGGTCGCGACCGAATGAGCGTGCTGATTCTCGCGTCCGCCAGCGCCACGCGCGCGCGCCTGCTGCGCGCCGCCGGGCTCGACATTGACATCGATCCACCCCGCCTGGACGAGGAAGGCGCCAAGATGAGCCTCCGCGCCGAGGGGTTGAAGCCGCGCGATCAGGCCGATGCGCTGGCGGAACTCAAGGCGCTCTCCATCTCGCGCCGCCGCTCGGGCCTCGTCCTCGGCGCCGATCAGATGCTCGCCCTTGGTGACGAAACCTTCGATAAGCCGCGCACGCGGGCGGAGGCGCAAGTTCAATTGCACGCCCTGCGTGGGCGCACCCACATCTTGATGACGGCCGCCGTCATCGCGCGCGATGGCGCACCCATCTGGCGCCATGTCGAAACGCCAAAGCTCCGTATGCGGAAGTGTTCCGATGAATTCCTGGAGGGCTATCTTGATCGCCTGGGCGAGGGCGCGCTGGCAAGCGTCGGCGCCTATCAGCTCGAAGGCCTCGGCGCGCAGCTCTTTGACGCGGTCGAGGGCGACTATTTCTCGGTGCTCGGCTTGCCGCTTCTGCCGCTCCTGGCCTTTTTGCGCGAACACGGCGCGGTGCGAACATGATCATCACCGCGCGCACCGCCCTCTATGCCGTGCTGGGCGATCCCGTCTCCCATTCGCGCTCGCCGGCTCTGCACAATGCCTGGCTCAATGCCGCCGGCCGGGACGCGATCTACTTCGCCCTGCCCATCGCCGAAGCCGGGGCGGACGCCGCCTTCGCCGCTTTGTCCGCCTACGGATTGAAGGGCGCCAACGTCACCGTGCCGCATAAGGCGCGCGCCGCCCGCGTCGCGATGCGCCGGGACGCTGGCGTCGAGGCCCTCGCCGCCGCCAACGTGCTCACATGGGAAGAGGGGGGTCTTTCCGCTTACAACACAGACGCGCCCGGTCTTCTCGCGGCCCTCGATGAAGGCGCGCCCGGCTGGCGGGGAGGGGCGCGCAGCGCCTTGGTTCTTGGCGCGGGGGGCGCGGGGCGCGCCGCCGCCTGGGCCCTGGCCGGCGCCGGGCTCGCCGTCACCATCGCCAACCGCACCTTGGAGCGCGCCGAGGCCGCCGCAGCCCTTGCGCCCGGCATGCGCGCAACGCCCTGGGCGCGCCTCGAAGCGGCGTTCGCCGCCGCCGACCTTATCGTCAACACCACAACGCTTGGCATGGCCGGCGCGCCGGATTTTGACTGGCCGCTTGCGGCGGCGCCTGCGCACGCCATTGTCATGGACGCTGTCTATACGCCGCGTGAAACGGCGCTGCTGCGCGCCGCGCGCGCGCGCGGCCTTGTCGCAGTGGATGGAGTGGGCATGCTGCTGCACCAGGCGGCGTTGAGCTACGAAATCTGGTTTGGCGAACGGCCCGATCTCGCCCTCGGCCGCGCCGCCTTGGAGCGCGGCGTTTGATCTTGCTCGGCCTCACCGGCTCAATCGGCATGGGCAAGAGCGCCACCGCGCGCATGTTCGCCGCGGCCGGCGTGCCGGTGTACGATGCCGATGCGGCCGTGCACGCGCTCTATGAGCCCGGCGGCGCGGCGGTCGCGCCCATCGCCGAGGCGTTTCCCAGCGCGGTCAAGGATGGCGCGGTGGATCGCGCCGCGCTCTCGGGCCTTGTGCTCAACGATCCCGAAGCCATGAAAGGCCTCGAAGCGATCGTCCATCCGCTCGTGCGCGCCGCGCAATTGGAATTCCTGGAAAGGCACCGCGCCGCCGGCGCCCCATTGGTTGTGCTCGATATTCCGCTTCTGTTCGAAAGCGGCGCCGATCGTCACCTCGATGCGGTCGCCGTCGTCACTGCGCCCCCCGATGTACAGCGCGCCCGCGTGCGCGCCCGCCCGGGCATGAGCGATGAAAAGCTGGACGCCATCCTCGCGCGCCAGATGCCGGATGAGGAAAAACGCCGCCGCGCCGATTTCGTCGTCAATACCGGGCTCGGCTTTGAGGAGGCGCGCGCCCAGGTCGCCGCGATTCTGGACGCGCTGCGCGAACCGGCATAGAGGCCGCTTTCAGGAAAAGTGGGACCCGGTTTTCCGTCCGAAAGCGGCCCAACAAAGGCATTCAATTGCGCGAAATCGTTCTCGACACCGAAACCACCGGCCGCGATCCTCAAACGGGGGATCGCATCGTCGAGCTCGCCTGCGTCGAATTAATCGATCTTGTGCCGACCGGGCGCCATTTCCACCGCTACCTCAATCCCGAGCGCGACGTGCCGGAGGAGGTGGTGCGCATTCACGGCCTCACCGGCGCCTTTCTCGCCGATAAGCCGCTCTTTTCCGCGATCCTGGAGGAGCTTCTCGATTTCCTCGCCGATGCGCCGCTCGTGGCCCACAACGCCGAGTTCGATCGCGGCTTCATCAACGCGGAGCTTCTGCGCTGCGGCGCGCTTGCTCTGCCTACGGATCGATTTGTAGATACCCTCGCCATCGCCCGCGCCAAGTTTCGCGGCGCGGCCAATTCGCTCGATGCGCTGGCCCGCCGCTTCATGCTGGAGCGGGACGGCTTCGATCTTTCGACGCGCAAGGGGCCGGGCGGCCATGGCGCGCTGATCGATTCAAAGATGCTCGCGCGCATCTATCTTGAGCTGCGCGGCGGGCGCGAACAGGCGCTGGTGTTTGAGGAAGCGCGGGAGATTGCCTCTGATGCGCCGCGCGCCGCGCCGGTTTTTGTGGCGCGCCCCGCGCGTCCCAAGCCCTTGGCGCCGCTCCTCACGCCGGAAGAGGAAGCCGCCCATGCCGCCTTGGTCGCAGATCTTGGCCCGGGCGCGCTCTGGCTGCGCACCGCCCCAATTTAACCTCCGCCGCCTTCGCGCGCCTTGAGCTCGGCGTAATAGAGCGGCGTGAAATCGATCGGATTAACCAGCAGCGGCGGATACCCGCCCTCCCGCGTGATCTCGGCCAGCAGATGCCGCGCGAACGGGAAGAGCAGGCGTGGACATTCGATCCAGAGCAGCGGCTCCATCTCCTCGGGCCGCACATTCATCATCTGGAAGAGGCCCGAATAGACAAGATCGACCAGAAACAGGGGCTCCTCGCCGCGCTTGGCGTCAACCTTGATGCGCAGATCCACCTCGAACGCATCGCCTTCCACGCCCACCGGGCGGGATTTCACCTCCACGCCCATATCGATCAGCGGCTGGGTTTCCGAGGCGCGCGCGGCCGCCGCCGCCATCGGATTTTCAAACGAAAAATCCTTCACATATTGCGCCAGCACCCGCATTTGCGGGCCTTCGCCGGCGCCGCCATCTTGGGCAGGCGTTGTGGTCATGAAATGGGGCTCCGAAGGGGGAGGGGCGGGTCTAGCTCACGCACCGGCGCCCGGCAACGACCCGCGCGCGTAACGAAGTCTGGCGCCGCGCATTCTGGCGCATTATGTGCTAGAGCCGTTTCGCGCCCAGCGCGCCCGAGACCTTGCCAGAGACCTTAGCCGAGACCTTACCAGAGTCCTTAAGACCCCCGAAAAGAGGATCGCGTGGATACACAATTGATCGAGTTTCTGGTCCTGGCCGTCGCCGCGGGCGTCGTGCTGGCGAAACTCTACAGCGTGCTGGGCCGCCGCACAGGCGCCGAACCGCCGCCCCAGCCGCGGCCCCAGCCGGCCGCGCAGGCCCCGCAGGGCGATGTGCCCCGTGACGCCGGCATCGAGCGCGCGCCGGCCTCCGCCGCGCTTGCGGGCGCCGCGCCCGGCGGCCTTGCCGATCTTGTCCGCGCCGATCCGAGCTTCGATCCCACGCATTTTCTGTCCGGTGCGCGCGCGGCCTATGAAATGATCGTCACCGCCTTCGCCGCCGGCGATCGCGATGGCCTGCGCCCCTTGCTGACGCCGCGTGTGCACGAAGCCTACGCCAAGGCCATCGATGAGCGCGCCGCGCGCGGCGAAAAGGGGGCTGAGCTTGTGCGCCTCAAATCCGCCGAGCTGCTCGATGCGTCGGTCGAGGGCGAGGCCGCCCGCGTCGCCGTGCGCTTCGAGGCCGAATTGGCCGAGGGCGCCCATGGCCTGCGCGACACCCAGGAGAAATGGACGTTCGAGCGCAATCTCCGCTCGCCCGATCCGAATTGGAAACTGGCCCGCGTCGTCGCGGCCTGATCGCGACCGTCAGCTCAGCCCCAGCCGCGCCAGGCCCTCCGCGATCGCGGGATCGACGCGCACGTCCTGCGCCCGCAAGGGTCGCGTCAGGCGCAAGCCCTCCATGCTGCGCGCGCGCGACAGCGCCACATAAGTCTGCCCAGGCGCGAACGCGCCGCGCCCGAGATCGATCTCGACGCTGTCCAGCGTCATGCCTTGCGCCTTGTGGATGGTCAGCGCCCAGGCCGGCGCCAGCGGAAATTGCACATATTTGAATTCCGCCTTCACTTCCATCTGCCGGCTCGTCTCGTTCCACTGCCAGCGCGCTTGCGGCCAGGTCGCGCGGGTGGCTTCGACCGTTTCGCCATCGCTATCCATCCGCACACGGACGAGTTCATCCTCAAGGCCCGTCACCGTGCCCAGCGAGCCGTTCACCCAGCGCCCTTCGCCGTCATTCTGCGTGAAGATGACGCGCGCGCCCACTTTGAGCAGAAGCTCCATCGGCGCGGGCAGCCGCTCGCCGAGATTGCCTTTCGCTTCCCCTTCGAACTGCCCGCCATAGCGCGCCATCGCGCCCGGCAGCGCCGCCAGCCCCTGGGAATTGTAGCGATCCGCCACAGCGTTGGTGGCCGTGAGCAGAACCGGCTTTTGCGCCAGCGTCCGCTCAAGGCACGCCTCGTTCAGCGTCTCCACCGCCGCCTCGACATTGCTCCGTCCGCGCAAGGCGCTGAGCAGGGCGATGAAATCGGCGTCCTTCTGCCGGCGCACTTCGGTGAGCTCGAACGCCGCGATCGGCGGATCCTTGAGCGCATGCGCGGAAAACGCATAAGGGCTTTCATAGCCTGCTTCTTCAAGCAGGCGCCCTTCCTCCCCGCGCACCACCGGCGGCAATTGATAAAAATCGCCAACCAGCAGCATCTGCACGCCGCCGAACGGGCGGATGCTTTTGCGCGCCGTGCGCAGCGCATGATCCATCGCGTCGAGCACGTCGGCCCGCAGCATGGAGACTTCATCGACGATGAGGCGCTTCAAATGCCGCGCATTCTTGGAGAAGAACCAGTTGGGCTTCTCGGCATAGCCGATCAGCGGCCGGGGCGGAAAGCCGAAGAAGGAATGCACCGTCTGCCCGCCGATATTCATCGCCGCGAGCCCCGTGGGCGCCAGGATCGCCTGCGCCGGCGCCTTGGGCGCGTTGGCCAGCGCGCGGATGAAATAGCTTTTGCCCGTGCCCGCCCGCCCGGTGACGATCACGATCGGCGCTTTGTCGTCGAGCGCGGCGGCGATCTCGGCGAATACCGGCGCTTCGGAGGAGGCGAGGGCGGCCATTTGGGCCTCTATGGCCTGCGTCGCGCCTGAGCGCCATGCGCGCGCCGCGTGCTCCTCCTCCCCCGTTTACGGGGGAGGAGTCTTGAGCGAAGCGAAAGACGGAGGGGGCGCTTCATCCTCCCCCCTCCGATCGCTTCGCGATCACCTCCCCCGTGAACGGGGGAGGAGGGGCGCTAGATCGGCGCGGAACTGGGCCCAAGACCACGGGCCGATGCAAACCCGTCCCTCCCCCTCGTGCGGAGGGTGTCGCCCTTTAGGGCGGCGGGTGGGGGGCGGATCGTCCCCGCGCTTCGACACGCTCAGCGCGACGGTGAGGTTGTTATTCTTGGCGACGGAAACACAAGCGTCGCGCTGAGCTTGCCGAAGCGCGGGCGATGAGGGGCTAAATCGGCGCCCAAGCGCACCCACAACCGATTCCAATTTCGCGCGCGCGGGCTTAAGCTCAAGCGCGGCGGCGCACGCGCGGAAGCTCATCCCTCCCCCTCCTGGGGAGGGTGTCGCCCTTTAGGGCGGCGGGTGGGGGGAGTCCGCGTACGATGGAGGAGAGGCGATGCGGACATTAGTATTTGGCGCCACGGCCCTCGCGCTCGCCGCCTGTGCGTCCCCGCAAGCGCCGGACCCGCGCATCGCCGATGGCCGCGCCATCGCCGAGGCCCAGTGCGCGGCGTGCCACGCGGTCGGCGAATTCGGCGAAAGCCCCAATCCCGCCGCGCCTACGTTCCGCACCGTGCTCACGCGCTACCGCGCCGAGGTGCTCACCGAGGAGTTGACGAACGGCATACAGGTCGCCCACCCGATGCCGGACTTCCAGTTCAACCCCCAGGGCGCGGATGCGTTGGTGGCGTATCTGCGGAGTATTCAGCAGACCCAGGGGCAGTGAGGGGGGAGCGGCTTGCTAAGACCATTTACCCACCACCACCATCGCCCAAATTACCCGATTCGGTGTTCAGGCTGATTTCGCGCGGCAAGTTCGCGAACGATTGCGTTCGCCATATCAATTATCTGCTGATCGGTCAGAGCGACCTTTAGTTTTTTGACCGCATCCGAAATGCCACTGGCTTTGAACATCGAAACGCCCCTTCGAGAGGCTGCCGATGTGAGAAGTTCCGCCTTCTCCCTGGCGTTCGCCTCAATCGGCTTCAGCGATTTCGTCACAGCAGTCACGGTTGGGTCGGTTGGCGCGCGCAACGCTTTGGCAGGTGTCGCTCGCAGCAGCAGTAGATCATCCGGCAGCGCGCGCACCTCGCTGAAGAACGCGCGAAGCTCCGCCTCTGACAGGCCCGTCTTCCCGGCCCGAAGCTTCTTGATCGCCTTGTCAGTCTCAGGGCGCATGCAGCACTCCCGCACGATCGAATGCGAATCTGCCAGCATTATATAGGAGTTCCTTGAGCGTAGTAGGGGAGTGTGGCCGGTACCAAGCTGTTACCCCCAACGGGTTGAGCGGAATTGACGTGGCCGTGGCGCGCAAGAACCGGTTCTTTGGGAGGCTGATCGGACACAATGTCCGCCCCAAAGTCAGGGACTCGGCGATATTCTGCCTCACTCGGTCGTCGAGGCCCGCGTCGGCGACCGCAACCTGATTGTCGCCCACGCCATTCAATATTGTGGTGAAGCCGCCCGGCATATCGGGGACGAATCCACTCTTTCGTTGGTAGTTGATCAGTTTAGCCAGCAGATTAAGGCCTACCCCGGAAAACTGTTCTGGCCTCACGGGAACAATGACGTGATCGGAACTCTCAAGGGCGCACCGCGTCAAAAAAGTCGCTGCGGGATTCAGGTCGATCAGAATCAGGCGATAACGGTCCCGCAGTGCGCCAAGACGCTGCTTAAATGCAGCCTTCGCGCGTTCCAGAGCGATGGGGTCCTGCAAGCCCAGCGTGAATTCCAGCAACTGGTCGGTCCCAGGAATCAGTTCAAACGATGCAGCGCCGCTGCTGACGGATAGCAGGCTTGGAAATTCGGTCGGAAATGCGTGATCTTCTTCAGCAAGGAGTGAAGCCACGCTGAGCTTTTTCTCCCAAAACTCCTCCTTTCGCACTAGGGAGAAAAACAATTGCGTGAGGTTGTGCTGGGGATCGAAATCAACGAGCAGGGTGGAGAGGTCGTCCCGCGCATGCACAGCGGTGGAGAGATTCGCCGTCAGGATCGTTTTGCCGACGCCGCCTTTCATGTTGAGAACGGAGATAACCCGGCCGCGATTTTTCAGAAGGCGCAGCGCCTCGCCAATCCGTTGGAATGGCTGCTCGCTTTTTGAGTCATAGTAATAGCGCTGCAGCGGACCGATAATGAAGCTTAACCACGCCGGGATCGACGCATAGTCACCGACAACGATTGGGATGATTTCTTTGTGATGTGTCCGCGCAAAGGTAAGCTCTTCATCAACCCAAGTCTGATCGGTAGTGGCAGCGCTCGCGACAACTATTACAACGCGCGCCTTCATTACCTCGTTGGCTAGCGCCGCCACAAATTGACCGGATCGAGCGTGTGCCGGCGCAAAATACGTTGAGACGCCTTCGCCATCGAGAAATGCCTTTAGGCCACGCGCGACGCCTTCATCTGCACTGGCGTAGGAAATGAACACGGTCGCCACTTGAGGCCTCCATCGGCTCCGCACCAGTTGGGTTCCGAAGCCTCGATTGCACGAACGACTGCACTAGCGACAATTGTTGGTTGGCGCCCCCCTCAAACCCCATCCAGCGCCTGCGCCAAATCCGCAACGAGATCCTCCGCATTCTCCACGCCTATGGAAATACGGATGAGCGAAGGCGTGATCGAAAAGCGCTTGAGCTCCTTCTTGTCCATGCCCGAATGGGTCATCGCCGCTGGGTGGGAGGCGAGCGTCTCCGTCCCCCCGAGGCTGACGGCGAGCTTGATCACCTGAAGCCGGTCGAGCAGGGCGAACGCGGCCTTCTCTCCGCCTTTCACTTCGAATGAAAACGTTGAGCCCGCGCTTGTGTTTTGCCGCTCGTGCAGCGGCCGGTCCGGATGATCCGCGGGCAGAAAATCAAGATACCACACATTGTCGATCTTCGGATGATCGCGCAGAAATTCCGCCACCTTGCGCGCGCCCGCCGCGCCCGCCTCCATCCTGAGCTTCAGCGTCTCCAGCGAGCGCATTAAGAGCCACGCCGTGTGCGGATCGCACATCGTGCCCAGTGTCGAGCGCATCCGCCGCACCGGCGCCAGCATCGCCTTGGCGCCCGAACACCCGCCCGCGATCAAATCCGAATGCCCGCCCACATATTTGGTCAGCGACATGACGACGATATCGGCCCCGTGCGCCAGCGGCGTCGAAAAAATCGGCCCCAGCATCGTATTGTCCACGATCACCGGCGGGCGTTGTCCTTCTACGGACAATTCCTCCGAGATCGCACGCGCCGCTTGGATATCGACCAGCGAATTGGTCGGGTTGGCGGGCGTTTCGAGGAAAATCGCCCCCACGCGCCCCAGTTTCTTGGCTTCCTCGGCCGCCGCGCGCATGGCCGCGACGCCATGTTCAGCCTCGAACCCGACTTGCTTCACGCCGAATTCAGGCAGGATCGAATGGATCAGCGTCTCCGTGCCGCCATAGATCGGCTGGCTTTGCAGCACGACGTCCCCGGGCCGCAGGAACGCCCACAAACACGTCGAGATCGCCGCCATGCCCGAAGCGAACGCGAGCGCCGCTTCCGCTTCGTCCCAGATGGCGAGGCGATCTTCCAACACTTCGAGATTGGGATTGTTGAAGCGCGAATAGACAAGGCCCGGCTCTTCGTCGGGCCCCAGCTTGCGCCGTCCCTGCATGGCCGCGAAGAAATTCTTGCCGTCTTCCGCGCTCTTGAACACGAAGGTGGAGGTTTGGAATTGCGGCGGCTTGAGCGAGCCCTCGGAGAGGTGAGGGTCATAGCCATAGCCCATCATCAGCGTTTCAGGCGCGATTGGGCGATTGCCGAGCATGCGCTTACGCCATGTTTTCTGCGCCATGTCTGCGCCTCCGAATTGGTTTGAGGTCTTGTCGGGCGCGGCGCGCGGTTTTGCAATCGCCAAGCGGCGAGCCGTGCGATGTCGCAGGCAACTTCGGCTCAGTTTGAATTACGTCATCACCCATCCCCGGAGGCCGCGAAGAGGCGTTCCGGGGGCCATGAACATCAGCGGCTTGTGGCTATGGGTCCCGGGCCCATTGCTGTGCAACGCCCGGAAATGGGCGGTGATTCAATCTGAGTGGAACGTTCGATTAGGCGTCGCGCCAGCTTTTGGCGCCGGCCGGCTCCCAAGTCGCCGCGGGCGTGGTGAGAAACGCCCAGGCCGCCAGCGCGTTCGCCGGCGCGGGCGCAAGCGCCAGCGGATGGCCCGCGAGCGGGGGCAGGCCGAGCGGATCGGCGCCGTCCGGCAGCACGACGTCCGGGATCGTGGCGGTGATGCGCAGATGGAAGGTGGACTCGTAGGCGCCGCCGAACGCGTCGACGCTCCGCACACGGACGGCGTGAATCTCCCCGGCGGAGAAGAGCGCCAGGCTCGGCTGCGCAAGCCGGATGACGCCGCTCTCCGCGTCGATCGTGAAGCGCCCGCCCGCATCGTCGATCAGCGTGTGGCGCGCCAGATGCTGGGCCGCCTCTTCAAGCCCGCAATCGGGCGTCAGCGCGTGCGCCGCGCCAAACGCTTCGAGCGCATCAAGCCCGAACGGCGCGTCCAACGGAAAATCTGGCGCGGGCAGGGGATGCAGCGCCCCGCTCACATCCGCCCACGCGGCCGTGTCGCGCGCCTTGGGGCGCGGCGCGTGCGGCGAAAAGGGCGGGCGCGGATCGTCCGACATGGGACGAACCATGCGCTTATATGACTAACGCGACATGAAAAACGCCGCGAAGTGCATCGCGGCGTTTCTTTCATTGTTCAGCTTTCGGAAAGAATTCAGGCGTCCCCCCAGCCCATCACGGCCTTGGTTTCGAGGAATTCCTCGAGCCCGAACTCGCCCCATTCGCGTCCGATACCTGATTGCTTGTAGCCGCCGAACGGGGCTTTGAAGTCCGCCCCCGCGCCATTGATGTGCACATTGCCGGCGCGGATGCGCTTGGCGGCGGCCCGCGCCCGCTCCACGGAGCCGGATTGCACGTACCCGGACAATCCATAGACGGTGTCGTTGGCGATGCGGATGGCGTCTTCTTCGGTGTCATAAGGCAAGATGGTGAGCACCGGCCCGAAGATTTCCTCGCGCGCGATCACCATGTCATTGGTCACGTTCGCGAACACGGTGGGCTTCACATAATAGCCGCGATTGAAGCCCTCGGGGCGCCCGACGCCGCCGGCGGCCAGCGTGGCGCCTTCGTCGATGCCCTTCTGGATCATCGCCTGCACTTTTTGGAACTGGTTGGCGTTGGCGAGCGGTCCGATCGCGCCGCGTTCGGCTTCGCCCGGCGCCATCACCTTGATCGCCCGGGCGGTCGCCGCCGCGATCTCAACGACTTGATCGTGCAGCGCGCGCGGCGCCAGCATGCGCGAAGGCGCGTTGCAGCTCTGGCCCGAATTGGTGACCATCTGGATCATGCCGGAAGAGACGGCCTTGGCGAGGTCCGCGTCGTCCAGGATGATGTTCGGGCTCTTGCCGCCGAGTTCGAGCGCCACGCGCTTCACGGTGTCAGCGGAATTCTTGGACACCAGTACGCCCGCCCGCGTCGAGCCCGTGAAGCTCATCATGTCGATGCCCGGATGGCGCGCCAGCGCTTCCCCGACGCCCGGCCCATCGCCATTGACGAGGTTGAACACGCCCTTGGGCACGCCCGCTTCATCAAGGATTTCCGCCAGCAGAATGGCGTTGAGCGGCGCGAGCTCCGAGGGCTTCAGCACCATCGTGCAGCCCACCGCCAGCGCCGGCGCCACCTTGCACGCGATCTGATTGATCGGCCAGTTCCACGGCGTGATGAGCCCGCAAACGCCCACCGGCTCGCGCAAAATACGTGTGCCGTTCATCGAGCGCTCGAATTCGTACGAGTTCAAAAGCCGCAGCGCTTCGGCGAAATGCGCCAGGCCCGATGGCGCTTGCGCCGCGCCGGCCAGCCACATCGGCGCGCCCATCTCCGAACTGATCGTCTCGGCGATCTCGCCAAGCCGGCGTTGATAGATGGTGATGATCTTGCCGAGCAGGGCCGCGCGCTCCTCCTTGGATGTGCGCGAAAAGCTCTCGAACGCGGCCCGCGCGGCCTTGACCGCCTTATCGACATCGCCCGCCGAGCCGAGCGAGACGCGCCCGATCGGCTCTTCGGTGGCCGGATTGATCACCTCATGCACGCGCGGCTGAACAGGATCGACCCATTGGCCGTCGATATAGAATTTGAGATGCTCGCGCATGGGGGCCTCCGCGCCGTCGAATGAGTAGGGGACAGGAGCGACATCTAAGGCCCGCGCCGCGCGGCGTCGAGGTCACGCCGCGTCAGATTATGCACGAAGCCAAATCTCTCCGCTCCTACGGCCGGATCAAGGGCCGCACACTGAAGCCGCGCCAGGCCGCGCTGCTGGAGACGCTGCTTCCGCTGATCACGATTCCCGGCGGGCCCATTACGCTCGACGAATTGTTCAAGCATTCCCCGCCCCCCTGCGGGGCGGGGGCAGGGGGTGGGGGGCGTCCAGAACAACCCCCAACGCTCAACACCGCATACCCCACACCCCCAACCCCCTCTCCGCAAGGGAGAGGGGGCGATATCCTCGAAATCGGTTTCGGCGGCGGCGAGCATCTCGTCGCTCAGGCGGCGGCAAATCCCGAAGCGCGCTTCATCGGCGTCGAGCCGTTCCTCAACGGCGTCGCCTCGTGCCTGCGCCATATTGAAGAAGCCGGCGCCGAGAAAATCCGCCTGCACCACGGCGATGCGCGCGATGTGATCGCGCGGCTGCCGAATGCGTCGCTTGACCTCGTCTACATCCTTTTCCCCGATCCCTGGCCCAAGGCGCGCCACCATAAGCGCCGCCTCATCCAGCCGGCCTTCATTGAGGAACTGGCGCGCGTGCTGAAACCGGGCGGAGAAATCCGCTTCGCCACCGATTGGAAAGCCTATGCGGCCTGGACGCTGGAATTGTTCCTGAAGAACGCGGATTTCACCTGGACCGCCGAATGCGCCGCCGATTGGCGTGAACCCTGGCCCGGCCACACGCCCACCCGCTACGAACAAAAACGCCTGGGCGATACAGCGCCGATCTACTTGCGGTTCCTCGGCAACGAGACTAGATAAGCGCCTAAGTTCATCGCTGACGCTCTCGATGAGAGCATCGGCGGCGGTCCCGGGAGGGGCCGCCGCTTTTGGTTTTTCTAGGGTCCGAGACATGCGCGCGACGCGACGGCTGCGCCGACCTCTCCCTCTCCCCCTGTGGGAGAGGGTGACCGCGAAGCGGCCGGGTGAGGGGTGTTCGCGCAACGCGGTGCAAGTGAACGCCTTCACCCCTCATCCGTCTCGGCCTTCGGCCTCGACACCTTCTCCCACAAGGGGAGAAGGAGAATGAAAGCCACCAACCCCGCCGAGGAAAAAGTCATCGCCGCCATCGAGCCGGCGGCGGCCGATTTGGGCTACCGCCTCGTGCGCGTGCGCCTCTCGGGCCTGCGCCGCAAACGCCTGCAAATCATGGCCGAACGCGCCGATGGCCAGATGGCGCTGGAGGATTGCGCGCGGCTCTCGCGCGCGCTCTCGCCCGTGCTGGACGCCGCCGATCCCATCGCCGGCGAATATGATTTGGAAGTCTCCTCGCCCGGCGTCGATCGCCCGCTCGTGCGCCTGGAGGATTTCGCGCGCTTCGCCGGCCATGAAGCCAAGCTCGAAACCGCGCGGATGATCGATGGCCGCAAGCGCTTCAAGGGCGTGCTCGCCGGCGTCGACGGCGATGTGGTCAAGATCGCGCTGGCGGAAGGCGAGGCGTCCATTCCTTTCGATTGGTTGGCCGAGGCCCGCCTCGTGCTGACCGACAAGCTCATCGAGGAAGACTTGAAACGCGCCAAGGCGGCCGAGGTCGCTGCGGCTGAAGACGAGAAAAGGACCAAGCAATGACCACCGCAGGCGTCTCGGCCAATCGCCTTGAAATCATGCAGATCGCCGATGCGGTCGCGCGCGAGAAATCGATCGAGAAGGAGATCGTCATCGCCGCCATGGAGCACGCCATGCAGAAGGCCGCGCGCTCCCGTTACGGCGCCGAACATGACATCCGCGCCAAGATCGATCCAAAGACCGGCGAGATGACGCTCGTCCGCGCCATGACCATCGTCGATGAATCGACTCTGGACGATGAAATCCGCCCCTTCAATCCGTCTACGGACCTTCTCCTCAAGGACGCCCTGAAGACGGACCCGGACGCCGTCATCGGCAAGGTCTATGAGGAATTGCTCCCGCCCATGGAGTTCGGCCGCGTCGCGGCGCAAACCGCCAAGCAGGTGATCAATCACGAAGTGCGCGAGGCTGAGCGCGAACGTCAGTATGAGGAATATAAGGATCGTGTCGGCGAGGTCCTGAACGGCATCGTCAAGCGCGTCGAATACGGCAACACCATCGTCGATCTCGGCCGCGCCGAGGGCATCATTCGCCGCAACGAGGCGATCCCGCGCGAAAACCTCCACCAGGGCGATCGCGTCCGCGCCTATCTCTTCGATGTGCGCCGCGAGCCCAAGGGCCCGCAAATCTTCCTCTCGCGCGCCAAGCCCGAATTCATGGCGCGCCTGTTCGCGCAGGAAGTGCCGGAAGTCTATGAAGGCGTCATCGAGATCAAGGCCGCCGCCCGCGATCCGGGTTCGAGAGCCAAGATCGCGGTCACCAGCCATGACAGCTCGATCGATCCGGTCGGCGCCTGCGTCGGCATGCGCGGCGCGCGCGTGCAGGCGGTCGTGGGCGAGCTTCAGGGCGAAAAGATCGACATCATTCCCTGGTCGCACGATCCGGCGACGTTCATCGTCAACGCGCTTCAGCCCGCCGAAGTCACCAAGGTCGTGCTCGATCCCGAGGAGAGGCGCGTTGAAGTGGTGGTCGCCGAGGCGCAATTGTCGCTGGCCATCGGCCGGCGCGGCCAGAATGTGCGCCTTGCTTCCCAGCTCACCGGCTGGTCGATCGATATTTTGACAGAGGATGAGGAAAGCGCCCGCCGCCAGAAGGAATTCGCGGCGCGCACGCAGCTCTTCGTCGCCGCCCTCGAAGTGGACGAAACATTCGCGCAATTGCTCGCCTCGGAAGGCTTCGAGACGGTCGAGGAAATCGCTTATGTCAACATCGAGGATCTCGCCTTCATCGAAGGCCTGAACGAGGAGATCGCCGAGGAATTGCAGGCCCGCGCCGTCGATTTTCTCGATAAGCAAGCGGCCGAGCAGGACGCCAAGCGCCGCGAACTGGGCGTCGAGGATGCGCTCATCGCCGTCCCGGGGCTGACTCTGCCGATGGCCATCGCGCTTGGCGAGAAGGACGTGAAAACCCTCGATGATTTCGCCGGCCTCACCGCCGATGATCTGCGCGGTTGGTTCGAAACCAAGAACGGGGAGCGCGTGCGCGAGCCCGGCGTGCTCGATTCCTTCGCGCTGACCCAGGAACAGGCGGACGAATTGATCTTGCACGCGCGCGTCGCCGCCGGCTGGATCGAGGCGCCGCCCGCTGAAGCCGCGCCGGAAGAAGAAGCGCCCCAAGAGGAAACAGAAGAGGCGTGACGCGCGAACGCCGCTGCGCCGCGACGCGCGAAACGCTGCCCGAAACGCGCCTTGTGCGCTTCGCGGCCGCGTTGGACGGAGAAATCACGCCGGACGTCGCCGCCAAATTGCCCGGGCGCGGCGTCTGGATTCGCGCCGATCGCGCCGCCGTCGAAGCGGCGGTGAAAACGGATGCCTTCTCCCGCGCGCTGAAGTGCAAGACGCACGCGCCAGCCGATCTCGCCGATCGCGTGGAGGCGCGCCTCGCGCGCCGCTGCCTCGATCTGCTCGGCCTCATGCGCCGCGCCGGCGCGCTGGCGGTTGGGTTCGATCAGGTCGAGGCAGCGATTCGCGCGCATGCGCCGCCGGCCTTGATCGAGGCGGCCGATGGCGCGGCCGATGGTCGTGAAAAATTACTGCGCCTCGCGCTTGGTTTATGGGGCCGCGCGCCCCATCTCGCGGGCTGCTTCACGGCCGCCGAATTGGGCGTGGCGCTGGGGCGTGATCATGTGGTACACGCCCTCGTGCTCCAAGAGCGCATGGCGCAGCGCTGGGCGGCCGAAATTGGCCGCCTTTCCGGATTCCGCGCCATCGTTCCGGCCTCCTGGCCCGATTCCTGGACGTCCCATGGGCCTGCTTCGGCGGGCCTGGGGCGTCCTGATGCGGGCGAAGGCGACGTTCGCGCCGAGTGAATCGGCGCGCGCGTTGAGCGAGAGAATGTGGATGAGAGGCGCGCCGGAAACCGAATGACGGACGGAACCGAACAGGAAAAACCAGCGGGCGGCCGCAAGCCCTTGACGCTGACGCGCACCACCCAATCGGGCACGGTGCGCCAGAGCTTTTCGCACGGCCGCACCAAGGCCGTCGCCGTCGAGGTGAAGGAAAAGCGCGCCATCAATCGCCCTGGCGCGGCCGCCGCCGCGCCAGCCGCGCCCGGCCCAGGCGTGCCGCCGAATCTGGCGCGCCCCCAAACGCGCGCCGCGCCCAAACCGGCCGAGCCGCGTGAGCCGGCCGGAACTGTCCCCGGCGCCGCGCGCGGCGGCATCACCGATGACGAAGTCCGTCGCCGCCAGGAAGCCGTGCAACGCGCCATGGGTGAGCGCCAGGAGCGCGCCTCGCGCACGGCGGAGGAAGATCAGCAGCGCCGCGCGCTTGAGGACGCTCAGCGTCGCCGCGTGGAAGAAGAACAAGCGGCGCTTGAGGCCGAGGCGCGCCGCCGCGCCGCCCAGGAAGAGGCCGAAGCCCGCGCCGTCGCCGCCCGCACGCCCCAGCAGGCGCCGCAACAAACGCCGCAACCGCAAGCTCAGCCGCCGCAACAGGCGGGCGGGCCCGATCTCCTGTCCGAATTGGGCGGCCGCGTGAAAGCGGCGCGCAAGCCGCTGCCTGTCGCGCCGGTGAAGCCGACCAAGAAGGGCGCGCCCCAGCGCCGCGAAGGCAAGCTGACGCTCGACATGGTCGAGCGTATCACCGAGGGCGATGATGATCGCGTGCGCTCGCTCGCCGCGTATCGCCGCGCCCAGCAGAAGGAAAAGGAACGCCGCGCCAAATTGATGGGCGGCGGCGAACGCGAAGCGGTCAAGCGCGAAGTCATCATTCCTGAATCCATCACCGTGCAGGAATTGGCCAACCGCATGGCCGTGCGCGTCGCGGACATCATCAAGTTCATGATGCGCCAGGGCCAGATGCTCAAAATGAGCGATGAGCTCGACGCCGACACCGCCGAGCTGATCGCCACCGAGCATGGCCACGCCGTCAAGCGCGTCGCCGAATCGGACGTGGAAGAGGGGCTCGATGGCGATACCGATCCGCCCGAAACGCTCCAGCCGCGCCCGCCCATCGTCACCGTCATGGGCCACGTCGATCACGGCAAAACGTCTCTGCTCGATGCGCTGCGCCAGACCGACGTCGTCGCCGGCGAGCATGGCGGCATCACTCAGCACATCGGCGCCTACCAGGTGCGCCTGAAGGATGGCGCGCGCGTCTCCTTCCTCGATACGCCTGGCCACGCGGCGTTTTCCGCCATGCGCGCCCGCGGCGCCCAGGTGACGGACATCGTCATTCTTGTCGTCGCCGCCGATGACGGCGTCATGCCCCAGACGGTCGAGGCCATCAGCCACGCCCGCGCGTCCGGCGTGCCGATCATCGTCGCCGTCAACAAGATCGATAAACACGACGCCAAGCCCGAGCGCGTGTTGCAGGAATTGCTGCAGCACGAAATCGTCACCGAGAATTTCGGCGGCGAAGTGCTGCATGTGGAAGTTTCGGCCACCCAGAAAATCGGCCTCGATAAATTGATCGAGACCATTCTGCTCCAGGCCGAATTGCTTGATTTGAAGGCCAATCCCGATCGCCCGGCCGATGGCGTCGTCATCGAATCGAAACTCGATCGCGGCCGCGGCGCCGTCGCCACCGTGTTGATCAAGCGCGGCACGCTGCGGCGCGGCGATATCGTCGTCGCCGGCGGCCAATGGGGCCGCGTGCGCGCCTTGACCGACGAACGCGGCCAGATGCTGCAATCGGCCGGCCCGTCTCAGCCGGTCGAGGTCATGGGCCTCGAAAACGTGCCCGATCCCGGCGATGTGCTGAACGTCGTCGAGAATGAAACGCGCGCCCGCGAAGTCGCCGATTATCGCCAGCGCGCCAAGCGCGCCCGCGCGGTTCCGGGCGCGGGAACGCGCACTTCCCTTGAAAGCATGATGGCGCGCTTCAAGGACTCCACCGCCAAGGAATTGCCCATCCTCATCAAGGCCGATGTCCAAGGCTCGGCCGAAGCCATCGCCGGGTCGCTGGATAAGCTGGCCCACGAGGAAGTCCGTGCACGGATCGTTCATTCCGGCGTCGGCGCCATCAACGAATCAGACGTGCAATTGGCGAAAACGTCCGGCGCGCCGGTCATCGGCTTCAATGTCCGCGCCTCGAAGGAGGCGCGCGAACTGGCTGAGCGCGAAGGCGTCGAAATCCGTTATTACGCCATCATCTATGATCTCATCGATGACATTAAGGGCGTCATGTCCGGCATGCTCGCGCCGCTCACGCGCGAAAGCTTCCTGGGCAATGCCGAAGTGCTGGAAGTCTTCAACATCTCCAAGGTCGGCAAGGTGGCCGGCTGCCGCGTCACGGACGGCGTCGTGCGCAAAGGCGCCAAGGTGCGCATCCTGCGTGATAACGTCGTCATCCAGGAAATGGGCGTGCTGACCACGTTGAAGCGCTTCAAGGATGAAGTGAACGAAGTTCTCTCCGGCCAGGAATGCGGAATGAGCTTCGGGCCCTTCCAGGACATCAAGCAGGGCGACGTCATTGAGTGCTTTAATGTCGAAGTGGTTCAGCGTTCGCTCTAGAGCGATGTCCGGCCAAGTGCGAACCGGTTGGCCGAAAGACATCGCGACAAACCAAAAAACAAGAGCCCCGATCCGAGTGAATCGGATCGGAATTGGCTCTAACGCGGCGGCCTTGATGGCCGCGGCGCTCCTGACTCTCATCGCATGCGCGCCCGCCGGCGAGGACGCGGAGGGTGAGCGCGCCTTCGGCGCGGCCATCACCGAGCCGGAAGCCACGCGCGTCGACGCCGTGCCGCAGGAAGAGCCGGGCCTGGCCCGCAATCGGTGGCGCGCCGTCAATGAATCCGCGCGCACCGTGACGGGTAACCTCACGGCGAGCCTGGAGGAGGGTCGTGGCGGCCCGCTCGCGCTCGCCTTCGCCAATGGCGTCACCTTGCGTGGCGAATTGCTGACCGTGCATGACGCGTCCGCCCGCGTCGGCGGCCAGATCGCGAATTTTCGCGCATTGCTCGCCCTGCCGAGCCAGGTCGATGCGCGCGTTTATCGCGTTATTGACGAAACCGTCACCTTGAGCGCGGGCCAGGGTCTGTGCGGCGAAGCGCGCACCACGTCCGTCGCGGCGGCGGAATTCGTTGGCGAGGCTGGGCGCTGGGTGCTGCACATTGCGGCGTTTCGCGGCGCCGTCGCGCCGGGGGAGGGCGGCGATCCGGGTTTCTGCGGCGTGTTCGGCTTCGAGCAGCCGCAATAATTCCCAGTGCATTTTCAACAAAAGTGGAGACCAGTTTTGTGTCCGAAAATGCGCTCGCTCAATAAATTAGACCGCTTTCAGACGGAAAACCGCTGCAAACTCTTCCTGAAAGCGGTCTAGGATGAAGCCGCGCGCGCCATCGCATCGCGGGCCTGCCGGCCCAAGCCAGCGCCAATTGCGCGCCGGCGAACTTGTGCGTCACGCGCTGGTGGACATTCTTGCGCGCGAGGATGTGCGCGATCCGGATTTGAAGGGCGTGTCTGTCACCATCGGCGAAGTGCGCGCCTCGCCGGATCTGAGACACATGACCGTTTTCGTCGCCGCCTTGGGCGGCCAAGATCCCACACGGATCGCCGCCGCGCTGGGCCGCTGCGCGCCGTTTCTGCGCGGCCGGATGGGCAAACGCGTCGAGCTGCGCTTCACGCCGCAGCTCCATTTCCTGCCGGATATTTCTTATGACGAGGCCAGCCACATAGACGCCGTCCTGCGCCGGCCCGAAGTCGCCCGCGATCTCGCCGCGAAGACCGCGCCTGACGATGGCGAGGTCTGATGGGCCGCCGCTCCAAGGGCCTCGATATCGACGGCTGGATCATTCTCGATAAGCCCGAGGATGTGACGTCGACGGACGCCGTCGCGCGGGTGCGCCGCATCTTCAACGCCAACAAGGCCGGCCATGCCGGCACGCTCGATCCGCTGGCCTCTGGCGTGCTGCCGATTGCGCTCGGCGAAGCGACCAAGACCGTGCCCTATCTAGTGGAAGCCGAAAAATCCTACGTCTTCACGGTGCGCTGGGGCGTCTCCACCGCCACCCAGGATCGTGAGGGCGCCATCATAGCGCAAAGCGACGTGCGCCCCACGCCGGACGCGATCCGCGCCGCGCTCACGGCGTTCGAGGGAAAGATCGAGCAGGTCCCGCCCGCCTACAGCGCCATCAAGGTCGAGGGCGCGCGCGCCTATGATCTCGCCCGCGCCGGCGAGACGGTTGAGCTCAAGCCGCGCACCGTCGTGCTCCACGCCATCGAATTGCTGGAGACGCCCAGCCCGGACGAATCCGTGTTCTCGATGCGCTGCGGCAAGGGCTTCTACGTCCGCGCCCTGGTGCGCGATCTCGCCGCCGCCCTGGGCGCGGAGGGCCATGTCGCGGCCCTGCGGCGCACCTGTGTCGGCCCGTTTCACGCTGACCGCGCCGTCCCTCTCGACGATCTCGTTGAATTGGGCCATAAGGGCGCCGCGTCCGAACGCCTCGAACCCGTTGAGACAGCGCTGGCCGACATCCCGGCGCTCGCCATAAGCGGGGAGGATGCGTCCAAGCTCAGGCAGGGACGGCCGATCGTTCTCCTTCCCCACGTGGTGGAGACGCTCAAGAGCAAATTCCAAACCCGCACCGTGTCCGGCCAAGACGCCTCACGGGCGGCTTTGGCGTTGTGCGAGGGCAAGGCTGTTGCGCTGGGCGACGTGCGGGCGGGCCAATTCAAGCCCATCCGCGTCTTTCATCTGTCCTGATCAGGAGTAATGGACGATGTCGATTGCAGTAGAGCGCAAGTCTGCGCTCATCAAGGAACATGCCCGCGGCAAGGCCGACACCGGCTCGCCGGAAGTGCAGGTGGCGATCCTCTCGGAGCGCATCACCAACCTCACCGAGCATTTCAAGACGCACAAGAAAGACAATCACTCGCGCCGCGGCCTTCTCAAGATGGTCTCGCAGCGTCGGCGCTTGCTCGATTATCTCAAGGAGCGCGACGAGGCGCGCTACAAATCGCTGATCGAAAAATTGGGCCTGCGTCGCTGAGGCGCGAGGCTCGCCCCCTCCCCTTGAGGGGAGGGGGTTGGGGGCGGGGTGAACCGCCGCATCCGGCTATGTTGTGATCGTCGAGGTTCGTTGAGCCCGGCGCCCAGCCTCACCCCACCCCTTTCCTTCCCCACTAAGGGAGGGGCATCGCACATCGATTGTCGTTGTGCGCCGTACGCGGCGACCGGGCATGGGGCTCGCTCGCCAGGAAGAGAGAGTCACATGTTTAAAACTGAATCCGTTTCGCTCGATTGGGCCGGCCGCAAGCTGACCTTGGAGACCGGCAAGGTCGCGCGTCAGGCCGATGGCGCCGTGTTCGCCACCTGGGGCGAAACCGCGCTCCTGGCCACCGTCGTGTATGCGAAGGAGCCCAAGCCCGGCTTGGACTTCTTCCCGCTCACCGTGAACTATCAGGAAAAATACTTCGCCTCCGGCCGCATTCCCGGCGGCTATTTCAAGCGCGAAGGCCGCCCCACCGAGCGCGAAACGCTTCTGTCGCGCCTCATCGATCGCCCGATCCGCCCGCTCTTCGTTGAGGGTTTCAAGCACGAGACGCAGGTGATCATCACCGTGCTCTCCTGGGACAATGAAAACGAAAGCGACGTGCTCGCCATGGTCGCGGCCTCCGCGGCGTTGACGCTGTCGGGCGTGCCGTTCCGCGGGCCCATCGGCGGCGCCCGCGTCGGCTGGATCGATGACAAGCCCGTCCTCAATCCCACCATCGCGCAAATGGCCGAGTCCAAGCTCGATCTCATCGTCGCCGGCACGCATGACGCGCTGATGATGGTCGAATCCGAGGTCAAGGAATTGACCGAGGCGCAAATGCTGTCCGCGCTCAATCTCGCGCACAAGGGCATGCAGCCGGTGATCGACGCCATCATCCAATTGGCCGAAAAGGCCGGCAAGGAGCCGTTTGACTTCACGCCCGTGGATCTCTCGGGTGAGGTGGAGAAGATCACCACGCTCGTCGGCGCCGATCTGCGCGCCGCCTATCAGATCACCAAGAAGGATGAGCGCCACGCCGCCGTAGGCGCCGCGCGCGATAAGGCCAAGGCCGCGCTCGTGAAATCGGATGAACGCCCGGACGGGCTTGAAGCCAACGCTTTCAAGGACGCCTTCAAGGAGGCCGAGAGCGAAATCGTCCGGGCCCGGATCGTCAAGGAAAAGGGCCGCATCGATGGCCGCGCGGTGGATAAGGTCCGCCCCATCGTCTCCGAAGTCGGCTTCCTGCCGCGCACGCATGGCAGCGCGCTCTTCACAAGAGGCGAGACCCAGGCCGTCGTTGTCGCCACGCTCGGCACGGCCGAAGACGAACAATATGTCGATAGCCTATCGGGCACATCCAAGCAGCGCTTCATGCTGCACTACAATTTCCCTCCCTACAGCGTCGGCGAAACCGGCCGCCTGGGTGGGGCGGGAAGACGCGAGATCGGCCATGGCAAGCTCGCCTGGCGCGCGCTCCAGGCCGTTCTTCCGACTACGGAGCAATTCCCCTACACCATCCGCCTCGTCTCCGAGATCACGGAATCGAACGGCTCGTCCTCGATGGCCACGGTCTGCGGCTCGTCGCTGGCGCTGATGGATGCGGGCGTGCCGATTTCCGCGCCCGTCGCCGGTGTCGCCATGGGCCTCATCCTGGAGGATTACGGCTTCGAGGTGCTGACCGACATCCTGGGCGATGAAGATCACCTCGGCGATATGGATTTCAAGGTCGCCGGCACGGAGAAGGGGATCACCTCGCTCCAGATGGATATCAAGGTCGCCGGCATCACCGAGGAGATCATGAAGGTCGCGCTTGAGCGCGCCTATCATGGCCGCATGCACATCCTGGGTGAGATGAACAAGGCGATGAGCGCCCCGCGCGGCGAGGTCGGCGCCAATGCGCCGCGCATCGTGCAAATCTCCATCCCCACGGACAAAATCCGCGATGTCATCGGCACCGGCGGCAAGGTCATCCGCGAAATCGTCGAGAAGACCGGCGCGAAAGTGAATGTCGAGGATGACGGCACGGTGAAAGTGGCCTCCGCCAGCGCCGAAGCGATCGAGGCGGCGGTGAAATGGATCAAGAGCCTGACCAGCGAACCGGAAGTCGGCCAGATTTATGAAGGCAAGGTCGTCAAGGTCATGGAGTTCGGCGCCTTTGTGAATTTCTTCGGCGCCAAGGATGGGCTCGTGCACGTTAGCCAATTGGCGCGTGAGCGAGTTGAGCGGCCGTCCGACATCGTCAAGGAAGGCGATATCGTGAAGGTGAAGCTTCTGGGCTTCGATGATCGCGGCAAGACGAAACTGTCCATGAAGGTGGTCGATCAGGCCACCGGCGCGGATCTCTCCGCCGAGATGGGCGCGGAAGCCGAGGATCATGGCGGTGAACGCCCGCGTCGCGAACGCAGCGAAGGCGGCGGGCGCCGTCGCCAAGGCGGCGGCGGGCGCGAATAAGGCGCGGCGCCAAACGCAACACTGAAACGGCGGGCCAAGAGCGCGATAGCCAAAAGTGGAAACCGGTTTTGGCGGCTATCGCGCTCTAAGCTTATGAATGAGAGCCTGATTCAAGTTTGAGATTGATTCAATCTCAAACGATCAGGCTCTCGGCCCGCCGTTTTTTGTTTGCGGCCGCGCGCGGGGTTTACGCGCGGACCGCCTCCTTGCGCGGCCAGGTGATGAACAAGCCCAGCGCCGCTGGCGCCGCGATCGCGACGACATCCGTTGCGGCGTTGTGAACATGGCCCTGTGCAATCCCCCAGAGATGGAGGAGGGCGTGCAGCACGATCCAGATTTGCGCGCCGAAGGCGAGCAGCCGCAGGTTCGGCCGCCACGCGAAGAGCAGCAGGGCTACGCCGGTTGCCAGGAATGCAAAGCCGACATCGGCCACGAAATGCGGATTGAACGGGCCTGTATCCGAAACGCCGGGCGCGGCGGCGAACCAGCGCGTCGGCGCCGCCAGCATGAAGAGGCCATTGCCAGAATGAAAAAGCCCAAGCAGGCCGGCAATGAGACGCGAGAGCAGGAAAACCTCCAACCATAAGACGCGCGGGAAGGGTCGCTTGTGACGCGAACTTACACCGCGCGCGAATGCCGCGCCGCGCCCTGAGCGCCATGGACGGCGCGATACGCGTCGAACGCTTCCGCGACCAGCCGCGCAAACGGCCGCGCCTCGGGCGGGATGGAGAGCCGCTCGCCCACGATCGAAACAAGCCCGTCCTGGATGAGCGGCGCCAGCGCCGCGCACGCCGCGGGAAACGCGCCGAGGCCGCCGAATGGCGCGAGATCGACCGCAAAATCGCACAGCAGCCGGTTGATCAGCGCGCGCCGAACCCGGTCCTCGTCGCTGAGCGCAACGCCGCGCGCGGTGGCGAATCCCCCGCGTTCAAGCGCACGCGCCCACGCGCCCGGCTCGGCGGCGTTCTGCGCATAGCCCTGCGGCAGCGTGGAAATCGCTGAGGCGCCGATCCCAATGAGCGCATCGCCATCGTCCAGGCTGTAGCCCTGGAAGCTGCGCGTCAGCGCGCCCGCCCGCGCCGCGCGGGCGAGGGGATCGTCCGGCCGCGCATAATGATCGAACCCGATGGCGTGATAGCCAAGCGCCATGAGCGTCTCTTGGATGGCTTCGGCCTGCGCGAACCGCGTCGCCGTGTCGGGCAGAAGCTCTTCCTCGATCAGCCGCTGCCGGCTCTTGAACCAGGGCGCGTGCGCATAACCAAACACCGCCAGCCGCTCCGGCCCCATCTCCGCCGCCAGCACGGCGGAGCGGCGTGCATCCGCTACGCTCTGCAGCGGCAGCCCATACATGAGATCGACATTGATCGCCCCAATCCCCGCGCCGCGCAGCATGGCGATGGCGTCCGAAACCTGCGCCGCCGGTTGCACGCGCCCGATTGCGTCCTGCACATGCGCGTTGAAATCCTGCACGCCAAGGCTGGCGCGCGTCACGCCCGCGTGTGCGAACGCCGCCGCGTGCGCGGGCGTGAGCAAGCGCGGATCGATCTCGATCGCATGCTCGCTCACAGTTGTGAGATCGAACCGATCGTGCAGTACACGGACGATGTGTTCAAACAGCGCCGGCGCAAGAATGTTCGGCGTGCCCCCGCCCCAGGCGATGGAGGCGATGCGCCGCGCCGGCGTCGCGCCCGCCACGCGCGCGATCTCGGCCTCCAGCGCGTCGGCATAGTCCGCGATCGGCTCATCCTTGCGCGTCGCGAACGTATGGCAGCCGCAATAGCGGCAAATCTCCCGGCAGAACGGGATATGCAGATAAAGCGAAAGCCGCGCGGCCGGATCGAGCGCGCCGAGCCACGCGGCGTAAACCTCGCCATTCACCGCCGATGAAAAGTGCGGCGCGGTGGGATAGCTCGTATAGCGCGGCGCGGTGCGGTCCGCATAGGCGAGGAGGCGGGCGTCCATGAGGGCAGGGCGCCACGCTTTTGCGGCCGGCGCTATGCGACGCGCCGACGCTTCTTGGTGTGCGCCGCCATGGGCGACGGACGCAAAGTTCCATTCCGCCAGAAATGACGGCTTGAGTCAGTCCTGGCGCGCGCGCCCGCCCAGCCGGGTGACAATAAACGCGCCGACTGCAAAGACGGCGAGACCGACAAGGAAGAGCAGCATGGTCTGAACGCCGGGGTCCATCTAGTCCTCCAGGCCGCTCAATATGGCGTTCAAGGTCGTGGCGACGGCTTTCCGTTGCTCATTGCGCGCGGCTTTGCCAGGCGGCCTAAGCGTGGGCGAGCGCTCGCTCACGCCTCCAAGCCGTCCGGCACGCCGACCACATGGAACCCGCCATCCACATGCACGACTTCCCCGGTCGTCGAGCGGCCGAGATCGGACAGAAGCCACAACGCGCACCCGGCGATGCCTTCCATGGACGTGTCTTCCTTCATCAGGCTCCAGGCGCGGCCGGTGCCGATGAGGGCGCGCCCCCCCTGGATGCCGGCGATGGCCAGCGTCCGCATCGCGCCGGCGGAAATGGCGTTGACGCGCACCCCGCTGGGACCGAGATCGCGGGCCATATAGCGCATCGAGGCTTCAAGCGCGGCCTTCGCCACGCCCATCACGTTATAGCTCGGCAAGACGCGCTCAGCCCCGAGATAGGTGAGCGTGATCATCGAGCCGCCCGGGGCCATGAGTTTCGCCGCCCGCTTGCCTGCGGCGACGAACGAGAACGCGGAAATATCCATCGTGCGCAGGAAATTCTCGCGCGTCGTGTTCTCGATGAACGAGCCCTTGAGTTCGTTCTTGTCTGAAAACGCGATGGAATGGACGAGGAAATCGAGCTTGCCCCACACTGCTTCGAGGCGCGCGAACACCGCATCGAGATGCGCGTCGTTGGTGGCGTCGCATTCGATGAGGATTTGCGCGCCGATGCTTTCGGCCAGCGGCCGCACGCGCTTTTCCAGCGCCTCGCCTTGGTAGGTGAAGGCGATCTCCGCGCCCTGCGCCGCCAATTGCTGCGCGATGCCCCAGGCGATTGATTTGTCATTGGCCACGCCCATGACCAGCCCGCGTTTGCCGGCCATCAGCGCGCCCTTGGGCAAGGTCCATTCATCGGCCAATTTCGCCTCCTGATTGCAGTGACGGTATCCGGCCGCCAATTGCCAAGTGGGCGCCTCTTGGGTCAAGCTGCGCATTCGCCCCGGTGACGGGCGGTCAACGAAACGGGAGGGATTATGTTTACTGGCCTCGGCGCGCAGGCGCCCTTGTTCTTGAGCGTGCTGCGCATTGTCTCCGCACTGGTTTTCATGGCGCACGGAATCCAGAAATTGTTCGGCTACCCGGCGGGCGAGCATGGCCCGGTCGAGAATTGGCTGTCCTTTCCGATGGGCGTCGCCGGCATATTGGAAACGTTTGGCGGCGGCCTGCTGCTCATTGGCCTGTGCACGCGCCCGGTCGCCTTCATTCTCTCGGGCATGATGGCGGTCGCTTATTGGATGGCGCATGCGCCCCAAGCGCCGCTGCCAATCCAGAACGGCGGCGATGGCGCCATCCTGTTCTGCTTCATCTTCCTCTACATTTTCTTCGCCGGCCCAGGCTCGCTCGCGGCGGACAATCTCTTCGCGAAGAAGCCGGCCAAGGCCTGAAGCAATTCGCTTGAATCGCGTCACCACCCATCCCCGGAGGCCGCGAAGCGGCATTCCGGGGCCTATAACCGCAAACGTCGATGTTTATGGGTCTCGGGCGCGCCGCTGAGCGGCGCCCCGGGAATTTGTGGTGACACAAGCGGGGAGAATAGCATTTAAGGCCGGCTACGCCGCCAGCCTGGTGAACGCCAGGCTGGCGTTCGTACCGCCGAAGCCGAACGAATTGGAGACGGCGCAATTGATCTCCTTATCCATCCGCTCACGGACGATCGGCAAATCCGCGAACGCGGGATCGAGTTCCTCGATATGCGCGCTCTCGCACACGAAGCCTGAATTCATCATCAGCAGCGAATAGATCGCTTCCTGCGCGCCCGTCGCGCCCAGCGAATGGCCGGTGAGGCTCTTCGTGGCGGAGATGAGCGGGATATTGTCGCCCCACACCTGGCGCACCGCCTCCATCTCCTTCACATCCCCGATCGGCGTCGAGGTCGCGTGCGGATTGAGATAATCGACCGGCCGGTCGAGATATTTGATCGCCATCTTCATGCAGCGCGCCGCCCCTTCGCCCGAGGGCTGCACCATGTCGACGCCGTCGCTCGTTGCCCCATAGCCGGCGACTTCACCATAAATTCGCGCCCCGCGCGCCTTGGCGCGCTGATATTCCTCAAGCACGACGACGCCGGCGCCGCCCGCGATCACGAAGCCGTCGCGGTTCTTGTCGAACGCGCGCGAAGCCCGCGCCGGCGTTTCATTATAGCCGCTGCTCATCGCGCCCATGGCGTCGAACAGCACCGAGAGCGTCCAGTCGAGCTCCTCCGAACCGCCGGCGAACATCACGTCCTGCTTGCCCCATTGGATCATCTCATAGGCGTTGCCGATGCAGTGCGCGCTCGTCGCGCAGGCCGAGCTGATCGAATAATTGACGCCCTTGATCTCGAACGGCGTCGCCAGCGTCGCGGACGCGGTGGAGCTCATCGATTTCGGCACGGCGAACGGCCCCACGCGCTTGGGGCCTTTCTCACGCGTTGTGTCCGCCGCCGCCACGATGGCGCGCGCCGAGGGCCCGCCCGAGCCCATCACAAGCCCTGTGCGCTCGTGCGAGACCTCGCCTGGCTCAAGCCCGGCATCGCGAATGGCTTGCTCCATGGCGATGTAATTCCAGCCCGCGCCTTCGCCCATGAACCGATAGACGCGTTTATCGACCACGTCGGCCGGATCGAGATCGGGCCGCCCATGCACCTGGCAGCGGAAGCCGAGCCGCGCGTAATCGAGCGCGCGGCTGATGCCGGATTTGGCCTCGCGAAGGCTGGCCAGCACTTCCTGCACATTGTTGCCGATCGAGGAGACGATCCCCATGCCGGTGATGACGACGCGACGCATGATTTCGCTCCATAATGAGTTCGGCGCCGATCGTCCTTCCCCCTTGTGGGAGAAGGTGTCGAGGCCGAAGGCCGAGACGGATGAGGGGTGTTGGCGGCTTCACCCCTCACCGGGTTTTGGTTCGCAAAACCACCCTCTCCCATGGAGGGGAGAGGGGTGCTGCGTCGACTGCGCGCCTAACCGAGCCCGGCGGCCAGCTGCTCGGGGCTGAAGAGGCCCACCTTCAAATCCGTCGCGCTATAGATGGGCTTTCCATCCACCAGCACAACGCCGTCCCCCACGCCGAGCACAAGCCGGCGCAAGATCACTTTCTTCATCGTGATTTCATAGCGCACGAGCTTGGCATTGGGCGTGATCTGGCCGCGAAACTCCACTTGCCCCACGCCGAGCGCGCGCCCGCGCCCCTGGCCGCCCATCCAGCCCAGGAAGAACCCAACCAGCTGCCACATCGCGTCGAGCCCAAGGCAGCCCGGCATCACCGGGTCGCCGATGAAGTGGCAGTCGAAGAACCAGCGGCTGGGCGCGATGTCGAATTCCGCGACGATCGCACCCTTATTGTGCGCCCCGCCATCGGCGGTGATCGAGGTGATGCGGTCGAACATCAGCATCGGCGGCGTCGGCAATTGCGGATTGCCGGGGCCGAACATCTGGCCGTTGCCGCAGGCGATGAGGGCGTCGTAATCGAGCGAAGCGGGCCGAACCGGCGGGGCGTGCGTCAATGAACCTGTCCCAAGCAAGCGCCCAAGTCCGGGCCGGGCCAGGATTTGGGCTAGCAGCGCGCGGCCCGTGCGGCAAGGCGCGCACGATGGCCGGCGCGCTGGTGACTTCGCCGGCGCGCCGCGATAATTTGCGGAGCGGGCAGGGCCCAGAAGTGGGGCCAGAAGCAGGGGCCGGAAGCAGGGCCAAGAGCGAGGGACAAGGACGATGTGGATTCTTCGCTGGCCGGCGGCGCTCTTCACCTTGGCCGTGGCGATCCTCTGCGCGCTGCTTGCGGCGGGCGCGGCGGCCGATCGCCTTGGGCTGATGATCGATCATGAAGTGTGGCGCGCCTTCGCGCTGCAGGCCGCCAACACCACCTGGATCGAGAACGCGCTCTGGGCCGGCGCCTCGCTCTTTTTCCTGATCGCCGCCGTGCGCCTGATGCGCCGCTCCTTCGGCTTTTGGGCTTGGGCGATCGGCTTTGCGCTCTATGGCGCGCGCTGGTGGATGATGCGCCGCGCCGAAGGCGGCTTGCCCGTCGACATTGCGGAGATCTCCAGCGTCGAGGAGGCGCGCGCCGCCGCCGTGACGGCGTCGGGCGATCCAGGCCTCGTCGCGCTCGCGGCGCTTGCCGTGTTGGGGCTCGTCATCCTGATTATCGACGCAGCCGACCGCGCCTACCGCAACCGCGACGACGCCTGAGGTTCGCGCGTCCGTGGCCGGGGCGTCGGTGATTAGAAGAGCCGGCCTATCGCCACCCCAAAAAGCGCCGCCGGAAGTGGGCCTAAGCCGCCACTCAGTTTGCTGTCTGAGGCACGGCCCATTTGATCTGATCAAAGGTGAGGCGCAGCTTGAGGCCGCGATGCGGATTAAGCTGTTCGACCCAATTGATGCGCCCATCGAGGTGCGCTTTGAAATCGGGGTGGCCTTCGCGATTTTGAGTCGCTGGATCACTGCTCGTCCGGCAATTGTGCAGGGTCGCTTTTAGTGCGTCGTATTCCTCGCGCGCTGCGTTGACGTGTTGGTTCACAACGACTCCGGTGACGCGCTGCGTCGAGGAGGCGTACATGATGCGCGTCTTGCTCGCATTGAGAGCGAACCCCTCTTCGCTAACGATGGTCTCGACCACAGACAGAAACCTGGACATACTTTTTGCGAACGCGCGGTCCCCGGAAAAGCATAGGTCATCGGCGTAACGTGAGTAGTTGATCCCAAGGCGCCGCGCCAAGCCGCTCAATCGTTTGTCCAAGCGCCAGGCGCAAAGGTTGGCGAGCGCAGGGGATGTCGGCGCTCCCTGAGGCAGGTGCGGCGCCGTGTATTCCTGGCGCACGCGCCAATCCGCAAATTCAGCCAATGTCGTGGCCGGCGTGCACGTCGTGCAAAGACCTGTGAGCAACCGCGCCGCAGCCCACGGGTAGCCAATGGCGCGGAAGAGGCCATGCACGCGCGCGGACTGAATGCTCGGAAAGAACCGCCGCAGATCGAGCCGGACTACAACATCTTCTCCGGCATGGATCTGGGCGCCGCTGATGCAAGATCGTCCGCGCACGAAGCCATGCGCAGCGAGATGCGGCGGCGCGCAGTCCAATATCTCGTGCAGGATGCGTCGCTGCACTGCTTTGAGGCGCGGCTTCGGTGACTCAATCAATCGCGGAGCGCCGACACGCCTCTTCACGAAGGCGTAAGTATAGTGATGAAGCTGCTCGGTCGCTGCGTGCGCATGGCCGCGCCGCACGTCGGCAAGCCAATCGATCTGCTCTATTGAAAGATCGAGCCAAGCCGCTAGATCGCCGGGCGTCTGCATCTCGGGGACGGGCAGACCGGCGAGCGCCGAAGCCGGCGCGAACGTGGGTGCATGCAACACAATTCGCGGCGGCTGCGCCACGCGAAGCAGGCGGCGCGCGGCGACGTCGAACGCGTTCGAAGCCATCAGCGCTCGCGCGAGGTCGCGAGGCGCAGGCGGATACGGTGTTTCCGCCGAAGCAAGAACGTGGCCGATCAGGCGCTGCAACGCTTTGGGGGCGCGATTCCCGAGATATTGCTTGGCACGCGCGACTAGGCGCCCTTTCGTCCACGCGCCCGCAAGCAGGAACGCGGCCAGTTCTCGTGCGATCAGCGCGCGGTCGGCCATGCCCGCTTCGTGAAGCAGGAAACGGCGGCAACTTCAACTCAACTGGTTTGGCGTGACGATGCGCAGGCGAAGCCTGCCGCGCTTCACGCAGCGATCTGTGCAGAGAACAAAACGTCCCCGGGGTAGCCCCGAAGATCCCGTAGACGCGAACGTTTTCGGGATTGCTTGAAGCGCCGCCGCTTGCAGAAAACCCTAGAACAACCCAGGCGCACGTCAAGTAGTGCGAACCGGCAGCACTCAGCCTCGGGAAATAGAGAGTCCGCTGTCGCCGATCTCGCGCCGAATTCCCAGCAGTGCGCGAGTGACCGGACTGGAGCACGCACGCCGTTCCGGGTCGAACCCCAAGTGCGGCTTACTCAGCGGCGACGGAGAGGCGAAGGCCCATGGCGCGCAGCACGCCGATAAGCGTCGCGAGCCTCGGATTGCCTGCATCGCTGAGGGTTCGATAAAGCGTCTCGCGCGAAAGACCGCTCTGCTCGGCGATCGCGGCCATGCCTTGCGACCGCGCCACCACGCCAAGCGCTTCGGCGATTTCGCTGGCGTCCCCGTCCGCCAGCACGGCGTCGAGATAATGAGCCGCGTCATCCGGAGATTTGATGTGGTCCGCCACATCGAAGGGCGTGAACTTGGCTTTCGTCATCGGTCTTGTTCTTTCCATTTGCGCCACAATTTCTTGGCCGCCGCGATGTCTCGGTCTTGGCTGGATTTGTCGCCCGCGCCGAGAATGATCGCCAAGTCTTCGCCGCGCCGCCCGAAATAGACGCGATAGCCGGGGCCGAAATCGATCTTCAATTCGCTCACGCCCTCACCGACGGACGCGACACTGCCTGGATTCCCTCGCTCCAAACGCGCGAGACGGCGCAAAACCTGGGCGGCGCCGGCGCGGTCGCGGAGATTGTCGATCCAATGCGCGAACGCGTCAGACTTAAGGATCGTCGGCACGATCTATAGTAGCCTATGGGCTACAATTGTCAAGCGCGCAGGGCGCCGCACTCCAACCCATTGACAGCCCCCGCTTTGTTCAACGCGCACACCCACGCTACAAAGCGAATCATGAGCGAGCTTTATGATGTGGTGATCGTCGGCGGCGGGCCCGGCGGCTACAATTGCGCCATCCGCGCCGGCCAATTGGGCCTCAAGACCGCGATTGTTGAAAGTCGCGGCCGCTTGGGCGGAACCTGCCTCAATGTCGGCTGCATTCCCTCGAAAGCGCTGCTGCACACGTCCGATCTTTATGAAGCCGCCGCCAAGCGTTTCCCCGCCATGGGCATTGGCGTGGCGGGCCTCACGCTCGATCTCGCGCAAATGATGAAGCAGAAGGATGCCGCCGTCGACGGCCTCACCAAGGGCGTCGAATTCCTGATGAAGAAAAACAAGGTGGACTACATCATCGGGCGCGGCCGCGTTGAAGCGCCGGGCCGTGTTGTGGTGACGGGCGCGGCGGCGGATTCGAAGATACTGGAGACAAAAAATATCGTCATCGCTACGGGCTCGGAGCCCGCGCCCTTGCCGGGCGTCACCATTGATGAGCGCCGCATCGTCTCCTCCACCGGCGCGCTGGAGCTCACCGCCGTGCCGAGGCGGATGATCGTCATCGGCGCCGGCGTGATCGGCCTGGAATTGGGCTCGGTCTGGCGTCGCCTCGGCGCGGACGTGACGGTCGTCGAATTCCTTGATCGCGTCTTGCCGACCAACGATGGCGAAGTGAGCGCCCAGATGCTCCGCATCCTGAAGAAACAAGGCATGAAGTTCGAATTGTCGAGCAAGGTGACGGGCGTCGAGGAGATCGGCGAAAGCCTCCTTGTCGCGATCGAGCCTGCGGCCGGCGGCGCTGGCCGCACGCTGGAGGCCGATATCGTGCTGGTCGCCATCGGCCGCCGGGCCGTGACGGCGGATATGGGCCTTGCCGAATGCGGCGTCGCCGTGGATCGGCGCGGCGTGATCGCGGTGGATGACGGCCGCACAAACATCGCTGGCGTCTGGGCCATCGGCGATTGCACGCCGGGGCCGATGCTTGCGCACAAGGCTGAGGAGGAGGGGATCGCTGTCGCGCAGAAGATCGCCGGCCAATGGGGCCACGTAAACGCCGATGTCATCCCGGCCGTTGTGTATACGAGCCCGGAGGTCGCCTCCGTCGGCAAGACGGAGGAGGAACTGAAAGCCGCCGGGATCGCCTACAAGGCCGGCAAATTCCCGATGAGCGCCAATTCCCGCGCCCGCGCCAATCATGAGATGGATGGCTTCGTCAAAATCCTGGAGGATGAAGCCGGCAAGCGCATTGTCGGCGCGCACATCATTGGCGCCGGCGCGGGTGAGATGATCGGCGAGATGTGCGTCGCCATGGAGTTCGCCGCCAGCGCCGAGGATGTCGCGCGCACCTGCCACGCCCACCCGACCGTCAGCGAAGCCATGCGCGAAGCGGCCAAGGCTGTGGACAATTGGCTGATGCAGGCCTGAGCGGCCAGACCGCGTTCAGGAAAACTGTGCAGCGGTTTTCCGTGAGAACGCGGTCCAAATTGTTGATTATTGCGATTCGCTAACAGGACGGCGCGCCGCGCGCCCGTTAGTTTGACCCGATGAAGAGACTGACGCTGTGCACGGCGCGCCTGGAACTCATCGCCATGGATTACGCGCTCGCGCGCGCGCAGATCGAAGATCGCATGAAATTCTTCGAGATGCTTGGCGTGCGCGCCAGCGCGGCGTGGCCCCCGCCGCTTCTGGATATGGAGGCCATGGCCTACACGCGCGATCGTCTCGCGCGCTTTCCCGAAGAGATCGGCTGGCAGGCTTGGGCTTGGATCGACCCGATCGAGCTTGGCGGCGCCAAGGAATTGGTTGGCTTCGGCGGATTCACCGGCCAGCCGGATGAAGATGGCGCCGTGGAGCTGGGCTACAGCGTGCTGCCCGCGCGCGAAGGGCAGGGCTATGCGTCCGAGGCCGTGAATGCGCTGATCGCGTGGGCCAGGCACGATCGGCGCGTGCGCACCATCGTCGCGCACACCATGGAAGACGGGCTCGCGTCGCAAAAATTGTTGCAGCGTCAGGGCTTTTCACTCGCGCCCGAACGGCCCTATCCGGAAGTTCTGCGCTGGGAGCGCGCGGCCTGAGGCGTTAACGAAGAATTGCTTCCCTGGTCGCGCGCCGAGGCGCGCAAGTATTCGCGAAGTCGAACTTTTGTACGTTGCTTTCCGGCGCGCCTTGCAGACTTTTCATTCGCCGCCGCCCATCGTTCAAACCATTGATAATCAGGGCGATTTAGAGCGTTTTCCGACGAAGTGGATACCGGTTCGTCGCGGAAAACGCGGCAATTCAATTACCTTGAGCATGATCCCCATTTCATTTTGATCGGATCATGCTCTGGCCTGCACGTGCCCCGCATCTGCGCTCGGCGCGCCCAATACAAAAGGCCCGCGTCGCCGCGGGCCTTTTTGCAAGCGTTGAAAAAGCGATGGGGGGCGCCAGCCAGCGCCCCCCACCTCTTCGAAGCGATTACATCGCCGGAGCGGGCTTCACCTTGCGGGCGCGGCGCGGCTTGGAGACGCGCTTCACCTTCGTGGCCGCCGGCGCCGCCGCCTTACGGCCGCGCTTGGCAGCCGTCTTGCGGGTCTTGCGGACGGTCTTACGGGCCGCCTTGCGGACGCCCTTGCGGGCGGTCTTGCGGGCCGTCTTGCGAACCGCCTTGCGGGCCGCCTTGCGGACGCCCTTACGGGCCGTCTTGCGCGCCGTCTTACGGGCGGTCTTGCGGGCCGGAGCTTTCGCGGTCTTGCGCGCAACCTTGCGCGTCTTCTTTACTTTTCTAGCCATCTTAGTTTCCTCATCTTTACTAGAGTTGACACTGGGTTGGGTGGGAGTTTTTTGGCTCTCCGACATTGTTTTTACGCTGTTATTGGTTTTCGATTGGTTTCTACCAGCACGAAGACTGTATTTTTTTGAGAGCTCTATTATGGCCTTGAAAATCGACCGGCGAGTCCTTTCTGAGCCTTGATTTTCAAGGGATTTTCGCGCCTACGCGCGTGGGTGCGCGCGTGCGTACACAGCCTGGAGGCGCTGAGATTCGACATCGGCGTAACGCTGAGTCGTCGAAAGTGATTCGTGGCCGAGCAAGTCCTGGATCGCGCGCAAATCGGCGCCGTGCGCCAACAAATGCGTCGCGAACGCATGGCGCAGCGCATGCGGCGTCGCCGAATCCGGCAGGCCAAGCCGCATGCGCGCGCGCGCCATCATCTCTTGCGCCACGCGCGCGGAGAGCGGCCCCCCGCGCGCCCCGCGGAAGAGCGCGCCTTCGCGCGTCAGCGCAAAAGGGGCCAGCGCCGCATAGCGCGCGATCGCCTCGCGTGCGATCGGCAACACCGGCACGCGACGCTGCTTGCCGCCTTTGCCGGTGATCGTCAGCGCTTCGCCGAGCGGATGATCCGCCCCCGTGAGCGCCAACGCTTCCGAGATGCGCAGCCCGCACGCATAAAGCAGCGTGATGAGCGCTCCGTCCCGCGCCGCGATCCAGGCGGTGTCCGCTTCGCTGACGGTGTCGATGAGCTGCACCGCCGCTTCTTCCGATACGGGCCGCGGCAACAAAGCCTTAAGACGTGGCCCACGCACGAGGCCAAGACGCGCATTGTGCACGCCCGCGCGCCGTTCAAGCCAGCGCAGAAAGGCGCGGATCGCGGCGAGCGCGCGCGCCAGCGAACGATCCGAAAGCGCCCCATCGCCCTGGCGGCGAAACGCCAGATAGGCGCGTAGATCCTGCGGAGTCATGGTCGCGAAGTGGGAGACGAGAACGTCTTCGCCGTAATGGTTCGTCAAGAACCCGAGCAGCGCGGCGACATCGCGCCCATAAGCGGAAACTGTATGTGCGCTGAAGCGGCGCTCATCGGTGAGATGCGTAAGCCACGTGCGCCGCGCTTCCTCTGCTGATGATGGTGGTTCGTTGGAGCGCATCGCCTGGCCGAACGTGTCTGATCGACTCAACATAGAACACAAATTTCCTGTTGACGAATCCGTGACGCACGCTTGCCGCTTTCGCGCGCGCATGAACGCGCCTAACTTGCCCGCATGCCGCCGCTTGCACGCCGCCGCACGTCACGCACCGATCCGCGCACGCGGCCCTTGTCGGTTGGCCTCTTCGCGCCGGAGGAGGAGCGTACGCCCGCTTATGTCGCGCGGCGCGCGCGCGTGCTTTTACCGCTGCCTTTGCCGGAGCCGTTCGATTATCGCGTGCCCGCCGCTATGGACCTCGCGCCCGGCGATCATGTCATCGTGCCGGTCGGCGTGCGTGATGTGTTGGGTGTTGTGTGGGCGGTGGAGGAGGGCCCCGGCGCGGACAACCTGAAGCCGATCATTGAGCGTCTGCCTGGTCCGCCGCTGACCGAACCCGTGCGCCGCTTCATGGAATGGGCCGCGAAATATCTGGTGACGCCGCCGGGATTGCTGCTGCGCATGGTGGTGCGCGCGCACGAAGCGCTGCGCGATGCGCCGACCTACACGGTTTACGCGCCAGCGCCCACATTCGCCGGCAAGCTCACCGAGGCGCGCGCGCGCGTTCTGGCCGAGGCCGCCACGCAAGAAGGAACCTCCGCTGATCTCGCCCGCCGCGCCGATGTCAGCGCCAGCGTGGTGAAGGGCCTCATTGAGCAAAGCGCGCTGATCGCCGATGTGCGCAGCGAGGATCCTCCGTTTCCAGAGCTTGACCTCGCCCGCGCGGGCAATGCGCTCTCGCCGGTGCAGGCAAGTGCGGCGGAGGCCTTGAAGGCGGTCGTGCGCAAGGAGGCTTACGCAGCAGCCTTGCTCGATGGCGTCACTGGCTCGGGCAAGACGGAAGTCTATCTAGAAGCCGCCGCCGATGTGCTTGCGCGCGATCCATCCGCGCAGGTGCTGGTGCTGCTCCCAGAGATCGCGCTGACGCAGGCCGTGCTCGCCCGCTTCGCGGCGCGCTTCGGCACATCGCCCGTTGAATGGCATTCCGCGATCGCGCATAAGGCGCGCCGCCGCGCCTGGCGCGAAGTGGCCGCCGGCCGCGCACGCCTTGTCGCCGGTGCGCGCTCGGCTTTGTTTCTGCCGTTCCCGAATCTGAAACTTATCGTCATCGATGAAGAGCACGATCCCAGTTACAAGCAGGATGAAGGAATTGCCTATCAGGCAAGGGATTTGGCGGTCGCCCGCGCGCGCATGACCAACGCAGCGATCATTCTCGCCAGCGCCACGCCCTCGCTTGAAACGCTGGTCAACGCCCGCGCCGGCAAATATGAGCACGTCATCTTGCCCGCGCGTCACGGCGCGGCGACCCTGCCAGACGTTGAACTCATCGATCTGCGCTTGGCCCCGCCGGACAAGGGCCGTTGGCTCTCGCCGCGCTTGGCGGGCGCCGTTGCGGACTCTTTGGCGCGCGGCGAACAGGCCTTGCTCTACATGAATCGGCGCGGCTACGCGCCGCTCACGCTCTGCCGCGCCTGCGGCCATCGCATGCAGGCGCCGGATTCGCAGTCCTGGCTTGTCGAGCACAAATATTCCGGGCGCCTTGTCTGCCATCTCACCGGCTTTTCCATGCCCAAGCCGAAGGCATGCCCCAAATGTCTGGCGCCGGATTCATTCGTCTCGATCGGGCCGGGCGTCGAGCGCATCGAGGAAGAAGTGCGCGAATTGTTTCCCGACGCGCGCATCGAAGTCTTTTCGTCCGACACCGCGCCCAACGGCGAAGCCGTGCGCGCGCTCATCAAGCGCATGGAGGAGGGCGAGATCGATATTCTCATCGGCACGCAGATCGTCGCCAAGGGCCACAACTTCCCGATGCTGACTTTGGTCGGCGTCATCGACGCGGACCTTGGCCTGAAGGGCGGGGACCTGCGCGCCGGTGAACGCACCTTTCAACTCTTGTCGCAAGTCACCGGCCGCGCCGGCCGCGCCGAGCGCAAGGGAAGCGCGCTCATCCAGACCTACGCGCCGGAAGAGCCCGTCATGCGCGCGCTCGCCGCCATGGATCGCGATGGCTTTCTCGCCGCTGAAGCAGAGATGCGCCAGGCGCAGGGCATGCCGCCCTTCGGCCGTCTCGCCGCTTTGATCGTGGCCGCATCGGATGAAGCCGTCGCCAACGCCGCCGCGCAAGCCTATGGCGCCGCCGCGCCGAATGCGGAGGGTGTAGATGTGTGGGGGCCCGCGCCCGCGCCGCTCGCCGTGGTGCGCGGTTGGCATCGCCGCCGCTTTCTCGCGCGCGCTGATCGCGGCGTGGATCTCTCCGCCTTCATGGCCGCGTGGACCGCGCGCGTGAAGCGCTCCGCCGCCGTGCGCGTCCAGATCGATATCGATCCTTACTCGTTCCTTTAGATCGAAGCGGCTTGGTCCTGTGGCGTCTGTTTCCGTTGCGCCGCGCGCGCCATCATGTTGAGCGCTTCGACGCCGGCCGAGAAAGCCATGGCGACATAGATATAGCCCTTCGGCACATGCACGCCGAAGCCCTCCGCGATCAGCACCATGCCGATCATCAGGAGAAAGCCCAGCGCCAGCATCACCACCGTCGGGTTGCGATTGATGAACTCCGCCACCGGCGTGGCCGCCAGCATCATCACGCTCACCGCCACGATCACCGCCGCCACCATGATCGGCACATGATCGGTCATCCCCACCGCAGTCAGGATGGAATCGATCGAGAACACGAGATCGAGCAGGATGATCTGAAAGATCGCCGCGCCGAAATTCATCGCCATCGGCGCCTTGCGGTCCAAGATGTCAGCCACGGGAGTCGGATCGACGCTGTGGTGGATTTCCTTGGTCGCTTTCCACATCAAGAAGAGCCCGCCCGCGATCAAGATGAGGTCGCGCCAGGAGAACGCCGTTTCGAAGCTGGGCGCGCCGTGCGTGTCCGCCTCGCCGCTGATGCCGAGATCGAAGAGCGGCGCCGTCAGCCCCACGATGAAGGCGATGGTGGAGAGCAGAACGAGCCGCATGATCAGCGCCAGGCTGATCCCGATGCCGCGCGCGCGCGCGCGCTGATGCTCCGGCAATTTGTTGGTGAGGATTGAGATGAAGATGAGGTTGTCGATCCCCAGCACCACTTCCATCACCACGAGCGTGATGAACGCCGCCCAAGCCGCGGGGCTCGAGATGAGTTCGCCAAGTCCGTCCATGCTTGTCCCCACGCGGCCAGTTTATCCGGCCCCGACGAGATAGGAGCGCCCCGCCGCGCCGTCCATGGGCGGGCTGAAACCTGGTTTCGATTTTGTAAACAGCGCGCGCCGCGCCCGTGGGCCCTCGGCCCGCGAATACTTGCCCTAATCTAGAGCAGCGGGATCATCGCAGCTGTCCGCGCCCCAGAGGAGGGCGGCTTCCACCCAGCCCCGGCGGCCCTCGACCCGCACCTGCCGCCAATCGCCCCGGCAGGCTTCAAGCTCGCCCACCACGCCGCGCGCCAGATAGGCGGCGAGCCCCGCATCGGCCCGGGGCTGGCGGCGCAGGGCGACGCTGCCAAGCCGGCCGCCGCGCACATAGACTGTTCGCCGGTCGTCGAGATAGGCGGTGTGAATCCACACCTGGGCGCCGTCCGGATCGCGCACCCGCCGCCACGGCCCGCTTTCCGCCGTCACCAGGAGCGGCAGGCCTGCCCGCTGATAAACCCAGTCGACCCGATGTTCGACGCCCGGCCCACGCCGGCCGTTCACATCCGCCCCGCGCAGCGCGACGAACCGGGGCACGGGCAGATTGGAATCGGGGCCGATGCGCGCGCCTTCGCTGGCGCCGGCGATCGGCGCGGCCAGGAACAGCGCAATGGCCAAGCCAAGCGCGGCGCGTTTTGCGCTGCGATGCATCCATCTCTCCCTTCGGGAAGTCGCTTTGCCTATCAGACCGGCGTGAAAGCCCGCTTAACGGCGCGCCAATACGCTTGCGCTTTCATCCGGTCGCGGTGCTTGTTACAGACGCCTCGCCGCGCGGCGCGGCGCATTGGAACGCCATGCCCGGTTCGAAGCTCAAAGTCGTCGTCACCCGCAAATTGCCCGATCCGGTCGAGACCCGGATGCGGGAATTGTTCGATGCAGAGCTGAATCTGGACGATGCGCCGATGAACGCCGAGGCGCTCGTCGCCGCCATGGCGCGCGCTGACGTCCTGGTCCCGACCGTTACCGATCGCCTGGATTCGCGGCTTCTGAGCCGGGCGGGGGAGAAGCTGCGCCTGATCGCCCAGTTCGGCGCCGGCGTGGACAATATAGATGTGCAAACCGCCATTCAGCGCGGCATGACCGTCACCAACACGCCCGGCGTGCTGACGGAAGACACAGCGGATATGACCATGGCGCTCATCCTCGCCGTGCCGCGCCGCATCGTCGAGGGCGTCAAGGTCGTGGAGGCCGATGGCTTCGCCGGCTGGAGCCCCACCTGGATGCTGGGCCGGCGCATCTGGGGCAAGCGCTTGGGCATTATCGGCATGGGCCGCATCGGCCAGGCCGTCGCGCGCCGCGCCAAGGCCTTCGGCCTGCAGATCCATTATCACAATCGCCGCCGCGTGCCCGCCCAGATCGAAGCCGAGCTTGACGCGACCTATTGGGATAGCCTGGATCAGATGCTGTCGCGGATGGACATCATCTCCATCAATTGCCCGCACACGCCCGCCACCTATCATCTGCTCAGCGCGCGCCGCTTGGCGCTGCTGAAGCCGCACGCTTACATCGTCAACACCGCCCGCGGCGAGATGATCGATGAGGGCGCGCTCGCCCGCATGCTGGAGAAGAAGGAGCTGGCCGGCGCCGGGCTTGACGTGTTCGAGCATGAGCCCGCCATCAATCCCAAGCTGAAGAAGCTGGCGAACGTCGTGTTGCTGCCGCACATGGGCTCGGCCACGATGGAAGGCCGCATCGATATGGGCGAGAAGGTCATCATCAACATCAAAACCTTCGCCGATGGCCACAAACCGCCGGACCGTGTACTGCCGGCGATGCTGTGACGGGGCGATCAAGCGAGGAGGGCGAGGTATGCGCTCTATTGTAATGACGCTCGCCGCCGCCGGCGCACTCATGGCTTGCGGCCAAGGCGCCCAAAACCAAAACAACCCGAACCAAAACGCCGCAACGCAGACGCCCGCGCCCTTGGAGCTCACCTGCGCGGCGTTCGCGAATATGAGCGGCGAGGCGCTGGCGGCGCGCTTCGGCGCCGAGAACATCGTCGATCAAACGCGCAACGGGCCAGAAGGCGAAACCTATGAAGCCACCATGGTGTTCGCGAACGATCCCGCGCGCGCCCTTGAGATCGTCTGGGCCGATCCAGCGACGCGCGCGCGTCCGCTCTCGGTCCTGGTCGCTGGCGAGGCGAGCCAATGGGTTGGGCCCGGGGGCTTGCGCGTGGGCGCGGCCATAGCGGCCGTCGAACAGGCGAACGGCCGGCCCTTCACGCTCTACGGCTTTGATTGGGATTATGGCGGGCGGGTTGCGGATTGGCGCGGCGGCGCGCTCGCGCAGCCGGACTGCCGCATGGAGGCGAACTTTGCGCCCCAGGGGGATAACACCAGCGCCTCGGGCGATCAGGAATTCGCGTCAAACGCCCCAGAGATGCGCGCCGCCGATCCACGCCTCACGGCCATCGGCGTGCGCATCGGCGCGGTGGAATAGGTCTTAGACCGCCGCCCACGCCCCTGGCTCGTTCGCCACGCCTGCCAATATGTTCAGTTCGATGGTCCACACGCGCCGGACTGGCACGCTCTTTGATGGTCCTGCGCATTATAGCCGCCGCTACGCGCGGGCGCAGCGCCCCCGGATGCGGAGGCGGTCGCCATGCTGTTCAACAAGTCCCAGGAATAAGATCGCCCGATCGGTCGGCAGCGCCCGGCGAAATCCCAATATTCGACGCAGACCACATTCCCATTTTGAATCTGCGCCCGAACCCATCCGGGCCGGCCGCCATTATAAGTGTAATTGCCGATAACCACCGCCGACGATCCGCCCTGGGATCGCGACTCCACGCGAACGTTCCGCATGCTGCCATAGTCATAGCGATTGAACATCCAGCCGCGCGAGTCGACACTCACGATTTCGTTCATCCCCGCGCGGAGATCGCCTTGCGGGTTGACGGATTGCGCGTGGCAGGTTCCGGTCAGCGCCATCGCCCACGTCACAATTGCAATTGCCTGCGTTCTCATTGACGCCCTCCCTTGATTTGCAAACTCTCAAATTTTAGCGGCCCTCACGCCGCCGCCCACGCCCCTGGCCCATCCGCCGCGCTCGCGCTTGCGCGCAGCCGAGTCACCACGGGCGTCGTCGCCGCCGCCTCGCGCACGCTCGGGAACGCCACCCATTCCGCCTCGCACGCTGCCCGCGTGAGTGTGAACGCGCCATAGCCGCGATGCGTCACGTCGCACCAGGAGAGGTTGGGATTGCCCGCGCGCATCACCGCCTCGCGCTCGCCCGGTTGCGCATTGGTGAGCGAGCTTTCGAACCCGAAGCTCGTCACGCTGCCGCCCGCGAATTCGATCCCCGCGCGCCGCCCGTTTGCGCCGGAAAGATCGCTCACCCAGCAATTATGGCTGTCGCCGGAAAGCACCAGCGCATTGCCGCCGCCGCGCGCGCATTCATCCAGCAGCCTCTGCCGCGCGGCCGGATACCCGCCCCAGGAATCGAGATTCCATGGCAGGCCCAATTGGCCGATCTGCTCCCCCCCCGCCACATAGCGCCGCGTGCCGGCCGAGGCTTCGGGGCCCAACAGGCGCGAAAGGCCCGGCGCGGCGATCTGCTCGGCCATCACCACTTGTTGCGCGATGACTTGCCAGGTTTGCCCGCGCGCCTTGGAAGCGGCCATCTCGCGCGCGAACCACGCTTCCTGCGCCGCGCCCATGCGCGTGCGCGAAGGATCATTGAGCTGTGTACGGAAGGTTTGCGCGGCTGCGAGCGCGGCCTGCGGCCCCTGCGCCGCCGCCGCGACCAGTGCGTCATAATTGAACTCTTGCGGCCGCCCGATGAGCCGTGTGTCCAGCAGAATGATGCGCGCCAGATCGCCCCAATCGAGGCTGCGATAGATGCGCACGCTGTTTGGATCCGGCCGCCTTATCGGCATCCAGTCGAAAAACGCCTTGGACGCCGCCGCCACCCGGTCGGCCCATGATCCTTCCGCGGGCTGATGGTTTTGCGCGCCGGTCATATAGGCGTTGTTGGCGAGCTCGTGATCGTCCCACACCACGCTCATGGGCTTGAGCCGCCGCAATTCCAGGAGATCGCCGTCCACATGATAGCTGGCGTAGCGCGCGCAATAATCCGCATACGTCACGATCTCGCCGGCCGGTTCGATCATGCGGTCGGCGAGCGCCTCGGCTGCGCTCGGATAAACGCCGCGCGGATATTCATAGATGTAATCGCCCACATGCAGCGCCAGATCGATGTCCGCGCGCGCGGCCGCGTGCCCATAGGCGTGGAAATAGCCGAACGGCTTGTTCGAGCAGGAGAAGAGGGCGAAGCGCAAAGCTTCCGTTGCGCCGGCGGGCGCCGTGCGCGTCACGCCGGTGACGGAAGGCCCGCTCGCCGCAAGGAAGCGATAATAATAGGTGCGCCCAGGCGAAAGGCCGCGCGCATCGACCTTGGCGCAATAATCGTCCGCCGCGCGCGCGATGAGCGTGCCGCGCCGCGTGACGCGCGTAAACTGTTCGTCCTCCGCGATCTCCCAGCCGATCCGCCCATCGCCATTGGGGCCGTACGCAAACCGCGTCCACAATATGACGCGCGTGGTGAGCGGATCGCCGGAGGCCACGCCATGCGTGAATTGGCCGGGCGAGAGCCGCCGCGCCCAGGCCGGCGTCGGCGCGGCCGCCAGCGAGGCGGCGATGAGCAGCGAACGGCGCGAGACGTGCAATTTGGAATTTCGCATACTGGCCCCCGGATGTGATCGCGACACGCTTATTGCCCTTGTGTGACGTTTGTGCGCGCCCCTGCTTCCAGCGGTGAGCCGATCGCCTGCGCGGCATGCACGCGCACCAGGAATTGGCTGAGCGCCTCGGCCGAGCGGGCAGGGTGTTCTTCTTGCGGCATATGCCCGTCATCCGGCCAGATGATCAGCTCCGAGCCGGGTATGGCCGCCGCGAATTGCCGCCCATGTTCGACGGGAACGAGATTGTCGCGTTCGCCATGGAGGATCAGCGTCGGCATGCGCAGCGCGGAGAGAACTTCAGTGCTCGCGGCGCGGCGTTCGCGGAAATTGAGCGTCATCTGCAGGAGAATGTCGCGGTGCCCCGGTGCGCGTGACAATTGCACATAGCGATCGACCAATTGATCCGTCACGAAGCGCGGATCGGCATAGGCGTGTTCGAGGCCCTGGCGAATGAGCCGTGTATTGTCCAGATCGCGCATGGCCGGTCCCAGCACCGGATTGCGCAGCAGGCGGAAGATCGGCGGATCGCGGTCAAGCCCGTCGCGCGTCTCCGGCCAGCCGGATGCATCCACCAGCACCAGCGCATCCACCTGGTTGGGGTGCGCCAGCGCATATTCCCACGCCACATGCCCGCCCATCGAATTGCCGATGATCGTAAAATGCTCAAGGCCCCGCGCGCGCGCGAACGCCGAAACTTCATTCACGAACGCCGGAATGGACGCGCGATAGCCCGCCGGCGCCGAGGTGAGCCCATGGCCGGGCAGATCGAGCGAAACGAGGCGGTAGCGATCGCCCAATTCGCGCACCCACGGCTCCCACGTATGCAGCGAGGCCGAGAAGCCATGTATGAGCAGCAGCGTCGGGCGCGTCTGCACGCCTTCGTCGCGGTAATGCATGCCAACGCCGCTGGGCAGGTCGATGAACTGCGACGCCGTGGCTGCGTAATTGCGTTCCAGCGTTTCAAGCGGGATGTCGGGCCGGCGCAGGACGAAATAGCCGCCGGCGCCCACCAGCGCCGCCAGCCCAAGCACAATGCAAAGCCCCACCAATATTCTTCGCATGCATTCCTCCCGCGCGCGGAACTTTCGGCGCAAACGCGGCCGCGATCAAGCCGCGCCGCAGACCGGGCAGGCCGGATCGGGCGCGAGCGTGATGGTGCGGCTTTCACCCCGCAGGCCGTCATAGATGAAGAGCCGTCCCGCCAGGCTGTCGCCCGCGCCTGTGATGTCTTTGATCGCTTCGAGCGCCATCAGGCTCCCAATGACGCCCGTGAGCGCGCCGACGATGCCCGTTGCGGCGCAGGGTTCCGCGTCCGGCGGCGCTTCGGGAACGAGGCAGCGATAGCAGGGCGATTGAAGCGCGGCGCCTTTGGTAAGGCCAGATTTGAAGGTCGCCACTTGGCCCTCCCAGCGCCCCACCGCGCCGGAAATGAGCGGAATGCCGCCCGCATGGCACGCCGCATTGACCGCGAACCGCGTCTCGAACGAATCGGAGCCGTCCAGCACAAGCGTCGCGCCGGCGAGCAGTCGCTTCGCATTGGCATCAGTCAGTCGCTCCGCATGCGGAGTAATGTCGACATGAGGATTGAGCGCGCCGAGCGCGCCCGCCGCGCACGCCGTTTTCGCCGCACCGACATCGTTTGTGCGATACAGAATCTGACGTTGCAGATTCGAGAGCGAGACAATGTCGTCGTCGATGAGGATAAGCGCGCCCACGCCCGCCGCCGCGAGATAAAGCGCCGCCGGCGCGCCGAGCCCGCCGACGCCGACCAGCGCCACGCGCGCGCCCTTCAATCTCTGCTGGCCCGCCCCGCCGATCTCCTTCAATAGGATGTGGCGCGCGTAGCGTTCCCGTTCGTCGGCTGAAAAAATCATGAAACGCGGCGAGCGCTGTCCTTCTCCCCTTGTGGGAGAAGGTGTCGTCGCGAAGCGGCGACGGATGAGGGGTGTCGTCTCGACGCCAGCGCGCTGCGCTCACCGCTCACCCGGCCGACTGCGTCGGCCCCCCTCTCCCACAAGGGGAGAGGGATGTCGGCGGCGCGTCTCACAAGCCCTCAAAAAGCGCCGTCGAGAGATAGCGTTCCGCGAAGGAGGGGATGATCACCACGATGCGCTTGCCTTTCGCCTCGGGCCGCGCGGCGATCTTAAGCGCGGCCGCGAGCGCCCCGCCAGAAGAAATGCCGCCCGGCAAGCCTTCAAGTTTCGCGGCCTCGCGCGCGGTCGCGAAGGCTTCATCGTTCGAAACCTGCACGATCTCGTCGATCACGGCGCGGTCCACATTGTCCGGCACAAAGCCCGCGCCGATGCCTTGAATTTTGTGCGGCCCCGGCGCCCCGCCGGAGAGCACGGGCGAAGCTTCCGGCTCCACCGCGACGATTTTGAGATTGGGCAAGCGCGGCTTCAGCACCTGGCCGACGCCGGTGATCGTCCCGCCTGTGCCGACGCCAGAGACGAAAAAATCGAGCGCGCCGCCCGTATCGTTCCAGATCTCTTCCGCTGTCGTGCGCATGTGGATGGCGGGATTGGCGGGGTTGGCGAATTGCTGCGGCATCACGGCCTTTGGATTTTGCGCGACAAGCTCATTGGCTTTCGCCACAGCGCCCTTCATGCCTTCCGCGCCGGGCGTGAGCACAAGCTCCGCGCCGAGCAGGGCGAGCATCTTGCGCCGCTCAAGGCTCATCGTTTCCGGCATAACAAGAATGAGCCGATAGCCGCGCTGCGCCGCCACGAACGCCAGCGCGATGCCCGTATTGCCGGAGGTCGGCTCGATGATGACGCTGTCGGCGGCAAGTTTGCCCTGTGCTTCGAGATCCTCGATCATCGACACGCCGATGCGGTCCTTCACCGAGGCGATCGGATTGAAGAATTCGAGCTTGCCGATGAGATCGACCTCCGCCCCGCGCGACGCGGCGAGCTTGTTGAGGCGCACCAAGGGCGTATCGCCGATCGTCTGCGTGATGTTCTCATAGATGCGCCCGCGGCCGGGCTTTGAGGCGTCATAGGCCATGATCTGCTCCTGGGATTGGCGCGCTTATACGCGCCTGCCCGCGGCCGGGCAAAGCAGGCCAAGGGCGGGCGACTTGAGGAAAACTGAATCCCGCCAACAAAGCTAAATAGGCAACGACCTATCCCTCCCCTTAATGGGGAGGGTGTCGCGCGAAGCGCGACGGGTGGGGTTCAGGTTTAATGCGCGGCCGTCTTCGCCAGCGTGCTCCGCCACGCGCCCCACAAGAAGTAAAGCGGCAGGCCGATCGCCATCCAGATGAAGAAGAGACGCATCGTCGTCAGCGAGAGGCTTGAGAAGAGATAAAGGCACCCGAGGATCGCCAAGGGCGCCACGATCCAGGCGAGCGGCGTGCGAAACGGCCTAGCTCGCCCCGGATCGCGCGCGCGCAGCACCAGCACGGACACCGCGACCGCCACAAACGCCGCCAACGTGCCGGCATTCGCCAGCGCGGCGATCTCGCCCAGAGTCAAAAGCCCCGCCAGCGCCGAACAGACCACGGCCGTGAACAGCGTGATGAAGACGGGCGTGCCGAGCTTTGAATGCACATGCGCCCAGGAGCGCGGCAAAAGCCCATCGCGCGCCATCACGAAGAAAATGCGCGATTGCCCATAGAGGAAGGCGAGGATCACGGTCGGGATGGCGATGATCGCCGCCGCCCCGATGATCGCCGCCGCCTGCGGATAGCCCAAGGACCGCACGATCAGCGCGATCGGCTCACCGCTCGCCGCGAAGTCCTGGAAATTCATCGCGCCCACGGCTGCCGCGCCGACCAGCATATAAAGGATGGTGCACACGATCATGGAGCCGACAATGCCGATGGCCAGATCGCGGCTGGGGTTCTTGGCTTCCTCGGCGGCGGTGGAGACCGCGTCAAAGCCATAGAACGCGAAGAACATGATCGCCGCCGCCGCCATGATCCCCACATTCCCGTCCCCAACGCGCGTCGCCCCATAGCCGAACGGCGCGAACGGTTCGAACCGCGCGGCGTCGAAATGCGGCAAAGTCAGTACAAGGAACAAGATGAGCGCCGCGATCTTCAGCGCGACGAGAACGGCGTTCACATTCGCGCTCTCCCGCGTGCCCAAGACAAGCAGCCCCGCCACCGCGAAGATGATGAACACGGCCAGCGGATTGAAGTGCAGCTGAAACCCGCCCAGTTCGCCGAACGGCAGTGTCTGCGGGATGGCCACGCCCGCGCCATTGAGGAAGCCGGCGGCGTAACCGCTCCAGCCCACCGCCACCGCGCTCACCACCACCGTATATTCAAGGATCAGCGCCCACCCCACGATCCAGGCGATAAGCTCCCCAAGCGCCGCGTAGGAATACGTGTAGGCGCTGCCCGAGGCCGGCATCATCGCCGCCAGTTCCGCGTAGCAGAGCGCCGCGCACGCGCACACCACGCCCGCGATCGCGAAGGAGAGGATGACGCCGGGGCCCGCCATGCCCGCGCCCTGGCCGATCAGCGCATAGATGCCCGCGCCGACAATGGCCCCGACGCCCAGCGCGATAAGATGCGGCCACGAAAGCGTGCGCTTCAGTGTGTGCGGTCCCTCAGGCGCGTGCGCGGCCTCGATCGGCTTCAGCCTGTTCCAGAACGCCATGGCGTGATCCCCCTTGGTATTTTGCAGACGTTGCTACACGCCTAGCGCCCCAAAGGGGAGGGGCTGATCGGCGAAAGCGGATACGCGGCAGGGTGCCGCGATGGGCAGCTCTGGCTCCTTGTGACCGAATTACTGGCGACCACTCGATCTCCGCCATTCTCAGCGTCGTCGTCGCCTCACTACTCCGGCTTTGACCAGTTGCGGTCCTCTCCAAAAAAAAATTCCTGGACTAGCGGTCCAATCTTCTCAAGTTCCTCCTGCATAGGGTCCAGGACGACTAGGTCATGCAACTTGCGTTGAAGCTTCTTGCTCCAGTCGAAGATGTGCTGCGCAATGTGGGGGTCTATCCTGTGGAGGGCCTCTACGCGCCAATACAAGTGCTCATCAGCCCGATCTCGCCACAATGCAGCGACGGGGAGTATACGCTTGGCGAGCATTGCATGCCTCGATGCGGGCGACATTTGCTCGAAAAGCTCGAAAGCGTGCAAGACATCGGTGACGAATTGCAGTGCAATGCCGGCCTCGGCGCAGGCTAGGCATCTGAGCCACAGATTCTCGCCTGTACTTCGGTCGAGGTTCAGTCTGAAGACCCACGGATTCCGCAAATCGACCCAATCGCTCGAACTGTGCGACCCGTAGAGTTCTTCGATCTCCGGCAAAGCGTCGCGATGATTTTGAATGGGAAACAGCCAGCACTTATCTGACTGCGTTCGCCACATTGCCTCTGCACGGCTACTTTCGATTTCGTTATCGCGCCCCCCTGCGGTATCTGCACGCGCCGGCGGATAGCTTTGCAAGTTGTCTCCTAAGGTTTGCGTCAGGCGAAGCGAGCCAGCCGCCGCCAAGTACGATACGACCAGGAAGATATCGGCGGAGTTCGTAGATTGCGCGAGCCGACGAGCGTGAAGCTCGATGTCAGAAAAATGCCCGCCTCCAATCCAAAATCGAGTTGCGGCGCTGCCATCGACTGAGGCAGCCTTTAACTTCATACGCAGGAGCTTTTGGGCTGCGCCGACAACCTCCGCATCTGGACCTGCCGCAAATCGTTCGAGCGTCTTTGCAGAGAAATTGTAGAGGCGGGTCTCGCGACCGTGCCCTTTGTTTGCGGCAATCTCTCTGATCACCTTTGAGAAGAGCCCGGACGAAACGCCGATGGTCGAAGCGAAGTCTTCAAGTCTTCGTGCGTCTTGGAGTCGTCGCAGGGCTTGATCGATCTTCAGAATGAGGTCGTTCTCTTCGCTCAACATGATTTTCACCTTCACTCTTGTTTTTGCATGAGTGAGACGCCCGCTAAAGAGCCACTGAAAAAAGTCTGAAAGCGCTCCGTGATAAGGCTCGCCCAGCGGAAAAGAGTCTGAACCGGCAAGTGTACCACTGTGCGAGGCATTACCTGCGGCGTCATCGGAATAGGCCAATGCGCCGCCGGAGAAATAAAATGACACTCAAGGCCATCATTTGCGCCGGGATCACTGGTCTAGTCCTTGCGGCGGACGCGGGGGCTGCTCACGCGCAGAACTACCGCGGCGACTCTTCAAGATATTGGGACGACACCCGAGTGGAACAGTATTCTGGCTATGGGCGTGATGCAGTGGGCAACCTCTACGGTTACGCTGGAAACCGAGCGTGCGGTTCCAGGTGCGCTTACGGCGCGCGCCAATTCGGCCAGCGCCTCTACGACGAGAGCCGCCGGTTCTCAACAGAAAACGGGCGACGGCTACAAGATTTCGGACGCACTCGTGTGCGCCCGTGGATCGAGGATTTTGGCCGGCGCCAGCGACCTAGACACTAACCAACTCAAGTCCCCGGGGGGCCCGCGAATGCGGGCCCCCACAATTTTGCGACCAACGGTCGCAACGGCTAGTCCCGCCACGTCATCGCGCGGATAGGATGTCCGCACTCCGGCGCGTCAGCTCAATTCGATTGAATATTTTGATTGAGGTAGGAGAGGCGCTTGTTCGCCGCGACGCTGACGATAGCCGCCGAAGACATCAGCAGGAAGCACCGACTCCCTCACCGCCCCGTACTCCCAAACCCGCCCGCGCCGCGCGCGGTCTCCGGCAGCGCCTCCACCACCTCCCACGCCCCTTGCGTCACCGGCGCCAGCACCATCTGCGCGATCCGCTCGCCGCGCCGCACGGTGAAATCCTCCGTCCCCAGATTGATCAGCAGCACCTTGATCTCGCCGCGATAATCGGCGTCGATCGTGCCGGGCGTGTTGAGGCAGGTGAGCCCGTGCTTGAGCGCCAGGCCTGAGCGCGGCCTGATTTGCGCCTCCCACCCGGCGGGAAGGGCGATCGCCAGGCCCGTTGGGATCAGCGCCCGCGCGCCGGGCGCGAGGGTCATCGGCGCGTCCTCGGCCACGGCCGCGCGCACATCCATCCCCGCCGAGAGGGGAGTCTCATAGGCGGGCAGGGAAAGGCCGGAAAAATGCGGTAGGGGTGAAACCGCAACCCGGATCGTTGGCGTATTCATAAGGCCCGCCTTAGCGGATTCGCCGGGAGAAGTGACCATCCATGCCGCTGAGTGACGATCCACCCGGCGCGCGCGCCGCCAAATTCACGGACCCGGCCCGCACCGCCAAGGGCGAACCGCGCGCCAAGGTCGCGCTCCACGCCCTCGAAACGCTCTGGTTCAACACCGGCACGCTCTGCAACATCGCCTGCGCCCATTGCTACATCGAAAGCACGCCGCGCAATGATCGCCTAGCCTATCTCACGCTGGAGGACGTGCGCGCCTTCCTCGATGAAATCGAACGCGACCGCCTGCCTACAAAGCTCATCGGCTTCACCGGCGGCGAGCCCTTCATGAACCCGGAGATGATCCCCATCCTGGAGGAGACTCTCGCGCGCGGCTTCGAGGCGCTCGTCCTCACCAACGCCATGCGTCCGATGATGCGTCGGAAAACCGCGCTGCGCGTGCTGAAAACCAAGCATGGCCCGCGCCTGCGTCTGCGCGTCTCGCTTGATGATCCGCGTACGGAGGTTCATGACGCTGAGCGGGGCGAAGGCGCCTTCGCCAAGACGCTGGAAGGCCTGCGCTGGCTCGCCGGCGAAGGATTCACTGTTGAAGCGGCGGGGCGCGGCTTCGCTCACGAAAATGAGCATGTCCTGCGCGCGCGCTTCCAGGCGCTGTTTGACGCAAACGCAATCCCGATCAACGCCGCCGACCCCGCCGCGCTTGTGATCTTTCCGGAAATGGACGCAGCGTCCGATCCGCCCGAAATCACCGAGGCCTGTTGGGGCATCCTCGGTAAAAGCCCGCAAGACGTGATGTGCGCGTCCGCGCGCATGGTGGTGAAGCGCAAGGGCGCGCCCGCGCCCGCCGTGCTCGCCTGCACGCTTCTGCCCTATGATCCACGCTTCGAACTGGGCGCATCTTTGCGCGAGGCCGCCCGGCCCGTGCCGCTCAATCACGCCTATTGCGCCAGCTTCTGCGTCTTGGGCGGCGCCAGCTGCGGCGCCGCGAAAGCCTGAACACGCTCTCTTTAAGGATAGGCGCCCAATGAAAATCTATGTGGTCAAACACTATTACGGCGAAGTGCTCGCCTCATCCGCCGATCTCAAGACCGACGCTTGCTGCGCGCCTGAGCCGCCCCCGCCGCGCATCCGCGCCGCGCTCGCGAAAATCCACCCCGAAGTGCTCGCGCGTTATTATGGCTGCGGGCTGATCGTCCCCGAAAAGCTCGAAAGCCTCAGCGTGCTCGATCTCGGCTGCGGCGCCGGGCGGGACGCTTATACGCTGGCTCAGCTCGTCGGGCCCGCCGGGCGCGTCACCGGCGTGGATATGACGCCCGCGCAGATCGAAGTCGCCCGCCGCCATGAGCCTTGGCACGCCGACGCGTTCGGGTTTGATCGTCCGAATACGGCGTTTCTCGCCGGTCAAATCGAGGAGCTGGACCGCCTCGGCGTTGCGCCCGCGAGCATGGACGTGGTCGTCTCCAATTGCGTCGTCAATCTCGCGCCGGACAAACGCGCCGTGCTCGATCAAGTCTGGCGTGCGCTGAAGGAGGGCGGGGAATTCTACTTCTCTGACATCTACGCCGATCGCCGCCTGCCAGAGGGCTTGCAGGACGATCCCGTTCTCGTCGGCGAATGCCTCGCCGGCGCGCTCTATTGGGGAGACTTCATCGCCCTCGCCAAGGCGGCCGGCTTCGCCGATCCGCGCTTGGTGACGAGCCGCCCGCTCCGCATCGAGGATGAAGCGATCGCCGCGCGCGTCGGCGCGGCAGGCTTCTTTTCCGCCACCTACCGCTTGTTCAAGCTCGGCGGCCTTGAGCCGCGCTGCGAGGATTACGGCCAGGCGGTGCGCTATCGCGGAGACATAGCCGGTGCGGAACGCGCGTTCGCGTTGGACGCGCATCACCGCATCGAGCCCGGCCGCATCTTTCCCGTCTGCGGCAATACGTGGCGCATGCTCAAAGACACGCGCTTCGCCGCGAATTTCGAATTCTTCGGTGATTTTTCCCGCCATTACGGCGTGTTTCCAGGCTGCGGCGAAGCCTTGCCCTTCGCGCCAAGTGATGAAGGCGCTGCCGCCGCCTGCTGCTGATCTTCAGCCGCGCTCGGCTTTTTCCTCGAGCCCCGAACGCCCACGCCGCGCCGCGAGTTCCGCCGCGACCGCCTCGCCGCTGACGCCGCAGGCGTGAAGCGTCACGCCTAAATGATAGAGCAGATCGGCCGCTTCCTTGGTCAGCGCGTCCGCGTCTTCACTGCCTGCCGCGAGCGCGGCCTCCACCGCTTCCTCGCCGAGTTTCTGTGCGCACCGGCGCGGGCCCGCCGCGATCAGCGCGGCTGTGTAGGAATGCGCGGGATCGCCTCCCGCGCGCGCGGCGATGGTCGCCATGAGGTCGTCGATCGCCGCGCCAAGCGTGGTCATGGTCATCGTCCTATACCGTGCGCACCGGCGCGCCGGCCCCCGCCAGCGCGCGCCGCGCCTGATCTAACGTGTAGGTTCCGAAATGGAAAATCGAGGCCGCGAGCACGGCGCTGGCGCCCCCCTCGCGCACGGCTTCAACAAGATGCGCCAGCGTCCCGGCCCCGCCCGAGGCGATCACCGGCGTGCGCACGCGCGATGTGATCGCTTGGAGGAGGGCGATGTCATATCCCGTCTTGGTCCCGTCCCGGTCCATGGACGTGACGAGCAATTCGCCCGCGCCGCGTTCGGCTGCTTCGATCGCGAACGCCACGGCGTCGATCCCGCTCGCCCGCGCGCCGCCATGCGTGAAAATCTCCCAGCGGCCAGGCGCCGTTTCCTTCGCATCGATGGCCACAACAATGCACTGGGCGCCGAACCGCGCCGCGCATTCATCGATCAGTGCGGGCCGCGCCACGGCGGCCGTGTTGATCGCCGCCTTGTCGGCGCCGGCAAGCAGAAGCGCGCGCACATCCTCGACCGCGCGCACGCCCCCGCCCACCGTCAGTGGTGTGAAGCAGCGGTCCGCCGTGCGTCGCACGCTGTCGAGCAGCGTGCCGCGCCCATCCTGAGAGGCGGAAATGTCCAGAAAACACACTTCATCCGCACACTGTGCATCATAGAGCGCCGCCTGCTCTGCCGGATCGCCCGCATCGACGAGGTTGGCGAATTGTACGCCCTTGACCACGCGGCCGTCTTTCACGTCGAGGCAGGGAATAATCCGTATCGTGAGCATTACGCCGCCGCCAGTGCTTCGGCGGGATCGATATCGCCGTCATAGAGCGCGCGCCCCAGAATCGCGCCCGCGATCGCGCGTCCCGGCCGCGCCTTGAGCGCGCGGATGTCATCCACGGACTTGAGCCCCCCCGATGCGATCACTGGAATGGAGACGGCGTCCGCCACCGCGCCTGTCAACGGCACATTGATTCCGCCCTTGAGGCCGTCACGGGTGATGTCCGTCACGATCAGCGCGGCGACGCCGGCGTCCTCAAACCGTTGTGCGAGGTCCTCGGCCGCCACATCGCTGATGCTGACCCACCCATGCGCGGCCGCCCGCCCGTCGCGCGCGTCGATGGCCACCGCGATCCGCCCGGGCCACTGGCGCGCCGCCGCGCGCACAAGGTCGGGTTGGGTGAGCGCCGCCGTGCCCATGATGACGCGCGCCGCGCCCGCCTCGATCCAGCGCGCCGCATCGTCGAGCGTACGTACGCCCCCGCCAATCTGCGCCGGGATGGAAACCGCATCCAAGATCGCGCGCGCTGCGGCTTCGTTGCGCGCGCGCCCCTCGATCGCGCCGTCAAGGTCGACGATGTGCAGCCATGAAAACCCAGCGTCCTGAAAGGCGCGCGCCTGCGCGGCCGGGTCCTCGTTGAAGGCCGTGGCGCTGTCCATGCGCCCTTGGGTGAGACGCACGCAGCGCCCACCCTTGAGATCGATCGCCGGAAAAAGCTCCATCACGGCCTCCAGGAAAGAAAGCGAGCCAACAGCGCAAGGCCCACGCGCTGGCTTTTTTCCGGATGGAATTGCACGCCGAGGATATTGTCCCGCGCCACGGCCGAGGCGAACCGCTCGCCATGCTCCGTCCATGCGGCGCCCGCCTCCCCATCTAGCACATAGGAATGCGCGAAATAGACGAAGGCGCTGGGCGCCAGCGCATCGAGCACGGGATGCGCGCGCGCCGGCGTCGCTTGATTCCAGCCGATATGCGGCAGCCGTTCCGCACCCGCCTGGAGCAAGCGGCAATCGCCGCCGATCCAGCCAAGGCCGGCCGTCTCGCCATGTTCGAGCCCGCGCGCGGCCAGCACCTGCATCCCCACGCAGATGCCGAGGAAGGGCCGGCCCTGGGTGCGCACGGTGTGCTCAAGCGCGGCGTGCAAATCCTCGCGCGCCAGCCCAGCCATGCACGCCGCGAACGCGCCTTGCCCGGGCAGCACGATGCGGTCCGCCGCGCGCACGAGCGCCGGATCGCCGGTGACGCGCACATCCGCCGCGCCGGCGGCAAGTAGGGCGCGCACAGCGGAGCGCAGATTGCCCGCGCCCGCGTCGATAAGGGCGATGAATCCCATCGAATCCTATAGCGAGCCCTTGGTGGAAGCCGCGCCGCCCCCGAGGCGCGGATCGACCTCGATCGCTTGGCGCAGCGCGCGCGCCAGCGCCTTGTAGCAGCTCTCCACGATGTGGTGCGTGTTCTCTCCGTAGAGCGTCTCCATGTGCACGCAGGCGCCTGCATTCATCGCGAACGCATGGAACCACTCTTTGAAAAGTTCAGTGTCCATCTCGCCCAGCTTCGGGCGCACAAGTTTTACGTGCCAGACGAGATAGGGCCGGTTGGAGAGGTCTATGACGGCGCGGCTCAGCGTTTCGTCCATTGGAATGAGCGCCTGCCCAAATCGGCGCAGCCCCGAAAAATCGCCGAGCGCTTGCCGGATCGCTTGCCCGATGCAGATGCCGGTATCTTCAACGGTGTGATGCATATCGACATGCAAATCGCCCTTGGCCGTGAGCCGAAGGTCGATGGCTGAATGCTTCGCGAAGCTTTCGAGCATGTGATCGAGAAAGCCGATTCCGGAATTAACCTTGGCGATCCCGCCGCCGTCCAAATTGACCTCGACTGAAATCGAAGTCTCCTTGGTTGCGCGCTCGACTTTGCCTTGTCTCATCTGTCCTCAAGCCTCGCTTATTAGCACATTGTTCACGCAGATTTATTTGCGCGCCGCCGAACAGCCCCATCAACCTTTATCCCATTCTAACGATTGAATGGAATGGTGAACGGCCCGCGTCTTCTCGCTGGCGCGGCGATTTGAACCAGGAAGCAGCAATGGCCGTCGTGGCGCGTCCGCCCTTTTTCGCAAAGCCCCGACCCCTGGGGCTGGCGGCGCACGCCTCGATCTATGTCGTGGGCCTGAGTTTGTGCATGGCCGTTGTCTGCGTCGCCACCATGATCGCGGGGTTCAACGCCGTCACCACGCAGGACAGCCGCCGCCTGGGCATGAACAGCATCGCCCAGGCCTCGAACCTGATCGCGCGCCGCCTCGCCCAGGGTGATGGCCCGGCGCTTCGCCGCGCCGCCTCCTCGATGGCGTCGCCCCATGATATCGCCGAGGTGGCGATTTATGACGCGGGCTGCCGCCTCCTGGCGGGCGGCGGCCTGGCCGCCGCCGCCCGCGATGGCGCCGTGCGCGCCGTATGCGATGGCGCGCCCGCCGCGCATGCGGTTGCGGGCGATATTGTCTGGTCGATCGCGCGCATTGAACACGAGGGCCGCCGCGTCGGCGCCATGAGCGTCGCCGTATCGCGCGCACGCGTGGCCGCCGGCGCCTTTGAGCGCATCCAGCCGCTCTTTTTGTTCTTCGTCGCCTTCATGGCGCTCGCCATACCTCTGACCGTCCTTGTTGTGCGCCGCCGGGCCCAGCCCTTGGCGCAGTTGACCGCGTTCGCTGAGCGCGTGACGCAGGACGGCTTGGGCGGCCAGGTCGATATCAAGACGGGCGATGAATTTGAGCGGCTCGCCGATGCGTTCAATCAGATGATGACGCGCCTCGACGCTTCCATGAAACGGGTGCAGCGCCTTGCCTTCGTGGATTCCGCCACCAATTTGCCGAATGGCGAGCATTTCACCCGCGCCTTGACGACTCTGCTGACGCGGCCGAGGGCGCCGGAATCGTGCGCGGCCGTATTGGTCGTGGATCTCGATCGCCTGCGCCGCCTGCTCGAAACCCTGGGCGAGGCGGCCGCGCAGGATCTTGTGACGCACGTCGCTGAACGCCTGCGCCAATCGCTCCGCGCCGTCGATCGCGTGGTGCGCATGGGCGCGGCCAAGGACGCGCCCGCTCTACTCGCCTGCCTGCGGCCGCATGAATTCGCCGTCCTCGCCGACGCCTTCGCCGGTGAAGAGGATGTCGCCCGCTTCGCGCAATTGCTCGCCGCTTCGATCAATCAACCTTTCGATTGGCGCGATCTCAAACTGACGCTTGACTGCTGTGTCGGCGCCGCCATCGCCCATCGGGACGGCCATGACGCCGACGCCTTGACGCGCCATGCGCGCCTGGCCGTCAGCGCCGCGCGCACGCACAATAAGGGCGCGCGCGTCTTCACCAGCGCGATGGACCGGGAGGCCAAAACACGCCTTGCTCTGGAGCAGGAAATGCGCGCCGCGCTGGAGCGAGGCGAGTTCAACGCCTTCTTCCAGCCGAAAATCAACATGGCCACCGGCCGCATCGAAGGCGCGGAGGCGCTTGCGCGCTGGGTCCGCCCGGATCGAACCATCGTTGGCCCCGCGCAATTTATTCCGGCTGCGGAGGAATCGGGCCTGATTGGCCAGGTTGCTGACCTCATCATGCGTGAAGCCTGCTGGAAGGCCGCCGCCTGGGCGCGCGAGGGCCTGCCGATCCAGGTCGCCGTCAATGTCTCGCCGCTGCAGTTCAAGGATGAGCGCTTTCCCGAGCACGTCATTCGTATTCTGGAGAATGCCGGCCTGCCGGCGTTTTGCCTGGAGCTTGAGATCACCGAAGGCATCGCCGTGGAGGATCCTGAGCGTGCGCTGCGCATGATTGAGCCGCTGCGCCAGCGCGGCGTGCGCTTCGCGATTGACGATTTCGGCTGCGGCCATTCGAGCCTCGCCGCGTTGACGCGCCTGCCCTTTGACGTGCTGAAGATCGACCGCCAATTCATCGCCGGCCTTGAGAAGGATCGCCACGCCGCCGCGATCATCGAAACCATCCTGGCCATGGCCGCGACGTTGGATATGCAGGTCGTCGCCGAGGGGATTGAGCGCGAGCAGGACGCGGAGTTTTTGCGCCGTCGCGGCTGCCGCTACGCCCAGGGTTACCTCTACGGCGCGGCCGAACCCGCCGCCCAGTTCGCCGAACGTCTGCGCGCGCAGCGCAAATCCGTCCTGGCGCGGGAGGAGGGCGCGCCCGCGCGCGAACGTCTGTCCGCTTGAACCGAGCCGCGTCCTTCGCCACATGACGCCTCGGTGGGGGCGGAGATACAAACGTGAGCGAACACGCCATTGGGCCGGCGCACGCCTGGCGCGGCACAACGATCCTCGCCGTGCGCAAGGGCGCCAAGGTCGTGATCGCCGGCGACGGTCAGGTCTCCACAGGCGCCACGATCCTCAAGGGCAACGCGCGTAAAGTACGCCCCTTGTCGGAAGGGCGCGTCATCGCCGGCTTTGCCGGCGCGACGGCCGACGCATTGACGCTGTTCGAACGCCTTGAACAGAAGCTCGAACGTTACCCAACGCAATTGACGCGCGCCTGCGTTGAACTCGCCAAGGATTGGCGCATGGATCGCGCGCTGCGCCGCCTCGAAGCGATGCTCATCGTCGCGGACAAGGACGAGACCTTGTTGTTGACCGGCGCCGGCGATGTCGTCGATCCCGAGCATGACGTCATCGCTGTCGGCTCCGGCGGCAATTTCGCGCTGGCCGCCGCCCGCGCGCTCTATGATTATGAGGAAGACGCCGAGAAGATCGCCCGCCGCGCCATGGACATCGCGGCCGATATTTGCGTCTACACCAATCGCAATCTGACCATTGAGGTGCTCGGCGCATGAGCGCTTTTTCACCGCGTGAGATCGTCTCGGAGCTCGACCGCTTCATCGTCGGCCAGGCCGACGCCAAGCGCGCCGTCGCCATCG
>CADEEL010000016.1:0-3143 GCA_902826335.1 uncultured Alphaproteobacteria bacterium
GCAACCCCCATCAGTCGACTCGGCTTAAATCGGAACAACCTATTGAGGCTCCACAGCTAGCGGTCGTCCGGCTCTATATCCGGCGCCAAGCCCACTGAACCTCGCCCTCGGCGTAAAAGCAGCGCCGCCCCGATTGCGGTGAGAACCAGCAGGATGGGGCTTGCCCACAGGGCGGCCGTGGCGGCGTCAAGGCGCGGCCGAAGCAGCACGAAGTCCCCATAGCGCGCCCGGAAATAGCTCCGCACGTCGCCATCGTCATCTCCGGCCGCGATGCGCGCGCGCACCATCCGTCGCATATCGGCCGCAATATCCGCCGTGGATTGGGAAATCGGTTCGTTCTCGCACACGACACAGCGGATTTCCTGCTCCAGAGCGCGCGCGCGGCGCTCCTCATCAGGATCAGAGAGCGGCGTGACCAAGGTCGCCACGGCGAGGACGAGGCCGATCATGGCGCGGCGCGCCGGCGCAACAGGGCGGCGAGTCCCAAAATGCCGCCTAGGCCGATCAGCCCAGCGCCCGCGAAGATGAGCCGCACGAGTGGATTAAAGTAGAACCGCACGGTCCAGGCTTCAGCGCCTTGCGCCTGCGCCGGCTCGCCGAGCGCAATGTAAAGATCGTTCAGTCCGTCCGACAAAATCGCCACCTCAGTCGTCGGCGCGCCGCCAGCGTCATACGAGCGCCGTTCGGCATGGGTCATGGCCGCCCCGCCGGCGCCGGAGACCTGGAACACGCCCCGAATGGCGCGGTAGTTTGGCCCGCGCACATCCTCTACCGCGCGGAGCGTGATCGATCTCCCCGCAAAATCGATGGCGCCGCCAATTGGAAGCGCAGCGGACCTTTCCTCCCGAAAATGCGTTTCCGCGATCGCTCCAATCGCAAACACGCCCGCGCCCGCATGCGCGGCGGTTAGCGCCCAGACAGCAATCGGCAGGGCGGCTAGGCGACGCAAACTACGCGGCCCGCCGCGCGCCCAACGCGACCACATATAGGCGAGCGCACCGGCCAACAGCCACGCGCCAACGCCGAGGCCGAATGCAGCCCACAGCGCATCCGCCCTGATCGCGATCGTCACCGCGGCGGCGCCGACCGCGACAAGCGCGGCGAACCAAAGCGCCTTGAGCGCGCCTGCCATGTCGCCGCGCCGCCAGGCCAGAAGCGGCGCGGCGGGCATGGCGATCAACAACGCGGCCATTAGCGGCGCGAACGCCAAATTGAAGAACGGCGGGCCGACCGAAATCAGCCGATCGGTCATCGCTTCAACAATGAGCGGGTAAAGCGTTCCGATCAGCACAACGCCCGCGGCGACCATGAGCCCGAGATTGTTCAGCACCAGCAGACCTTCGCGGCTGACGGCCGCAAATCCGCTTGGCCGCGCCAAACGGGGCGCGCGAAGCGCATAGAGCGTCAGGCCGCCGCCCAGCGCGAGCGCGATCAACGCCAAGACCGCAACGCCGCGACGCGGATCGACGGCGAAGGCGTGCACCGATGTCAGCACGCCCGAACGCACCAAGAAGGTGCCCAGGAGCGCGAAGGCAAACCCAAGGATGGCGAGCAGGATTGTCCATGCCGCGAGCGAACCGCGCCGTTCTGTCACGATCGCGGAGTGAATCAGCGCGGTCGCGGCCAGCCACGGCATGAAACTGGCGTTCTCAACCGGATCCCAAAACCACCAGCCGCCCCAACCCAGTTCATAATAGGCCCAGTAGGAGCCAAGGGCGATCCCAAAGGTCAGGCACGTCCACGCCAGCAATACCCACGGACGCAACGCACGCGCCCAGGCGGCGTCGGCCTTGCCTTCGAGCAGCGCTGCGATTGCAAGTGAGAATGGCGCCGAGAGGCCCACATACCCCAAATATAACATAGGCGGATGCAGCGCGAGCGCGGGGTCCTGCAAGAGCGGGTTCAGGCTGGCGCCTTGAAACGGCGCGGGATCGAGGCGCGCGAACGGATTTGACAGAACCAGCGTGTAGATCAGTGCGCCGGCCGTCACCATGCCCTGAACCGCGACCGCGCGCGAAGCCAAGCCCGGCGACATTGCGGTGTGCGATCTCGCCATCGCCGCGGCGAACAGCGCCGATACGAGGCACCACAACAGCATCGAGCCTTCGTGGTTTCCCCATGCGCCGGCGATCCGATAGAGCAGCGGCTTGTCCGAGTGCGAATTGGCCGCAACCACGCCCACCGAGAAATCGGACCGCACGAACACCGCAACCAGCGCGATGAACGCGCCAATCATGGCGCCCGCCGCGACATGCGCGCACGCGCGCGACGCCGCGGCCATCGGCGCGCTGTTTTGCGCGCCAATCCCCAAAGCGGCCTGCGCAAGGCTGGCGCACAAGGCGATGAGCGCCAGGAATGCCCCAAGTTCCGCGATCAAGGCGCGCCTTTCCAATCGCCGCGCGCTTTAAGCGCCTCGGCGACTTCGCGCGGCATGTAAGTCTCGTCATGGCGCGCCAACACTGTATCGGCTTCAAATCTCGCGCCGGGGCGCCAAACGCCCTCGGCGACCACGCCTTGGCCCTCACGGAACAAATCGGGCGGCTGGCCTTCATAGCGCACGTCAAGGTTCGCCGCGCCATCGCTCACCGAAAAGAGCAGCGCCCCATCCTCGTCGCGGCGCACGCTGCCTGCGGCGACCAGGCCGCCAATGCGAACACGCTCGCCGCTCCGCGCCTTCTGCGCAAGGTCCGACGGCGGATAGAAATAGACCACTGAATCGCGCAGGCCGAGCAGGGTCAGCGCCGTCGCCGCGACAAGCACCGCGCCGACAATCGCAATGAGCACGAAGCGCCGGCCGCGTGGTCTCATTGCCGGGACTCCGCCAGCATTTGAGACACCATCGCGCGCCGTGGATCGTTCGCGGGCAATCTGGCCTGCGTTTCACGCCACAGACGCCGCGCGTCATCCTCCCGGCCCTCGCGCGTCGCCGCCAGCGCCTGATAAAACCACGGCACGGGGTCGGTTGCGTTGAGCGCCGCGGCTTGCTCAAACAGCACGCGCGCTTGCGCCGTCACCACGCCCTCGTTCGACGCGACCAGCACGCGGCCCAGATCAATCATCGTCTCACCGGAGCGAGAATCGCGGCGCAGCGCCTCCTCAAAAGCGCGGACGGCGTGATCGGCGCGGCCTTGCGCCGCCTCCAA
>CADEEL010000016.1:3243-70376 GCA_902826335.1 uncultured Alphaproteobacteria bacterium
GCGCCTCCTCAAAAGCGCGGACGGCGTGATCGGCGCGGCCTTGCGCCGCCTCCAAACGGCCGAGATAGATCATGGGGCGCGCATCCGTAGGATTGCGCCGTGCGGCGTCGGACAACACCGCGATCGTTTCCTCGGGCGTGAATGTCATCGGGTCGCGCGAGGCGAGCTCTTGCAAGCGCGTTTCATAAGATGCGCCGGGAAGATCCGGCCGACCGATCGCCATATAGGCCGCGATGATGGCGAGGCCGGCGCCCGCAGCCACGACGAGCGGTGTTCTTCGATGGCGATCGCCCCCCGCCTGAACATAGGCGTGCGTCGGCCACCAAAGGGCGGCGCTGAGTACAAGGGCGGCAAGCGCGAACAACGCCATGTCGGCGATCATGACCCGGGCCTTAACGGTTCCGCGCCGCAATCACAATCGCACGTATCAATCTGTGGCAGGCAGCCGCAGGCGCGCTTTGAGACCGCCAAGCGCGCTGCGTTCAAATATCAGCTCGCCGGCATAGAGCTCGACCGCTTCCTTGAGAATGGAGAGGCCGAGACCTTGCCCGGGCGCAGCCTCGTCCAACCGCGCGCCGCGCTCCATGACGACCGCGATCTCCTGATCGTTCAGCCCCGCGCCGTCATCCTCAACAGAAATCTCAAAAAGGCCGCCGGGCGCCGGCGGCGGCTCAACCGTAATCAGCACGCGGCTCTCGCCATATTTGCACGCATTGTCGATCAAATTGGCGGCCATTTCGAGCAAGTCCTCGCGCTCACCACGAAAGGTGACCTCCGTGGGGGCGGTCAGTTCAATGTCGAGCGCTTTGTCATGCTCGAATTTCTGCTCCATCATGAAAACGAGATCTTCAAGATTCTGGCGCACCGGCGTCCTATAACCCAACGCGCCGGCCTCCACCCCAGCCCTTGCTTCGGCTCGCGCCGCCACGCGCGCGCGGCGCAGTTGACGTTCGACAAAACTATCCATCTCGGCGACGCTTGATCTGAGAAGCGCCGGATCGATGGCGCCATCGCCCGCCGCGTTCCGAAGCACGGCGATGGGCGTTTTCAGCGCATGGGCGAGGTTGCCGACATGGCGCCGCGCACGTTCGACAACTTCCCGATTGTGCTGGAGCAGCGCATTCAATTCATTCGCCAGCGGCGTCAACTCGGCGGCGTACTCGCCCTCCAGGCGCTCTGCCTGCCCTTTCCGAACGGCGGCGACATCTCTGCTGAGTTTGCGAATGGGCGATAAGCCGAAGTGAAGCTGCAGCAGCGTGACGCCCGCCACCAGAATGGCGCACAATGCGACAAAAGACGCGAATGCTTGTGTCGCATTGCCTGTCACGCCGCTCAGCGTCTGGCGCGGCGCGAGCGCCGCGATGAATAGGTAGCGCGCTTCAAGCCCTTGAAAGGTGACGACCCTGCCTGCGACGCGCACCGGCCAGCCGTCCGGGCCCCGATCCAACGTCACATAGCGCAGAACGGAGCGGCCTTCCGAGTCCGACTCGGACAGCCTGCTTATGTGAGCCTCACTCAAGTTCAAAACGACGTCAGCGAGGGACTCAGATTTCTCGAGAACGGAAAATTCGCCGTCGATGCGTGCGATCTCGAAATAATATCCGCTGCCAAGCTGCGAAAATCGAGAATCATAGGGCGCATGGACGAGCCGAATTTCTCCGTCCGCCGCAGGCTCAACCACCTGCAGAACATCATCGATCATGTTCGACAATTGCGGCGCGACCAGGAGGTCCATCAGCCGATCGTTGAACCGCGTCGCCGCGCTCAGCGCGACCATAACCAAAATAAGAGTAGAAACGATCGCGATCGCGGCGACCCGCGCGGCCATAGAAAGGCGGAGGCGCCGTGCGAGTTCTCCAAAAAACGACGCCGCACGCGACATCATTTGTTTTCGGCGGGATCGACCAAACGGTAACCGAGGCCCTTTTCCGTGACGATGCGATCGATGCCGATTTTGCGCCGCAAGATCCCGATGAAGACCTCGATAGTGTTCGAATCGCGCTCATGATCCTGCGCGTAGATTTTCTCGATGAGCTCGGATCGCGAAACAATGCGCCCGCGATGATGCATGAGATAATCCAGGACCTTGTATTGATAGGCCGTCAGCTTGATCGGCTGGCCGTTTACACTCACTTGCCCCGTCGCGGTGTTGAGCTGAAGATCGCCGCATTGAAGGACCGCCGATGCATGATCGGTCGTACGGCGCACATTCGCGCGCACACGGGCCAACAGCTCCGCCATATGAAACGGCTTTGTGACATAGTCGTTGGCGCCCAGGTCGAGGCCTTCAACCTTCTCGCTCCAGCGGTCGCGCGCCGATAGGATGAGCACAGGCGTCGAGACGCCTTGAGCGCGCCAAGCCTTGAGGACGGTTAGGCCGTCGACCTTGGGCAAGCCGAGATCGAGAATGGCCAGATCATAGGGCTCGGTCTCACCCATAAACTGGCCATCCTCACCATTGTCCGCGGGATCGACGGTGTAGCCGGCGTCAGTCAGCGCCGTGGTGAGCTGCTCGCGCAAATTCCGATCGTCTTCGACCACCAAGACCCGCATCGTCCCTCAATCTCCGTTCAGCCGATGACGCGCCCACTTTGCGCATCGACCAGAACATCCATAACGACGCCGTCGACCCGCCGCCACCGGACATGGTAAACTGGCCGTCCGCCATCATTGCTGAGATAGGGAACCCCGATCGGCGCACCAGGACCAAGCTGATCGCGCACGGCCGCAATCACCGCCCGCACCGGCAAGACGCCGCCATGCTGGACCAACGTCCACGCTTGCGTCGCAGCCTCCTGCGCCGCGGCCGGGAGGGCCGGGGCGGTCACGGCCAGCGCGATGGTGGCGAAAAGGAGGGAACGGGCCTTCATGGCGGCTCTTCTACAAAGGCTGCTCTGAATGCGCCCTGAACGGGAAGCGCGCCACGCTATTCCCCTGGACGCGCTGGGCGCGTCGCGCGTGCGCCCCATTTCTTAACGAATTTCGCCAGCTCGTCGTCGCCGCCTTCGGGCAAAGTGACAAGCAAGCGAACGATCTGGTCGCCCTGCCCGCCAACGCCCTTTCCTTTCAGGCGCAACATCATGCCGGAATTGGCGTTTTGCGGAATGCTGAGCGCCACCGGGCCGGTGATTGTCGGCGCCTGGATACGGGCGCCCTCGACTGCTTCGGCCAGGGAGATCGGTAAATCGAGGCGGATGTCTTGCCCCTCGCGGCGAAAATGCGGGTGCGGGCGCACGGTCAGCTCCACCAGCGCGTCGCCGGGCGGGCCGCCCTGCACGCCCGGCGCACCCTGGGATTTGAGCCGCAGCACACGGCCGCTCTCGACGCCCGGCGGAATCGCCACATCGATGGTGCGGGAATCGTCCAGCTGGATGCGCCGCCGCGCGCCGTTCACCGAATCGATGAAATCGATCTCGAGCGCATAGCGCATGTCGCGCCCGCGCATCCGTGCAAAGCCACGCCCGCCGCCGCCCGAGCCAAACAGATCAGAGAAAATATCGCCCAAATCGAAGGCGCCGTCCTGGGGGCCGGCGCCGCCCCGGGGTTGCGGGCGTGAGCGGAACATGGCGCGCTCATTGCCGTCCGCATCGATCTCACCGCGATCATAACGGCCGCGCGTTTGGGGATCGCTGAGCAGATTGAAGGCCGCCGTCGCGCGTTTGAAGCGCTCTTCGGCGTGCCGATCATTGGGGCGCACGTCCGGATGCAGCTCCTTGGCGAGCCTGCGATAAGCGCGGCGGACGTCATCCGCGCTCGCGTTACGCTGCAGGCCCAAGGCGGCGTATGGGTCCCAGCTCAAGCCTTCTCGCCTCCCTCCGGCCCCCTCCATTAGGCGCGCCGGGGCCGGGCGCAAGCTAGAAGGTGAAGGATCGCGCCGCGAGTCTTCCCGTCAGCCCCGCATCGTTGAGCTGCCCGACTCGGATGGTGAGGGACGATTGCGGGGCGCCGAAATCCGTTGTTTGGGCCGCCGCCGTGTACAAATAGGCGGGTGTGCTCACCTCCACCGTCCGCGCAACGCTCGCCCCGTTCATCACTTCAAGCCGGTAGCGCTCGGCCGCGGCGCCCAGCGGCGGCTCGCCCGCTCCCCAGGAATCGCCGCCGGCCGGCGCGGCGCGTACCCAGCTCAACGCGATATCGCCCGCGGCGTCGCGCCGTGCGCGTATGTGAACGGGCGCGAACAGGCGCGCGGCCAGCGGCGCAAATGCGCGCGTGATCGTCGTGGCGCGCGCGTCCGAGACAGCAGCTCCGAAGGGCGGCGCGACCAAGGTGAGCGGCTCGCCGAATTCGTGATCGAACATGTCCAGCCGCGTCAAGCGCTCGTCGAGCTTAACAATTCTAGCGCCCACAGGAATGGGCGCGCCGATGCGATCGCCGGTATCGGCCAGCCCACGCAAAAATCCTGACACCTCATATTCATCGACGCCGACCAGGGTGATGTTGCGCGCTTGGAGAACTTCCCACCCGTCGCCCGATTCCACAGCGAAGAGATTGGCCCCGTTGAGCAGCGCGGCCTTGCTGACGCTTGAGACTTCGCCGCTCAGTCTGACGCGAACTGTGTTTCCATCGTCCCACCGCCCAACAGGGCCCGGCCACAACGCCCATAGCAATTCGCCGATCAACGCCGGTTGGGCTGCCTCCCCGCGCACACGCGCCGCCTCAGGCGCCGCGCCCGCATAAATCTGATGCGGACCTGACCACGGCTCGGCGAACACCGCCGCAAGGGGACGGCGATCTGCTTCAGCGCCCGGCAGGGGCGGCAAGTCGAGCGCGATCAAATCGGGGCTTGGAGGTGAGGCCGGAATCGGCGGCGGGGCTGCGCTTCCCGTATGCAGCGGCGCTTCGATCGCATCGAGCGCACGACGAAGCGAGAGCTTCCGCGCCTCCGCATCCTCTATCCTAAGCACTTCGTAAGATGCGTCGCCAAGCGCGATGACGTCACCCACTTCGAGCGCGGCCAAATTGTGGGGCACGATGATCTCAGCCGTGTCTACGCCGGCGCGCGCGTGTGCAAGGGCGCGCTTCGCCAGCACTTCCGCCTGTTGCGCATCGAGCGCCAAGGCGGCCTCTAGCGTTGCGACGCCGCCTTGCGCCGCATCACGACGCCGCGCCGAAACCGCGCCGACGCGGTAATCATGCTCCGCATCAAGATAAAGCACACGCGCCTCAATGGGCGTTTCGGCCGCATCGCCGCGCATCCGATATGGGGCGCTTGCGCCGGGCGCGACAAAGTCCGCTTCGTTCACCGTCAAACTGGGCGCGGCCGCGCGGTGCGTAAATATTATCTCTCCGCCGCGTTCAACGGCGATGAAATCATAGGCGAGCATCAGCGGCTCCAGCGCCGCGCGCGCCGACGATGGCGCGTCCACGACATATCCCGCCACGGCGCCCGACAAGTCGCTCACATCCACGTCCGATACGCCGGCCCTGAGACATAGATCAGCCGCCACATGGCCCAGCTCGGACAGCCCCGCCCGTCCGCTCAGCCAATGTCCAAGTCGCCACGATGGCGCATCGGACCACACATCAACCCGCGCTGGAAAGGCCGGATGCGGCCGCGCATCCCAACACCACAGGAAGACGCCTTCAGGATCGAGCATTGGATCGCCATTCCAATGGCGCAAATAGGCTTCGAGAACGCGCCGTTGAATGAGATCGTCGCGCGCGCCGCTGGAATAGGGCGGCGCGCCGCTCTCGGCGCTCTTGGGATCGAGGAATAGATTTGGCGCGTTGGCGCCTTTATCGATCGCCGGACAACCCAGCTCCGCAAACCAAATCGGCTTCGATTCGGGCGTCCACGCCGTCGGCGATGGGCTCTCGACGCCGCCCGGCCGATTGAAGTGCGCATTGCTCCACCAGGCGCGCAAATCCTTGGGCCTGAACACCCAAGGCTTGCCATAGGCGCCATCGGCAATCACTGTTCGCGTCTGCGCGTCGCGATCGGCCTTCGAAGCATAATACCAATCGAAATTCTCGCCCGCCTCGATGCGCCCATCCAGATAATCCGCATCGTGAATGCTTGCCGCCAATTGGGCGTCGGCATGACTTGCGCCGTCCCGCCAATCCGTCAGCGGCGCCCACCAATCGATGCCGACCGCGTCAATATTGGAATCGGCCCACAAGGGATCGAGGTGGAAGTGCACATCGCCCGATCCGTCCGCCGGCTGATGGCCGAAATATTCCGACCAATCCGCCGCGTAGGTAAGTTTCGTTACGCCGCCAACCACGCCGCGCACATCGGCGGCGAGCGTCCTTAGCGCACCGACGGCCGGATAGGTTGAAGCGCTGCTGCGCGCACGCGTCAGACCGCGCAGCTCCGAGCCGAGGATGAAGGCGTCGACGCCGCCCGCAGCGGCGGCGAGTTTTGCATAATGCAGAATGAATCGTCGAAACGACCACTCCGTCGGCCCAGAATAGGAAACACCCGTTGGGCTCGTGGCGAAATCAGAAGGCGCCGCGGCGCCGAAAAACGCAGCGATCTGAGCCGTTGCGGCTCCGGTTTTGTCGGGCGTGCCCGCTTGCCCCGGCGCGGGATGAAGTGTGATGCGCCCGCGCCATGGATACGCTGCTTGCTCGCCGGCGCCATAGGGATCGGGCAGCGCGTTCCCGCCCGGCACATCCATAAGAATAAAGGGATAGAGCCCGACCTTGTAGCCGCGCGCCTTAAGGCTCTGGATCGCGGCGATGACGGTCTCGTCCGCCGGGGTCCCGCCAAAAGCAGGGCCGCCATCATATTGGCTGACGACGTGCGCGTCGGCGCGCGCGACGCCATTGACATGCCAAGTTATGGGCGCCGTCGACTTGTCGGCGATTTCAACGCCCGGTTTGATCTCGCACGCGCCGCACCGCAGATCAGTTCCGAACCAACTGACGACGAGCAGGACGCTCTCACACGCCGGCAAATCCGCCTTGAGTTGATCAAGCGCGACCTCAAGATTTGCGCGCTCGACTTCCTGATGGACATTTTCCGGCGTCTCTACACCAGGCCGAATGAGCCGGCGCACGGGCGTGGTGGCGTAGACGAACTCGCCAGACCCGGGAATGAGACACACGCCGCGCGCCATGGTTTCGAGGCGCGCGTCCTCCGAGGGCGCTTGGCGCACAACTTCAAACGACAATTGCGGCAGCACGTTGCCAAAGCGCTCGAGCGGCAGATCCTCAAACACCACATAAGCGAGCCCGCGATAGGCGGGCGCGTTCTCGCCTTCAACGGCTTCGATCAGTGGATCGGGCGCCTGCGCCTCGCCGCCCGAGTGCAAACGCCACGCGACGCCGCTCATATCCAACGGCTCACCATTCGCCCATACACGCCCAATGCGCGCGACTTCGCCTTCGCAAAGCCCCACCGCGAATGAGAGCGTGTAGGAATAGTTCTTTGCTTTGACGCGCGGCCCGCCCTTTCCGCCAGATGTTTGGACCGAAACATGCTCCTTGAATCGGGCGGCCCAGATCACCTGCCCGGCGATGCGCACACGGCCGTAAACGGTTGGGATCGACGCGCCCTCGGTCGAGCCCTGAATGTGAAGATCTGTGAGGCGCGGCCCTTCCACGCGGCGTGTCGCGCCAAAGATCGCGTTGTCAATGCTTCCGCCAATCGCGGAGCCAAGCGCGCGGCCCAATTGCGCACCCAGCGCGCGCAGCGCGGTTGGAAAAACGCGCGCGCCCAGGGCCTGGCCGACGGATGTGAGGATCAGCTGGGCCACGGCGCCGCTCCAGGAAACGAAAAGACGCCGCCAAGCCGGGCGCGCCACCAGGGCGCAAATCGGCTCGTCACAACCGCGCGCCCCCAATAGGCATGGATGAGCCGTTCTTCCGTTTCGAGAATGGCGGCATGCTTCATTGGCGAGCCCGCGCTCATGCGAAACAGAAGCACATCGCCCGGCGCCATTTCATGCGCCGCGACTTCGCGGAGATGTCGGCGCGCGGCGAGCAGCAGCGTCTCCTCTCCGCACGCTTCGGCCCAATCCGGCGTGTAGGGCGGCGGCGGCTCAGGTTCAGCGCCGCACACATCGCGCCAGACGCCGCGCACAAGGCCCAGGCAATCGCAACCTACCTGCTTGACCGACGCTTGGTGACGATAGGGCGTGCCGATCCAACCGCGCGCCGCGGACAGAATTTCACTCCGGGATAGGGCCATGATTAGTTGCGCGAGGCCCCGTCATTCGCGTCCCCGGCTATGGGGCCCGCCTGCAGAGCGTCATTGCCGGGCATGTGCGGAAAGCCGCGAAAATTGAGAGAGTTCGCAAACTTCGTGCGGCAGGTTTCCAGGCGCTTGTCGCATCCGGCGCTTATGTCAAAGACCGCGCCAACCTGCAGGCCCGCACTGACGTCAAGGAGTTCAAATGTCGCCAGCGCCCCCGCCTGCCGATGCACGGCTACATCGGCGACGCCGCCAAGCCCCCAACTGATACGGCCCTCGCTGAACCAACCATCGGAGAACGCAGCAAGGCCCGTCGCGAAGAATGCACGGGCGGACAAAATCTCACTGACTGCCCCCGCGCCGTGAAATGAAGGCGCAGCGAGGTTCACGCCGCACCGCCCATCGCCGACATCCGCATCGCAGTAACGAGAAAAGACCCGGCCCCTGGGCGTGTTGAGCGGCGCCTGAAGCCCGCGCAACTCCGCTTCAAACGCCTGGGCGCCGCGCCGCGCCTCGCCGATTCGACCCGCGAACACGTGATATTTGAGATTTGGCGTTGACCAATCCACGCGCCAGACATCGACGCGCGCGCGATCCCACAGCCCACGCGCGAGATCGCCTTCTGTGATGGCGTCTGACGAAAGCGCCGCCGCCGCGCTGGCCGTGTCCACGGCAAGGTCAGCGCTTTTCTCAATGGCGCCTGCGGTGAAACCGGTGGCTGGTGCGTATTGAACGCCATCAAGTTCAAGTGGGAGGTCGTGATCGGTGAACCCGAACACTTCGCCATCCGCCCTTTCAACGCGCCAAACAGTGCAGAGCGTGGTCACGCCGGCTGCGATCCGCGCCGCCAATTCGGTTTGTAGAACGCGCATCAGGCCAACACTTCGATGAGGGGCACGGAAATGACTCGGCCGGCGCCAAACGCATCGAGGGTGATGTCGAGCCGGTCTGTGTCGAATCGCACCGGTGTATCGAAGCGAAATCCGGCGCTGACTTGGGCGCCAGGCGGGGGCGGCGATGCAAGTGTGACAAGGCCATTCGCCGTATTCACGCTAAAGGCCGCTCCGCCAAGCGTGGCGCCGGCCACCGCGATCGTTACGCTGTCTCCAACCGGCTTCGTGATTGGGCGTGACGCGTCGCCATAAACTTTTCGCAACTGGAACTGGGTAAGAACCCCATCGCCGACGCCGATATTTTGATCAAGCGCGCCTGGCGAGCCGCTTGGGGGGCAGGACTTCCAATCCACGAAATCACGAAACAGAAAGCCGCGTAGGCGACCTCTGCGCGCTTCAAAAAAAGCAGCAAGCTCGTGCAGGTCATCGAGCGTCCGCACCGCGCCGCCGACATCGAAGCGCCGGCGCCCCTGCGCCCACGGCGTGTTGCGCGCTTCACGCCCAGAGCCAAGCGTCACGATATCCGTGCGCCGCTCAGGCCCGCCGCTGGCGCCAAAAGCCAAGGCCAGCGGAAACAACACTTCGTCAAAGCCGCTCACAGATTCCGTCTCCCGTAAGCCACGGCGCGCGCGATCTGAGCCGCGATTTGACCCTGGTGGCGCATGATGGCGTGGCCGTCGTCGCCGCCGCTCAGGTGAAAGTGCACAGACACCGGCCCTTGAGGCGGCGCGCTCACAGCGCCCGTGCTCGCCGGCGTGAACCATTCCGGTCCGCGCTCGCCCACCAAATACGCCCCGCCCCGCGTCACCGAACCCCCGGCCGCGCGCGCGCCCAGAAATGGAAGCCCGCCCAGCGATCCGCCAATGCTCGGCAACAAGCGCGCCAAAGCCACACGCGCCAGTTCTTCGAGAATGATTTTCGCAAGGCGCTTCATGGAGCTTTCGCCGTCGCCGGCCGCGGCGCCCAAGCTTGATGCGATCCGCCGCCCGGCGCGGGCGAATGCATCCGAAATATCATCAGCGGCGGCGCGCGCCGGCCCGCGCGCGAAGGCCGCAAGCGCGGCTTCGGCCTCAGCCAACTCAACCGTCAGGCCGCCGATACCGGCGCTAACGTCAACAGACTCTGTCGTCATCACACATCATCCGGAAACCGCGTCATCAGCCCAAGAAGGTCATCCCGCGCGAGACGCTGCGGAGAAGCGCCCAATGCAAAACGCCACTCCCGAACTGACAGGCCCCAAAATTCGCGCGGCGTTACGCCCATTCTCAGCGCCTCACGCAGCCAATCGCGCCACAGCGCGCGCGCCTCACTCATCGCCCAACGCCAGCCGGAACGCCTCGGCGACAGCGCGCACCGCGGCTCGCGGATCTATGTCAGCCGCGGCAAGCGCCGCGCTGCTCACGCCCGCGCCTCCGCCCTTGGTGAGCGCGCTGAGCACGGTGATGAGATCGGACGCCGTCAGCGCCGCGAGGCGCTCACCAAGCTCGCTAAATCCATTGACATCGAACGCGCCTTCCAATTCGGCGAGGGCGCCAAGCGTCAGGCAGAGGAGGTGCGGTCGCCCGTCAATCTCAAGCGTGGTTTCTCCACGCGCGGTGTTCGCCGGCATATCAAAGGACCGAGAACGACAGCGCGCCCGCCGACGCCAAGGTTATCGCGAAGGCGGCCTCGCCATCATGATCGCCTGAATAATCGAGGGCTTCGATGATGAAGGGGCCGTCCAAAGTTCCAAAATCTGGAATAACGAGGCGCCAATCGCGCGCGGCCTGAGAAAAGAATGCTTCGCGCATTAAGGCGTCTGAATTCGCGTCCTTGAACACGCCCGCGCCGCTGACGGTCGCGGACTTGACGCCAGCGCCAGCGATCAGCTCCCGCCAAGCGTCGGCGCTCTCGGCGCTGGTGCCATCGACCGCGCGCGCATTCAGTGAAATGGTCTTCGCGCGAATGCCGGCGATTGTGACGAACGCCTGAGGCGAGCCCCCATCGCCAATTTTGATTAGTACGTCTCGGCCCTTTTGACCTGCCATATCTCTTACCTCATATTGCTAGTTCAGTTACGGCGCGTAGACGCAACACGCCTTGCGTGGTGCGCCCGTCGGCAAGCCGAAACGCATCCGAAAACGTCGCGTAAAGCAGCGTCAGGCGGCGATCCTGCACTGTCAGAGATTTGTTGTGTAGCGCGCCGCGTAGTGCGCCGATGATGTCAAGCGCCTCCGCCCGCCCGCCATAGCGTGACCAGACGTGCAGCGTCACAACGTGATCGAGCGCGCTAGCGTCAGCTGAATCCGCGGAGCGCGTTTCCATTCGCCCGAGCGTCGCATATGGAAAAATCACATCGGGGGGCGGCTCATCATAGAACCGGGCGGTCGCGCCCAGTACGGCCTGAACCGCCAAGTCGGAGCGCACCGCGTCGAAGATCGCCGCCGCGATGGCGCGCTCGGGGGCGGCGCTCATTGAGTCTCCTCCTCGCAGTCCAGCGCCATGCGGCCATCGCTCAGTTCAGCTACGGCCGTGATCAAGAGAGAGCGCGTGCGCCACAAAACGCGCCACCCCGCACGTGCGCCGCTCGGCGCCCTGATCGTGACCCGATAAGCATTGGCCGATACGCGGTCGTCAAAGTCCGCGCGCGCGCTGGCGCCGACAGGCGCGACGTCCGCCCACACGGTCTCCGCAGTGACATAAGTCGTCACGCCGCCGCCCATATCGTCGGCGACGATCTGCGGCTGCGCCAGCGCAATGCGTGCGCGCAGCCGTCCAATTGCGTCGCTCACAGCCGCACCGGCGCATGCGGGCGCATCAGTGCGTGCGCGGTTGTCGGAAGCGGCGCATCGCCGCCGCGCGCCTCATAGAGCGTGGCGACAACCTGCAGCACCGCGATGCGTAAACCGACTGGAAGCGTCTCCGGCGTCGCCGCCAGGCCTGCGTCATAGTCAATTTCAACACCGCCGGCCGCCCTCATTGTCGCCGGCAACCCGGATTCAAAGATGAGACGGGGCCGATCGCGGGCGCCATCAAGCCGATACCGCGCCGGATCGATGACGCTCTCGGATCCGTTCGCGGCGATCAACCGCACCACCGCTACGTTGGAGACAGGGCCGACGCCAAGCACGGCCCCGCCCACCGCATCACGCCGCCAGATATCGAGACGCTCCCGCACACGTCTTTGAATGAGAGCCCGCCCACACGCATGCTCCACGGCTTCGCGGGCGGCGCCGATGATCGTCGAGATGAGCGAGTCCTCCGCGGTGTGGTCGACGCGCAGGAATAGCTTCGCCTCCGCGAGCGAGACCGGCTCGCTCGCGGGCGGCGTGATGATGCTTATGGACATAAGAGACTCGGATCAGAGGTATCGCAAGGGTGCGCGTAGTTGTGATGGCGGGCGGAGGAGGCGCGGAGCTACCTCCTCCGCCGCGCGCTCACGATGCGGCGAACTTCATCACCTTCACGGCGTCGAAGTTCTGGACGCCGCCGCCGACGCGCTTCGTCACATAAAAGAGCACGTAGGGCTTCGCGGAGTATGGATCGCGCAGAACGCGCACGCCCGCCCGATCCACGATGAGGTAGAAGCGCGCGAAATCTCCGAACGCAATCGCATGCGCATTCGCGGCAATGTCCGGCATGTCCTCGAGTTCCGTGATCGGATAGCCAAGGATCGTTGCGCCGACGCCGGAATCCGATGGCTGCCAGATGTAACGTCCATCGGCGTCCTTCAACTTGCGAACGGCGGACACGCTCTTGCGGTTCATGGCGAAGCGCGCATTTTGCCGATATTGGGCCTTGGGCGCGTACACCAGATCGATAAGGCGATCCACGGGATCGGTTGTCGCGAACGCGCCCGCCGCGCCTGAGGCCACATAACCAACCTCGCCCCACACTTGGCCGGCATTCGCCGTGATCGGGTATGCCAAGAACCCTTTTGGCTTATTTACGCCATCGCCGGACACAAACGCCGCGCGCTCCTGGCCGGCGAACGCCTCCTCCACCTCGTCAGCGATCCATTCCTCCAGATTGACGAAGGAATCGTCGAGGAGAGACTGCGTGGCGGCGAGGTTTGCGTAGAGTTCGGCGGTCGGGAACTCAAGGAGCGAGAGCGTAGGCGTATCCGTTTGCGTGCGCGCGCCCGTCTCGCTGATCCAGCCGGTTCCAGCCGCCGTGATCGAGATCGGCTTCTTGAACACGTTGGCGCCGGTGGTGCGCACGGTGGCGATCTCCCGCATGGGAGAGACCTGCGCCAGCCGGCTTTCAATCAACCGGTCCAATTCAGGCGGCGCAACATAGCCGCCATCGGGACCGCTGCCGACAGACAGCGCTTTCGCTTCAAAACGGGCCAAGGCGGCTTCATCGCCCCTGCGCAGATACGCGCTCCAGGCGGACTTTTGTTCGGAAAAAATCGGATCGGCCGCCAAAGCAGGGCGGCGGCCCTGCATCGCCAACTTCTCGATGACGCCCTTCTGCTCGTTCAGCGCCCGATCGATGCGATCGATCTTCTCCTCGAGCACAACATCCGCGCGGCCGCCTTCGATGGCCGCGAGCCGGGCGTCATTCGCTTCCTTGTAACCCTCGAAGGCGCGCATGAGCGCATCCGTTTCCTGCCGGGGCGCGGCCTTGGTTTCTTTTCTCACAATGTCTCCTTTCTTAGGCGGCGCGCGCCAACGCACGCGCCAGGTTCAGCCGCGCCAGCGGCTGCATCGGCTGCTCAACGATGGATATTTCGAGCAGATCGATTTCAATCAGCAGACGGCCCCCGCCGGCGCGCCCCTCCGCCACGCGCGTGATAAAGCCGATCGACAGGCCGTCGCCGCCCCGCTCGATCAACCGCCGCGCTTGAGCCGCGCCGGGCAGGCCTGGATCAATCTCTCCGCGAACATAGAGGCCGCGCTTGTCCTCTCGTGTTTCAGTCCAGCGACCCGCGTGAAGGCGGGGCTCGTGGTGAACAAACATCGGCACGTCGCCGCGTGACCGAATGAGGCTATCGCGAAAGGCGCCCGCCTTGATCACATCGCAGGCGAGATCCGCCGCGCCGAACAGCGCGGCATATCCTTCAATCTCGATCTTGGAGTTCATGGCCGCTTAGTTGTTGTCCAGGCGCCGTTCAATGCGCGCGAGCGCCTGGCGAGTCTGCGCCATTTGCTCATCGAGGCGCGCGAGGCGAACCGATATATCTTGCGTGTCCTGAATGCCGCGCTCGGCCGCATCGAGGCGCGCCGAGGCGCGCCCGGCCCACATGAAAGCGCCGGCGGCCTGCAACGCCACTGCCAGGATCAGCGCGTACGTAACGCGTGCATCGATCTTCATGGCGCCAGCCCGGCGATTTCACGCTTCTCATCACGACTGAGAAAGTCCGCGCTCGAAACGCGAGCCCACAAGGCCTCGCGCTCCGCCGCCAATGCAGGCGCGGAATCCTGGTCGATGGCGACACGCGCCAGGCCTGAATTGCTCCACCGGTCTCCCAACCAGACCTCGAGCGCGCGCGCCGTCTTGAATGCGAGCGGCAGCGCCGTCTGGCGCCAAAAGGCCAAATTGGCTTCGCGATAATTCGAGTATGTGTTGTCCCCGGGAATGCCCAACAGCATCGGCGGCACGCCAAACGCCAGTGCGATTTCACGCGCGGCCGCATGGCGCGCCTCGATGAAATCCATGTCCGCCGGCGACAAACTCATTGGCTTCCAGTCAAGCCCGCCTTCCAACAAGAGGGGCCGGCCCGCATTGGCGGCGCCGACATGGGCTTCCTCCAACTCGCTCTTCAAGCGCCTGAACTGTTCCTCGCTCATGCGATCGGCGCCGCCGGCGCCGGTGAATACAAGCGCACCGGAAGGCCGCGCCGCATTATCGATCAACGCCTTGTTCCAGGCGCCGCCGGCATTGTGAATATCGATGGCGTACGCAGCCGCTTCCATGGGCGATAGCCCCACCCAATCATCCGCCGGGTGAAAGAGTTTCAAGTGCAGGATCGGCGCCTGCTCGCTAATTGGATCCCTCTCGAACCGACGCACGGACCCGCCGACGCGGTGTTCCCCGCCGATCGGCCACCCGCCCGGCCCCGGCAAGACGCGCATGCGATCCGGCCGCAAAGCGTAGAGTTCGCGCGGCGCTTCGCCATCGAGCCCCGCGGCCTCGAGGAACGCATTGCCTGACACCTGCAAGTGTCCAAAGAACGCTTCGAACAACTCAACGCCAGTTTGTTCCGGATTGGGGCGCGCGAGCAGGGCCGCCAAGGGGTGATCCGACGGCGCGACCTTTATGGGCGCGCTGGCGGCGGCTTCTGCGATGGGCCGTACGCAGCGATATGCAACCGCGTTTCGCGCATAGCCTTCGCGCGCGAAGGCCGCGGGATCGCGCATCGCCCAGCGCGGCTCGCCGAGCGCGTGCCAGGCCAGGATTTTTCTTTCCGGCGCGCGCGGACGCGCCAGGTTTTGCAGCCAGTCAAGCATCAATCATTCCCTGGTCACAGCGTTCGCAGGCGCGGTCGTGCGTCGGCGATCAACAAATCCCACAGAGCCCACACAAGCGCATCGAGCCTGTCTGGGCTCTTCGAATAGCCATCGGCGCCAAACGCGCACATTTCATCTTCCAACGCCGGGAACGGCGCGGCGTGCGTGACGAGGCCGCGCGCGTAGCAAGACGCAATCGGCTCGGCGCGCGCATATTTGCCCCGGCTCGCGTGAACCAGACGAATTGCGATGTCCGGCGCGGCGATGCGCAAAACACTGCGCACCAGCTCACCGCCATTATTGCCCTCTGCCACAATCGCGTCGGCGTTCAATGCGCGCGCCAGCCCCGCCGCGCGCTCGGCCCAAGCGTGAGGGCCGAGCCCCTGAACACTCGCGTCAGCGAGCACGACGGCGCGGCGCGCCGGATGCGCGCCATAGCCGCCAGCCGCGATAATCCCGCACGCCGCCGCGCCCGCGCCGATGCTTACGGGCGGATCGACCGCGACGACAATGCGATCAAATTCCACGGCCGGCGCGCGCCGGGACGCCTCGATCAGAGCGCGGCTCCACAATGGCCCATCCTGATCCTCTATGTATTCGCCAAGCACTTCCTGGCGCTCATCCACGGTTCCAGCAAAGCGCGCGCGCAGGTCCGCGACAAAGCCAGGCGCCAGGTTCGCGCTGTTATCGAACGTCGTCGCGCGCGTGATCACCACGCCCGCGCCCTCCCGCAATCTCCTCAAAGCCTCCAGTGGGCGCGGCGTCGTCGTCACCACCAGGCGCGGGCGTTCACCCAATCGCAAGGCGAGCATCAAATTATCCAAGGTCGCTTTTGGCTTGGCCCAGTATGCGAACTCATCGGCCCAGGCCGCGTCAAATTGCGGCCCACGTAAACTCCACGGATCCTCCGCCGAGAAGAAGTGCGCCTCGGCGCCGTTCGGCCACACCAATCTGCGGCGGCTGACCTCAAAGCGCGGCGGTTCATCCTCATCGGCCAGAAGACCCGATGGCCCCGCAATCATGATCTCGCGCGCGTCATGCAGCGTCGGCGCGATCAGCGCGACGCGGCGCGCCGCGCCGGTGCGCACTTGCGCTTTCACCCATTCCGCGCCCGCGCGCGTTTTCCCAGACCCACGCCCGCCGAGAAACAGCCACGTGCACCAGTGCGCGCCGCGCGGCGGCGTTTGCCCCTTGCCCGCCCATTGCGTCCAATCCGATCTGAACGGCCCGATTGTCCAATCGTCCAACTCGTTCAAGAACCGCTCACGCGCGGTCGCGCTCAACGCGACGATGGAAGCGCCTTTGGTGTCCATCATGCGCGCGTTCGCCAACCACCGCCTGTGCGCTGTGCGCGGCCCAACCAGCGTCAAGGCTGGCCAAACCGCCAGGCGGGCCATCCGCTCGCGCTATTGTCCTGCCGGCGCCTCCGTCCGCCTGATTGGCCCACTTCTTCGACCGTGCCTGATCCTAGCCGCGCGGCCGTACGCGTCGGATAAGTTTTTCGGATTTTTTCTTCGAGCCTTGTATTTCATGGCTCGCGCGCGCGGAGGCTGTGGGATAGACGATCGCCAATCCCCCGTTTGTGACTGCTCGCCGCCGCCCAAGCGGCCTGAATTCAGCCACAGGAGGGAGCCACATGCGGCGATGATAACGGAGGCGCCTCCATGAGCGACCCGCGAGACGGCGGCGTCGATTGGGCGAGGTTGAGGGTTCGGGCGGCGCAGGAACACTGGGCGCGGCTGGTTTCCCAACGCAGCCAGAGAACGCTCGGGATCGCGGCGCTGGTGGGCGGCGCGGCCGCTTTGCTGGCCGTCATCGCCGCGTGGGCCTGGATCTATTGGGGGCTGCCAAGCGTTCCGAACGCGGAGGCGCTCTGGGCGCTCAATCGCCAACCCGGCATCACTTTCCTTGATCGCGACGGGAACACGATTGGCGTGCGCGGTCCGTATTACGGCCAGCGGGTCGCGCTCGCGGATTTGCCGAGTTACGTCCCAGAGGCATTTCTCGCCATTGAGGACCGCCGCTTCTACGAGCATGGCGGCATCGATCGCGCCGCCATCATCCGCGCGCTCTGGGCCAACATCGCCGCCGGCCGCACCGTACAGGGCGGCTCGACCATCACGCAGCAATTGGCGCGCAATTTGTTTCTCACGCCGCGCCAGACCTTGCGGCGGAAAATTCAAGAAATGGTGCTGGCCTCGCGCATCGAACAATTGCTCACCAAGGATCAAATCCTCGAACTCTACCTAAATCGCGTGTTCCTCGGGGACCGCGCCTACGGGATCGATGCGGCGGCGCGGCGCTTCTTCGGAAAACCAGCGAGCGAACTGACGCTCGCCGAGGCCGCCATGCTCGCCGGCTTGCCGAAGGCGCCGTCACGCTCGGCGCCCACTGAAAACATGCAGGCCGCGCGCGCCCGCCAACGCATCGTGCTTGATGCGATGGTGGAGGCTGGCTTCATCACCGCCGAACAGCGCACTCAGGCGGCGGCGCAAGAAATCAGGGTTCCGCGCCGCGCTGGCGAGGGCGCGCTCGGCTACGTGTTCGACATGGCGGCCGAAGAGGCCAACCGCTTGCTCGATCGGCCTCCATCGGACCTTGTGATCCGCACCACGATAAGCCCCAGCCTGCAGCGCACCGCGGCGCAGACCGTCCGTGACCATCTCGGCGCGCGTGCGCGCGCGCGCAATCCATTGCAGGCCGCGTTCATCGCCATGGACCGCGAGGGCGGGGTGCGCGCCTTGATCGGCGGCGCGGACTACGCCGCATCCCGCTTCAATCGCGTCGCGCAGGCGCGCCGCCAGCCGGGCTCCTCGTTCAAGGCGTTTGTTTACGCCGCCGCGCTCGAGCGCGGCATGGATACAGAGGACGTACGCTATGACGAGCCGACCGTCATCGGCAATTGGCGGCCGCGAAACTATGACGAAGGTTATCGCGGCGCGGTGACGCTGCGCACCGCGTTCGCGCTCTCCATCAACACCGTCGCCGCACAGGTCGCCGACGAAGTTGGACCGCGCGAAATCGCCAATCTCGCCACGCGCTTTGGCATTCGCACCATGCCGGCGCAGAACCAGTTTGTGCCGCCGTCGATCGCGCTCGGCACAATCGAGACCACGCTCTGGGACATGACGCAGGCCTTTGGCGTCTTCATGCGCGAAGGCGAACGCGTCGACGCCCATCTTGTCGACGCAATCTCATCATCAAGCGGCGTTCAATTGTATCGCCGTCAGGCCGCGCCCCCGCAGCGCGTTTACACAGCTGACAATGCGCGGCGGATGACAAGTCTGCTTGGCGCCGTGGTGCTGCGCGGCACAGGTACACGCGCGCAGCTTCCCGGCCGCGATGTCGCGGGCAAAACCGGCACCAGCCAGGATTGGCGCGACGCCTGGTTCATCGGCTATACGGCGGACTACACAGCCGGCGTTTGGGTGGGGCTTGATGATCATTCCCCCATGAGCCGGGCCCAAGGCATAGGACGCATCACGGGCGGTGCGACGCCGGCGGAAATTTGGCGCGACGTCATGACCGCCGCCCACCGGGGCATGCCGGCGCGCCCGCTTCCAGGCATCGATCAGCCCACGCGCTCGCCGCGCGAGCTCGATCTGGCTGAATTTTATGATGCGCTTAAGGACGCGTTCGGCCTTGGAGACGGCGCCTATGAGAACGCCGATGGGCCGCCGGACGATTATTTCCGCTAAAGTGCGCCCATGAGTGTTCTTGCGCAGATGATCAGCGTCCGGCTCAGCCTGGGCGGCGCGCCGCTGTTTGACGATGTCAGCTTCGCGCTGCGCAGGCGCGAGCGCGTGTGTCTGGTCGGCGCGAATGGAGCGGGCAAATCCACCTTGATGCGAATGTTGGCCGGTGACGCCGCGCCCGACGCCGGCATTGTCACCTACGAGTCCGGGGCGGTGGTCGCCTACGCCGCGCAGGCGCCGGATTTCGCCGCCCACGCGACCGTACGAGCGTTCGTCAGCGCGCGATCCGCCGCGGGACGCGTAAAATACGATGACCCCCCCCCACACCGTGTCGACGCCGAATGCGCGGCGTTTGGAATCGATCCGGATCGCGGGGTCGCGAACCTATCCGGCGGCGAGATGCAACGCGCTTCGCTCGCGCGCGCCTTCGCGGCGGATGGTGACTTATTGCTGCTTGATGAGCCGACCAACCATCTGGACATTCCAGCCATCCAAAACCTTGAGGCGCGCCTCACCGATCTTGACGGAGCGGCGCTGATCATCAGCCATGATCGGCGTTTCCTCGAACGTGTTTCGACGTCGTGCCTATGGCTGCGTAAGCGCCGCGTCGCGGCGCTCAATCGCTCCTACGCGCACTTTGAGGATTGGGCCGACGATATTGAGCGCGAAGAGGCCCGCGCCGCGGACAAACTGGCGGTTCACCTTGAGGCCGAGGAGCATTGGCTAAGGCGCGGCGTCACGGCGCGCCGGTCCCGCAATGAGGGCCGCCGGCGCAAGCTTCTCGAACTCCGGCACGCAAGCGCACGCGCCCATGAGTCCGTGCGGCCGGCGGAGCTGAAAGCCGCAACCGGCGCACGCACCAGCGATATCGTCATCGAAGCTGTCGGCATAACGCAATCATTTGGCGACGCCCGCGTGATCGCCAACGCATCATTAAAGATCATGCGCGGCGACCGCGTCGGCGTCATAGGCCCCAATGGCGCCGGCAAGACCACGCTGCTTGACATTCTGCTCAAGCGCCGCACGCCGGACGCGGGCCTTGTGCGCCACGGCCAGAATTTAACGATCGCCCATGTCGATCAGGCGCGGGATTTGCTGGCGCCGACCGACACGATCTGGACCGCCTTGGCCCCGCAAGGCGGCGATCAGGTGATGGTGCATGGCCGCGCCCAGCATGTCGCGGGCTATGCGAAAAAATTCATGTTTGGCGCTGATATGCTGCGCCAACCCGTCCACGCGCTGTCAGGCGGTGAGCGCAATCGTCTCGCGCTCGCGGTCGCGCTGGCTAAGCCCGCGAACTTGCTGGTGCTCGACGAGCCCACCAACGATCTGGACCTGGATACGCTCGACGCGCTTGAATCCATGCTCACCGCCTATGACGGGACAATTATCCTCGTCAGTCACGACCGCGCGTTTCTCGATGGCGTGACGACCTCGATTTTCGGCGCAATCGGGGGTGGGCGCTGGGCCGAAACTCCAGGCGGTTATGACGATTTCGAGCGTGAGCGACGCGCGGGCCTGACAAGCGAAAAAATTAAGACGCCCGCGCTCGCGCGGCCGTCACGCGCGCCGGCCCAGCGAACCAAGCTCTCCTACAAGGATGAACGACGGCAAGCTGAATTGGACGCCAAGCTGCCGGAGCTGAATCGTGAGGTCGAGGCGCTGGAGCGCGCGCTCGAAGACTCGGCTCTGTTTGCGCAGGACCCGGAAGGTTTCAGCCGCGCGGCTGAGCGCCTCGCCCAGGCCCGCGCCGAGCGCGAAGACGGCGAAACGGAATGGCTTGAAATCGAGGAGCAACGCGCCCGCCTCGCCGCCGGCGCCGAGACGTGAGCGTTAGACCGTTTTCAGGAAAAGTGTGCAGCGGTTTTCCGTCCGAAAGCGGTCTAATTATTTGACTTGTGCGGTTTCCGGGCGGCCGACCGGCAGCCACTCGGCCTGAAACCGCACGAGGCGCCCGCTCCAGTTGAGCGAGTACGAAATATTTACGCGACCTATGCAACATGCGCGCCCCATTGAAGGGCCAGCGTATGACCACGGATTCACAATTCAGTAAGCTTCTTGATCTCGCGCGCGAGCGCGACAGCGACCGGCGCCGCGAATTGCTGCGCCAGGTGACTGACTTGTTTTTCGAAACACGCGGCGCGCGCAGCCCATCCGCGAATTCATTGTTTGGCGATATCCTCCAGACGGTCGCCGCCGATATGCAGGACAACGTACTTGTCGAGCTGTCGGAGAGATTCGCCGATGCGCCCGATGCGCCAATTGGCTTGATGAAGGATCTCGCAAATCATTCCTTCGAAGTCGCCGCCCCGGTCTTGCGCCACTCAACCGTGTTGAGCGATGCCGACCTTCTGGAGGTCGTGCGCCATCAAAGCCAAATGCACATCTGCGCGGTCGCTCAGCGGCCAAGTGTCAGCGAAGCTGTGTCCGCGGAAATCGTGCGCGTGGGCGACGATAACGCCGTGGACTCCCTCATTCGAAACGATGGCGCTGCGCTTTCACGAGATTCCATGGAAGCGGCCGTGGACCGTGCGCGGCGCAATGCAACCCTTCATGAAGGCCTCGTCCGGCGTCGCGACATGCCGCTCGATCTTCTCAATGAAATGTATTTCGTGGTTGAGCAGCGCCTGCGCGCGCAAATCCTCGATCGCAACGCGTCCGTTGATCCCGCGGAGCTCGACGCCGCGCTCGCGCGTGCGCGCAACCGGATGCAGCAGGCTGCAACACATTCGAACGAAGACATGCGCAAGGCGCACGCCTTCATCCTCGTGCGCAAGGGCGCGGGCGAGCTCAACGGACGCCTCCTCGTCGCGCTTTTGCGTGAGCACGAGACCGCCAAATTTCTCCACGGCCTGGCGGAACTTACAAATGTCGACGTCGAGACCGCCGCCCAAATCGTCGAGCGGAAGGATATGGACGCGCTCGCCATGATCTGCCGCGCCGCCGATATCGAGCGCATGCTTTTTGTGACGCTGTGTGTGCTTCTGGCGGACGATGACGCCGGCGTCATGCGCGGCGAGCAATTTGGCGAATTGTACGAAGCCGTTCCACTGGAGGCGGCCCAACGCGCCATGCGCTTTTTCAAGATGCGCAAAGCCGCCGAGGGGCGCGCCGCCGCTTAGCGTCCCCGCGCCGGCGCATTGACGCTCCCACAGCGCATTACTAACAATTAAGCGTGGGGAAGAGTTCAGAGCACGGCGGCTTTGTCCGCTCCGAAGTCATCACAGTCGGCGCGCTGCTTTCGCAGGGTCGCTTCCGGCCGGCGCGAGCCCAGCGAGAATTCTGCTGGACGGAGGAGCAAGTCCTCGCCCTGCTTGAGGACTTGATCGCCGCCTTCGGCGAATTCGGCGGCGACCCCGATCCGATGCAAGGCGGCGATCCGTTTCTCGATCTACCCGAAAATGATGGCGGGCAGGACGACGCCGCGATTCCGTTGCCGGACACCGCGCAGGACCTCGAAATCTGCGCGCCCTATTATCTGCTTGGCACGATGGTGTTACGCCCAGAGGGCGACCACATCCTTGTCTATGACGGCCTGCAGCGCCTCACCACTTTGCTGACGCTGTGTGCGCTGCTGCGCGATTTCACGCCCGACGTAGCCGTCCGCGCGCCGTTGGCCGCGCTGTTGCACACGGAGGGCGGCGCCGCGCGCCTCGACCTCCCGATGCGTCACGACACGTTCTCAAAGGATATTCTAGCGCCGGGCCGCACAAAGCGGGCCTACCGCCCGATTCCAGACATCACCGACGCCGGCCAGCGCCTGCGCGACGCCGTGGGCGTCATGCGCGGTAAACTCGCCGGCTGGAGTGCGCCACGCATCGCAAAGTTTTCCGAGTTCATCAGGGCGCGCGTGCTCGCCTCGGTCATCACCATCAATGACCGGCGTATGGCCGGTAAAGCCTTTGTCACCATCAACGCCAGCGGCCTGCCCCTGAAGCCGGAGGAAATGCTGAAGGGGCAGCTGATCGAATTGGCCGGCGCATGCGCGCGCAGCGAAGCGGCTGAGACGGCCGTGCTGCGCGCCTGGCGCGCCTTGCAGGACGATTTGGGTGACGCATTCGGCGACTTCATCAAGGCGGTGGACTTCATTGAGCGCCGCAAGCCGCAGACGGCCGACCACGCAATACAATTGATGGATCATGTTCGGCGCGCCTACCCGGCGGAATTGGGCCTGAAATGGGCGACGGACCGCTTGCAGGAATATCGCGCCGCGTACCAATGGCTCGATGAGGGCGCGGCGGCCGCGAACGCAACGGGCGTGCGCGCCAGCCTTCGGCGTTTGTCGCTGCTGAATTGGGATCAGTGGAAGCCGCTCGCCATGTTGATCCGCATGAAGAGCGGGCGCGCTTCAACACTACAAGAGAGAGTGGATGCGCTGGACCGGGCCTGCTTCGCGCTGACACTGCAGCAAATGCAGCCGCGCAAACGCGCCGCCGTTATCGCCCGCGCGATCGAACGCCTCGCCCCCAAGGGCGGCAGGTTCGGTAAGCAGGGCGGCTTTGCGTTTGATGCGGACGCGCACCGCAAAATGCGCCAGGCGCTGGAAGGGCCCGCGCTCGATGGCCCGACGCGCAATGTGCTCGTCCGCTGGATCGAGGCCGCGCGCCATGGCGCCAAGGCGCCCCTCTATGTTTGCCGCACGACAAAGAGCTCCGTTGAGCACGTCTACCCAAAGAACCCGCAGGGCAATTGGCCGACTTTCTCCGCCGATATCGATGAAGCGGTCACATTGCGCGAGATGATTGGCAATCTGTGCTTGCTTCCGGAGGACGACCTCAAGAACGCAGACTTCGCCAGCAAACGCATCGCCTACGCCAAGTGCAAGGGCTTCCTCTTCGCGAGCGAAATCGCACGCGAGCGGGACTGGACGCCCGAACACATCCGCGCCCGCACGCGCATGCTTGCGGACTTCACCATGAAATTTTTGAATTTCGAAGTCGCCGTCAGGCCGCCCGCTCCTTCGTCATCGTGAAGCGAACGCTCGGCGTTTTGTCCTGCACGTAGGCGACCTCCCATGCGCTCTTGCCGAGAAATACGGGCGCGCCGTCAACATCCTCGGCGATCTGGGAGCGGTGCTTGTCCATGAACGATTCCAGATCGGTCTTCGCGCCCGCGCTGATCCAGCGCGCGGCCTGATAGGGCGAAGGCTCGAACATCACGTCGAGGCCGTACTCGGCGGAGACGCGCTCTTCCAAAACGTCGAATTGCAGCGCGCCAACGGCGCCGACAATCATCTCGGACCCGATGCTCGGTCTGAAGCACTGGGTGACGCCCTCCTCGGCCAGCGCCTCAAGCGCGCGCCTCAGATGCTTCTGTTTGAGCGGATCGCGCACGCGGCAGCGCTTGAGAATTTCGGGCGCGAAGTTCGGAATGCCCTGAAACGCGACCTTTCCAGATTCGGACAGGGAGTCTCCCACGCGCAGCACGCCATGATTGGGCACGCCGATCACGTCGCCGGGAAACGCCTCGTCTGTGATCTCACGGTCCTGCGCGAGGAACATGAGCGGGTTGTGCACATTCATCGCCTTGCCGGCGGCGGATTTGAGCGTCATGCCGCGCCGAAAACGCCCGGAACACAGGCGTAGAAACGCCACGCGATCCCGGTGCTTCGGATCCATATTGGCCTGAATTTTGAACACGAACCCGGTGACTTCCCCATTGTCCGGCGCAATAAGCGCTTCCGCGCCGCCAACCATCGCCCGTTGTTGTCGTGGGCTCGGCGCGTCATCGCGCAAGCCCGCCAGCAATTCCATCACGCCGAAGCGGCGCAACGCCGACCCGAAATAGACGGGCGTCATATGGCCTTCGAGAAACGCCTTGCGCTCGAATGTCGGCAAGCCGGCGCGGGCGAGGTCCGCGCCCTCGCGCAACTCCTCCAGCTGATCCATCGGCAGCGCGGAGGCGAGCGCGCCGTCTCCCATTGCTACGCGATCGGAGGCGCGAAGCGTCTGTTCATCCGCATCCGGCCGCTTGAAGGCCAGAAATTCATCCGTGCGAAGATCGAGCATGCCGCGAAACCGCTGGCCGGATCCGGCGGGCCAGTAAATCGGCGCCGTGTCCATGGCGAGCTTGTTGTGAATCTCGTCCAGCAACTCCAGCGGATCGCGCGCCTCGCGATCCATTTTGTTGATGAAGGTGGTGATCGGGATGTCGCGCAGGCGGCAGACTTCGAACAGTTTGAGCGTCTGCGGTTCGATGCCCTTGGCCGCGTCGAGCACCATGACGGCCGAATCCGCCGCCGTCAGCGTGCGATACGTGTCCTCCGAGAAATCCTCGTGGCCTGGCGTGTCGAGCAGATTAAAGACGACGTCATCGCGCGTGAACGTCATCACGGACGCCGACACCGAGATGCCACGTTCGCGCTCGATCTTCATCCAGTCCGATCGCGTACGCCGGCTTTCACCGCGCGCGCGCACTTGCCCGGCCAAATGGATCGCGCCGCCCGCGAGCAGGAGCGTCTCCGTCAGGGTGGTTTTACCCGCATCGGGATGCGAGATGATGGCGAAGGTGCGCCGTCGGGCGGCTTCGCCGGCTAGATCAAGCGACATGTCTGGAAATCAATAGAAGGAGCGCAGGTGTTACCGGCCGCCTCACTGCTTCGCAAGTTGAGTGACGGGGCGAAGCGTCAGCAACCTGATCAGCTGCTCCTCGGCGCGCCGGTATCGACCGGTTCGGTGAGGAAGGTCCGCCCCGCGCGGTCCTCGATCTCCACGATCCATAAATCGCGATCCTGCGCCGCCCGCTTGGCGGCGTACTCATCAATCGCGGGCTCGGCCTCGCCCAACGGCCCGGACGACAAGTCGAGCCAAATTCGCTCGCCCGCCCCGTCGCGCGCCGGCGCGTAGAGGCGGGCGCGCCCGTCAAGTGTCGAAACCTTGACCAGAACCGCGCCGCCGTCGCCGTCGCCCCGGCGCACCACGGCGGCGAACGCGCCCACGATCTCCGCCCTGCGAATGAGCGCCTGAACCCATATCTCCGTGCGCAATTCGGCCGCCATTCATTCATCTTAAGGCAAGCCGCCGCCGCTAGTCTCGCGCTATGCTTCGCCTGTTTCTCGCGCTTGGGCTCGCCAGCCTGACCATGGCCCAGGCTTCGCCCAGCGCCCAGGCGACGTTCGCGGAGCGGCGCGCGCTGCTCGAGGCGGACCGCGCGTGCCGTTATTTCAACGCCGATGTGCGCGCGGCGCTGCAGGCGGGGGCGTTGCAGGCGCGCGGCGCGTTGCTGCGCGGCGGCTGGACCAGCGCGCGCCTCACCGAGCTTGAGAACGCCGCGATCGCCGCGGCGCAGGCGCGCGCGTGCCGTGACCCGCGCACGCTTGCGGCCGTCGAGCGCGCCCGCACTGGGTTCGCGGCATGGGCGCGTCTGAATACGATGCGGTTTGACGGGGGAGAACGCGCCTGGGTCGCGCGCCGCGTTGAAGACTCAACCGGATGGCGCCTCGTTCAGGACCTGCCAGGTGGGGGCGCGTTCGGCCTGCAAGCGTTGGGCCCGCGCCCCTATGTGGCGCTGATGCTGCCACATGCCGGCGCCGGGGCGCCCGCGACGGCGGAGATCATCCTGCGCGATACGACGCGCGCGCGCGCGCCTTTGCTCGACGTGCCAGGGCGGCGTGTTCAAGGCCTGCGGGCAGGCGCGCCCACGCCGGCGATCGCGCGCCACGTGCTCGCGCGCAATCGCACGATTGAAACGTCACGTAGTGGCGCGAGGCGCGTCGTTTTTGCGTTTCCAGATACGCTGCTCGCGGAATTGGCCGCGCTCGATCCGCGCGAAGCGGCCGAGGTGCGCGTCGGCGGCGCACGCATGCTGATTGAAATTGGCGATCTCGCCGCCGCGCGGGCCTTTTTGTCCGTTCCGCCCCGCTAAACGCGCGGCCCAGCAATCGGCAGTCGCACCCGAATTCTCGCGCCGCCTGCCGGGGCGTCTGACACGATCAGCGCGCCATTGTGCAATCGAACGAGCGCGCGAGAGAGCGCAAGTCCAAGTCCCGCGCCTTCCGTCTCCGCCCCAACCGAGCCGCGATCAAACCTTTGGCCCAGCCGGGCGCGCAAGTGCGCGGGAATGCCTGGCCCCGTATCGGAAACCTCGATGAGAACATCGCGATGGCGCTGGCGCGCGGCGATCCCCACGCGTCCGCCGTGCGGCGTGAACTTGACGGCGTTGCCGATGAGATTCGTGAGCACCTGGCGCAGCGCAAGCGGGTCCGCGCGCAGGCGCAGCGGCGCCGATGGCAGCTCAACATCGAACTCGATCAATTTCGCGGAAGCCGATCCATGGGCCTGCGCCGCCACATCGCGCGCCAATTCAGCGACATCGACATCCTCCAACTCCAGCGCGTAGCGCCCCGCTGCGATGCGCGAAAGGTCGAGGCGTCGGTTGATCAATTCGAGGAGCTGGCCGCCGCTCGCGCGGATGAGGCCGGCGTATTCGGCGTAACGCTCATCGAGGTCGCCGAACACCCGATGTTCGATCATGTCCGCGAAGCCGACAATATGATTGATCGGCGTGCGCAATTCGTGCGCGGTCTCCGCGATGCGCAAGCTTGCGGCGTCGCCGTCGCGCCGGCCATCGCGCGTCAAGAGGATGAGCGCGTTGAGAAAGAGCCCCGCTGTCGCGAGCATCTCCGGCGCGGCATTTAGCTCACTGCTCCCGCGGCCATGGCCGGCCCAGGCGGCCGCCACATAGCCCGCCGCCGAAGCGACGGCCGCGGCGACGATCAAGCGCGTGGAGCCAAACGTCGCGGCATAGGCCAAAGGCACGGTGAAGAGGAGGGCGAGCGGACTCACAGCGCCGCCCATGCTCGCGGCCAGCATCGTGGCGGCCGCCACCCAGGCGAGAAGGAAATATAGCCGCGCCCAGGTTTGCCCGAGCCGCGACAGCAGAATAAAGCCCACCAGCGCCGGCGCGACGGCGATCAAGGAAACGTTCCCTATTTGATCCAGGGGCGCGCCAAAACGCCACGCCAATGCGAGAACGAGCACCGCCGCGCCCAGCCACGCCCACAGCGTCAGGGCCAAGCGCCCGCGCGCCGGGCTGTGCGAAAAGTCGGACCTTACTGAAACTTGTGTTGGCGCCACTTCCATACCCGCGCGTAAAAGGCTCTTAACGCCTTGAGTGTGATCGTGGCCCGTCGGCGGCGCGGAGGGAAGCATACTCCCCCGGCGGGCACGAGGCCCACGACAAGCGCATGGACAGATGAGCGGAGTGAGCGGATGCGGAAGCTAGCGGTCCTGACGACCACGGCGGCGATTGCCCTTTTCGGTGCGGCCAGCGCCCAGAATGCGACAGCGCCAGCCCCGCGCGCGCCAGCGCCGCAGGGGCCAGCCGCAACCGCGCAAGGCAGCACCGTGCAGACCTCGATACATGCCTATGCCGCCTACCACAGCGACATTGGCGATTTGCGCGCGGCGCGCGTCGGCAACGCCAATGAACTCGAGCGCGCGCTCGACATCGCGGCCCGCCATAACCGCGATGCGCTCAGCCGCGGCTGGATCGCCTATGGCGCAATGACGGCGGCGCAGTCCCCGGCATTTGTCGCCGGCGTGCGCGAGGCGGCGGCGCATTATGGCCGCGACGCGGTAATCCGTGGCATGTCCGTCGATCCGGGTTGGGCGCGGCTACTGCGCGGGGGCGACGAAGCCACGCGCATCGTCTTGAATTCGGCCACAGCCGACGCCGCGCGCATCATCGCGGTCGCCGATCGCTACCGCGAATTGGCTTATGGGCTGCAGCGTCAAGGCTGGGCCAACGCCGTCGCGCCGCAACAAGCCGCGCGGGTGCAGCGTATACGCGGCTTGAGCGCCGGCGCGCTCAGCGTGCCGCCCGGTGACTTGGCGGCCAGATTTAATGTGATGCCGGTGACTTTGACGCCGCAGACGGACCCAACCGTTTTCGGCGGCCGTCGCTTTTGGGACTCGGTGCGCGGCAATGGCGGGGTAACGGAAGCAGCGTCCGCCGCGCCAGGGTCGTGGCGGGTCAAGCCAGAGCGCGGCGAGGCGGTCAATCGCATGACCACGATCGCCGCCTTGCAAGCCCTAGGCGCGGCCGAGTCCAACCCAACGCTGATTGACCGCCTGCTGAATGAGAGCCGCTCGCGCGATTGCTTGGAAATGGCGCAATTGCAGCTCTTCCAATGCATGTCCGCGGCGCGCTTCCGCTATGAGAACGCGTTCTGCATGGGCCAGCACGCGCTCCGCGATGTCGGCCTGTGCATCAGCGGCATCGCCCAGCCGGCGCCCGCGCCAGGCCAAGCGCCGCTCGCCGCCGCGCAAACGCCGGCGCTCGCGTCTCAAGCGATCTCACGCCCCAACCACTGACAAGGCTTGCGGGGGCCGCGCGCCAAGCGCATGTCCCGCCTATGGCCGGGTCAGAGACAGACGCCGCAATCGATGAAGTTGCGCGCGAATTCGCGCTCCTTGGCGATTGGGAAGAGCGGTATGGGCACATCATTGATCTCGGCAAGGCGCTTGAGCCTCTGAGCGAGCCTGAACGATGCGAGGCGAACAAGGTTCGCGGCTGCGCCAGCCAGGTCTGGCTGACTACCCATGTGCGTGACGGCCGGCTGTATTTTCGCGGCGACTCCGATGCACTCATCGTGCGCGGGCTGATCGCCATTCTGCTGCGCATTTTCTCCGGGCGAACATCCCAAGACATCTTGGCGGCTGACCCACGCGCCGCGTTCAGCCGCCTCGGCCTCGCCGATGCGTTGACGATGCAGCGCTCAAACGGCGTCATCGCCATGATCGAGCGTATGCGCCACGACGCTGCGGCGCTCGGCGCCGCCACGTGACGCCAACTGCGCCAACGCCAATTTCAGAGCGATTTTAGCCGAACGCGGCGGCCAGCACTGGCGACGTTCGAACTCCTCCAGCCCACGCCCTTCGATCACCAACGCCACCGCAACCCGGCGCAACGCCGGCGCCAGGAAGGCGAGCGCCTCTTCAACTCGGCGGCGCGCGTCCAAGCCGATCGCCAGCGCGCCCTCGCGCCCGCCGCCGGGTCCGCGCGCATTACCGCTCTGCGGACCCGCCGCGAGATCCAAGCCGCGCATGAGGCCGATCTGACCTTTCTCCCAATCCACGCCGAGCCGATGGGCGGCGTCGATTTCATCGGGCGTGAGCCACGAAGCGCCGCGGGACGACTTGAGCCGCGCCAGGCGGGCGCGCAGCGCGAACGGTTCGTAGCCGCGCACGGCGCGCTCATCGCCGTCATCGTCCATGACCGGCCGATCGACGACAGCGCCGTGCTGCGCCAGGTATCGTTCGCTGGCGCGCGCGCCAAGCCGCGCCGCGCGCGCGACCCCGGCGCGCGTCAGCCGATAACCAGACCCGTCTTGCATCGCCTCCACCACGCCGTCCGCGATCAAATTTCGCGTCTGCCCTTCGCTCAGCCGGCAAAAGGGCCTGCGCCGGCGATCCTTGCCCGCGAAGACGCCGTAGCCCGCTTGGCGCGGATCGGGCGCAAGACGCGCGTCCGGCTCCGCCAACCGCTTGATCGCACGCTCAATAGCGCGGTCCTGACCAGGCGCAGATTGAAGCGCGCTCATGCGGACCGCCGCCGCATCGACGCCGTCCAGTCTCGCGGCTGCGGCGTTTCCTGAAGCGCGCATTCGAGCGCGCCGATCCAACCGTCAAAGGCCGGGTCGTCGCGCCGCTCCTCGATCACGTGGCAGGCGTGCCCAGCTGTTGAGCGATCACGGGCGAAGGCCGCCGCGACCCGCGCCAAACTCATTTCGAACACCACATGGCACAAATACATCGCCACCTGGCGGCCGAATGTAACGGCGGTCGCGCCCCGGCCCTCTTCCGCGAGCGCGCGCGGCGCGACGCCGACCGCGAACCCCGCCACCGCCATAGCCAAGCGCGCGTGCGCCCGGTCCATGCGATCGCCTTCCTCATCGACGACATCCCTCTTCACCTGGTCCTCCCTTAGGCTGTCTGGGGGCAGACTAACCGAAACGGGCAGGTGTAGGATTACTTTCCTAATTATGCACTTGACATAGGGCGCCCCCATAGCTAGGTTGTGGCTATGGAAACCGCCGATCTCACCAATCCGATCTTCACTGACGAGGAAGCCGCCCGCGTTCATCTGGAAGGGCTGCTTTGGCCGCACGGCCCGGTGTGCCCGCGCTGCGGCGTGGTCGCGGAAGCGACCTTGCTTGCCGGCAAGAGCCACCGTCCGGGCCTGTGGAACTGCCGTCCTTGCGACGAGCCCTTCACCGTCACGGTCGGGACCGTGTTCGAGCGCTCGCACATCCCGCTCAATAAGTGGCTTCTGGCGATGCACCTCATGGCCGCCAGCAAGAAGGGCGTTTCGGCGCTTCAGCTTCAACGGATGCTCGGCCTCGGCTCCTATCGGTCGGCCTGGTTCATGGCGATGCGCGTGCGTGAAGCGATGCGCGAGACGGGCACGGGCCCGCTGGGCGGCGAGGGCCGGATCGTGGAAGCAGACGAGACCTATTACGGCCGCAGCAACACGGGCGCGCCGACGACCCCGAAGGGCATGACGCGCCCGCATAAGGATCGTCGCCCAAAGCGCGCGGTTGTGGCTTTGGTAGAGCGCGGCGGCAACGCCCGCGCGTTCCATGTCGCGGACGCGGACAAGGAAACGGTTGCGCGAATTGTGACGGACAACGTCGCGCTGGCCTCGCGCCTCCACACCGATGAAAGCCGGCTCTATGTGGGCGCCGACGAGCACACTGCGACGCACGAAACGGTCAAGCACTCGGCCGGCGAATATGCGCGCGGCGATGTGCATTGCAATTCCGCCGAAGGTTTTTTCGGCGTGTTCAAGAAGGGCATGACCGGCGTTTATCAGCACTGTGATGAGAAATACCTCGCGCGGTATCTCGACGAGTTTTCATTCCGCCACAACACCCGCACCAAGCTGGGGTTCAGCGATAAAGAACGTGCGGCGCTTGCGGCCAAAGGTGCTGCGGGCAAGCGCCTCACGTTGCACCAGCCTGAAAGCCACAGCGCTTAAGCGGCGGCGCGCCCGACCAGTCGAACCCTCCGAGGGCTGGAACCCCTACGAACCGCGATTGCCAGGGATCGACTGAGGCGCCGACTCCGCACAAACAGTTAGGCCCGCAACGCGTCAACGTTGCGGGCCTAGTAATTTCGCCGTTGCGCCGGCGAGCCCAGAAGGCGATCGGACTTTCGCTGAATCGCGGCTCTCGGTCAACGGCGCTCTAATGAGAAGGAGCGCCCACGATGTCCAACACGCCCCTGAGCAATCCAATCGAAGAGCTGCACGCGAAAATCGATGCGCAGGGCCTCTTACTTTGCCTGATAGTCGGCCACATCGTCAATGTTTCTCCAGGCTTCCCATCTGTCGTCATAGAGGCCCTGGAGAATCAGTCGCCACTGTATCCGGCAGACGATCAGCCCGCGAACCTTGAGCAAGCCTTGCGTGTACGTGAGCGAGCGCGCAACATCCTTCTTGCGGACATGGAGGCATGGTTTCCAGCAAAGCGGCCAGATAATCCGCCGGGCTCGGCCAATCAACAAGGCGATAACGACTAATGGTATCGTTGGGCGTCGGCATGATCGTTCCTTCGGCTTAGATGGCGTCGAGCGATTATGGCGCCGTCCATGGAAGCGAGGCGCTCACTCTGCGCCGGCGGCGCCAAATCCAGCCGGCGCGGGACGCTCAATGCCAATCACGAATATGACGATGAAGGCGACGGCGGTCGAAAGCGTTCCCGCGATTGTATACGCGGCGCTTGGAATGGCGCCGCTCGATCGATAGATTGCAGCCAGAATAAGTGTGCAGGCCAACGCGGCGACGACAAACGCGATCATTCCGCCGATCAATCCGCCGCCCCAATATAAGACGCCAACATGTTGGGGGCGCCGATGCGGCATGAAGGCGATGACGGGGGTGGAAATAAGCAGGAAGAATAGTCCGGCGCCAAATGTCTCCGCAGCCTCCCCGACAATGACGGCGGAAACAGACAGACTCGGCGAGACGTTGGCGCTCAGCATGCCGTCGCTTAACAACTCTGCCGCGATCCCAAGGGCCGTGAGGATGGCGGCATAGAGGATTGCTTTCGCGAGCCTCCAGAATGTGAATAGGGCGACGAAATTGCGCATTTTGTGTCCCCGCGTTCGCCCGCCCGGCGCCAGCCGAGCGGGCGAACGCGGGGACACGAGGAAAGCGCGCCCCGCTTATTCCCCGAGGGTCTTGTATTCAGCGAGACGCCCGACAAAGCGGGGCCTCGTGTTCACGCGCAAAGCGCATCGCCGCCGGTGATCAAGCCGAGCGCGACGGGCGGACTATTTCATGGGAATCGAAGGGCTGCTAGCCCTTCTTCGCGGGCTGGCGCTTGGCTGGCGGACGGCGGCGCGGTTCGTCCTTGTGCTTCTTCGGCGGCGTTTTCAGCATCCGTAACGCGATCTCGTCGCAGCGGCGGGCAGCCTCTTCCGGGTCTAGCGGATCATCATCCCCAGGTTTCGTCATGAGAATTCCTGACCTCGCTAACAACTCCCTCCCCGCTGAAGAGCGGGAAGACGGCTCGTTCCTAAACTGGCTGTGCAGCTGCCTGAATCTCTATGCGGTTCGGCTTGAAGATGCGCTCGATCTCTTTGAGATATTCGATGCCGAAAGGGAGACGGCCAGCCAACAATCCATGCGCGACTTGCGCGAGCTTGCAGAGCTGATGCAGGGCGCCGGCAGCATACCGATCGAGATCGCGGCGCCATTTCTTCAGATGGGCGAGGCTGTCGGTAAAGCCAGGCGCCGCTGCGAGATCGCGGCGCGCGATGCTGTGATGAGCGTTTATCATTTCGGCCATGTCGTTGACGCCATCCGAACCAATATCGACAACACTTGTCCCAGCCTACGCGCCGCGTTTGATATTGCGGGCATGGAACAGGCCGTCGAGGAGTATCGCGCCAAATTCCCAAGCGCGTCGGTGCTGCGCAACGGCATCGGCCACTCAGCTGAGAACGCGAGGGATCGCGCGGCGGCTAAGTACAATTCGGTGAAACTTCGGGATGGAAATGTGATCGAGGCGTTTTGGGGCAGGCTCGCGGGAAGCCGATTTCTCATAACGCTCGCGGGCCGCGCCGATGCAGGGCAGCCGGCGCCGGGCGTTCTCGCGACGTTCGATCTCACTAGAGAAACTTTGGCCGATCTGCGCACCGTTCAGTCCAAAATCTATGATGCGTTTGCGCCAGCAGTAGCCCTCACTTGGCAACTTCCCCGCCCCCCGAAAGAAGGCGCTTAGCGACAGCGGTCAGGTCGAATTGACCGTCAATCAGGATTCTAGGCCCCAACTCAACGGGCCAAACGACTGCGTCCGGGGCGTCGGCCGCCAACGCGTCACGGATCGCGAGGGCCAGCGCTGTCGGCGAAGCAAAGTAACTAGGAATATGATCCTCAAACTTCCTGACTACGGCTGTCGCGGCGTGCATGTAGGACTCGCGCTCGTTTTCGGGCAGATCATCCCATGCAAGGTCGCCGGGCGTAGGGTCGGCGTGGACCAGCTCTTCATAGAGCCGCCGCCCCAGTTCGATGACGGTCGGGGAAGGCCACGAATCGTAATTGCTAGGAATATTGTCCGCGCACATCGCGCTGTGATTCTACCTTAAAACGCCAGCCTGTCATAGCTTTACTAGGGATAGCGGCATCTTATGTCAAGTGCATAATTAGGATTACTTTCCTATTTCGCTGACTTCAATCCTCATATCGCCCCGGGGGAGAAGTCTTGCGCCGTACGCCACAAGGCGTCGGCCGAGCGCGGGTCACCCCCGACGGGAGGTCCCGAGGCCCATGCGCTTGGCGAGGTCCGAGCGCGCTTTCGCGTAATTCGGCGCCACCATCGGATAATCGTGCGGCAGGCCCCACTTCGCGCGATATTCTTCCGGGGTCATGCCGTAGCGCGTGCGCAGATGGCGCTTGAGGGACTTAAACTTCTTGCCGTCCTCAAGGCACACGATGAATTCCGGAGTCACCGAGCGTTTGATCGGCACGGCGGGCTCGCGCGCGGCCTCCTGGACGGTGACCACGCCGCCCGCGTTTAGATCGCGGAGCGCGCCAAAGACCGTGCTGATCAGGGCCGGTATTTCATCAGGTTGAACCTTGTTCGCGCCGACATAGGCCGTGACGATGTCCACAGCCCATTCGATGAGATTCGCCCTCTGATCCATCGCGTCGCACACTCTGCAAGTATATGTGCAACTTACATTAGCGACAATATTGTCAAATTCAAGTCTGCGTCTTCAGACGCTCGATTTTTATTATCCTAATGGACAATTAATATTGTAAAGCAAGCGCTCATTGCCTGGCATTCTAGCGTCACGCCGCGATAACATAAAAGGCGAGGATAAGAGCGAGCGCCCCGCCGAGCGCCAGCCAGCCCGCGGCCGCGCCGTGCATCCGATCCGAAGCTTGCGCGGCGGACCAGGCCAGCGACGTCGCGCGCGCGCCAACCTCGCGCACCGCCGCGCGCACGCCGCCATAAATTCTGAGGAGCACCACGCCGACCCAACGCGCGACGCCGGCGGCGGGCCCTTCGTACAGCGCGTCGATGTCCAGCAGCCGTGTTGAACGTTCGCGGCCCGCCAGGCCGAGTGCGCGCAGCAGAAATACGGCGGCGGCGGCCGACGCGATAAGCTGCAGATGCCCGCCTACACGATCTCCCGAATACGGATGAAATGACACCGGCGCCGGCGGCAACAATGCGTAAAGCCAGCCGGGCGCGGCGCCGATTGCAAGGCTAATGAATGACCCGAAGGCGGCGGCGAGCAGGATGCCGAAGGGCGCATCACGCGCCGCCGCGCCCCGGGCGGGCCCCAAGAAGATGGCGGGCAGGCGCAAGGCGAACAAGCCCGCGGTTGCGGCGGCCGCGCCAGACAGCGCCAATGAGGGCCAGCGCCAACCGCTGGCTGAAATTGCGTGTAGCGTCAGTGTTTCTGAGACATAGCCGGAAAGGCCCGGCGCGGCGGCGGCGCCAAGGCCAGCCAACACCGCGAAGAGCGCCGTCAACGGCATGGCGCGGCCGAGGCCGCCAATCGACGAAAACCGCCTTGCGCCCGATGCGTCGAGCGCCGCGCCGAGCATGAGAAACAACACGCCGTAAGACAGCGTGGTCGTGAACGCGTGGGCGGCGGCGCCCGCAAGCGAGAGAGGCGCGCCGACGCCGATCGCGGCCACGATCAGGCCCGTCTGCGCGATAAGGCTATAAGCGAACGCGCGGCGGATATCGTCTTCCGCGAACGCGTACACCGCGCCGGCCAGCGCCATCGCCGCGCCCGCGCCTATGAGCAGCGCTTCGCCGGAAAACCCGCGCGCCAAGCCATAGAGCGCGACCTTGGTTGCGAAGATCGCAAGCGCGGCCGCGCCGACCGTCGAGGCGCGCGACAACGCGTCTTTGAGCCAAACGTGAACGAACGGCGCCGCCGCCTTGATCGCCAGCCCTGCGAGAAAAAACGCACCGCCCCAGGAATCCGCGGGCAAGCGCGTGAAGGAACTGTCGAATCCGTCCGCAAGGTGAAAGGCGACGCCGGTGAGCAGCAACAATCCGCCCAGGCCCTGCCACATCAGAAAGCGCACGCCCGCCGGCAACGCGGCCCGCCCGCCGCCAGCCAGCAGCACCCAGGCGCCGGCGACGCCGCACAATTCCGTCGCGGCGATAAAACTGATGAGATCGCCTGCGAACGCCGCGGTGGTCGCCGCGCCGCCAAGCAGAAAGATCGCCGCGTCCTCGTGCCGGTTGACGCGCCCGGACGTCGCCATCGCCATCAGGATGGCGCCGATCGCGCAAGCAAGACCGAACACTTGCGACAGCGCATCGAGCCGCAGCAGAACGACTGTCAACCCGATCTGCGCAAAGCGATCATAATCGCCAAAATCACGGGCGAAAATCAGCGCCACGCACGCGGCCGATGCGGCGAGCATGACCGGCCCGCGCAAGCCGCGCGGCGTGGCGAAGGCGATCAACGCGCCAAACAGCAGCGCAAAGCCTGGGTTAGCGGGAATGGAGATCATCGTCCTCGTCGCCACGCCGCCCAAAGGCAAGCCGAACAATACGCGCGAGCATCACCGCGCCCGCGCCGGCGCTCATCCCCAACAGCGCGGGAAAATAAATGGCGTTCTCCATGCCGGGCGCGCGCGGCGCCCCGGCGGCGAGGGAGAGGACGGCGCCCGCCGCCGTGCACACGATTGCGACGCCGGCCAGGATGTAGTCGGCGCCCCGCTGATTTCGCGATGGGTTTAGCCGTGCGGTCATTTCGCTCACCCTCCCCAACTGGGCGCGAGCAGCCGCGCCAACGGATCCACCACGAACAGTAACGACGCCGTCGCCAGCGCGCACGCCACGAGCGGTGCAATCAAACGCGCGTCGACACCATCGGGCCGGACAAATGGATCGCTCGGCGCTTCCCCGACAAGTCCACGCGCCACCAGCGGCGCAAGATAGGCGAATGTGGCGATGGAGCCGATCGCGATGAGCGCGCCTGCCCACCGCAAATTCTCCTCCGCCAACGCCGTGACAACCCACAGACGCGGCCATGCGCCGACCAGCGGCGGCAGCCCGATGAAGCTCAGGGCCGCGACGGTCATCGCCGCGAACACCCATGGCATGGCCCGCCCTACGCCCGCCATATCCTGCGCCGCCGTGCGCCCCGTCGCCGCGGCCACGGTCGCGAAGGCCATCGCCAGAGTCGTCGCCGCGAAGGATTGCGCGATCGTCTGCAATATCGCCGAGAAATAGCCCGGCGGCGCCGCCGCCATGATGGCGGCGAGCCCCGCGCCATTTTGCGATATGACGCCGTAGGCCAGGCGTTCGCGCAGGTCGGATTTACCGAGCGCATTGAGCGCGGCGAGGCACATCGCGCCGCCCGCTATTGCGAGGATGACCACCGCCGCGACGCGCGCCTGCGCCATGGCGTCACCGAAAACATAAAGCGTCGTCCTGAGCACGCCCAATACGCCGGCGGGCGCCACCGTGAGGACCGCAACGACAATGAACGCGGCGTGCGGCGTGGCCGCCGACAACGCAAGCCAGCGGTGAAATGGCGGCAGCGCCGCCGCCGCGAGTCCAAACACGTTGAGCGCCAGGAGAGCGCTCGCGATGATTGGTGAAATGTCCGCGGGAAGAATGCCGCCGACGCGGAATTCAACATCGCCCGAGAGCGCATAGGTCCACACGATGGCCGGCAGGAGCAGGCCGATCGAGCAGCCAAGCAGCGTTGTTATGTGCACCCGCGTGGCGCGCCGTGCGGCCGCATCCCCGCCATGCGCGATGAGCGGCGCGCTGGCGAGAATGAGGCCCTGGTAACAAATGAACAGCGTGAACAAATTCGCGCTGTAGGCGACGCCCGCCGTCATCGCCGCGGCGAGCGCGCTGAACGCAAACAGGCGCGCGCTCGCTTGCGCGCCTTGAAGGCGTTGAAAAAATACGGCGTGTACGGCGTTGAGCGCGCCCATCAACGCAAGCGCCGCCGCGATGACGACACCGACCGGCTCGGTGACAAACGATATCCCAATGCCAGGCATGGGCTGCGCGAGATCGAGCCGCGCGGGCGCGCCGGCGACCAACGCGCTCACGAGGCCGCCCGCGGCGATCGCCTGCGCCGCCGCGCCCAGAATGTTCATGCTGTCGCGCAGCCAGGCGATGCGCGCGCTTAGCGCCACAAGCGCGGCGCGCGCGAGCGGCGCCGCAAGCGCCGCCATCAACATGTCGTGCGCGGTCACGGCGTCATACCAAGCACGGCGCCGCCGCGTTCAGCCGCGCGCCACAGCGCGGATGCGTTGAGGCCAAGCCCAATGCCGGCGGCGATCGCGACGATGTGCAGGGGCGCTATAGAGACGCGCCATGCCGGCCGATCTGACTCGCCGCCGCGGCTGAGATAGAGCGGCGCGAGCAAGCGGCCGCCATATCCAACGGCGGCCAGCGACCCGATGATGATGGCGCCCGCCGCCCACCACCATTGCGCCGCGAGCGCGCTCTCGATGAGGCGCCAGCGCGTTAAAAAGGACAACGTCAGCGGCGCGGCCATCAGGCCCAAGGCGCCAACCGCCAGCGCGGCGCCAGCAAGCGGCGCGCGGCGGCCAAAGCCCACAAGCCCTTCCATGGGCGCGCGTGCGTCCAGCACCGAAACGCCGCCGAGCACGCCGAGCATGCATGCGGACGCCGCCGCCATGTGAAAGAGACCAGCGGCGAAACCGCCCGTTCCACCCGTAGCGAAGGCGATAAGGATCATGCCGGCTTGCGCGGCGCCGGCGTGTGCGCACAAGCGGCGCGCATCGCGCGCGCCGATCGCCTGAATTGAACCCGTAATCACGCTGATCGCGCCGAGCCCGGCCAGTCCGACGGCGAAGGCGCGCGCCAACGCGTCTTCACCAAACGCCTCGAGCGACGCGGCCACGCGCCCCAGCAGCACGAGCGCGCCGAAGGCGCCGACGCTCGCCTGCAGAAGGCCCGCCATTCGCCCGCCTGCGCCATAAAAAGGCGCCGCCCAGCCATTGAGCGGCGCAACGCCCGCCAGCGCCGCCAGGCCGATCAGCAGGAGCGCGCAGGCCAGCATCAAGGTGCGCGCCGTTGCGGACGATGCCGCAAGCGAAAGCGCGGCGCCGTCGACGGAGCCCGTCGCGTTGAAAAACAAGGCCGCGCCGATCGCCAACGCAAGACTTGCAAGCGCGCACCACACAAGATGGCGCAATGCGGATGTGAGCGCCGCGCGATTGGCGTGAGCGCCCAGTGCAGCGAGCGCGCTGAGCCCCATCCAGCCGATCACCACGAAGGCGAGCGCAACGATCATGTCGCTCGCGAAGGCCGCGCCAAGCCATCCGAACCAGGACAAATGCCCGAGCGCCAACGCGGCCGACGCGGCGCCCGGCTCGCCATCCGCGCGCGCGAGATGCCCGCCCGCGATCATGCAGACGCATCCCGCCACCGCGAGCACGGGCAGCGCGATGACCGTAACCGCATCCACGGCCAATCCGAATGGCGCCGGCCCAGGCGTGACATAGAGGGCCGCCGCGGCGGTCAGCGCCGCCAGTGCGGAGGACACAATCCATGCGACGCGAAAGGGCGTGATGAGCATTGCGGCCGCCGCGGCGCACACCGGCGCGGCCAACACGATCATGGGCGCGATCGCCCCGAGCCACGCGCCGATCATGTGGCCGCGCCGTTATGATCAGCGCGCTCATCAATCAAGCCAAGCGCGTGCGTTTCAGCGCCGCCATACGCTTCCTCAATGCGCGCTGTGAGCGCGGCTGCAAGCATTGTCGCACCCACCCCGGCCGCCAGCGTCAGCACGGCGAGGCCAGCCAGGGCGCTGCCGCCAAGCACCGCAACCAGCACCGCCGCGCCAATATGCGCCGCCAACAGAGCCATCGTTCGTTTGACGCCATTGCCTATAACCAGCGCCGCGAACGCGCCCGCCGCCAGAATTATGACGCCCATGGCGAACAGTGCGGGCGAAGGCGATAAAACGCCCATCACCACGTCTCATCGCTGAGCGCGTGCGTGCGCGCGGCGATCGCCGCCAAGGCGAGCGAGGACGAGCCGGCGACCACACACCAGACGCCCCAATTCAACACGGCGCGCGGAGCATCCGCTCCCACATAATCCGCGCCCATAAAAGCTAAAACAAGCACGGCGCCGAGGGCCGTCACCGCGCGAAGCGCCAAGGGCGGCGCGGCTCGTTTTGCGCCATCCACGCCAAACACGATGACGTGGAGGAAAAAGGCGAGTGTCGCAATCAACCCACCAAGGGCGGCGCCCGCCGTATCGCCATTGAGGGAGATCACAAGCGACATGAGGATGAGAAGCGGACCAGCGCTCGCCGCCGAGAGGCGCAAGGCCGCGTTCGCGCCGCCGCTCATTGGGCTTCCTCGCGCACGGACAGCGCACTGCGCGGACCGGCGCCCAACAGCGCGTAGGCGCCCAGGCCGCCGACGCATATGATCAGCGCGACGAGAGCCATGGGCGCCCCCGCTTCAGGCGAAGCCGGCCCAGCAGGGTTGGTTACATCCGGCGCCGCCCACAACAACGCCGCGCACAACACAAGCGCCGCCGCGCCAGGCATAACGAAGCCGAGGCGCGGATGCGCGCGCGCCGCGCGCGGCGCCAGCAACGCCGCACCCATCGCCGCGAGAACGCCCACCGCGCCGACGACGCTGACGCCAAGCGCCGCGCCGCCTTGCGCCAACGCCGCCAACGCGACCGCCGCGAACAGCGCGCCAGCATAGCCAGCCGCGATCGCCGCGAATAATGTCCGCATCCAGGCGGCTGCCAGGAAGCCCGCGAAACTCAGGCACAATGCAAAGAGCGCGAACCAAGGCGCCACATCTTCCACACTAGCGGTCATGATGGCCGTCCGAAGGGCGCGGCGCCTTGAATTCACCCGCGATGGGCGCCAGCCCGGCGCCATGCGCGGCGCTCGACAACATGTGCGCGGAAACGGGAGACAACAGCGCGTGGAGCGCCGCAAGCAGCGCGATCATCAGCGCATTTGACAGGTCGCCTGCAAGGAGCGCCGCGGCGCCTAAAACCAGCCAACCGCCCAGCGCGTCGGCGGACCGCACCGCATGCACGCGCGTGTAGAAATCAGGGAAGCGCAACAGACCAATTGCGCCGACCAGCAACAGCGCGACGCCCAGCACGCCAAGAGCGGCGCCGATCGCCAGGCGCGCCAGCTCAATCACGTGAACCGCGGCGGTCATGCGCCATCCTGTTCGTGCGCGAGCCGGGTTTGAAATGTCCGATGCCGCAGAAACTTTGACGCCGCCGCGACCATGACGAAATCCGCGACAAGGATGAGCAGCGCCGCCTGCATGAGATGTGCGTGGCCAAGGCCCGGTGTGGCCCCGAGCAGCGCCATCACGAACGCGCAGCGCACTGCAATTGCATGCGCGGCGAGCGCGCGATCATAAAGTGTGGGGCCAGCCGCGAGGCGCACAAAGCACAGCGCGGCGACGCCAAGTACGGCGGCGGCGATCGCCAGCGCGATCATGAGGCGCGCCTCAAGATACTCGCCATGGAATCGTCCAGCGCACTGAGCACGCGTTCATCTCGGCCGGTTTCGTCAAGCACGTGCGCAAGGATGACGCCTTCGCCAATATCCACGGGCATGACGCCAGGCGTCGCCGCCAGCGCACGCGCATAGGCGCCGCCGGCCGTGAGGACGCGCGCGCGCGCGAGCGCGGGGTGCAACACGATGTCCGCCGCGAGTGCGCGGCGCAGCACGCGCAGATGTCCGCCAATGTTTGCGGCGCCCCGGCGCACGCCAAGGGCCGCGAGCCGAAACGGCGCGGTCACGCCGCCGCCCCGAATGGGAAAGCCCAATCGCACCGAAATAAGCACTGTAGCGACACCCGCCGCCGCACACTGCCAAAGCTCGTCCACGGCAAGCGGCCACGCCGCCATGGCGAGTCCTGCCAGCGCCACACCGATCGCAGTGAGTAAAACGCCCGCCACCGCAGTTCTCCGCTCCGCCGACGCGACTCGAGACATAACCCGCGCCGCCCCGGCCTGACCAGTCGCCGCCGCGCTTCTATGCGCCCCGCGTCAGAAGCAGTGTGGCGTTGCGGCGCGCCGGGCCCGCGTCCCACTCGCCAAAATCGTTGAGATCCTCGGTGTGCGCCGCGACGCCCGCCGCATCGGCCGTGAATGACCAGTTCCAGTAGCGCAGCACAGTCTGCGCCTTCGCCGAAGACATTGTCTCAAACGTCATCATCATGCGGCCGAAAGCGGTATCCGCGCGGTCCGCATCGCCAAGGGGACGGCGCAAACCCTTCCATAGTGACACAAGCGCGGCGCGCTTAAGGCCGGTCGCCTTCGCCAGTACGGCGATCGGCTCGCCGCCGGCGTCGTTGAATATCTGCATGGCCGTCGTCGGCTTGACGCCCGCGAGATGAGCGATTTCGTGAATGAGCGCGGGGTCAATGCCCGATTCAGCGCGCGCGACCGCGCCTTCCAGTGATCCATGTTCGCTGCGATCGGCCGCCTCGCGGCTGCGTTGGCGCCGCTCAATCAACTGCAACGCCATGCGGGTCTCGGCGTCGACCCACCCTTCGCGCGCCGCGAGCGGAAACATTTCGCCCAATTGCGCGATCAACACGGACCGATCCACCGCGAAGCGCCGCAGCACGCCGGCGCGCACTTCGGGCGTACACCACCAGAACATAACGAGGCCCTGCGTGGGTCGCAGTTCAAGGCGCTTGAGGACGAGCGCGCACAATGTTGGCGCGGCCCTCGACCGCGCGACGACAATATCCAACGCCTGAACAGACAAGCGCGCGCCCTTGTTGGCGAGCAGCGCCTCGATCACGCCGAGATCGCGCGTTTGCGTGAGCGCGTCGACCACGGATTCGCTCAATTTTCTGCGTTTCGCGATCGCCAGCCAATGGGCGGCGACGCCGACTCGTATGGACGCGATGAGGTCGGAATCGTCCAGCCCTACGCCGTCCGTCAACAGCGGCTCGGCGACACGGATTTCATCGCGCGCCAGATAGCGAAGGAGCGCCTTGGGCGCATCGACGATGGCGGCGAGGCCCGCCGCCACGCGCGCGCGCACCTCAACGCGGCTGCTGCGCAACAGGCCAACGAGAATATCGGCGGCCAATTGGCGCTCATAAGGGGGAATGCGGCTTTCCGGCCAGCACACCAAATCGCCCAGCCGCAGGACAAGCGCCGCCCGCGCTTCATTGCGCCGGGAATCGGTCAGCTCGAGCGGCGGCGCGTCCAGGATATCGGCCTGAGTCGTCATCTGGGTTTGAGGCAAGCACGCAGGTCGTTAATCTCTCCTCAATAATGCTGGAGCGCACCGAGACTGCTGAATGGCCGAGATTGATCCCGCCGAGCGCCGCGCACGCGGCGCCGAGTTGCGCCTCTACTACCTCCTGGTGGCGCTCTATTTCTTTTCGTTTGGCGTTCAGATCGTCCTCTATCCAAGCTTGGCGGCGTTCACGCTTGGGGCTCACCCCGCCGCCGTCGGCCTCGCGCAAGTGGCGCTCTCGGCGCCGATGTTTTTCTTTCTGTTGTTTGGCGGCGCGCTTGCCGAGCGTGTGCAAACCGGCCCGACGCTGGCGGCGTTGCAACTCATGCTGGCGGCGCCAATGCTCGCCTTGGCCTGGATCGTTGCGCGCGGCCAGCTCACCTTTCCGCTCCTGCTCGCTTATGGCGCCATAACAGGCACGCTGGCCGCCTTCATGCTGCCGGTGCGGGATTCCGCACTCAATGGCGTCGTGGAACGCGATCTCGCGCGCGGCCGAAGCGTGGGGCTTGCGCGCGCGGCGGCGACGACGGCGGCCGTGCAGATCGGCGCGCAAATCCTGGGAATCCTCCTCGCCCGCCTAGCTGGCGATGACCCGGCGCCCTATCTCGCGACCCAAGCCGGCGCGCTTATACTCGGCGCCGCGCTCTCGTTGCGCCTGCGGGCCCCGCCGCCGGATGCGCACAAGGGCCGTTCGCTCGTGAGCGCGTTCGGCGATATTCGCGATGGGCTCATTTATGCGCTGAAAAGTCCTGTCATGGGGCCGATGATCGGGTCGGCCGCCTATATCGGTGTCTTCGTCGTCGGCTCGTTCCAAGTTCTGTTTCCGCTGATCATTCGCGAATCCTATGGGGGAGACGCGGCCGAACAAGCCGGGCGCCTCGGATTTTTGTTCGCCTGTTTTTGGGGCGCGTGTTTTGTTTCCGCCGCTGCGCTTAGCCGCCTGCCGCCGGCGAACTTTCCCGGCCGCGCCTTGGCGCTGTCGCATCTGGTGGGCGCGTTCGCCCTGCTCAGTTTCGCGATCGACAAGCCGTTTCTGATGTTCGCGGGCGTTGTGGTGGTATGGGGGCTCGCCGGCGGCATCTCGATCGGATCAAGCCGCATGATCACCCAGTCCGCAGCCGAGCCGCGCTATCTCGGCCGCGTTCTGGCCGCTTATTCGATGGGATTCATGGGCGGGGCGCCAATCGGTTCAGCGCTCGTCGGGTTCTCCGCTGCGGCATGGGGCGCGCGCGCCGCGGCGATCATACCCGCTGTTGGACTGGCGCTGGCCGTGCTGGCGTTGATCGCCTTCACGCCGATCTGGCGGTTGCGCAATCCCAGCCTCAGCTGAAGGGCCGCTCCGTCCACCACGGCGTGAAGGACGGCATATCGCCGCTCACCGTATCCGGATAAACGGGCGTGCGCTTTTCCAGGAACGACATAACGCCTTCGCGTGCGTCCCTAGATTTTCCACGCTCCCAGATCGCGCGGCTGTCGATCTTGTGCGCCTCCATCGGGTGATCGGCGCCCAGCATTCGCCACAACATCTGCCGCGTCAGCGCAATCGACACCGGCGCCGCGTTATCGGCGATCTCGCGCGCGAGCGCGTGCGCGGCCCCCATGAGATCGCCGGGCGCGTGGAGGGACCGCACAAGCCCGCGCTCACACGCTTCCTGGGCGCCAAACACTTTCCCAGAATAGCACCAATCCAGCGCCGTCTGGATGCCGACAAGGCGCGGCAGGAACCAGGACGAGCACGCTTCCGGCACGATGCCGCGCCGCGCGAACACAAAACCGAAGCGCGCGTCCGTCGACGCGATGCGGATGTCCATCGGCAATTGCATGGTGACGCCGACGCCGACCGCCGCGCCGTTCACCGCCGCGATCACGGGTTTGAGGCTCTCGAAAATACGCAGCGTCAATCGCCCGCCGCCATCGCGCAAATACTCGAGGCTATCCTTCGCGCCGCGATCTGGGCGGTCCTCGCGTGCGGCGTAATCGAACGTCTTTGCACCGGCGGAGAGATCAGCGCCCGCGCAAAAGGCCCGCCCCGCGCCGGTGACGATGACCGCGCGCACGTCATCATCGGCGTCCGTCGCATCAAACGCCGCGATCATGTCGAGCATCATCTGGCCGGTGAAGGCGTTGAGCTTGTCGGGCCGATTGAGGGTCAGCACCGCGACGCGATCGGTCACGTCCAGAAAGCAGGTTTCGTAATCAATGCGCGCCATGTCGATCTCCCGTTCGGGAGACATGCAAAGCCCGCCTGACGCGTGGGACGTCAAGCGGGCTTATGGTCGTGACCCAAAAATCAGTTGGCGGCCGGCGCCGGTCCGCACGGATCGTTTGGCGGAATCGGCGGCGGCTCCTCGCCTTGGCGGCGATTATATTCCGTCACCTCGACGCGCCAGGCGCGCACGACATCACATTGTAGCGCGACGCCCCGGTTGAATTCCGCCACCCGCGCCTCTGCGATGGCCCGCGCGGCTTCAGCGGCGGCGCGCGTTTCACGCGCCTCGGCTTGGCGGCAGGTCATGACTGGCGTCATCGCCTGCCCCCACGCCTCATAGGCGGCGTTGCCGGCCTGCATCGCGGCCAGGTTCCGCGCGCGCGCGCCATCGGGAAGGGTGGGCGCGGCGGGGATCGCGGCGCACCGCGACGGGGGGACCGCCGCCGGCGTCTGCGCCAGCGCGGGGAGCGCGGCCAAAGCGAGCGCCGCGACAGCGGCGCCAATCACCAGTTTCATTCGGAAAACTCCTCGATCAGCCGCGCGGGCGCGCGCCGTTCATGTCCCTCACCTTACAACGCCAGCAAATCTGGGCAAATTGCGGACGCCGGTGGGGCGCGCTTAGACCCATTCCCGATTGGATTGAACCAATCCAATCGGGATAAGATGGGTCTATTCGCACGATCAGGGCCGTTCCTGCCCGAAAACCGCTGTACACTTTTCGGGAACGGCCCTAGCGCAGCGTGAACGGCACGCGCATCCGGTAAAACGCCTCGACGGGCACGCCGTCGCGCGTGGCGGGAACCATGCGATGGCCCCGCGCGATCTCCAACGCGGCATCTCCAAAGCGCCAATTGGCGGGCGTTTCGGAGGCCACCGCGCAATCGAGGCGCCCATCGACACGCACCACGCAGTCGAGTTGCACAACGCCTTCGCGGCCCCGTTCACGGGCGCGGGCGGGATAGAAGCGGTCGAGGTTCGCGGGCCGCTGCAGCCAGTCGGGGCGTGTGATCGTGGGCTGCGCCGCCACGACCGTATCGCCAGCGCCGGCCGCTCCATCGATCAGCGGAGGCGCCGGCGCGGCCGGCGCCTGCGGCGCAACGAAGGGCGCGGGTCCTGGAGTGACCACCGGCCGCGGCGTGGGCGGCCGTGGTTCCGGCGGCGGCGGCGTCAATGTTTCGAACAGCACTTCGCCGGCGGGCGCGTCCATCTCCGGAAAGGGAGCAGCCAACCGCCAGCTCTGCGTCAGCGCCGCAAGCGCAGCCAGCGCCACGAGCAGGGTGGATAGGGTCAGCGCACCAGCGCGCTGCAAGGAAGACGGCGCCATTATCGCCTCCCGCCCAATCGGGCAGTTACGGATGACGTAGGGTCAGCCTCAATACGGTCTAAAACAAGGCGGGGCGAATAGCCCGAACAGCGTGCTTATTGCGGTTTCAGGCGGAGTGGACACCGGTCGGCCGCCCGGAAACCGCAATAATCAAATAGTTAGACCGCGTTCGCCATCACTTTCGATTTTTCGAAAGTGAAAAATCGAGACGGAAAACCGGTTTCCACTTTTCCTGAACGCGGTCTAGTTGCCCAGCCGGAAATTGATCGGCACGCGCACGCGCCCACCATCCGTCGGGCGGCCCTTCACCGAGCCTAGGGTGCTAATTTATTCCAGATTGAATGGAATTCGCAGCGTGTAGCGCGCCTCGACAGCCTGACCGTCACGCGTAGCCGGAACCATGCGATATGCACGTGACATACGGATTGCCGCATCCCCAAAACCCCAACCACTGGGTTCCTCTTCGGAGACAGAGCAATCGAGTGTGCCGTCAGTTCTGACGCGACAATTCAGCACGACGCGGCCTTCACGTTCCCGCTCCATCGCCCGCTCGGGATAAAAGCGAGCGAGCGCTCTCCCGGATGGCCGCTCAACCCATGTCGGATTCGTGATCACCACCGGCCCGGCGGGCGCGGGCGGCGGCGGCGGCGTCAGCGTCACCGGAATTTCAGTCGGCGTCGGCGGCGCGTCGAGATTGGGCGCCAGCACTTCCATCATCGGCGGCGGCGGCGGCGGGGGCCGATCCGGCGGCGGCGGCGGAGGCGGCGGGGGCTTTTCCTCTTCCTCGATCTCGACCTGAATGGCTTCCTGATCCTCGAACAGGTCCGTGATCGCCGAGAAGCGCTGCGTCACCGCGACATAGACGATGGACAGGCAGATCAGGGCCGCCAATCCGAAGGAAACAAGGCGTAGGCGCAACATGGGCGTTCGCTTCCTAGAGCTGGGCGCGTTCGGCGAAGATGCCGACCTTGGCGTATCCCTCTTCCTGCAGGCGGCTCATCAGGGTGATGACGTTTCCATAGGCGGTGTCCTGATCCGCGCGGATGAAGATGCGCGCCTCGGCGTACACATCGACGGGCGAGAGCACGTAATTGTTCTCCAGCGCGTGACGCAGCACCGTATCCAGCAGGCCGTCGAGCGACGCGGCCTCTCCGTCCACAGTGTACGAGACGACGCCGTTATCGTCGTTCAACTGCACGAACGTCGGCGCGCGGCCGACTTCAGGCGGTCGTTGCTGCGGATTCGGCGGCGGCAGATCGACCCGCACATCGACCGTGGGGATCGGCGCCGTCACCATGAAGATGATGAGCAGAACCAGCATGATATCGATGAACGGAATGACGTTGGGATCGACGACGGGTTGTGTATCCCGCCGACCGCCGCCGCCGCCCGATGCGATTTTTGCACCCATGGCCTAGCTCTTCTCCCGCTCAGCGCCGGCGATCTTCGGTCACCAGGGCCACTTTCGTGAAGCCCCGGCTGTTCAGTTCGTTCATCACGCGCATGACATTCTTATACCGCGTCGCCGCGTCCGCACGGATATAGATGCGGCAATGGATGCTCGTGCCTTCCGCCTCGGCCATGCATTCGTCGAATGTGACCGCGCGGGTGTTCTTCTGCCACTCCTCGATCGCCACTTCGCCGAGCCGCTCGATGGGCACCTCGTCATTCATCACGTACGTTCTGGTCTGGCCCGAGCCATTGTCCTGAAGTGAAATCCAGGTCGGCTTCGGCGGCCGCTTGGAGGACATGATCCGGCTTTCCGGCATATCGACCGTCACATCCACCGAGGCGATCGGCGCGGCGATCATGAAGATGATCAGCAGCACCAGCATCACGTCGATGAACGGGATGACGTTCGGATCGGAATTCACGTCCAGCCGGCCGCGTTTGCCGCCGCCGTGACCAGGTGCCGATATTTTAGCGCCCATTGGGCGATCCTCCGCCTACGCCCCAGCTCAACCGGCCCGACGGTCCATGTCACGCGAGACGAGCGCGACGAATTCCGCGAGGAAGTCATCCATCTTGTTCGCTTGCTTGGAGATTTGCTTGGCGGAGAAATTGTAGATGAGCACCGCCGGGATGGCGGCCGCAAGGCCGGCGGCGGTGGCCAGCAGCGCGCCGGCGATGCCGGGCGCGACGACGGCGAGGGAGGTGGTTTGCGTCGAGGCGATGCCGACGAACGCCACCATGATGCCCCAGACCGTGCCAAACAGACCGATGAACGGCGCGTTGGCGCCGATCGAGGCCAGGAACGTCATGTTCGAGCCGAGATCCTCGAGGTGCTCGTTCTGGCGGATGGTCATCGCGGAAGCGACGCGTTGCATGGTGTGATCGCGCGCGTCGCGCATTGTGTAAAGGCCAAGGTCCTGCGTGCGGCGCACTTCAGCCATGCCGGCGTCAAACATGGTTTTGATACCGGAAGCGGGCAGCTTGCGCACGATCGCCTCGGCTTCTTCGACTGAATTGGCCTTGCGGAAGGAGGTCAAGAAATCGCGCGTCTGGCGTCCCGCGCGGCGCATGACGATCAGCTTTTCGAACAGGAGCGCGACCGCATAGATCGTGCACAGGCCGAGAATGACCATGACGCCAAGCTCAACGGCGTTGAGCTCGCGCACCAGCTCCATCAGGGACACTTCCTGGGCGCCCGCATCGGCGGCCTGGGCGGCCTGGCCGGCCTGGCGCGCCTGATCCAGCGTATCGGCCGAGAGCGAAGGCGGCGCCGCAGCGGGCGCGGCGGCGGCCGGATCGGCCGGCGTGGCGGGGGCTGGGGTCGTCGCGGCTTGCTGCGCGAAGATGGAGAGAAGAGAAGAGGTCAGGTTCATATTCCGCCCTTTGCACCCTTGGTGATCACGAGGTGAAGACTACCCAAAACGTTACCCGGCGGCGTGGCGCGCCGCCAAGCGAAAACTCCTTTTGCGCGGATGGCCCGACCCGCGGCGCGCCAGAGGCGCACACCGCTTTCGATCCCCCCTCATCTCCCCCCAATCGCCAGATTGTCATACGGTCTTCTTGGGTGAGCTGTACGCCTGTCTAAAATTTCTGAAATGCGGAATTTGTCAATGGACACTCCGCAGTCAGGCCTTTTGGACGGTGCGCCCTAGCCTCTTATCGCGGGCCGTGCAATCCAAATCCCACGAATGCGGCGCTGTGTGGCAAGCGACGCGCCACAGGAGAGAAGGCCGCCGTGCATCCAAGCATTCACGCCCGCGAAAATCCCGAAAAGCCCGCCATTGTCATGGCCGACAGCGGCGAGACGATCAGCTACGGCCTGCTCGACGCGCGCTCGAACCAGGGCGCCCATCTGCTGCGCGCGGCGGGCCTCCGGGCGGGCGATTGCGTCGCCTATCATCTCGAAAACGTGAACGCCTTCTTCGAGCTGGCTTGGGCCGCGCAACGGGCGGGGCTCTATTATGCGTGCATCTCCACCAAGCTCACCGCCGACGAGGCGGCCTATATCATCGCCGATAGCGGCGCGAAGGCGCTGTTCTGTTCAACTGGCCTTGGCGGTGTCGTGCACGAATTGCGCGCGCGGGCGCCGGGCGTGGCGGCTTTCAGCGTCGGCGGCGCGATCGAGGGGTTTCACGCTTATGAGGCGGCGCGTGATGCGCAGCCCACAACGCCGATCGCCGATGAGAGCGCGGGCGCCGATCTTCTCTATTCGTCCGGCACGACAGGCCGGCCCAAGGGCGTGCGCACGCCGCTGACCGGCGCATCGATCGATGAACCCGGCGGGCTCGTCATGCTGGCGGCGGGCGTTTACCAAATTCGTCCGGATGCGCGCTATCTATCACCGGCGCCGCTCTACCACGCCGCGCCGCTGCGCTGGTGCATGACCGTGCATCGCCTCGGCGGCACGGTCGTGGTGATGAGCAAATTCGATCCCGAACGCTTTCTTGAATTGGTCGAGCGCCACCGCATCACCGATACGCAAGTCGTGCCGACCATGTTTGTACGCATGCTCAAACTGCCGGCGGATGTGCGCGCGCGCTACGATGTTTCAAGTCTGCGCATGGCGGTTCACGCGGCGGCACCGTGCCCCATCCCCATCAAGGAACAGATGATCGAATGGTGGGGGCCGATCATTCACGAATATTACGCCGGCACGGAGGGCAATGGCTTTTGCACACTCGATGCGCACGCCTGGCTGCAAAAAAAGGGCTCGGTCGGCAAGCCGTTGATCGGCGAGGTTTACATCTGCGACGACGAAGGAAACGAGCTTCCCATCGGCGCCGATGGAACCATTTATTTCGCCGGCGCCTCCCAGTTCGAATATCATAACGATCCCAAGAAAACCGCCGATAGCCGCCATCCCCAGCACCCGGATTGGTCGACGCTTGGCGATGTCGGCCATGTCGACGAAGACGGCTACGTGTTCCTTACTGACAGAAAGGCCTTCATGATCATTTCCGGCGGCGTGAACATCTATCCGCAGGAATTGGAAAACCTTCTGGTCACCCATCCGCGCGTCGCGGACGCGGCCGTGTTCGGCGTGCCGAATGAAGAGTTCGGCGAGGAAGTGAAGGCCGTGGTTCAGCCGCTCGATTGGGCTGACGCGGGCGAAGCGTTCGAGGCCGAGCTTATGGCCTTCTGCCGCGCCCATCTTTCTCACATCAAATGCCCGCGCACGATCGATTTCATGGCCGAACTGCCACGCCACCCGACTGGCAAACTCTATAAGCGCCTGTTGCGCGATCGTTATTGGGCCGATCATGCAAGCCGCATCGTCTAAGGGGATTTAGTCCGTCATGGCCATGCGTGCGGAAGAGATTGAAGCGCTGTTGCGCGAGGCGTTCCCCGGCGCGGACATCGCCATCGTCGATCTCGCCGGCGATGGCGATCACTATAAGGCGATCGTCAAGAGCGCGGCGTTTGCGGGCATGAGCCGTGTCGCGCAGCACAAGGCCGTCTACGCCGCGCTGCAGGGCCGCATGGGCGGGGCGCTGCACGCCTTGGCGCTGGAGACCAGCGCGAAATAAGCCCGCGCTATTCGCCCGAGAATTTCGGCGCGCGCTTCTCGAAGAACGCCGAGACCGCCTCGCGGAAATCCTCGCTCGTGCTCGCCAGCAGCCATTGATCGGCGTCCATGTGCATCACGGCGCCGTCCAGCGCGCCGGCGAACGCGTTGATGCTACGCTTGATCATCTGAACGGCGATGGGCGGCAGCGCGGCGTACTCCTCCGCCCAGGCCCGGGCGCGCGCATTCAACTCGCCAACCGGAACTATCTCATCCAGAAAGCCCCAGCGCTCCAGCGTGGCGGCGTCGTAGAGTTTGCCGCTCATGATCATCTGCTTGGCGCGCGCCGCGCCCACCAAGCGCACACACAGCGGCGCGGCATGCCACATGAGGTTGATGCCGATCTTCACCTCGCCATAGCCGATGCGCGCATCGCCCGCGCCGATGCGGAAATCGCACGCCGACGCGATGCACGCGCCGCCGCCGGTGGCCACGCCTTGAATCGCGCAGATGGTCGGCTGATCGATCTCCTGGATGGCGCGCATCAGCGCCGCGCCCTGGGTCAGCGCGCGGCGCCGCATCAGCAGGGACGCTTCGGAGGCGCCCTGAAACCGGTCCTGTTTGAGATCGGCGCCGACCGAAAAATCCGCCCCGGCGCCGCGGAAGATCACCGCCCTGGTCGCCTCATCGCCGGCGAAGGCGCGCGCCGCCGCCTCCAGCGCCGCCAACATATCGGCGGTGAGCGCGTTGCGTCGCTCGGCCCGATCGATGGTGACGAACGCGATCGGCCCTTCGCGCGTCACTTTGATGAGGTCCTGCTCCATCCCTTGCTCCCGCCCCGCCGCGGGGCCAATTCTTGAACCGGCGCAGGCCCCGACGCCACGGGAATCCGCCTTGATGGCGGCGCGGCGCGAACCTACCTTTCAGCCACAGGAGCGCCCGATGTCCCAAGCCCAGACCGAACCCGCCGCCTTCGCCGCCATTCGCCAAACCATCGGCGCCAATGACGTCGTTCTCTTTATGAAAGGCACGGCCGAGCGCCCGCAATGCGGCTTTTCGCAAATGGTCGTGCGCGTGCTCGATCACATGGGCGTGGCGTTCGCGGACGTGAATGTGCTCGCGGACCAGGACGTGCGCGAAGGGATCAAGCAATTCTCCGATTGGCCGACCATTCCCCAACTCTATGTGAAGGGCGAATTCGTGGGCGGATGCGACATCGTGAAGGAAATGTTCGAGACTGGCGAACTCAAGGAGATGTTCGAGGAGAAGGGCGTGACGCTGGCGGCGTAACGGCGCGCTTCGACTCCCATTGATTCATCGCAACGCCGGCGCGCCAATTCCGGCCTTGCATGCCTCCGTTCCTGGAGGCTCGCATGCGCCGATTTCTCACCAATGGATTAGCCGGCTTGATGGCCGCCGCGACTCTCGCGGCGACGCCCGCTTACGCGCAGCGAGGTCGCCACGATGACGCGCCGCCGCCCTATCCTTATTGGGAGCAGCGGCGCGATCCCCCGCCGGGTCATGAGGTCCGCCCGCCGCCGCCGCCAGACACGCGGTGGGACAATCGCCGCCACCCGCCGCCGCAATGGGGCGATGAGCAGTGGCGCTATCGGCGCGATTGGCTGCGTCGCCATGGCCACCGTGACGACGATCACAACGCGGTGTTCGGCCTCTTCGCGGGCGCGATCCTTGGGTTTGTTCTCGGCGCGGCGATCGCGGATTCGCGCGAACAACAGGAGTACGCGCAGTCCCGCCTCAACGATCCGGCCTGGATCGCCTATTGCGCGCGCCGCTACCGCTCGTTCGACCCCTATTCCGGAACCTATCTGGGGCGGGACGGCCTGCGCCACTATTGTCGCTAACGACTGCGCGCCCGCCGATCGCGCAACATAGGGCCCGTTAAGGCTTGCGGCGCGCAATTTCCATCCGCGCTCCAGGGCAAGCGCGCCTTCGGAAGCGAGGACTTTCGCGGCGCACGCTCCTAAACTGCGCGAGTCGAAAGCGAGATGCGTGACATGTCCGTCATCCCAACAGCACTGCAAAAGGCGCCGACAGCCCATGGTCTGCGCGGCGATTACGAGCACATGGCCGCCGATTGGACGGTGCCGCAGCCGGAGCAATACGCGCCCGAGGATCACGCGCTGTGGCGTAGACTCTATGAACGGCAAACGGCGCTGGTGAGGGATTACGCCGCGCCGATGTTCGTGGACTCGCTGCGCGCCATGGAATGCGCGGACGCCATACCGAACATCGCGCGCCTCTCCGAGCGCTTGCGCCGCGCGACCGGCTGGGAGGTTGTCTGCGTGCCTGGCCTTGTGCCCGACGACGTGTTCTTCGCCCACCTCGCGGAGAAGCGCTTTCCCGCCAGCTGGTGGATCCGCACGCCGGAGGAGTTGGACTACCTCGTCGAGCCCGACGTCTTCCACGACGTGTTCGGCCATGTGCCGCTTCTGTTCGATCCGGTGTTCGCCGATTACCTTCAAGAATACGGCAAGGGCGGCCCCAAGGCGATCGCCCATGACGCGGTGCTCATCCTCGCGCGCCTCTATTGGTACATGGTCGAGTTCGGCCTCATCGTGGTGGATGGAAACATCAAGGCCTATGGCGCGGGGATGCTGTCATCCTTTGGTGAAACGAAATTCTCCGTGGATTCGCCCTCGCCCAATCGCATCGGTTACGCGCTCGAGCGCGTAATGCGCACCCGCTATTGGATTGACCGCTTCCAATCGACGTATTTTGTGCTGGAATCATTCGAGCAATTGATGCGCTCTTCGATCGAGACCGATTTCGGCCCGCTCTATGACGCCATCAAGATGAGCGAGCCCTACGCGGCCGACGCCGTCCTCCCAACGGACCGCGTCATTCATCGCGGCGAACAGTCAGGCGCGTAAGGCGCTCGCCTTCGCCCGGGTGACGCGTTAGAGGCGAGCCATGAGTGAGCCACACACGTTCAACCCCCTCGTCTGGGTGCGCAATTCGTTTCTGGCGGGCGTGGCGCTTGTGTTGCCCTTCGTGGTCACCGGCTGGCTGATCTGGACGGTCGTCAACCTGATCGACAACAATGTCTGGCCGCTCTTGCCGCAGCGTGTGCAGCCGCTCGCCGAGGCGATACCGGGCGTAGGCGTCGCCTTCGCGATCGCGACGCTGACCATCATCGGCGCGCTTGCGGGCAATTATGTCGGCCGCCTCGCGCTGCGCTGGACGGAGCGGCTCGTCACGCAATTGCCAATCGTGCGCTCGATCTATGGCGGCTCGAAACAAGTGTTCAAACAATTCGCCGCGCCGGAGCGCACATCGTTCAAGGAAGCCGTATTGGTGGAATTTCCCCGTCCCGGCGCCTGGGCGATCGGGTTTGTCACCAATGAGGATGCGGGTGAGATCACATCGGAAGTCGGCGACGAACTGGTGGCCGTTTACGTGCCGCAAGCGCCGATCCCGACCTCTGGATTTCTCATCTATTTCCCGCGCACGGCCCTGAAGCCCATTTCGCTGGGTCCCGAAGAAGCGCTCAAGCGCGTCGTCTCCCTCGGCATCATCAAGGAAGACGCGAGCGAGCCCGCGCCGCTCAGACGATCTTGAAATCGCCCGGCTTCCAAGCCGGTTTTGGGTAGCGCGGGTTCATATCCTCAAGCGTTCCGCGCACGATTTCGCCGATCAGCGCATTGCGCCGCCATTTGCGGTTCGCCGGCACGACGCGCCACGGCGCATGGGGCGTCGAACAGCGCGTCAGCGCCGTTTCATATGCGGCCTCGAAATCGCTCCATAAGGCGCGATCCTCAAGATCGCTTGGATTGAATTTCCAGTGTTTGGCGGGATCGTCGAGACGGGCCTGCAAGCGCTCGGCCTGCTCGTCCTTGGAGATGTGCAGCATGAATTTGAGGATGACGACGCCATTCTCGCTCAAGTGCTTTTCGAACGCGTTGATCTGGTCGTAGCGCGCCTCGATCGCCTTGGCTGGCGCCAGCGCGCGCACCTTCACCACAAGCACATCTTCATAGTGCGATCGGTTGAAGATGCCGATCATGCCCTTCTTGGGAATGGCTTGATGCACACGCCAAAGATAATCACGCGCGAGCTCCTCCTCGCTGGGACGGCCGAACGGCGTAACGGCCACGCCGAGGGGGCCGCACGCGTTGAAGACGCCGCGCACGGCGCCATCCTTTCCCGACGTATCGATCCCCTGCAGCACGATAAGCAGCGCGCGTCTCCGCTCAGCCCAGAGGCGATCTTGCAGGTCATTGATGGCGCCCGCGCAGGCCTGCGCACGCTCCTCCGCCTCGGCGCGATCGGGGAAGAGATCGTCGCCCACGCAGTCGCGCTCGGCGAGCTTGGCCTTCTCGCCGGGCTTTACGCGCAACGCCTCGTCGATCGCGCGCCAATCTTTTAACTTGCTCATACGCTCACCGAAACACCACCGTCTTCGCGCCAGAGATCACCACGCGCCGTTCGACATGCCAACGCACAGCCCGCGCCAGGACCTGGCGTTCGAGGTCCCGGCCGATCTCGATCAGGTCCTGCGGCGTATGGTGGTGCGCCACGCGCTCGACGCCTTGCTCGATGATCGGGCCTTCGTCGAGATCGGCCGTCACATAATGCGCCGTGGCGCCGATGATTTTGACGCCGCGCTCAAACGCCTGATGATAAGGGCGCGCGCCCTTGAAGCTCGGCAAGAAGGAATGATGGATGTTGATGGCGCGTCCGGCGAGCGCGGCGCATGTGGCGCCCGTCAGCACCTGCATATAGCGGGCGAGCACGAGGAGTTCGGCGCCGCTTTCCTCCATGATTGAGAGCAGCCGCGCCTCGGCGGCGGCCTTTGTCGCGGCCGTGACTGGAACGTGATGATAGGGCGCGCCGCGCGCCGTCACGAAGTCGCGCAAATCCTCATGATTGGAAATCACGGCGACGATATCGGCCTTAAGCCAGTGCGCTTCCTGGCGATGGAAAAGATCGATCAGGCAATGATCGATCTTCGACACGGCGAGGAGGATTTTCGGCCGCACGGCCAGATCGTGAATGCGCCAGGCCATCGCGAAGCGGCGCGCGATCGGCGCAAATCCAACTTCGAGTTCGTCCAGACTGGGCGTCAGCGGCGCGGGCGCCGAAAACGCCGTGCGCATGAAGAACGCGCCGCGTTCGCCATCGTGGAACTGATCGGATTCCTCGATCGAATAGCCCCGATCGGCCAGAAACGTCGCAACGGCCGCGACAATCCCGACCGCGTCCGGGCATTCGAGCGTCAGGATGAAGCGCGCCGCGCTCATGCTGCGGCGGCGGCGCGCGCCACACTCAGCTCGCGTAATACTCGACGACGAGGTTCGGCTCCATCTGCACCGGATAGGGCACATCCGCGAGCTGCGGCACGCGCGCGTAACGCGCCGTCATCGCCTTGGTGTCGATGTCGAGATAATCGGGGATGTCGCGTTCAGCGCTCTGCATGGCTTCGAGCACTGTGGCCATCGTGCGCGCCTTATCGCGCACTTCGATGACATCGCCCGCCTTGCACACGAACGAGGGAATGGTCACGCGTCGGCCGTTCACCTTGACGTGGCCGTGATTGACGAATTGCCGCGCGGCGAACACGGTCGGCGCGAATTTCGAGCGATAGACCACCGCGTCGAGCCGGCTTTCGAGCAGGCCGATCAGGTTTTCGGCCGTGTTGCCCTTGCGCCGCGCCGCCTCTTCATAGGTGCGGCGGAACTGCTTTTCGGTGATGTTTCCGTAGTACAGGCGCAGCTTCTGCTTGGCGATGAGCTGCAGCCCGAAATCGCTGGTCTTGCCCTTGCGGCGCTGGCCGTGCTGGCCGGGCCCATATTGGCGCTTATTGACCGGGGATTTCGGGCGGCCCCAGAGATTGAGGCCGAAGCGGCGGTTGGATTTATATTTCGATTGGATGCGCTTGGTCATGGCGCGCGGCGCCCTTCTTCTTCGTGACGGGGCCCGGCGGCCTCACAAACGAGGCCGCGACTGCCCTGGCGGTTCGCCCGTCGCCCAGTATGAAGGGCCGCCCGCTTGAAGGCGGCGGCCCAGGAAAGCGGGGCTTGTGATCGATCAGGCCAGGGAAGTCAATTCGCCGGCGCGGGACGCACCACCAGCTGGTCATAGACGATCGCCCACCCGCCCGGCCGATGCTGCCAGATACGCGCATAAACGCCCTCGCGCGCCGCCCCATCGGCGAGCCAGGATGCGTGGCCGAGCGTGAACACCAGATCGCCGGCCGCCGAGCCTTCCGCCCGTGCGCCCCGATATGTGATCTCCGCGCTGGGCGCGCGCATCCGCGCGACGGCCTCGGCGCCGTCAAAAGCGCGCGGCGCGCCGGCCCGGTAGACGTGCGCATCCGGGGCCAGATGCGCGCTCAAGGCTGCTGCATTGGCCGCGCCGCGCTCGAGCGCTGTCACCGCCGCCACCGCGCGCGCCGCCGACCCGTCGCCGCTTGCGGCGACGGGCAGCGTTGGAACCGCCGCGCCCTCGGCCAGGAACGGGCCCGGATCGGCCACGGCGCCCGGCCCGCCATCGAATATCCACCGCCAAGCCCCATCCGGCTGGCGACGCCAGACCGTAAAATATTGAATGGCGGGCGTGCGCGCCGCATCGAAACTCGCCGGGCCGGTGGTGAAGCCGAGATCGCCCGAACGGGCGGCGCCGGCATAGGTCGGCGCCCAATAGAGCGTGCGGTTTCCATCGTCCTCCAGCGCCGCCAGGCGCGCGGGCGCGGCGACAAGGCCGGCCTGCCCGATGAGCTGCCCATCGGGCGCGACAAACTCCCTGAACGCGGGGATCCAGCCGATCTCGCCCGCGCGCGCGGCAAAGGCCCGCTCGGCGGCGATCACGGGATCGGCGGCGACCGGCGCGGCGCCCGGCGCGCTGGCGCAGGCGCAGAGCATCAACGCCATGAGTATCGATCTCATGCGCGCAGCTGCCCGCCGCGTTCACAAAGCGTCAACACACGAACGACGAAAGCCATCCGTCGCGTCAGCGATATCAACGTCGCCCTAACCCCATTCTGGCACATTCGACCCATTGGATCGCGGCGCGCGGCGGATGGAGCGTTAAGATGGCGGCAAGTATTGCGCGCGCGGGCTTGCTGCGCGATCCGCGGTTTGACGCGGCCTTGGTGCTTGGAACAGCCGCGCTGGCGCTCACCGCGGGCCTTGCGGGCGCCGCGTGGGCCTGGCTCTTGCCGATCCTCGTGCTCGCCGATCTCTGGCTGCTCGGCTACCATCATGTGATCTCGACGTTCACGCGCCTCGTATTCAAACGCGCGGATATCGATGCGCACAAATTCTCGCTGTTCGTTCTGCCATTTCTGGTTCTCGCGGGCGTGCTCGCCGTGGCGGCGGGGTTTGGCGTGTGGGCCATCGTCTCGATTTATTTCTATTGGCAGTGGTTCCATTATGCGCGCCAAAGCTGGGGCGTTTCGAAAGCCTATCAGCGCAAGGCGCCGGAAGGCGCGCGCTTCGATCCCGAATGGCTGGCGCAGGCGCAATTATGGCTGGTGCCGATCTGGGGCGTGCTGGCGCGCTCGCACCAGGACAGCGCGACGTTTCTCGGCTTGCCCATGGAATTCATCGCCGTCGATGGCTGGATTGTCGACGCGGTCGGCGCACTGGCGCTGGCTTCGCTCGCCCTGTGGGTGGTGCGACGTTTGCAGGACTGGCGCACCGGGCGGCTCGCGCCAGCGCACACGCTCTACATCGCCACGCACCATCTCATATTCTTCGTGGCCTATATCGCGATCCCGGACGTGACGGCCGGTTGGCTGGTCGCCAATATCTGGCACAATGCGCAATACATCCTGTTCGTCTATCTCTTCAACGCCAATCGCTTCAAGGCGGGCGAAGATCCTGCGGCGCCGCTGCTCTCCAAGCTCGCGCAGCCGGGCCGGCTGTGGCGCTATATGCTGTTCTGCTTCGCGGTGTCGACGCTCGTTTACGTGGCGCTTGGGCAGGTGGCCGCGCTGATCGCAGCGCCCGTGCTCATTTGGCAAACGATCAATTTCCACCATTACATCGTGGATTCCTTCCTGTGGCGGCGCCCGCGCGTGCAGCGCGCACTCGCCGCGCACCCCGCCTGACTTCGTGAGCCGCACCACACATCTGCCCGCGCTCGATGGGCTGCGCGCGCTGGCCATCGCGCTGGTGCTCGCGCGCCATGCGCTCAGGCCGTTTGACGCCGCGCCGCTCGTCACGCTCGGCGGCTACGATCCGTTTTCTGTGTTTCTCAATGGCTGGCTGGGCGTTGACCTCTTCTTCGCGCTGTCTGGTTACCTCGTCGGGCGGCGCATCCTGCTGGATCACGCGGCAGGGCGCTTTTCCTGGGCCGAGTATGCGCGTGGACGATTACACCGCATCGCGCCCGCCTATCTCTGCGTCGTAGCGCTCGCCATCGCTTTTTTCGCTGTCGGCGGCCTGCGCGATGGCGCATCCTTGTTTGCGAGCCTCGCCTCGCACCTCCTCTTCATGCAGGACATCACCGGCTCTGACTTGGTGACGCCGCTCTGGTCGCTCGGCGTCGAGGCGAAATTCTACCTCGCCGCGCCGCTCCTCATCGCGCTCGCGCTACGTGGCGGGGGCAAATGGCTTGTGGCGCTTGCACTCATGCCGCTGTTCGCGCGCGCGGCGCTGTGGGCGAACGCCGACCACGCGCTGACCTACGAAGCCTTCTTCGCGACCTTCCGCAGCCCGATCTATGCTTGTTGGGACGGATTGGCGCTTGGCGTGTTGGCGGCGTGGCTGCTGCATCGTCCGGCGGCGGCGATCGATGCGCGCGCGCCGCGCGCCGCCTTTTGGGTTGGCGCGAGCGTGTTCGCCGTGCTGCTGCTCGCGCCGCCTTGGTTCGCGGCGATCGATTGGTTTGACGCGCTCTTCGTGCAAACCTTCGCCGGCCTTGGCGCGGCGCTCATGGTGTTCGGCGCCGCGGCCGGCGCGGGACCGCAACGCCTCCTCGGCGCAGCGCCGCTGCGCTGGCTCGCGCGGCATGCCTACGCGCTTTATCTGACGCATTGGGCGGCGATCGCCCCCGCTCTGCTCATCGCACGCGCAACAGGCGGCGATGGCGTTGCGCTTTGGCTGGCGTTCACGCCGATCTATCTAGGACTTTCATTTGCATCGGCGATCGTGCTGCATCGCTTCGTCGAGGCGCCGTTCTTGAAAACGCGTGCGCCCCACACAGTCGCCACGGCGCACGCCTAAAGCGCGGACTCAATCCGCATCCAACTCATACTGGCTCTGCAAATAATTCTGCAGGCCGACCTGCGCGAGCACCGTGATCTGCGTTTCGAGGAAGTCGATGTGCTCCTCGGTGTCATCGAGGATGTCCGTCAAGAGATCGCGTGAGACATAATCCTTCTTCGTCTCGCACACGGCGATGGCGTCGATCAGCGTCGCGCGCCCGTTTGTTTCCGCCGCGAGATCGGCGGCGAGGCGCTCTTCCACCGTTTCGCCGATCTTCAGCTTGTGCATATCCTGCAAATTCGGCAGGCCTTCGAGCAACAGGATGCGCTTCACCAGGCGATCGGCGTGCTTCATCTCCTCGATGGATTCTTCGTACGTCTTCTTGCCGAGCTTGCCGTACCCTTCATTCTGATACATGCGCGCGTGCAGGAAATACTGATTGACGCTGGTCAGTTCGTTGGTGAGGCAGGCGTTCAGCTTCTTGATGATGTCCGCTTCGCCCTTCATCGCGCTTCACTCCGCTGCGACGAGAACACCCTCCTGAGCGGCGGCGCCCTGCGCTTCTTCGATCAATTGGGCGATATCGGGCAGGCACTGGCCGCAGCACGGCTCCGCCGCGTTCATGGCCAGAACATCCCGCGCCGATCGCGCCCCGGCGGCGATGGCGGCGTCCACGTCCCGCCCCCTCACCCCGTTGCAATTGCAGACATACATGGGTCCACGCGCCCCAGGCAAAGCCGAAACCGGCACATCACTCGCAGGTGCAAAGTTAGTCGACCCGCGTCGGTATTGCAAGTCATTCGCAAACTGGTCGCGCCTCCACCAGGCTTCTCCATTGGAGCGCGAACCTGCGGCTTACATGGTATCGATGCTCATGTCTCTTGCAAATTTCCGATCGATCATGTACTTGTAAGACATGTCTGACGCCGCCGTTCTCTCCTCGAAGTTCCAGATCTCCATCCCCAAAGCTGTGCGCACGGCGCGGGGATGGGTGGCGGGGCAGGAGTTCGTCTTTATCCCCAAGGGCGCGGGCGTCATGCTCGTCCCGGTGCCCACATTGGAAAAATTGCGCGGCATCGCCAAAGGCGCCGATCCGACAGGCTACCGCGATCGGCGAGATCGGTATTGATGCGCGTCGTCGATACGTCTGCGTGGATTGAGTGGCTGATGAACACGCCGACATGTGACGCGGTTGCGGCAGCCCTGCCTCAGCGAGCGCAATGGCTTGTGCCCACAATGGTTCAACTCGAACTGGCGAAATGGGTGGCGCGTGAGGTAAACGCCGAGCAGGCTGACGAAGTGATCGCGTTCTCGCAAAAGTGTGTCGTGATCCCATTGGATACCGACATCGCCCTCGCCGCCGCTGAGCTTTGCCGGGACCATAAGCTCGCGACAGCGGACGCCATCGTCTATGCCACGGCGTTGGCGCACGACGCCGATCTCTTGACCTGCGATGCACATTTCGAATCGCTGCCGGGCGTCACCGTGATTTCAAAGGCATGAGTGCAAGGGCCCCCACGATCGGCATCGTTTCGCTCGGCTGCCCGAAGGCGCTGGTCGATAGCGAGCGCATCATCACGCGGCTTCGCTCCGAGGGATATGGCCTCTGCGCGGATTACGACGGCGCGGACTTGGTGATCGTGAACACCTGCGGCTTCCTGGACAGCGCCAAGGCCGAAAGCCTCGAAGCCATCGGCGAGGCGATCACCGAAAACGGCAAGGTGATCGTCACCGGCTGCCTTGGCGTGGAGGCGCCGCTCATTCGCGAAACGCACCCGAACGTGCTGGCCGTCACTGGACCTCATCAATATGAAGCCGTGCTTGACGCCGTGCACACGCACTTGCCGCGCGCACACGATGCCAAGATCGATCTCGTACCCGAAGGCGGCTTTCGCCTCACGCCGCGCCACTACGCCTATTTGAAAATCTCGGAAGGCTGCAACAATCGCTGCACCTTCTGCATCATTCCAAGCATTCGCGGCGATCTTGCTTCGCGCCCCGCCAACGCGGTGCTGAAGGAAGCCGAGAGTTTGGTGAAAGCGGGCGTCAAGGAATTGCTGGTCATCAGTCAAGACACGTCCGCTTATGGCGTCGACATAAAATACGCCGAGTCAAAATGGAAAGACCGAACAGTCCACGCCAGATTTCTCGATCTCTGCAAAGAGCTCGGCGCGTTAGGCGCCAAGGACGAAGTGTGGGTGCGCCTCCATTATGTCTACCCCTATCCGCACGTGGATGACGTGATCGCCCTGATGGCGGAAGCAACAATCCTTCCGTATGTGGACATTCCCTTTCAACACGCCAGCCCGCATCTGTTGAAGGCGATGAAGCGCCCGGCCAATCAGGATAAAATGCTCGCGCGCATCGCGGCCTGGCGCGCAATCTGCCCGAACCTCACAATCCGCTCTTCCTTCATCGTCGGTTTTCCAGGGGAAACGGAAGAGGATTTCGAGACGCTGCTCGACTTTATTGAAGAGGCCGGCATCGATCGCGCCGGTTGCTTCAAATATGAGAACGTCGAAGGCGCGCCCTCGCGTGATCTGCCTGGCCACGTCGAGCAGGACATCATCGATGAGCGCTGGGAGCGCTTCATGGAAGTGCAAACGACGCTCGCCTTCGCGCGCGGCGAGGCGCTGATCGGCTCAACCCAGCGCGTGCTCATCGACGGATTTGACGAAGAACGCGGCGCCTACGAAGCGCGCACCAAGGCCGATGCGCCGGAGATCGACGGCGTGGTTTACGTGGAGAGCCAACGCACATTGGCGCCCGGCGATTTTCTCGACGTGGAAATTATTGACGCGCAGGGCCACGAACTGACGGGGCGGGCGTGACGTCATTCAACCCCGCGAAGCTAGGCTTGGATCGCCATTGCGCGGACGATTGAGCGGCGGACCACGCCCGCTCGAAATGGTGCGATCGCCAGCGCTAGGGCAAAACCTCGCCTCTCCGTAGCGGCGCGCCGGCGATGCCGTAGCCTCGATCGCCACGCCGCCAATTGCGAGATTTGGCTTGGCCCCTTATTCCATGTCCGACAGCGCGAGAGGCCATTCTCACCAGGAGTCCGGCGCAATGACAGGTGTGCTCTATCGAAACACCCGCGCATCGAGGGTGCGATTTCTCCAGGTTTTTCTTTGGACGGTGACGCTGGGCGCGATCGCCCTGACATTTACGGAATCGTTTGGCGGCGCGCCCGGCTCCTGGGCGGTCGGCGCGATTCTAAGCCCGATTTTCGGCATCTGCGCGCTTGGTATGGAATATTATATTCGCTGCTATGTTGTTCTGCTGGAAGGCGCGCCGCAAGGCCTCGGTCTGGAAACGATGTCGACGTTTGGCCGCACGCGCCGGTCCGTCCCATGGGCCGATGTTGAAATCAGCGGCGAGCGGCGCGATGTGATCACCGAGCCCGAGGGCCCGCTGGTCGATAACAGCGCCGCAATGCTCCGTATTCGAGGCCGCCCCTCTCCCCTAATCGTAGACACGACAGAGGATGCATTCGACGGCGCCGCTCTCAGACGCCTGCGCGATCAGGCGAAAACTTAGGGAAGACGGAAGAAGCGCCCCACATTCAATCGCTGAATATTATTTGCGGTGCAGTCGCGCGTTCACGCCCCCGCGAGCATATTCCGCAGCCGCCCGGGACTGACACCGCCCTGCGCGCAAGACGCGCCCGCGCGCTCTTCAGGCGTCGCGGCCGCCAACCACAGGTGCGAGAGCGCGAGGCAGCGCCAATTGGCCTTGAGCGCGGCCGCGACAGCGGCGAGGTGCACGCGCTCCCACAAGCCCAATTCGCCATGCGCCTTGAGAAGGTCGAACAGATCGAGCGAAAGCGCCTTCAGATCGGCGCCGTCCGCCGCGCCATCGGCGCAGCGCGCATTGAGATCGAAGATGCGCTTGCGCACCGCCAACAAGTCCCGCGCCGGAATCATCGCATGCCCCCTTATGCGGCCATTGCGGTTTAGAGGCCGAGTGGGCGCCGGTCGGCCGCACGGAAACCGCAATAATCAAATAGTTAGACCGCGTTCAGACGGAAAACCGGTATCCACTTTTCCTGAACGCGGTCTGAGGAGCTTGCGCGCCGCGCCCTAATCGCGGGTTAAGCAGGGCTCAAAACAGCGGACGCACGTCTCGCATGGTCATGAACACGTGCGGCCCTTCGGTCGGGCCGCGATAGACGCCCGCCGCCCCGTTCACCTTCATGGCCACCGCGCTCATCCGCCAGGCCTCCTGCTCGGAGAGCGTCACCACGGGCTGGGTCAATTCGCACAATCCGTGCTTTTCGCCGAACCAGCGCGTGCGCTCGGCATCGGCGCGCAGGCGCGTTTGCACGCTCGGATGGTCCCAGGCCCAGGTGAAGGCGTGCGTGTGTGGATTCCACGCGGCGACGATCTGCACCGGCGCGGCGAGCAACGCGCCATCGGCGCGCTCAAACTGAATGAGGCCGGCGTCCTGATCGACATGCCAGTGCGCGCCGGCGAGCTTCAGATCGCGTGCGAGCTTGCGCTGGCCGCGCTGCAGATCGCGCCAGGCCTCCGCCCAGAAGCGGTCGGGATCGACGCTCTCGCCGCCCCAGGGGACGAGCGCGCGGCTCTGTGAGCCCTGACCCACCAGAAGCTGCAGCCATTGCATCGCCGCCTTCTACACGCCGCCGGCGAAAAGCGCATCGCCAAGCTCGCGCCCCTTCGAAAGCCTCTCAGACATCAAGACATCAATTCCTAGACATCAAGACATCAAACGATTAGAGTGCTTCCATGCGCACGACTCTCACCCTTGACCAGGACGTCGCCGTCCAGATCGAACGGCTGCGCAAGAGCCGCAATCTCGCATTGAAAGACATCGTCAACGAAGCGCTGCGCCGCGGCCTCAAGGAGATGACCGCGAAGCCGAAAAAGCGTGTCCCGTTTCGCACCGGCGTGCATGATGGCAAACTGCTGGTCGAAAACGTCAAGGAAGCGCTGGCGATCCTGGACGAGGAATACGACCGCAAGAAGCTCGGCTATTGATCCTCGTCGATGTCAATCTGCTAATTTACGCACACGTCCGGGTGTCGCCGCACCATGACGGCGCGCGCACATGGCTGGACGCGCAGCTTAGCGCAGGGGGCCAAGTTGGTTTACCGTGGCATTCATTGTTGGGATTTCTACGAGTTACAACAAACCCCAAGATGACGGCGCCACCTGAACCCATGGCTGGGGCGCTGGCGCAGATGGAAGCGTGGCTAGAACGCGAGAACGTTTGGATTCCGCAGCCAACGGAGCGCCACGCCGAAATCCTTAGCGCCGTGTTGCGCGCGAGCGGCGCACGCGGCGCGCTCACCTCCGACGCCCATCTCGCCGCGTTGGCTCTGGAGCACGGCCTCACGCTGTGCTCGGCCGATAATGACTTTGCGCGCTTTCCCGGCCTCCGCTGGACAAACCCACTCAGCGGGTGAAGCGAGCGGCGTTAGAGCGTTTTTCGACGAAGTGGATACCGGTTCGTCGCAGACAACGCGGCGATTCAATTACCTAGAGCATGATCCCGATTCAATGTGATCGGATCATGCTCTAGATGTGGAGCCTCAATAGGTTGTTCCGATTTAAGCCGAGCCGACTGATG
>CADEEL010000017.1 GCA_902826335.1 uncultured Alphaproteobacteria bacterium
GAGCGCGATAGCCAAAAGTGGATGCCGGTTTTGGCGGCCATCGCGCTCTAATTTTTTGAATGAGAGCTTGATTCAATCTCAAACGATCAGGCGCCAGCGTGATTGCGTCATGCGCGAACAATGCTAGACGAAGCTAAGACGCGCGCCGGCTGAACGCCTTGTGGGGCGCACCCCACCGCGCCTGCGATCTCTCATCGGACATCCAGGAGGCGATCATGCCGTCGCTCGATTCATTTAAGTGCCGCCGCACGCTTCAAGTCGGCGCCAAGGCCTACGCCTATTTCGATCTGAACGAAGCCGCCAAAAACGGCTTGGGCGATATTACGGCCTTGCCGATCTCGCTCAAAGTCTTGCTGGAGAATTTGCTCCGCACCGAGGATGGCGCCGCCGTCACCCGCGCGGACATCGCCGCAATGGCCGCCTGGCTGACCAATCGCGGCAAGGCCGAGGCTGAGATCGCCTTCTCGCCCGCGCGCGTTCTGATGCAGGATTTCACCGGCGTCCCGGCGGTGGTCGATCTCGCCGCGATGCGCGATGCGGCCGTGGCGCTCGGCGCCGATCCAGAGCGCGTCAATCCACTCGTGCCGGTCGATCTCGTGATCGATCACTCGGTCATGGTCGATCACTTCGGCGGGCCCGACGCGTTCGAACAGAACGTCGCGCTCGAATATGAACGTAATGGGGAGCGTTACGCCTTCCTGCGCTGGGGTCAGGACGCCTTCCGCAATTTCCGCGTCGTCCCGCCGGGGACGGGAATCTGCCACCAGGTCAATCTCGAATATCTCGGCCAGAGCGTGTGGACGCGTGAGGAGAACGGCGAAACGCTCGCCTATCCGGACACCGTCGTCGGCACCGATAGCCACACCACCATGATCAACGGCATCGGCGTTCTCGGTTGGGGCGTCGGCGGCATCGAGGCCGAGGCGGCCATGCTCGGCCAGCCCGTCTCCATGCTCATTCCCGAGGTGATCGGCTTCCGCCTGGACGGCCGCCTGCCGGAGGGCGCGACCGCGACCGACCTTGTGCTCGCCGTCACCCAAATGTTGCGCGCCAAGGGCGTGGTCGGCAAGTTCGTCGAATTCTTCGGCCCCGGCCTTGATCATTTGAGCGTCGAGGATCGCGCCACCATCGCCAACATGGCGCCCGAATATGGCGCGACCTGCGGCTTCTTCCCGGTTGACGAAAAAACCATCGCCTATCTCGCCGCCACCCAACGCGCGGCCGAGCGCGTCGCCTTGGTCGAGGCCTATTGCAAAGCGCAAGGCCTCTGGCGCGGCGCTGTAGATCCGCTGTTCACCGATACGCTCGAACTCAAGCTGGAGGACGTTCGCCCCGCGCTCGCCGGCCCCAAGCGCCCGCAGGACCGCGTGCCGTTGGGCGAGGTGAAAGCCGGCTTCGCCAGCGTGCTCGACAGGGAATTCCGCAAATCGGGAGAGGGCGCTCGCGTCAAACACGCCGTACACGGAGAATCCTTCGGCCTCGCCAATGGCGACGTCGTCATCGCCGCCATCACATCCTGCACCAATACGTCAAATCCAAATGTGCTGATCGCCGCTGGCCTGGTCGCCCAAAACGCGCTCGCGCGCGGCCTCAAGGCCAAGCCCTGGGTGAAGACATCCTTGGCGCCCGGCAGCCAGGTGGTGACCGATTATCTCGCCAAGGCCGGCCTCGACGCGCCGCTGAATGAGCTTGGTTTCAATCTCGTCGGCTATGGCTGCACCACCTGCATCGGTAATTCCGGCCCGCTGCCCGCGGCCATTTCAAAAGCCGTCGCGGAGAACGATCTCGTCGTCGCATCGGTGCTCTCCGGCAATCGCAATTTCGAAGGCCGCGTCAATCAGGACGTACGCGCCAATTACCTCGCCTCGCCGCCGCTTGTCGTCGCCTACGCCTTGGCCGGCTCGATCCTGATCGATCTTGAAACAGAACCGCTCGGTCACGACAGCGCCGGCGCGCCGGTATTCTTGCGCGATATTTGGCCCAGCAACGAAGACATCGCCGCCATCGCCCGCGTCGCCGTCACCGGCGATATGTTCGCCGCGCGCTATGGCGATGTGTTCAAGGGCGACAAGCGCTGGCGCGCGATTCCGGTCTCGGGCGGGCGCACCTATGATTGGCCGATCGGCTCAACCTACGTGAAAAATCCGCCCTATTTCGCCGGTATGTCCATGACGCCGGCGCCGCTCACGGACATCACGGGCGCGCGCGTCCTTGCCCTGTTCGGCGATTCCATCACCACCGACCACATCAGCCCGGCGGGCTCGATCAAGAAAACATCCCCCGCTGGCCAGTACCTTACGAGCCATCAGGTTCCGCTGGCGGATTTCAATTCCTACGGCGCACGTCGCGGCAATCATGACGTGATGATGCGCGGCACCTTCGCCAACATCCGCATCAAGAACTTCATGGTCAAGGATGAAGCCGGCCGCGTGATCGAAGGCGGCGATACGATCCATCATCCGTCCAAGGAGCGTATGGCGATCTATGACGCGGCCATGCGCTACGAAGCCGAAAACGTCCCTCTCATCGTGTTCGCCGGCAAGGAATACGGCACCGGCTCCTCGCGCGATTGGGCCGCCAAAGGCGCGCGCCTGCTTGGCGTGCGCGCCGTGATCGCCGAGAGCTTTGAACGCATTCACCGCTCGAACCTCATCGGCATGGGCGTGCTGCCGCTGCAGTTCGAGGACGGCCAAAGCTGGGCCGGCCTTGCGCTCACCGGCGAAGAATCTGTGTCGATTGCTGGAATTGCGGCGATTTCGCCGCGTCAATCCGTGGAAGTTCACATCGCCCGGCCTGATGGGCCGCCCATTTCCCTCATCGCGCGCTGCCGGATCGACACGGACAACGAGGCCGAATATTTCCGCCACGGCGGTATTTTGCAGTATGTGCTGCGCGGCCTGGCCAAGGCGGCGTGAGCCGCAGGGGCGGAAAAGCCGTCACAATGGTGTGAATCGACGCGGCAGCCCGCGTCGGTCAGGGTGGGGCGATGCTGGTGCGCGGTGCCTTTGTCGCGGCGATATGCGCGGCCTTGTTGTGTGGCGCCGCGGCGGCCCAACAGCCCGCGCTTGAGCGCGCCGGCGGCCCGATCGTGGTCGAGCTTTACACCAGCCAGGGCTGCGATTTTTGCGATGGCGCCAATCGCTTGCACGGCCAATTGGCGCAAGAGCGCGACATACTCCCGCTCGCCTTTCCCGTCACCTATTGGGATTATCTTGGCTGGCGCGACACCTTCGCCCAAAATGATTTCACCCGCCGCCAGCGCGCCTATCGCCGCACCCTGCACGCGCGCGGCCTTGAAACCCCGCAATTCATCATCGCCGGCGCCATCGCCGTGAATGGCGCGCGCCGCGCGCGGATGGACGAAGCGGTCTCGAGTGTCCGCGCCGCGCCGGCCGCGCGCGCGCCGCGCATTACCGTTCAACGCAACGGACTAAGCGCGCGCTTCGACGTCGCATCCGCGCCCGCGCCGGCCGCGCCAGCGGATGTGTGGTTCGTGTCCTACGATCCCGGCCCCGTGACGCAATTGGTCCGCGATGGGCCGACGACGCGGCTCGTTGTGCTGCGCAACCTCGTACGTTCAATCCGAAATGTCGGCGCCTGGTCAGGCGCAAGCCTCACGATAGAGCGGACATGCCGGCGCGGCTGCGCAGTACTCGTGCAGGCGCCCCGCGGCGGGCCCATCCTCGCCGCCGCGGCCACAACAAACGATGATTAGACGATCCCGCCGAAATTGATGAATTTCGTGTCGAGATATTCCTCAAGCCCCTCCGCGCCGCCTTCGCGCCCAAGCCCGCTTTCCTTGACGCCCCCGAACGGCGCCACCTCGTTCGACAAGATGCCGTCATTGATCGACACCATCCCGTAATCGAGCCGCTCCGCCACGCGCCATGCGCGCGAAACATCGCGCGTGAAGAAATAGGCCGCGAGTCCATATTCCGTGTCGTTCGCCAGCGACACCGCATCATCTTCGTTTGAAAACTTCACCAATGGCGCCACCGGGCCGAATATCTCCTCGCGAAAAACGCCCATGGCCCGCGTCACGCCGGTCAGCACCGTCGGCGCGAAAAATTGCGCGCCCGCGCTGTGTCGTTCTCCGCCCGCCAGAGCCGTGGCGCCCGCCGCCTGCGCCTCGGCGACCAGGCGTGAGACTTTCTCGATCGCCGCCGCATCGATCAGCGGGCCGACCTGCACGCCTTGCCCGTCACCTGGGCCGACCTTCAGTGCACGGACAGCTTCCGCCAGCCGCGTCGCAAACGTCTCATAAATCCCATCCTCGACCAGGATGCGATTGGCGCACACGCACGTCTGCCCGGCGTTTCGGAATTTCGACGCGATGGCGCCGCGCACCGCCAGATCAAGATCAGCGTCGCTGAACACGACGAGCGGCGCATTGCCGCCCAATTCCAGGGACAATCGCTTCACCGTGCCCGCGCATTGCGCCGCCAACAGCTTGCCGACCTCGGTCGAGCCCGTGAACGAAAGCTTGCGCACCAACGGGCTGGCGCACAGCACATCGCCCACCACACGCGCGCGGCTTGTCGTCACCACATTGAAGAGCCCTGCCGGCAGGCCTGCCTCGGCGGCCAGTTCCGCCAACGCCAGCGCCGTCAGCGGCGTTTGCATCGGCGGCTTCAGCACCACGCCGCAGCCGGCCGCCAGCGCCGGTCCCGCCTTGCGCGTGATCATCGCGGCGGGAAAATTCCACGGCGTGATCGCGGCGACAACGCCGATCGGTTGCTTGATCGTCACATAGCGGCGCGACGCCACCGTGGTGGGAATCGTGCGCCCATAGGCGCGCCGGCCTTCCTCAGCGAACCATTTGATGAAATTGGCGCCATAGAGCACTTCGCCCTTGGCTTCGGCGAGCGGCTTGCCGCCTTCGGCCGTCATCAGCCGCGCCAACCGGTCCGCGTCGCGCACAATGAGATCGTACCAGCGTTCGAGCACCCGTGCGCGCTCCCCCGCGAGCAGCCCGGCCCAGGCCGGATACGCCGCGTGCGCGGCCGCGATCGCCGCCTCGGTTTCCTCAGCGCCCAGATCCGGCGCCTCGGCGATCACATCGAGCGTCGCGGGATTGACCACCGCGAACCGCCGCGTCCCACCGACCCATTGTCCATTGATGAAGGCGTCAGAACGAATGGGGGCTGTCATGTGTGAACACTCCAATTGTGTGCGGTCTCTAACCCATCGCGCGCTAAGTCCGCTATGGTGCGCGCGCAAATCACACGGAGGCCGCGTCATGAGCTGGAAGGACATCCTCGTTTTCGTGGCCGACATAAAAGAGGACGAAGCCGCCCTCGCCCTGGGCGAGGAGCTTGCCGCGCGGTTCGACGCGCACATCGCCGCCGCTTCGCTCACCGCGCTGCCGGATGAGCCTCTGGCTTATGAACCGACAGTGGTCGCTGGCGTCTGGGCGGAATTGCTCGGCCGCGCGCGCGCCCAAGCCGAAAGCGCGCACGCTGCGCTTCAGGCCCGCCTCGCCCGCGCGGCGCGACCTGTGGAGCTACGCCGCGCCGAAGCGCTGGCGCGCGATCTTGGCCGCGTCGCCGCCGTGCACGCGCGCTATGCGGACATCGCCATCCTCACCCGCCCGGGCGAGGACGAGGGCGGTGAGCTCCGCGCCGAGATCATAGAGGGCGTGCTGTTTCATGCGGGCCGCCCGGCGCTGGTCGCCCCGCCCACCTGGCGCGCCGGCGCCAGCTTCGCCAAGCGCATCGTGATCGCCTGGGATGCAAGCCGCGAGGCCACCCGCGCCTTGGCCGACGCAGGCCCGCTGATCGACGGCGCCGGCGAGGTTACCATCGTCACCGTCGATGCACGCCCCAAGCCGTTCGGCCACGGCGAACTGCCCGGCGTCAACATCGCCGCGCATTTGGAGCGCCGCGGCGTCGATGTCTCCGTGCGCAACATCGACGGGCAGGGCCGTTCGATCTCGCAGGCCTTGTGTGACGAAGTGCGCGCCTTGAACGCGGACCTCGTCGTCATGGGCGGCTACGCCTCGTCACGCCTGCGCGAATTGGTGTTCGGCGGCGCCACGCGCGACCTCTTGCGCATTTCTGAGGCGCCCATCCTCATGGCGCATTAGGGCATCATCCCTTCAGATTGAATCGCCTCATCACCGATCCCCGGATTGCGCGCGAGCGCAAGTCCGGGGCCCAAGATCGCAAGCGTTTGCGTTCATGGGCCCCGGGCTCGTTGCGGAGTTTATCCTCGGGCCGGCCTACGGCCGGACCCGGGGGCGACGCCCCGGGGATCGGTTGTGTTTCCATCCGATCGGGACAATCTCCAAACCGCGTTCAGGAAAAGTGGATACCGGTTTTCCGTCAGAACGCGGCCTAAATTGTCGGTGATTGCGGTTTTCGCGCGCCCGACCGGTGATCACTCGGCCTGAAACCGCAATAGAGCCGCGCGCCTCAGATCTCCTCGAAATCGCCCGCGCGCCCCTTGCCCGAGGCGAACCGCGCCGCGCCCGCCTTGCCTTCGAGCGCCACGATCGGCGCGCCGCGCACGCCTTCGCGGAGCAGCGCGTCGTGCAGATCGCGGCTCCAACTCGCGAACGCCGAGGCCCGATCCGCGCGCAGACACGCCTGCGGAAAGCGCGCGATCTCGCGCGCCAGCGCAACCGCCGCGTCGAGCGCCGCGCCATCGCGCACCAGGCGGTTGGCGAGGCCCCATTCATAAGCCTCACGCCCGCCCACGCCGCGCCCGGTGAGGATCATGTCCATTGCGCGCCCTTGCCCGATGATGCGTGGCAGGCGCACCGTGCCGCCGTCGATCAGCGGCACGCCCCAGCGCCGGCAATAAACGCCGAACACGGACGAATCCGCCGCCACCCGCAAATCCGCCAGCAGGGCGAGCTCAAGCCCGCCCGCCACCGCATGGCCCTCGACCGCCGCGATCCACGGCTTGGAGAGGCTGACGCCCGGCTCCGCATGCGCGGTGTCGCTCAGCAGACGTGAGGGCCCCATCGGCCCCGCGCCCACCGCCGCCGGGGTGAACGGCGTGGCCGAGCCGACCGCCTTCAAATCCGCGCCGGCGCAAAAATGCCCGCCCGCGCCCGTCAGCACGCCGACTGAAAGTGCATCGTCCGCCTCGACATCGCGGAACGCCGCGAACAAGCCGATCGCCGTCGCCGGATCGATCGCATTGCGCGCCGCGGGCCGATCGATGGTCACGATCGCGATCGCGCCGTCGCGCTCTACTTTGATGCTCATGCGATGCTCCTGACACCCAATCACCAATGGGCTATGAGGCCTTATGACCGCCTCGCCGCCCCAGCAGAAGCCGCCGCGCGACAGGACCAGCTTTGGCGCCGCGCTCGTGATCGCACTCCTCAGCGCCGGGATCGCTGGCGGCGGCGCCTTCCTCCTGCTTGGCCGCGCCCCGCCCGCGCCGCTGGAAAAACTGGCGGCCGCGCCAGCCGGCTGCATCCTCAATCCCCCCGCGCGCATCGGCGGCGCCGTCTCGCTGATCAATCAGGCCGGCGCGCGCGTCAGCGAGGCCTCGTTCGCCGGCGCGCCCGCGCTTATCTATTTTGGCTTCACTCGCTGCCCGGACATTTGCCCGACAACTCTGACGCTCATCGCGCAAACACTGCCGCTGCTTGGCCCAGCGGGTGCACGGCTGCAAACACTGCTCATCACCGTCGATCCCGATCGCGATACGCCCGACGCGCTGGACTCCTATTTGAGCACGGAGGGATTTCCCCCCCGCCTCAGCGGCTTGACCGGCACACAGGATGAAATCGCCGCCGCCGCCCGCGCCTTCGCCGTCAATTCTCAGCGCGCCGAGCAGGGAGACGATTACACCATGAACCACACATCCTTCGTCTATCTGATGGATGAGGCCTGGCGCCCGCGCGCCATGATGAGCACGGTCGGCCGTTCGCCCGAGGAACTCGCGGCGTGCCTGCGTGACGGCCTCGCTACGGCGCCCGCCGATCAAAATCGATAGCTGATCCCCGCTTGCCACAGCCGCGGCGCGCCCGGCAGCACGCCGCGCGCCCGGTCCACGATGTAGAGCTCATCCGTGGCGTTTTTGAGCGTCGCGAAGAAAGTCGCGCGCCCGCCGCCGGGCGTGACATTCGCCGTGAGATTGAGGATCGTCGCGCGCTCGATCAGGCCGCGCTGCCCATTCGCGGTGGGCGTGATCGTATTGAGATCATCCGTGAACATATCGTCCGTATACTGCACCTCAGCTTGTAGACTGAGCCAGTCGCCCCGTTCATAGCCGACCGTGACCGATCCGATCCACTCAGGCGCGTAAGGCAGCCGATTGCCGCTCACCGACACGCCGCTGAATCCCGAAATATTTGAAAACCGCACGCCAACGAACTCGGCCTCCGCCACATAAGTCAGCGCGCCATGGATATAGATGTCGTCGTGCGTCATCACGCCCATATCGCGCAGCGAAGCGCGCACGCTGGCTTCAAGCCCGGTGTGGCGCGTCTCACCCGCGCTGGTCAGCACCGAGCCGACGCCGCCAGCCACCGAGGCGGGAACGATTTGGTTATCGAAATCCATCCGAAACAGCGCCACGTCAATGTCCAAGCCGGGCGCGGCCGCGCCGCGCACGCCCAGCTCCCAATTGAGGCTGCGCTCCGCCTCCAACTCGATGACGCCCCCGGCGTTGGACACCACGTCCTCCACGCGCGGCGGCGAAAAGCCCCGGTGCGCCCCGCCATAGATGACGAAATCATCACGCACCGCATAGGTGAAGCCAATCCCGGGGATAACCTCCGTGAGATCGCTCTCGCCCCGCGCGCCCGTCAGACGATTGATGCGCTCATATTCGATCGACTCGATGCGCACCCCAGGGCTGAGCGTAAAATCGCCGAGTTCGATTGCGCCCATCGCGAAGGCAGAAAGCGCATCCGCATAGCGCAGATTGCTTTCCACGATCCCCCCATTGGTCGAAACGCCCGGCGTACGCGCAAACGGCGTATCGGCGTTCACCTGCAGCCTGTTTTGCCGCTCCGTATGCCAGCGCACGCCAGCCTGAATCTCGGTTGGAATGGAAAGAATTGTGGTTTCCCACGCCAAGCGCGCATCCACGCCATAATGGTGGTATTCGCGCAGCCGTCCTTCGATGCCGCACGTCGTGTTGAGATTGGCCATGCCGCCGCACGCCGCGTCGGAGGAATCGTTGGGTCTTTGTCCGGAATTGGATGATTGGCGCCACCAATCCCGCGTGAAATAGAGCGCATAGAGCGTCGTCGTCAGGTCCACAGAATCGCTGACGCGCCAGCCATGCGTGATCGAGCCCGTGGAGCGTTCGCTGTCGAAGCGATCATTGGCGAATGGATTGCCGTACGGATCGGCATCGAACTCGCCTTGCGTAAGGCCGGAATAAGTGAGTTGGCTGTTTTCGCGCGCGCGCCCTACGCGCACCGTGAGTTCATGGCCGGGCGCAAGCGTGCGCTCCGCTTTGAAATAAAGATCGTCAAATTGCAGGTTTGTATTGTCGCGCACGCCATCGAACTGCGTGTAATTTCCGTGTGCAAGCAGGCGCGTGCCGGCCACCTGCCCGCCGAGTGAAGCGTCGAACTCTCCATAGCCGCGCGCGCCAAGCGCCGCCATCACCTCGCCCTCGAACGCTTCCGGCGCAGGCGGCGTGATGTAATTGATGACGCCGCCCACCGTGTGCGGCCCGAACCGGATCTGGCTCGCCCCGCGCAGAATTTCGATCCGCTTGAAGCGCCGGATCGGCGGGTGTGAATAGGTGGCGTTGTCCCCATAAGGCGCGTAGGCCACCGGCACGCCGTCCTCCAGCAACAGCACCTTTGAAGAGCGCGTCGGATTAAGCCCGCGCACGCCGATATTGGGCCGAAGGCCGAGCCCTTCCTCGTCGCGCGGATAGACGCCCGGCGCCTGCCGCAGCGCCTCGTTCACGCTGAGCACGCGCGCGCGTTCGAGATCCTCGGCTTCGATGGTCGAGCCGGCGCCCGCGATGTGCAGCAGATTGGCCCGTTCGCCGATGACCATGATCTCGTCGCCCGCAAGCGGCGCCTCCTGGGCGGCGGCCGCGGCCGGCAGACAAACGAACGCCGTCGCCGTGGCCGTAGCCCAAAGCACGCTCCCGCGAACGCTTTTGCAAATCATCTGCAAACTCCTCTCAGTTGCGAATAACTCGCAATAACGAGGGGTGCAAGAGCATTTGGAAAATTTGCATCGCCCAGACCGAGGGGAGCGGGGCGGGCGTGGCCTAGGGGGCACAGTACGGGCGCGTATCCCGCGCAGAGCCCCGCCGCGACGAGCCAAACCGTTAAGCCGCTGGCAAGCTCTTGTAACCTATTCTACATTTTCTGTGCTGCGTTGCAGCATAGGTGGGCCGATGCTGTATTCGCTCTACGAACTCAATCACCTGGCCGTATCGCCGCTGCGGGCCGCCGCCCTGTTCAACGGCGCGATGCTGCGGCTCCCGTTCAACCCGGTTTCAAGCACGAATATCGGCCGCAACGCGGCCGCCGCCGCCGACGTGTTCGAAACGGTCACGCGCCGCTATCGCAAGCCTGAATGGAACCTGCCCTGGACGGCCGTGAACGGCGCGCCTGTCGCGGTCCGGGCCAAGCCGGTGTTCCACGGCAATTGGTGCACGCTCCTACATTTCGAGCGTGACGAAGCGGCGCTGGAGCGCGCGCGCGGCGAGCCCAATCGCGATCCAAAAGTTCTGCTCGTGGCCCCGATGAGCGGCCATTACGCGACGTTGCTGCGCGGCACCGTCGAGGCCTTTTTGCCGGATCATGAGGTCTACATCACCGATTGGACTGACGCGCGCATGGCGCCGATCTTCACCGGCAGGTTCGACCTTGAAGACTATGTCGATCAGATCATGCGCATGCTGCGCCGCATCGGCCCGGGCGCACATGTCGTCGCGGTGTGCCAGCCGGGCCCCGCCGTGCTCGCCGCCGTCTCGCTCATGTCCGAAGAGAATGATCCAGCCACGCCCGCGAGCATGACCTTCATGGGCTCGCCCATCGACGCGCGCAAATCACCCACGACGCCGAATAAGCTGGCCGAGGAGCGCCCGTTCGCCTGGTTTGAGCGCAATATGATTCATACCGTGCCGGCGCTTTATCCCGGCGTCTTCCGCCGCGTCTATCCGGGCTTCGTCCAGCTCGCCAGCTTCCTGGGCATGAACCTCGAACGCCATCTGGATGCGCACGGCGACTATTTCTCGAATCTAGTCAAAGGCGACGGCGATTCCGCCGCGCGCCACCGCGAATTCTACGATGAATACCTCTCGGTCTGCGATCTCACCGAGGAATTCTATCTGCAGACGATCCGTGACGTGTTCCAGGAACACAAACTCCCACGTGGCCTGATGCGCTGGCGTGACCGCGAAGTACGCCCCAGCGCCATCCGCGCCACCGCGCTGATGACCATCGAGGGCGAACTGGATGATATTTCGGGGATTGGCCAGACGCAGGCCGCGCACGATCTGTGCAACGCCATTCCAGACTCGCTCCGCGAGGATTATGTTCAGCCGGGCGTGGGTCACTACGGCGTGTTCAACGGCAAGAAGTTTCGCACGGAAATTTACCCGCGCTTGAAATCGTTCATTCGCCGGCGCCGCGCGGCGCAGCGTGTGAAGTCACAAGCCTAGCGAGGTGACGCGGCATGGGCACGACAACGCGGCCCGCTGAAATCCAACTGCGGGATGGACGCCGCCTCAAGCTCAAACTCGCCGTCAATCCGCGCGCCCGGCGCGTTTCGGTGCGCATTGACGCCGCGCGCGGCGAGGCTGTCGCCACCGCGCCGAGCGAACGCCAAGTCAAGCGCGCGCTTAATTTCGCCGCCGAACGCGCCGGCTGGATCGAGGCGGAATTGGCGCGCCTGCCCACCACGCAGCCATTCGCGCCGGGCGCGATCGTGCCGATCCGGGGCGCGCCCCATCTGTTGATCTTGGAGAATGGCAGGCGCGCGCCGCGCTTCGAATTGGGCGCCTGGCCTGGCCGCTTGATTGTGCAGACATCCGACCCGGCCTTGTTTCCCGCGCGCGTCAAACGCTTTCTCGCCGCGCAGGCGCGCGCCGATCTTACAGCCCGTGTCGATGCGCATGCGCAAACGCTTGGCGTGCGCGCAAAGTCGATTCAGGTGAAAGAGACGCGCTCGCGCTGGGGTTCGTGCGCCGAGGATGGCGCGCTCGCTTTCTCCTGGCGGCTCATTTTCGCGCCTGCCTTCGTACTGGACTATCTCGCCGCGCACGAAACCGCGCACATCCGTGAGATGAACCATTCGCGCCGCTTCTGGGCGCTGGTCGCCAAATGCGCGCCGCGCTGGCGCGAAGGCCGCGCCTGGCTGCACGAACATGGCGCCACGCTTCACGCCATTGGGCGCGAAGCGTAAATAGCTTCAGCCCTCGGGCCCAAAATCCAGCGAACGATCGCCCGCATCCGGCGGATTGGGAACCGTGCCGGCGGCGGAAGGGCCAAGCGGCGCACCGACCACCGCCCCGCCGCGATCGACGCCTTGCGCGATCACATCCGCCGCCGGGCCAAGGCCGTAATCGTCCGCGCCGGGCATTTGCAGCGGCTGCGCCGGCAAACGCCGCAGCGCCACCACCATGAAATCATGCCAGATGCGCGCGGGGATCACCCCGCCGGTGACGCGGTTCATCTGCAGGCGGTGATCGTCATTGCCGACCCACACGCCCGCCACCATGCCCGGCGTGAACCCGATGAACCACGCATCGCGATAATCGTTCGCCGTTCCGGTCTTGCCGCCGATCGCCCGCCCGGGGATGCGCGCCAACGTACCGGTGCCCGCCTCCACCACGCGTGACATGATGAGGTTCATATAGCGCCGCGGGCGATCTTCAATCACGCGCTCTCGCCGCTGCGGGCGCCAGCGCCACACCGTCTCGTTGTTGGCGCGCCGAATGCGCACCACGCCGTGCGGCTCGACGCGGAAACCCTCCGCCGCCATCGCGCCATAGGACGCCGTGAGGTCGAGCAACGTCACTTCCTGGGCGCCGAGCGACAGCGAATGATAATTATGCAGCGGCGTGCGAATGCCGAGGCGCCGCGCCACGTCGATCACACGCTGCATCCCCACTTCATGCGCAATGATGATCGCCACCATATTGAGCGAGCGCGCGAACGCGCTGGTCAATTCCACGGGGCCGGCATAACCGCCGGAATAATTGCGCGGCGACCAATCCCCGAATGTGACCGGCCCATCCGTACGCACCGTCCACGGCGTGAACCCGGACTCCATCGCCGCCAGATAAATGAAGAATTTGAACGCCGAACCAGGCTGTCGGCGCGCCTGCGTCACGCGATTGAATTCGCTTTGCCCCGCGTTGCGGCCATAGGCGCGCCCGCCGATCATGGCGCGCACGCCCCCATCCGCATCCATCGCCACCAGCGCGCCCTGGCTGAAGCGCAGCCGCTCGCCTTCCTCGGCGATGATCCGGTCCATCGCGCGTTCCCCAGCGCGCTGCGCGATCAGATCGAGCGACGTCTCCACGATGAAATCGTCGCGTTGATCGCCGATGACCTGGTTCAGCAGCGGATCAATATAGTCCCGGAAATAACCCAGATTGCCGGCCGGATTCTCCCGGCTGATCAGCAGCGGCTCACGCAGTGCGGCGTCATATTGCGCGCGCGTGATCATGCGCAGCGATAACATCTCGCCCAGCACCGTCACTGCGCGCCGCCGCGCGCCGGCTTCCTGCTGGGCCGGATTAAGCCTTGAGGGCGCCTTCACAAGTCCGGCCAGCAGCGCCGCCTGGGCGAGCGTCAGCTCCCGCGCCGGCCGGTCGAAATAGCGCTGCGCGGCCGCTTCAATCCCGTACGCGCTGGCCCCGAAATAAACGCGCGACAAATAAAGCGCGAGGATCTGGTCCTTGGTGAATCGGTTTTCCAGCCAAAACGCCAGCACGATTTCCTGCAGCTTGCGCCGCCAGGTTCGCTCATTGGTGAGGAAGAGGTTTTTGGCCAGCTGCTGCGTGATCGTCGAGCCGCCCTGCACCACGCGTCCCGCCCGCACATTGGAGAACGTCGCGCGCAAGAGGCCGCCGACATCGACCCCCATATGCTGGTAGAAGCGCCGATCCTCGATCGCGATGAAGGCTTGCGGCACATAGGCCGGCAGCGAAGCGAGTTCGACCGGCCGGGCGTTCTGCGCGCCTTCGATCAGCAGCACATTGCCTTCCCGATCGACAAACGTGATGCTTTGGCCCTGCCGCGCCTCCCACACATCGTCGGCGGTCGGCATGCCCCAGGTGACGAAAATCGCGAACGCGGCCACGATCGCGACAAAGCCGGCCGTGCTCCAGCCCGCCCACACCGCCGCCTCGCGGAAATTGCGCGGCGCGCGCCAGCGGCGCACGCCCTCCCACATCACCACAGCGAATGAAAACACCGCCACCGCGATCATCATCGCGATGGGAACAATGATGATCCGCGCGGTTTCCAGGAACGCGCTGACGCGCGCGCCGAAGCTCGGCGCCGCCTCGGGCTCGTCAACCGGGGGGCCGGCCGCACTCGCCGGCTGCGCGGCGCCTGCCTCGCCAGGCGCTGGCCCGGTTTCAGGTCTCGGATCGGTGTCGTCGCCCACCCTGGCTCCTTGCGCGCGCAATCCTGCGCCGCGCGCGCGGCGCGAATGAGGCGCTAGCGCGCGCCGGGCCAACACACAAGCGTGCGCCCGCCACCCCACGCCTCCGGAACGCTTGTTCGAGGCCCGCCGAACCGCCATATTGCGCCCATGGCGCGCTTCGCTTCGCGCGCGATCTGGAGGATTACATGAGCGACCAATACAGGGCCGGCTCTATTCCCGCCGGCCGGGCCGATATGGCGGTCGACGCCGGCCTGCGCAGCTTCATGCTGGGCATCTACAACAAGATGGCGTTGGGCTTGGCCCTGTCCGCGGCCTTGGCCTACGCCTCGATCACCATTGAGCCGCTGCGGCACTTCTTCTTTGAGACGCCGATGGTGTTCGTGGTCATGTTTGGGCCGCTGGCCTTGATGATCATTTCCATGTTCGCGATGCGCAATCCCTCTCCGACGGGGGCGAACCTGCTCTATTGGTCCATCGTCAGCCTGATCGGCATCGGCCTGGGCGCGACCTTGATGTACTACGCCGCCGCGCCCAGCGGAGTCATGGACATCGTCAAGGCGTTCCTGATCACGGCCTTGACCTTCGGCGGCCTCTCGCTCTGGGGCTACACCACCAAACGTGACCTTTCGGGCTGGGGCACTTTCCTCATTATGGGCGTGTGGGGCCTCGTCCTGGCGTCCTTGGTCAATTTCGGCGTCGCCGCCTTCACGGGCGCGCCGATCTCCAATTTCTCCTTCATCATCAGCATCATCGGCGTGCTGCTCTTTTCAGCGATCACCGCCTGGGAAACCCAGCAGCTGAAATACATGTATTATCAGCTTGGCGGCGAAGCCCGCGCCTTGTCGGTCGCCACGACCATGGGTGCGCTCAATCTCTACATCACCTTCATCAACCTGTTCCGCTTCATTCTCTCGATCATCTCGCCGAGAGACTGACGAAACAGCCGTCCTAAGTCAGAGCGCCCCGGCCGCAAGGCTGGGGCGCTTTTGCGTCAGTTGGCGGCGACCAGCCGCACGATCTGCTTGTCGAAGAGGCTGAGCACCGCCCCAAGCTCCGCCCCGCGCCTCAGCACCAGCCCGCCCTGCGCCACGATGGAGAACGCGCCCTGTCGCCGCGCCAGCGCCGGCCTTTTCTCGATTCGGTAGAGAGGCGATTCGCTGCTGCGCCGAAACACGCTGAAAACCGCCCGATCCTTCAAGGAATCAATGGCATAGTCCCGCCATTCACCCGCCGCCACCATCCGCCCATAGACCGCCAGGATGCGATCAAGCTCCGGGCGGCGAAAAAATATCCCCAGATGATCTTCGCTGGCGCCTCCCGCTTCTTTCATCTTTTATCCTTTAGTTTCAATGCGTTGCGGATAAGTAAGATTAATTTCCCGCCATGAGGCGCCTTGGACACATTATCCGCTTGCCTTCGCCCCAAACGCGAGTGATTTTGATCTCGTTCCGGTCGGGCGGAGAACGGCGGCGACGCTCAGTATCCATCAGCCCCCCCAGCCCCCTGGGCTTCGTGCCACTTTCGCCTGGCCGGAACACCTACCCTCCAAGTCCCGCTGATTTCCCAAGTTCCGCAGAGTTCAATGGCCCGCCAATAGCGCGGGCTTTTTGTTGTTGGCGGGTGCGACAACGCAGGGTTCCGGCGTGGCGTCATTGATTGCCTTCAGCGTCCAGCGCCGCTGATCGAATCACGCCGCGCCGATTTGTTCAACCGGCGACGCGCCAATCGCGCGCGCATCGTGGCGGCGCCGCTTCCGTTTTGCGAAAGTCCGGCCTAGAAGTCCCGACCCAAACGGCGGGGATTCTCCAGCTCACATGCTTCTTGAAGTCGACGGCCTATCCAAGAGCTTCGGTCGCCGCGCGGCCGTGGATGACATTTCCTTCGCCGTGGATGTCGGCGAAGTGGTCGGCTTTCTCGGCCCCAACGGCGCGGGCAAAACGACGACCATGCGCATGATCGCTGGCTATCTCGAGCCCGACGCCGGCCGCGTGCGCGTCTTCAACATTGACGTCGCCGAGGATCGCGCCCGCGCCCAGCATCGCGTCGGTTATTTGCCGGAGGGCGCCCCGCTCTATGGCGAGATGACGCCATGGACGTTTCTGCGCTTCATAGCCGAGGCGCGCGGCATGCCGAAGGATGCGGCCCGCCACGCCGTATCCCGAGCCGCGCAGGACGCCCGCCTGGGCGATAGCATCGAGCGCACGATCGAAACGCTCTCCAAGGGCTATCGCCGCCGCGTCGGGCTTGCGGCGGCTTTGCTGCACGATCCGCTTCTCTTGGTGCTGGACGAGCCGACCGACGGGCTCGATCCCAACCAGCGCCAAGCCGTGCGCGATCTCATTCGGCGCCTCGGCAAGGAACGCGGACTTCTGCTGTCCACCCATTCGTTGGAGGAAGTCGCCGCCGTGTGCACGCGCGCGATTGTCATTCACGAAGGCCGCATCGTCGCCGATGCGCCGCCCGCCAAGCTGGCCGAGGGCCACGCCGATGGGCTCGAAGGCGCCTTCCGCGCCCTCACCGGCGGCGCGGAGACGGTGCAATGAGAAGCCTTCTCGCCGTCTATCGCCGCGAAATCCTGAGCTACGCGACAACGCCGACCGCCTATGTCTTTGTCGCCGTGTTTCTGTTCGCCATCGGCCTCTTCACCTTTCAGGTCGGCGGCTTTTTCGCCGAGCGGCGCGCCGACCTCTCGGGCTTTTTCGCCTTTCATCCCTGGCTGTTCATGGTGTTCTTGCCAGCCGTCGCCATGCGCCTATGGTCGGAGGAGGCGCGCTCCGGCGCGCTTGAATTGTTGCTCACCTTGCCCGCGCCCACCTGGGCGCTCGTTGCCGGCAAATTTCTCGCCGCCTGGACCATCGCGGCCATCGCCCTCGCCCTGACGACGCCGCTCTGGATCACCGTCAATCTCCTGGGCGATCCAGACAACGCCGCCATCCTCACGGGCTACATCGCCAGCTTACTGATGGCCGGCGCGTACATCGCCATCGGCTCGGCCATGAGCGCATTGACGCCAAGCCAAGTCGTCGCCTTCGTGCTGGCCGTACTCGCCGCGTTTCTGCTCACGGCGCTCGGCCTGCCCATGGTCAGCGATTTCGCCACGCCCTTTGTCGGCGGCGCCGTCGCCGAAGCGCTCACGCGCTTTTCGATCCTGCATCATTTCGACGCCGCCCAGCGCGGTGTGATCGAACTGCGCTCGATCTATTATTTCGGGTCTCTGGCCATTCTGTTTCTCGGCTACACATGGCTGGCCATCGATGCACGGCGGGGCGGTTGATATGAACGGCCGTCGTTTCGCCCTCATCGTCGCCGCGTGCATCACCACGCTCTTCATCGCGACCAATCTGATCGCCAATTCCTGGCTGCGCTTCGCGCGCCTCGATTTGACGGAGCACCACCTCTATTCCCTTTCGCCCGGCACGGCCCAAGTGCTGCGCGAATTGGAAGAACCGCTTGAGCTCACGTTCTTCTATTCACGCGAGGCCGCCGCGCGCTTTCCGGTTGTGCAGGCCTATGGCGCGCGCGTGCGCGAATTGCTCGCCGCCTATGCCGGCCGCTCGAACGGCCGCTTGCGCATTGTTGAGCGCGATCCGCGCGCCTTCACCGAAGCCGAGGACCAGGCGGTCGAAGCGGGCGTTCAGCCGGTGCCCATCCAACAGGGCGCCGATCCGATTTATTTCGGCTTGGCCGGCGCCAACGCCATCGACGATCGCCGCGCCATTCCCTTCTTTTCGCCCGATCGTGAGCCCTTCCTCGAATATGAGGTGACGCGCCTCGTCTACGAATTGCAGAACCCCGATCTGCCGCGCATAGGCCTCATCACGTCTTTGCCGCTCGATCCCGCTCTGGCGCAGGCGCAAGCCGCCATGGGCCAGGGCCAATCGCAATTCGCGCTGGAAATGGGCCGCCTGCTCGATGTCGTGGCGCTGGATCCGAGCTTTACCTCCATCCCCGCCGACGTGGACGTGCTGGCCATTCTGCACCCCTATCCGCTTCAGCCCGCGCAGTTGTACGCCATCGATCAATTCATGCTGTCGCGCGGGCGCGCCTTCATCGCGCTCGATCCCGCCTCGATGATGGCGCTGCAGCAAAGCTTCAATCCGATGACGGGCGCGGGCGCGGCTGCGCCCGCCTCCACGCTTGAGCCGCTGCTCGCGCGCTGGGGTGTCGCCCTCAGCCCCGACATCGTCCTCGATCTGGGCGGCGCGCTGGAAATTCAGGCGCAGGACGCATCCGGCCAGCAACGCGCCATTCCCCAGCCCATGTTCTTCCGCGTCGAGGCCGAACGGCTTGACCGCGAGGATTTGATGACCGCCTGGCTGCAGCGCGGCATCAATTTCGCCACCGCCGGCGTGCTCACGATCAGCGAACGCGAAGGCCTCACGGCGCGCACGCTCGCCCGCACCACGGGCGAAACCATGCGCATCCCCGCTGAGATGGCGATGTCTCGCCCCAACCCGATTGAACTTCTGCAAGGCTGGGCCTCGCAGAACCGCAGCGAGCCTGTCGCCGTGCGCCTCTCGGGAACCTTGACGACGGCCTATCCAAACGGCGCGCCGGAAGGCGCGGCTGTCCCCGGCGCGCGTCTCACGCGCTCGCAGCGCCCCGCGCAGATCGTCATCGTGGCTGACAGCGATTTCCTCGCTGACGATCTCTACGTTCAGCCCCAGGGCGGCGCCTCGTTCGGCGATAACGGCGCCTTTGCATTGAACGCGCTCGATGTGCTCGCCGGCTCCGATGCGCTTGTTTCGCTGCGCTCGCGCGCGCCGAGCCTGCGGCGCATGGACGTGCTTGATCGCATGGAGGCGCGCGCCCAGCAGCGCATCCAGCAGCGCCAAAACGAATTGCAGGGCCAAATGCGCCAGACCGAGGCCCGCCTGCAGGCGCTGCAATCGCGCGGCCAGGGCTCTGGCTACTTCGCCGGAAATCTGGGCGCTGAGCTCACCCGAGAAGAGCGCGCCGAGATGGATCGCTTCCGCGCCAATCTTGCCGATGTGCGCGGCCAGTTGCGCGCCGTCGGGCGTAATCTGCGCGCCGATGTTGAACGCCTCGAAGGCTGGACGATGTTCTTCAATCTGTGGCTGCCGCCGCTCCTCGTCGCCGGCGGCGGCATCTTCTTCTTTTGGCGCCGCCAGCGTCGTGGGCAGGTGAGCCGATGATGCATCCGCCCAGCCCCGCCGCCGAGCGCCGCCGCAAGCGCGCGTTCACGTTCATCATCGCCGCCGCCGCGAGCCTCTTCATCGCCGCCGTCACCTTGGGCGTCGAGGCGCGCCTGGCCGCGCCCGACCGCGTCGTCGGCCGCGTCCTGCCCGATCTTGCGCGCCAGTTCGCCGACGCGCGCACCATCCGCATCGTCAGCCGCGACGCCAATTACCGCATCGCCCGCACCGCGCAGGGCTGGGCGATGACCGATCGCGGCGATTTTCCCGTGCAAGCGCGCCGCCTCGCCGAATTGTCCGATGGCCTGCGTGGTCTAGCTTATGTGCGCCGTATGACGGCCGATCCCGCCCAGCATGAGCGCTTGGGCGTGGACGACCCCACTCAGGCCGGCGCCGGCATTCTGGTGCAAATCGAAAACGCCGAGGGCGGCTTCATCGTCAATCTCATCCTCGGCGTTACGCGCGACGCCATCTATGCGCGCCGGCCCAATGAAAATCAGGTCTGGGCCGTGCGCGGGGATTTGCCGCCCCTGCGTGACGCGGCGACTTGGCTTGATTTGACGCCGCTCGCGCTTGAAGCGCGCGAACTGCGCCGTGTGGCGATTACGCCCCCAACTGGCCCCGCTTATGTGCTTGAACGTGCGGATGGTGACGGCGATTTCGCGTTCGCGGGTCCCGCGAGCGGCCGCACGCCGATTTCAACGGCGACATTAAGCACGACGGCCTCGCGCCTCACCCGCCTCCAGCCCATCGATGTGCTGCCAGCGGCCGCGATCGCCGGCCCGCCTGCCGCGCGCCTCACGGCGACGACGGCATCCGGCGCGCAATTGAATGCCGAATTCGTGTCGCACGAAAATCGCATCTGGATGCGTTTGACGGCGCAGGGCGCCGCCGGCCCGGCGCAAACCACGGCGGACGCCGTCAACGCCCGCGCCGGCGCCTGGGCCTTCGCTCTGAGTCAGGCGGAGTATGAAGCCCTCGCGCCAGCGCTCGACAGCCTCGTGCTCGGTGCAACGCCCTAACCGCTACCCTTACTACTTCTTGGATTTTCTCTTGGGGAGCGGCGCGTTCGCGCGTGCATGCGCCGCCGCAAGCGCCGAGCGGAACGTCGCTTCATCAACGCTTGTGAGATCGCAGCGCGTTGCGCCCATTTTGCCCCAGCCGCCTGGAACAGGCGCAAACGCTTCAGGCGCCATCGCGCAATAATGGGCCTGAAGATCGGCGTCGAACATGAGATTCACGTCCGCGCCATCGCCCGCCATCGTCGCGAAGATGCGGCGCGGCGTGCGAAATGCGACGCGCTCCATGTGCGGCGCTTCGCGCGCGTTCTCGAGACCCAGAGCAAGTTTTCGCACACGGTCGGGCGTCATCGGCATGAGCGAATAATCTCATGGCTGGCCTGAAATCACCAAGTGCGATAGCGCGCTTGCCGCCCGCCGAGGGCAGCGCGCAGAATGCTCCGCCGCCGCGAGGGGGCGGCGCGGGGGTTTGGCGAGATGGAAGGCGAGGCCCGCTATCGCGCCTTCATCTCCTATTCCTGGAAGGACAAGGTCTGGGGCGATCGCCTTCATCGCTGGCTGGAAAATTACCGCGTGCCCGAGGGCGTGCCCGCCGACCTCGGCCCCGCGCGCCGCCTTGGCAAATTCTTCCGTGACGATGAGGATATGGCCGCCGCCGCCGACATCGGCGCCCTCGTGCGCGGCGCGATCGAGGACTCGCACAACCTCATCGTTGTCTGCTCGCCGAGTTCAGCCAACTCCAAATGGGTTCAGGCGGAGATAGAACACTTCCGCGCCGCCGCGCCGCGCGGCCAGGTGTTCGCGGTCATCGTCGATGGAGAACCCAACGCGGCCGACCCAAGCCGCGAGTGTTTTCCGCCCGCGCTGCGCGTCTCGTACGATCCGAACAATCCGGCCGCCATGCCCATCGAGCCGGTCGGCATCGATTTGCGGCGGGACGGCCGTGAGCGCGTCTGCGCGCGCCTCGCGGCTGGCATGCTGCGCGTCAATTTCGATGATCTGTGGGGGCGCGATCGCCGCCGCGCTGAGCGCCGCCAGCGCACGCGCATGACCGTTCTGAGCATCCTCACCGCCGTCTTCGCCACCTTGCTTGTTGTGGCCGCGCTGAATGCGCAATCGGCCCACCTCGCGCTCAGCCGCTTCTTCGCCGAGCGCGCCTGGCAAAGGCTTGAGCAGGGGGAGACTTTGGCTGCCGCGCGCTACGCCATCGCTGGATTTCGTCTCGCACCGCAGAATGAGCCGCTCTACCGCGCCGCGCTCGGCGCGATCATGCACACGGCCGGAGAAAGCCTGCCCCCGCTTGCCCATGACGGCGCGGTCGCGGACGCAACCCTGTCGCCAGATGGCGCACACGCCGCGACTGCGGGCCAAGATGGCGTTGTAAGGATCTGGCGAATTGCCGACGCAAATCTTGTCTTAGCGCTGCGCAGCCATGCGGGCCCCGTCACAAGGCTCGCCTATTCCGCGGATGGCGCACGTCTGGCCAGCGCCGGTGAGGATGGAACCATCCGAATCTGGACCACATCCGACGCACGAGAAAGCGCGGTCCTGCGCGGTCACAGCGGCGTCGTCGCCCTGAGCTTCCTGCCCGGCGCTCAGCGCGTCATGAGTCTTGGCGAAGACAATTCAATTCGCATCTGGGACATTAGCCGCCCCGCCGCCGTCTTCACCATTCCCGGCGGCGACACGGAGATCTGGCACGCGGCCGTCTCGCCGAACGGGCGCTGGATCGCGGCCGCGCGCGGCGACGGTGACGTGGTCATCTGCGATGCGCGCACCGGCGCACGCGTGCGGCGCTTGGCTGGCCATCGCGACGCCGTCTACCGGGCGGCGTTTTCGCCGGACAGCGCACGGCTCGTCACCGCCGGCGCCGATCGCATCGCAATTGTTTGGGCGATTCCAAGCGGGCGCCGCCTCGCCACGCTGCGCGGCCACGCGCTTGAAGTGTTCGATGCGGCGTTCGCCCCGGACGGTCGCACGATCGCCACCGCCAGCGTCGATCGTACCGCGCGCTTGTGGCGCGCGCGCGATGGACGCCCGCTCGCGACGCTCGCCGGACACGCCAATGTCGTCACCCGCGCGATTTTCACGCGCGACGGCGCCCGCGTCATCACGACGGGAGAGGATGGCGCCGCGCGCCTATGGGACGCGCGCGGCGGCGCGCCGATCGCCGTCCTGCGTGGTCATGCCGGCGCGGTGACCGCGCTTGACGTGTCCCGCAGTGGCGAAACTTTGCTTACCGCCGGCGAGGATGGAAGCGCCCGGCTCTGGTCAACGCAAGGCATGGGCGCGACCGCTAGATTATCCTTATACGGACAGAACGGATCGAGCGTCGAGTTCTCGCCAGACGGCGCGCGCCTCGCCGCCGCCGATGCAAGTGGCGCGGTGCGATTGTGGGATGCGCGCACGCTCGCGCCAGGTCGACCGATCCTCGCCCATCCAGGCGGAACAAGCGCGCTCGTCTTCTCCGCGGACGGGCGCCGCATGCTCACGGCGGGCGCAGATGGACGCGCGCGCCTCTGGGATACGCAAACCCGCCGCATGCTGCGCACGCTTGGCGATGACGCGAACCAAGTGTCCGTCGCGAGCCTCTCCCCGGATGGCGCCCGCATCGTCACCGCGCGCCAGGATGGTCGCGCCCAAATCTGGGACGCCGAAAGCGGCCGGCCGCTTCGTACCCTGCGCGGACACACGGATATCGTGCGCAGCGCCGCCTTTTCCCCCGACGGCCGCTTCATTGTCACCAGCGGCGAAGACATGACCGCGAGGATTTGGGACGCGGCGACCGGCGCCGAGATATCCTCTCTCGAACAACATCGCCTTGGCGTCGGCGGCGCGGTCTTTTCGCCCAACGGCCAAACGATTCTAACCTCGAGCGATGACGGGCTCGCCATTCTGTGGGACGTGCGCAGCCAGAGCGCGCGTGTCACGCTGCGCGGCCACGAGGGCGCGGTGTACAGCGGCGCATTTTCACCCGATGGCGCGCGCATCGCCACGGCGAGTGAAGATGGCGCGGCGAGAATCTGGGATGCCCGGGATGGGCGCCTGCTGGCCACGTTCGACGATTTGGGCGGCGCGGTGTTCGGCGTCGCCTTCTCGCCAGACGCCCAAAGGCTCGCCGCAATCAGCGAGGATGGATTTGTGACCATTCTGAACGTGCGCCGGCTGAACCAATCATGGGCGGACTTGGCGGCCGACGCCTGCACGACCTTACTTGGCGCGCAGGGGCGTCGTTTCACCGAAACCGAGATCGGGTCCGATCAATTGCTGCGCGCGGAGTGGAACAGCGCCCGCCGCGACGTGTGCGCCCGCATCCCGGGCGTTGACCCGATAAACGAGGTCCGCCGCCGCGCTGATCTGCCGGCCAACTAAGTCATCGACCCCGCGGCCGCGTTGGCTGCCGGGGCCGCCGCACGACGCGCGCGCCGCCAGAGCCCAGATCATCTCCGCCCGCTTGCGCGCGTTCGCTGACCTCATCGGGCGCATCGCCCATGAACCAGGCGACCGCTTCATAACACGCTGTGATCTGCCGCGCCGACGGGCTGTAGCGGAACTCCGCGCCCCCCGCGCCGCACCGTCGCGCCACGAGCGTCACATCGCTTGGCAGATGCACGAACTGCGAAATGTCCTCGGCGGCGTCTTCGAGTATGCCCGTCTCCGCCAGATAAGCCTGCGCCGCGCTCAGATTCGCCGGCGCGGTCTCGTAATGCACATGGATTTGACCGCCGTTCGGATCAGCGGGCGGGATAAGACTATCCCCGAACCAATCCTCGAGATCGGCGTCCAGCGCCTCATACTCTTCCGAACAATTCGCGGACGCGACGGAATTCCTGAACGCGCGCCCAAGGTCCGCGTAACGGCCGGGATTCGATCCGTAGAGATAGCAGGCGATCCGCGCCGCGCGCGTGGCGTCATCGGGATAGTGCGGACTTTGCGAGGGCGCCTCTTGCGCGTCCGAGCTGTCGAGCCAGCCTTGCATGGCGGCGAGAATTTCCTCGTCCTGGTCTGGCTCGTCGGGGTCCGGCAACATCAGCCACGTCGAGATATCGTCGGCTGTTTCCTCCGCACCAAGACGATCCTGGTGCTGATCCATCTCCAGCAGGAGGTCCATCAGCAAATGGCCGACTTCGTGATAGGTGAGGAACAGGAGATTGCCTTGCACATACCGGTCTTGCGCTTGATCGCCGGGATCGAAGCTCTGCGCAGCAGCTGGCGCGTTTCCGAACGCCAGCCCGCCCGCCAACGCCATCGCCGCCAATGTGGTCTTAAGCCGCTTCATCTCGCCCCCCTTGTTTGCATTTACTAAGCCGCCTCGCACGGCGAAGTGCAAGGCGCGCGTGAACCATTGGCGCACCAATTGTGGCGAAGTCGGCGCCGCAATCATCCGAGACCGGGGTGATTTCATGGTCGTGGGCAGAACGGCGCGGCGGGCGTAGCGCCGCTGTTCGCCGCCGGCGCCATCCGCTAAGCTGACGCACGAAAAGAGGCTTGAAATGCGCGAACGCAAAACCGCCATCGCCTTGCTCGCCCTGGCCGCCTTGACCGCCGGATGCTTGCAAGCACCCGCCGCGCAAACCGCGCAGTCGCAAGCGGCTGCCGTGCCCCTCACAGCGTCCGGCGCGCCCGTCGTGCATGCGCCGGAAGAAGCGAGCGACACGATCGACTGGGCGGCCTCCGTGGTGCGGGTCGATGACATCGCGAACCAGGGCGCGCTCGGCGTGCATCTATTTGGCATCGCTGGCGGCGATCCGGCCATGAACGGCTTGCGCACTTATATCTCATTCTACGAAAACCCGGCCGAAGGCCATCGCACGTTCATGATTGGAGACGTTCTTGACTATCGCATCCTCTCCAGCGCGCCCGGGCGCGTGGACTTGGAACTGCGCGAGAGCGTCATGAATGCCGCCGCCGAGATCGGAACGCGCGCGCGCACTGTGATCGTGACATGGACAGCCCCGCCCGAAGGCGAAGCGCCGGCGTCCATCTCCATCACGCCCGCGCGAGCGGGGGAGTGAGCGCACGATGTGCTTGCCTACCGTCATTCCGGGGCCGCCGCAGGCGGAACCCGGAACCCAGAGGCGGGCGTTGCGCCCGACGATCCCCTAGGTTTCGGATCGCAACTTCGTCGCGTCCGGAATGACGAAAGGCCGCATTTCGCCGGAAGCTGTTATACGTTTCGACGCACGGTTTCCGACCAGAATGGAATTTCTTTTGGCGGTTTGTCCGGGTCGATTGGTCTGCCGCTTCCTCCGCGTTCGCGGACGAGCCAGTCAGCAAGGTCAGCGCCGTAGTAGATGACGTCAGACTGGTACACCGAGAAGACAGGGTTGCCGCGCTCTGTCGGCGTCTCCGGCAGATAGCGGTGACTGTCCAGCGGAATGAGCTTCGGCACCTGGGCGAAAACTTCCGCTAACCTCGAGCCTTGATCAAACAACGACGCTGGTTTCTGCCCCCATTCGGGCCACCACAAGTCGGCCTCTCTCACGTCGAACAAAAACCCTTCGAATGGCCAATCAAGTATCCGCTTGATTTCGGCTGGGTCGGTTTTGAACCAGTCGAAGGAATGGAGCAGCGGGCGCTGGGTGCGCATGAGTTCAATCAGGTCGGGAGGAAAGCGCAGCCTCCATCGCTCCTGAATGTCTTCCAGTTCTGCCTGCGAATAGCCCACGCTGGCCTCTTCAACGTCTTGTCGATCCGCAAGGTGAACACAGGCGCTTAAGGTCCGCTTGGGGCCAACAATCGCACCTACCCCAACCAGCCCGGCCTTTTCCACGCCGTGCCCAAATCCTTCGCCACCGCCTCGTGCGCGATGGCGCCCTCAAAGACGTTCAATCCATTCGCCAGATGCGGATCGTCCTGCATCGCCTGCTTCGCGCCCTTGTTCGCCAACGCCAGGGCGAACGGCAACGTCGCGTTGTTCAGCGCGAACGCGCTCGTGCGCGCCACCGCACCCGGCATGTTCGCTACGCAATAATGGATGACGCCGTCGACCGTGAAGACGGGATCGGAATGCGTCGTCGCATGCGAGGTCTCGAAACACCCGCCTTGGTCGATGGAGATGTCGACCAGCACCGAGCCGGGCCGCATTGTCTTCAACATTGGCTTGGTGATCAGCTTCGGCGCCGCCGCCCCCGCCACCAGCACGGCGCCCACGACGACATCCGCTTCCTTCACCGCTTCCTCAACCGCCGCGCGCGTTGAATAGACGGTTTCCAAACGCCCGTTGAACTCGCGGTCCAATTCCTCAAGCCGCGCCGGGTTCTTGTCAAACACCGTCACGCGCGCGCGCATGCCTACGGCGATTTGCGCGGCGTTATAGCCCGCCACACCCGCGCCGAGAATCACCACATCCGCCGGCCTCACGCCCGGCACCCCGCCCATCAGCACGCCGCGCCCGCCATGCGCCTTTTCCAGATAGTGCGCGCCGACCTGGATCGACATCCGCCCCGCCACTTCGCTCATGGGCTTCAAGAGCGGCAAGCGCCCGGCCGCGTCCGTCACGGTCTCATACGCGATGCACGTCGCGCCTGATTTCATCAGCCCTTCGGCCTGCGCCGGATCGGGCGCGAGATGCAGATAGGTGAACAGCGTGTGGTGAGCCTTGAGTCGCGCGATCTCGACCGCTTGCGGCTCCTTCACTTTGACGATCATCTCGGCCTTCGCGAACACCTCGTCCGCGTTCGGCAGGATTTTCACGCCGACCTTTTCGTACACGCCGTCCGGCGCGCCGATGCCTTCGCCGGCCTTGGTCTCCAGCAGCACCTCGTGCCCGGCGCGCACCAACTCGGCCGCGCTCTCCGGCGTCAGGCCGACGCGATATTCATGGACCTTGATTTCCTTCGGGCAGCCGATGCGCATGTGCTATGTCCTCGGTATTGGAATTGGGCGCCCTTCTAGCGAGGTTTGTCTGGAATGTCCCTGCGTTAATAGTATGAATTGAGCGCTGAGAGGGAGAATCCATGTCCGATCCAAACGTCATCCCCGTGCCCGCCGAATGGGCCGCGCGCGCGTTTGTCGATGACATCGCCTATCGCTCCATGCACGCCGCCGCCTTGGAGGATCCCGAAGCCTTCTGGGGCCACCACGGCCACCGCCTGGATTGGATGAGGCCGTTCACAAAGGTGAAGGATTGCTCCTTCAACGAAGCAGATTTCCGCATCCGTTGGTTTTATGACGGCGTCCTCAACGTCGCCGCCAATTGCATCGATCGCCACCTGCCCACGCGCGCCGATCAAATCGCCATCATCTGGGAGGGCGATGATCCAAGCCAATCCAAGTCCATCACCTATCGCGAACTCCATGGCGAAGTGTGCCGCTTCGCCAATGTGCTGAAGGCCCAAGGCGTCCAGCGCGGGGACGCTGTCACCATCTACCTGCCCATGATTCCCGAGGCGGCCTACGCCATGCTCGCCTGCGCGCGCATCGGCGCCATGCATTCGGTCGTATTCGGAGGGTTTTCTCCAGAAAGCCTCGCCAGCCGCATCAGGGATTGCGATTCCAAACTGGTCATCACCGCCGATGAAGGCGTGCGCGGCGGCAAGCCCATTCCCTTGAAACTCAATGTCGACGCCGCCGCCGCCCATGCGCCGAGCGTCGAAAAAGTGCTCGTCGTCACCCGCACTGGCGCCGACGTGCCCATGCAAGCCGGCCGCGACGTGCGTTACGAGGACGCGAAAGCCTCCGCATCCGCCGATTGCCCTTGCGAGCCCATGGGCGCGGAAGATCCCCTCTTCATTCTCTATACGTCAGGCTCGACCGGAAAGCCCAAGGGCGTGCTGCACACCCAGGGCGGCTATCTCGTCTACGCATCGATGACGCATCAATACGTGTTCGACTATCATGACGGGGACATTTTCTGGTGCACGGCCGATGTCGGCTGGGTCACCGGCCACACATACATCGTGTACGGACCATTGGCCAACGGCGCGACCACGATGATGTTCGAAGGCGTGCCGAATTACCCCACCACGTCCCGCTTCTGGGAAGTCATCGATAAGCACCAGGTCAACACCTTCTACACCGCGCCCACGGCCTTGCGCGCCCTGATGCGCGAGGGCGAAGCGCCCGTGAAGAAAACCTCCCGCGCCTCCTTGCGCCTCTTGGGCACGGTCGGCGAGCCGATCAACCCCGAGGCCTGGCTCTGGTATCATCGCGTCGTCGGCGAGGGCCGCTGCCCGATCGTCGATACCTGGTGGCAGACCGAAACCGGCGCCGCGCTCATCACCAATCTGCCGGGCGCGACCGCGATGAAGCCGGGCTCCGCCACGCGGCCCTTTTTTGGAATCAAGCCCGCGCTTGTCGATGGCGAGGGCGCTATTATCGAAGGCGCCGCGCGCGGCAATCTCGTTCTGCTCGATTCCTGGCCCGGCCAGATGCGCACGGTGTTCCGCGATCACGCGCGCTTTTTCGACACCTATTTCCGCGCCTATCCTGGCATGTATTTCACCGGCGACGGCTGCCGCCGTGACGAGGATGGCTATTACTGGATCACCGGCCGTGTTGATGACGTGATCAATGTCTCCGGCCATCGCTTGGGCACCGCCGAAGTGGAATCCGCGCTTGTCGCGCATCCCAAAGTGGCTGAGAGCGCAGTCGTCGGCATGCCGCACGACATCAAGGGCCAAGGCATCTACGCTTACGTCACCTTGAACGCCGATACGCCGCCTACGGAGGAATTGCGCGCTGAACTGGTCGGTTGGGTTCGCAAGGAAATCGGCCCAATCGCCGCGCCGGATGTCATCCAGTTCGCGCCCGGCCTGCCCAAGACGCGCTCCGGCAAGATCATGCGGCGCATCCTGCGCAAGATCGCCGAGAACGATCTCTCGAACCTGGGCGACACCTCGACGCTGGCTGATCCCGGCGTCGTCGACGATCTGGTCCGCAATCGCGCCGGCGCCTGAACACTGTTGCGCTTGCCGCTCCGTCAATTGATGCGGATCAAAGTCAACGCGCGCGCATGGCCAATCGTGAAGCCGAGGCGCACATAAGCGCCGCCGCCGTCCTGGATGCTCTCAATGCCTGATGCCGCCGTGCAAGCCCGCATGCCAGCCGCCAAGACCGAGCACTTCGATGTCCTCATCGTCGGCGCGGGCATTTCCGGCGTCGGCGGCGCCCATCATTTGCGCGAACAATGTCCGGACAAGAGCTTCGTAATTCTCGAAGCGCTAGAAAGCTTCGGCGGCACCTGGCTCATGCACACCTATCCTGGCATCCGCTCGGACAGCGATCTCTACACCTTCGGCTATCGCTTCAAACCATGGACGGGCCCGCCCATCGCCACCGCAGCGGAAATCCTCACCTATATGGGCGAAGTGATCGAAGAGAGCGATCTCGCCCCCCACATTCACTACAATCACAAAATCATTTCAGCGAATTGGTCGAGCGCCGACAATCGTTGGACGATTGACGCCATGCGCACAGACACTGATGAGCCCGTGCGCTTCACCACGAATTTCCTTTGGATGTGCCAAGGCTATTATCGCCATGCCGAAGGCTACACGCCCGATTGGCCGGATATGGACAAATTCAAGGGCCCCATCGTCCATCCCCAAACTTGGCCAGAAAACCTTGACTATAAAGGCAAGCACGTCATCGTCATCGGCTCCGGCGCGACGGCCGCAACGCTTGCGCCCGCCATCGCTGGCGAGTGCGCGCACGTCACCGTGCTGCAGCGTTCGCCCACCTATTTCGTTCCCGGCCGCAATGTGAACGACCTCGCTGACATTTTGCGTGACCTAGAGATCGACGAAACCTGGATTCACGAAATCGTCCGCCGCAAAACCCTGCACGATCAAGCGCTCTTCACCCGCCGCGCTTTTGAGGAGCCGGAAGCCGTCAAGCAGGAATTGCTTGCCGGCGTCGCCGCCTTTCTGGGGCCGGACTTTGACATCGCCACGCACTTTACACCGCGCTATCGGCCTTGGCGCCAGCGCATCGCCTTTGTGCCGGACGGCGATCTCTTGCGAGGCATCGTCGCCGGCAAGGCGTCCATCGTCACCGATGAGATCGAGAGCTTCACAGAAAAGGGCGTCCTGCTCAAATCCGGAAAACTGCTCGAGGCTGACATCATCATTACCGCGACGGGCTTCAATCTCAGCGTCATGGGCGACATCGCCTTCGCCACTAACGGCGCGCCGCTCAATTTCGCCGATACAATCACGTATCGCGGCATGATGTTCACCGGCGTGCCGAACATGGTGTGGGTGTTCGGCTATTTCCGCGCGAGCTGGACCTTGCGCGCGGACCTGGTCGCCGACTTCGTGTGCCGCCTGCTCAATCATATGAAGGCGAAGGGCGCCAAACGCGTCGAGGTCGCGCTCCGCCCTGAAGACAAGAACATGCCGCTTCTGCCCTGGATGGACCCAGAGGATTTCAATCCCGGCTATCTTATGCGCGGCATGCATCTTTTGCCTAAGCGCGGCGATAAGCCCGAATGGCGCCACACCCAGGATTACTGGGCTGAGAAGGACGCCCTGCCGGCGATCGACCTCAACGACAAGGCGTTCGTCTACGACTGAGCTGTTGGCGCGCCGGCCGCGTCGAGCGCCGCTATGTCTTCCCCCGTCAGCGCGATGCGCAGCGCGCCCATCAATTCATTCAGTTGAGCAACAGAAGTTGCGCTCGCGATCGGCGCGGCGATCGCGGGCTTGGCCATGATCCAGGCCAGCGCGATCTGCGCGCACGTTGCGTTTTGCCGCGCCGCGACCGCGTCAAGCGCCGCCAGCACGCCAAATCCGCGTTCGTTGAGATACATGTCCATCCGCGCGCCGCGCGCGCTTTTGGCCTTGTCCGCCGCGCTGCGGTACTTCCCCGTCAAAAATCCGGATGCGAGCCCATAATAGGGAATGATTGAAACGCCCGAACGCACACACAGCGCCATGAGGTCGGCCTCAATATCCCGCTTCAGGAGATGATATTCCGGCTGCAGCGTCTCGAATCGCACATGGCTCTTTGCATCGCTCGCACCGAGCGCGGCCTCCAGCCGCGCCGCCGTGAAATTCGAGGCGCCCACGGCGCGCACCTTGCCGGCTCTGACAAGCTCATCGAGCGCGCCCATAAACTCCTCGGCCGGCGTCGCCGCATCGTCCCGGTGCAGTTGGTAGAGGTCGATATAGTCCGTACCAAGACGATGCAGGGAATCCTCGCACGCCGCGATGATGTTCGCCCGCCCGATTCCGAGCCGCTTCGGCCACATGCCCACTTTCGTCGCGATGATTACATCGTCCCGCCGCCCGCGTCGCTTCAGCCATGCGCCGAGCACGGTCTCGCTCTCCCCGCCCTGGTGCCCGCTCGCCCACGCCGAATAGACATCCGCCGTATCGATCGCGTTTCCGCCGGCCGCGACGAAAGCATCAAGCACGGCGAAACTCGTCGCCTCGTCCGCCGTCCAGCCAAACACATTACCGCCCAGCATGAGCGGCGTGATGTTGATATCGGATCGTCCAAGCGCGCGCTTTTGCATGAGTGCCTCCGCGCCCCTTCTACCAGCCGCCTCGCGCACCTCAATCCGCTTGACGGGGCGGCGCCAACGCCTAGTGTCCCGCCCGTCTCCGGGGCGCCCGTCTGGGCTGAGACGTGGGCGCGCCCACGAACCCGCCGAACCTGATCCGGTTCATACCGGCGTAGGAAGAGCGTTCATGACCAATTCAACGCGCATTTTCGCACGCATTCTTGGGCCGTTCCTGCTCATCCTTGGCGCGGCCTTCGCCGCCGGCCGCGTCAGCACACTTCAACTTCTCGCCGCCTTCGTCGAAAGCCCGGCGCTGATGTTTCTGTCCGCGCTGTTCATGTTGACGGCGGGCCTAGTCATCCTCGCCTTTCACAACAAATGGTCTAGCCTGTGCGGCGCGATCATATCGCTGGTCGGCTGGGTGCTCGTGCTGCGCGGCGCGATCATGCTCTTCCTGCCCGGTCTCGTCGCTTATTTGCTCCAGCCCCTGTTGGACAATGACCTTGTCCCTCCCATCGGCGGCGGCGTCGCCGCGCTCCTTGGCGCCTGGATGACCGCGCTGTCCTACGCCAAGCCTATTTCAACCAAGAGTCCGTCATGAACAAGCCCGAACCGCCATCCGCCTTCGCGCCGAGCGCCATTCAATCGACGCCCATTCCAGGTTCGCGCAAAATTTATGTCTCCGGCTGCGCGCATGGCGATCTGCGCGTGCCATTCCGCGAAATCGCGCTGCACCCGAGCGCGCAGGAACCGCCCGTTACGCTCTATGATCCAAGCGGGCCGTACACTGATCCCACATACGTTGTTGACATCGACGCCGGCTTGCCGCGCCTGCGCGAGGCATGGGTGCGCGCGCGAGGCGATGTCGAGGAGATCGCGGGCCGCGAAGTCCTCGCCCAGGACAATGGCGATGTCGCGCCAGAAAAACTGACGCCGCCCTTCCCGAAACAACCGCGCGTCCTGCGCGCCAAGGCGGGCGCGTGCGTCACACAGCTTGAATATGCGCGCCAGGGAATCATCACGCCGGAAATGGAGTTCGTTGCAATAAGGGAGAACCTACGCCGCGCATCTTCCTCCGTTCACGGGGCGGGAAGAGACGGCGAATCCTTCGGCGCTTCGATTCCAGACTTCGTCACCCCCGAATTCGTCCGAAGCGAAATCGCCCGCGGCCGCGCCATCATTCCCGCCAACATCAACCATGCCGAACTCGAGCCGATGATCATCGGCCGCAACTTCCTCACCAAGATCAACGCCAATATCGGCAACAGCGCCGTCACCTCCTCCATGGCCGAGGAAGTTGAGAAGATGGTCTGGGCCATCCGCTGGGGCGCCGACACGGTGATGGACCTCTCCACCGGCCGCAACATCCACAACATCCGCGATTGGATTTTGCGCAATGCTCCCGTGCCGATCGGAACAGTTCCGATCTATCAAGCGCTGGAGAAGGTCGGCGGCGTCGCGGAAGATCTCACCTGGGAGCTCTTCGCCGACACGCTGATTGAACAGGCCGAACAGGGCGTCGATTACTTCACCATCCATGCCGGCGTGCGCCTCGCCTACATCCACCTCACGGCAAAACGCGTGACGGGCATCGTCAGCAGAGGCGGCTCGATCATGGCCAAATGGTGCCTCGCGCACCACAAGGAGAATTTCCTCTACACCCACTTCGATGACATCTGCGCCATCATGCGCGCGTATGATGTGAGCTTCTCGCTGGGCGACGGCCTGCGCCCCGGCTCCATCGCGGACGCCAATGACGCCGCCCAATTCGCCGAACTCGAAACGCTTGGAGAACTCACCAAAATCGCCTGGAAACACGGCGTGCAAACCATGATCGAAGGCCCCGGCCATGTGCCGATGCACAAGATCAAGGAGAATATGGACAAGCAACTCTCCGTATGCGGAGAAGCGCCCTTCTACACGCTGGGGCCGCTAACGACCGACATCGCCCCCGGCTACGATCACATCACGTCCGCCATTGGGGCCGCCATGATCGGCTGGTTCGGCACGGCCATGCTCTGTTACGTGACGCCCAAGGAACATCTCGGCCTGCCCGACGCAAAGGACGTGAAGGACGGCGTCATCGCCTACAAGATCGCCGCGCACGCGGCCGATCTCGCCAAGGGCCACCCCGCCGCGCGCGCGTGGGACGATGCGTTAAGCCGCGCGCGTTTCGAGTTCCGCTGGGAGGATCAGTTCAATCTCGCCCTCGATCCCGAAACCGCCCGCGCCTTCCATGACGAAACCCTGCCCAAGGAGGCGCACAAAACCGCGCACTTCTGCTCCATGTGTGGGCCTAAGTTTTGCTCGATGAAGATCACGCACGATGTGCGGGATTATGCGAAGGCGAAGGAGGAGGCCGAGCGCGGGATGGCGGAGATGAGCGAGCGGTTTCGGGATGGGGGCGGGGAGATTGGCGTGCCAGTCAAATCATAGCGGGCGCAGATCAGCGAGAAACTGACGACGGAGAGGCACATGCGCAGAGCCATCGCGATCGCATCCTTGGGGGCGCTCGGCGCGTGTGGATGGACCGAGTCTGCAGGCGACTTCACCTACAGGTGCGCAGACAGCTTCTACCCACTCGACGCACCACACTGCGAACATCAGCTCACTGATGACTACCTCCTGCGCTACGGCGAAGGCAGCGGCGACAATGTCGTTCTGGCCTACGAGATCGACGACCTTGGAAGCGCAGGGTTGATCAACGACGCTGCAGACGACGTCGTTGCGCAACTGGGCCTCGATGAACAGCTCCTTGTAGTTCGACTACGTAGCGGTCGCATCTATGTTGCACCCCCTAGTCCAACTCACCCGCTCAGCATCGTCGGCCCACTCTCCGAAGAGGAGTTCACAGCGCGCTATCCAGATGCGCCACAATGGCGCGAGGTTCAGTGAGCGCAGCGGATGCCCGAGAGCGCAGCATGGCGGAGATGAGTGCGAGGTCCAAAGAAACTGGCGGCCAAATCGAAGTGCCGGTGAAGGCCTGAGATTATGCTTAGCTCTGAACTACAATGTCTTCGCAACTGAGTCGCGGAGAACCACATGTGGCCCTATCCGATTGACTGGGCGACGACCGGCGTCTGGATGCAAGCTTGGTCGGGATTTGCCGCCGCAATTGCCGTCGTGTGGGCCGCCAAGTTCGGCGTCTCCGCCTTTCTTACCCAAAGGCAGATTGAGCGAAAAGTCGCTGCGGCTGAGCGCATAATGACATTTGTCTACAAGGCAAAAAGAGGGATCGCAGCCATCAGGAATGCGGGCTCGTTCAGCTACGAAAATGACGCCGCCGAAAAGGCCTTGCGAGAGGCGGATCCGAATTTCACGAACCTCGACAAGGGTAAACGGAGCAGAATGATCACAGGCCAGGTCATCTACAGTCGCGTGAATGATGCCAAGGAGGTTTGGGCGGAACTGTTTGAGTGCTTGCCGGTCGCCCGCGCATTCTTCGGGAAAGAGTGTGAGAATAAGATACACGCTCTCTGGGAAGTGCGCGCACAGATCAGAACGAGCGCCCACATGTACGGCACGGTGGACCCGAACAGAAACCAACCCAATAGTGAAAAATATGAGGCGGACATGTGGGAGGCGGCTGACGATGGCGGCGTTGGTGGAGTGAACGCAAAGCTCGTAGCCGTGATCGAATACATGGAAACGAACGTGCTACCATTGATTGGAGGAGTGTTGCCCAAGCCTAACGACTCAGCCATTCGCACGGCATTAGGCGGATAGCAGGGTCCGTCGCGCCGCGTGGCTGCTGGCGGCCACGACATTCCGGAGAATGTCATCCGCCGTCGTTTCGCCAAAAGTCTGAACTACCTTGAAACCCGTTACAAACCCATCGTTGATGAGTGGTGCATTTGGGATAGTCTGGAAGGCCAGTTTGCCCTGGCCGAAGTGAGCGCGACCCATGACTACGAAGACCGATCTCAATAAAGTCCAGGCCGCGCTCGATCGCGCGGCGAAGAACGCCGTGAGCGGACCGAAGGAAGCCAGAACGGGGCAGTACACGCTCGCTAAGTCCAAGACAGGTGCGGCGTCATCACCGACCCAAGAGACAACGAAACGGTCCTAACGCGGCGGCGACGCCCGCACATAGAACCCACCAAAGTCACCCAGCTCGCGTTGAGCAGCATTCGGCACGCACCGCCGCCGAGACAGACAAGCCCCAACCCCCTTCCCCCTCCGCCCGCGCGCCCCTATCGTTCCGTTCCAAGACGAACGAGCCGCTCCAAAGCGGCGCCAAGAAAAACCGCCCCAACGAGGGTCATCAGGGAGAAGCGCGCCATGAGGGCAAAACCCCAATGAGGGCCAAAACCCCATGATCGATATGGAAGGCATCGCCTGCCTCGCGGATGTGCCGCGCGTCCAGGCTCGCCGCCGCCCCGAAGAGATCGCCTTTGTCGCCGGCGCGCGCCGCACCAGTTTCGCGGCCTTCGATGCGCTCACCAATCGCGTCGCCGATCGCCTGCTGCTCGAAGGCCTGCGCACGGGCGATCGCATCGCGCTCTTGGCCAAGAACAGCGACCTTTTCTACGAACTCCTCTTCGGCGCGATGAAGGCGAAGGTGACGCCCGCGCCGGTCAATCTCCGCCTCGCGCCGCCCGAGATCGCCTTCATCCTGGGCGATAGCGGCGCCAAGCTCCTCTTCGTCGGCGCCGAGTTCATCGAACTCGCCAAGGCCGCCATCGCGGCGCTCCCCAATCCACCCAAGCTCATCGCGCTCGAAGGCGGCGCGCCAAGCGGGGAACAATCTGCATGGACGCAATACGAAGCCTGGCGCGCCGAGGGCGCCGCCATCGATCCCATGCTGCCCGCCGCGGGCGACGACACGGTGCTGCAACTTTATACCAGCGGCACGACTGGCCACCCCAAGGGCGTCGAGCTCAGCAACGAAAATTACATGGGCTTTCTCGGCCTCGCAGCGGGTGTGCAAGGCTTCGATTACAAGGCCGGCGAAGCCGTGCTGAACGCCATGCCGCTGTTTCACGTGGCGGGCACGAATGTCGGCTTCGCCTCGCTCGCCAGCGGCGCGCGCACCGTGATCGCGCGCGATCTCGCCCCCGCCCTCGTGCTCGATCTCATCGCGCGCGAGAACATCAACCACGCCTTCTTCGTGCCGGCCGTCATCCTCATGCTCATGCAGGCGCCGGAAATGGCGGGCGCCGATCTCTCCTCCATGCGCTTCGTCGCATACGGCGCCTCGCCCATTTCCGAGGATTTGCTGTTGCGCGCGCAAGAGCGCTTCGGCTGTGGCTTCCTGCAATTTTACGGCATGACGGAAACCACCGGCGCCGGAACCTTCCTGCCACCCGAAGCGCATGACCCCTCAAAGGGCAAGCTACGCTCCTGCGGCGTGCCCTGGCCTGGCGTTGAGGTGAAGGTCGTGGATGCGGCGGGCGCCGAAGTCCCGCGCGGAGAAGTGGGCGAGATTGTCATCAAGGCGCCCATCGTTATGAAATCCTATTGGGCGCGCCCCGAAGCCACCGCCGAAGCCATTCGCGATGGCTGGATGCGCACGGGCGATGCGGCCTACCAAGACGAGGACGGCTACTTTTTCATCTATGACCGCGTGAAGGATATGATCGTCTCCGGCGGCGAGAACATCTATCCAGCCGAAGTGGAGAACGCGATCTTCGGCCATCCCGATGTTGCGGATGTCGCCGTCATCGGCGTGCCGGACGAACAATGGGGCGAAGCGGTGAAAGCCATAATTGTGCTGAAGCCCGGCGCGAGTGAGAACCCCGAAAGCATCATCGCCTGGGCGCGCGAGCGAGTCGCGAACTACAAGGCGCCGAAAAGCGTGGACTTCATCGCCGCGATTCCGCGCAACGCCTCCGGCAAAATTCTAAGGCGCGAACTGCGCGTGCCCTATTGGGCCGGCCGCGAACGGATGGTGGGATAAGACATGAGTGAAGCCATCGCCCGCCAAGCGCTGCCGCCCTTCAAGCCCTTGCCGATGAAGGCGCCGGACGTGTCGGTTGAGCGCCGCGCGGATGGAACCATCTACATCGCGTCAAACCACAAGATGGCCGCCCAGCCGCGCTCCATCCCCCATCTCCTCGGTGAGCAGGCGCGCGCGCACCCCGATCGTCCCTATTTGAAGCAGCGCGCGCCGGGCCACGGTCCCTGGCGCTCGATGACCTACGCGGAAGTTGACTGCGCCTCCGGCGCCGCGGCCGAGAAGCTCTACGCGCTCGGGCTCGGCCCCAACGCCCCGCTCATGGTGCTCTCCGGCAATTCCATCGCCCATGCCGTGCTCGCCTTCGCCGCCATGAAAATTCGCGCGCCCGTCGCGCCCTTGAGCCCGGCCTATGCGCTGATGAGCGCTGACTTCGCCAAGCTGAAGCACTGCGTCTCCGTCATCAAACCAAAGGCGATTTTCGTCGAGGCCCGCGCGCCCTTCGAACGCGCCCTCGCCGCGCTCGATCTTTCCGGCGTCGAGCTCATCACCGCCGATGACGAGCCATCCAACGCAAACCTTCTGTATAAGGATCTTATCGAGGGCGAAGCCGGCGCCGCCGTCGCCGTTGAGATGGATAAGATCACCGAGCGCACCATCGCCAAATTCCTCTTCACCTCGGGCTCAACCGGCCTGCCCAAGGCCGCGCCGCAATATCAAGGCATGCTCACCGCGCAAATCGCCGCCCAAGAAGGTTTGCGCGCTGAAGAGTCAGACCCGAACCAAATCCCCGAAGCGCTCGATTGGCTGCCCTGGAGCCACATCTCCGGCGGCAATGTGAACTTCAACGCCACGCTCGCCGCCGCCGGAACCTATTACATCGACGAAGGCAAGCCGCTGCCCGGCATGTTCGAAACCACGATAAAGAATCTCTATGAAGTCAGCCCCATCGTATTCGGCTCCGCGCCCATCGCCTTCGCCATGCTGGCCGACGCGCTGGAGAAGGACGCCAAGCTCCGCGCCAGTTTCTTCAAGAATTTGCGCTATATGGGCTATGGCGGCGCCACGCTTTCAGACGATCTATATGAGCGCCTGCAAGCCCTCGCCATCGCCGAGACCGGCCATCGAATTGCGCTGACGACCATGTACGGCGCCACCGAAACCCAAGGCATCACCGTCGTCCACTGGCCAGCCGAGCGCGTCGGCCTCATCGGCCTGCCGCTGCCCGGCATCACGCTGAAGCTTGTGCCCAACGGATCGAAACTCGAAGTGCGCGTCAAAGGCCCCACCGTCACCACCGGCTATTGGCGCGACGATGAAAAAACCGCCGCCGCCTTCGATGAAGAGGGCTTCTACAAATTGGGCGACGCCTGCCGCTTTGTGGACGAAGCCGATCCCGCCCAGGGCCTCGTCTTCGATGGCCGCGTCACCGAGGATTTCAAGCTGTCGAGCGGCACTTGGGTGTCCGTCGGCGTGCTGCGGCCCGACATCGTCGCGGCGTGCTCGCCTTACGTGTTCGACGCCGTCATCGCCGGCCAGGATAAGCCCTTCGCCGCCGCTTTGCTCTGGCCCTCGCCGACGGGCATGGCCGCGCTCGCGGCCGATCCCGCCCCCGGCGCGCCGCTTGAAAAGCTCGCCGCCATCGTGAAAACGCGCCTCGCCGCCTTCAATGCCGAGGCCGGCGGCTCTTCGCGCCGCATCTTCCGCGCCCTGATCATGACGGAATTTCCCTCCATCGACGCTGGCGAAATCACCGATAAGGGCTACGTCAATCAGCGCGCCGTGTTGGAGCGTCGCAAGGACCTCCTCGCCGCGCTCTACGCCGAGCCCGCGCCTGACAATGTGATCCAAATTTGAGTCCCGTACTTCGGCCCACACGCCTTGAAGACATTCCTGCCCTCCAAGCCATGGAGCGTGCGGCCGCCGAACTCTTCCGCCCACTTGGTCTACTGACCTTGACCGACGATGGCGCCGGTGTTCAAAGCAAAGCGGATCATGCGCGCGCCATCGCGAATGGCTTGTCTCTGGTGCTGGAGTGCAATGGCGAACGCGCGGGCTTCGCCATGGGCGAGCCCCGCGATCTGGATGTCTATCTTCAGGAAATCGACGTCCATCCGGATTTTCAACGCCGCGGGCTCGGCGCCATCCTGCTCAACGCGTTCATTGAGGTTGTGCGCGCGCGCGGCGCGGCGTCAGTGATCTTGTCGACCTTTCGCCATGTGCCATGGAATGCGCCCTTCTACGCCAAGCACGGCTTCGCGGAACTTCCGCAGACGGACTATCGCCCCTGGATGCGCGCCATCGAACAAGAGCAGGCGAAGATGCTGGACCTGTCCACGCGCCTCTTCATGCGGCGTACGCTCTAACAGGCTGTTGAAATAGGTCTTTCATCCCCCCTCAGTCGACTACGTCGACAGCTCCCCCGCCACCCGATCGCTTCGCGATCGGGCGATATTCCGTTGCCAGAATCGCGAAGCGATTCTGGTGGGGGGAGCAAACCCTCTCTGAATCGATTCCGCTTTTTCCTCCCCCGTTCACGGGGGCTTCGCAGCGATCAGCAATCGATCCAGTGGATCGATTGCCGCGCAGAAGGCGGAGCGAAGCGGAGCAGGGTGATCGCGAAGCGATCGGAGGGGGGAATGCCCGTGCAAATCGCAACTTTTTCAACAACCTGCTAGCGCCCGCCCCATACCTCACGGATGCGCGCATCACGCCCACAGCCATTGCGATAAAAGCGATAGGCGAGCGCGTTTCGCCGCGCATAATTCTGATGATAGGCCTCCGCCTCCCAGAATCGCCCGGCCGGCCGGATTGGCGTCACGATCGGCGCGCGTACGGCGCCTGAGCGCACCAGCGCCGCGCGCGAAGCTTCCGCCGCCGCGCGCTGCGCCGGCGTTACGAAAATCGCCGTCTGATAGGCCGGCCCGCGATCGCAGAATTGCCCGCCCGCATCGGTCGGATCGATATGGCGCCAGAAATGTTCGAGCAGCGCCGCATAGGACACGCGCCGGGGATCATAGATCACGCGCACCGCCTCCACATGGCCTTCATGGTTCTGATAGGTCGGGTTGGCGCGCGCGCCGCCCGTATAGCCGGAGACGGCCTCGATCACCCCGTCGAGATGCTCGAAATCCGATTCCACGCACCAGAAGCAGCCGCCCGCGAACACAGCCTCGGCCCGCGCCGGCGCCGCTGGGGCTTGCGCCCCTTGACCTTGGGCCGGCCCAGCCGCCACGAGGAAGCCGAAGAGGACGAGAAGCGTGCGCAGCATTGTAAAGTCTCCCTGCGCTCATACGCGGAGCGTAGGTCACCAGTTGCGCCGGCGCTGCAACAAAACTGCGCGGCCGAACGAAGTACGCAAAGCAAGCGCCTCGACGCGGAGATTATGTATGACCGAATCTGAAAGTCCGCCCCCGCCGCGCCGCTCGCCATGGCGCTTTGCGCCCCTGGTCCTCATCGCGGCGGCGCTGGCCGCCGCGTATGCGTCCGGGCTGCACGAGCACCTCTCGCTCGGCGAATTGCGCGCACGCCGGCTTGAGTTGGAAGCCTTCGTGGCGGCGAACTTCATCCTCGCCCTGGCGATGTACATGGCCGTTTATGCGCTCGTCGTCGCCATCTCGATCCCCGGCGCGCTCTGGCTGACGCTGACGGGCGGCTTCCTCTTTGGCCCATGGATCGGCGGCGGCGGAACCGTCATCGCCGCCACTTTAGGCGCGACCGCGATTTTCCTCGCCGCGCGCACCGCACTGGGAGACGCACTGCGCGCGCGCGCCGGCGGCTGGCTTTCCCGCCTCGAACAGGGCTTTCAGCGCAACGCCTTCAATTACCTTTTGGCTCTGCGCCTCTTTCCCGGCGCGCCCTTCTTCATCGTCAATCTGGCGCCGGCGTTTCTCGGCGTATCGCTGCGCGATTACTTCTTCGCGACCCTGATCGGCATCATTCCCGGCACGCTTGTCTATGCATCGATCGGCAATGGCCTCAGGGCCGCCTTCGCGGCCGGCACGGACGTCGATCCAGCCGCCGCCGCGCGCGACCTTCTGTTTTCACCGCAAATCCTTTTGCCCATCGTCGGCCTGATCGCGCTGGCGCTGGCGCCGATCATCGTCCGTATGCTGCGCAATCGGAGCGCAACATGAAAAATTTGGATGCCGACATCGCCATCATCGGCGCGGGCTCGGCCGGGCTCTCGGTGGCCTCAGGCGCGGCGCAACTCGGCCTCAAGGTCATTCTCTTTGAGAAAGGCGAAATGGGCGGCGACTGCCTGAACTATGGCTGCGTGCCGTCGAAAGCGTTGATCGCAGCGGCCGCCGCCGGGCCCATGTCCTGGGCGGATGCGCAAGCGCGCGTCAAGGCCGCCATCGCCGCCATCGCACCGCATGACAGCCAGCAACGCTTCGAAGGTCTTGGCGTCACCGTCATTCGCGAAGCCGCCCGCTTCGCCGACGCGCGCACGCTCGAATCCGCAAGTATGCGCGTGCGCGCGCATCGCATCGTGGTCGCGACGGGCTCACACGCCATTGTCCCGCCGATTCCCGGCCTGGAGACGACGCCTTATCTCACCAACGAGACCGTGTTCGATCTCGACCGCCTGCCCGGTCGCTTGATCATTCTTGGCGGCGGCGCCATCGGCGTCGAGCTTGGCCAGGCCTTTCGCCGCTTGGGCGCGGAGGTGACCATCATCGAAGCCGCGCGCGCGCTGAACGGCTTCGAACCCGAACTTGCGGCGCCCGTGCTCGCCGCGCTGCGCGCCGATGGCGTTGAACTGTTGGAAGGCTGGCGCGCGACGGCGGCCGCGTCCGCGCCCTCGGGCGTCGCGCTCACCATCGAAACCCAAACGGGCGAGCGCCGCACCCTCGAAGGCACGCATCTCCTCCTCGCCGTGGGCCGCCGCCCTTCCTTGAACGGTCTTGATCTGGACAGAGCGGGCGTGCGCATGGAGAAGGGCCGCCCCATCCTCTCGCCGACCCTGCAAAGCACCAACAAGCGGGTCTTCTTCCTGGGCGATGCGTCCGGCCGCACGCTTTTCACCCACGCCGCCGGCTGGCATGCCAGCGCTTTTGTCCGCACCGCGCTGTTCAAGGCGCGCACACCCGCCGACGCCGTCGCCATCCCCGCCGCGCTCTACACCAAGCCAGAGATCGCCCAGATCGGCATGACGCCCGCGGCCGCGCGCGCGCGCTATGGCGAAAAAGCCATCGCTCTCGCGCGTGCCGAGTTCGCCGGAAACGACCGCGCCATCTGCGAGCGCGATACGACTGGATTTGCCGAGCTTGTCATTGGCCCCGGCGGAAAAATCCTGGGCGCCGCTGTCGTCGGCGCCGAAGCGGGCGAACTCATTGCGCCCATGGCCTTGGCGCTCTCCGCGCGCATGACCATCCGTGCACTGACCAGTCCGGTCTTTCCCTATCCGACGCGGTCGGAAATCTGGAAGCGCGCCGCCAGCGCCTATTTCACGCCGATTGTGTTTTCCCCGCGCACCCGCGCGCTTGTGTCGGTGCTGAAGCGATTTTAGAGCGGTTCCCGAAAAGTGTGGAGCGGTTTTCGGACAAGAACCGCTCTAACTTTAAGAACAGACCCGTTGTTTCCCGTTTCGTCTGATTCACACGAAACGGGAACGGGTCTTAATCCTTCGCCCGCTCCACATAGGCGCCGTCCTCAGTCGACACGACAACGCGCGTCCCCACGTCAATGTGCGGCGGCACCATCGTCTTGGCGCCGTTCGAGAGCTTCGCGGGCTTATACGATGAGGACGCAGTCTGGCCCTTCACCACCGGCTCCGTCTCCACGATTTCGAGCGTCACCCGCGGCGGCAATTCGATTGACAGCGCGATGCCGTCATGCAGCAGCAGGAAGCACTCCATATTTTCGCTAAGATAAACCGCGCTGTCCCCAACCGTATCGCGCGACACGATGACCTGCTCATACGTCGTTGGGTTCATGAACACGAACCCCGCATTCCCATCGTCAAACAGATAAGTGTGCTTCACTTCCTCGACGAACGCCTTCTCCAGCGCATCGCTCGTCTTATAGGTTTGCGTCGTCTTCACCCCATCGACGATGCGCCGCATGGTCAGCGTGCTCGTCGGCGTGCCCTTGCCGGGGCGAAACGTCTCGTGGCCGAGCACGACGTAAAGCTTGCCGTCCTCCAGCTCGAGCACATTGCCCTTGCGCACATCGCTGGCGATGACTTTGACCATGAATGCCTCTATCTGTTCGCCGTGCGGAAGCAGGGCGCCTCTCAGTTCGTGAAGACCGGGAAATCCTCGGCCCGATTGGGCCGATCGCGGCGCGTCATAGCGGCTCCCGCCCGCCGGGCCAAGCCTCTTCGCTTGGGCGGCAGGTCCCGATGAGCGCGCCGCCGTCGCCCTGGTGGGATAGCGCGCGCCATGCGGATCGCCGCCCTTTCCTGGTCGCGCGAGCGCGGATCATGGCGGCCCTGCGCGCCTGGTTCGCGCAGCAAGGCTTCATCGAGGCCGAACCCGGCGCCTTGACGCGCGCGCCCGGCGCGGAAACACACATCGACGCGTTCGAGACGCGCGGGCTTTACCTTCACACCTCGCCCGAATTCGCCATGAAGAAGCTGCTCGCCGCCGGCGAGGAGAAGATTTTCTTCCTCGGCAAGGCTTATCGCGCTGGAGAGCGCGGCCCCCTCCACGCGCCGGAATTCACACTCCTCGAATGGTACCGCGCCGGCGCACCCTATGAACGGATCATGGAAGACTGCGTCGCGCTCGTGCGCGCCGCGTGCAACGCCATCGGCGCGGATCGTTTGGCCTGGCGTGACGCGAATTGTGATCCGTATGCGGAGGAAGAGCGTCTCACCGCAGCCGAGGCGTTTTCCGCTCACGCCGGTCATGATCTGCTCGGCGCGGCGATCTCGTCCGAAGCGTTCTCGCGCCTGCTTACGGCGCACGTCGAGCCGTGCCTCGGCCAAACGCGCCTGACCATGCTGCGCGAATATCCGCTCTCGGAAGCCGCCCTGGCGCGCCGCTGCGCGCACGATCCGCGCGTGGCGGAGCGATTTGAGCTTTACGCCTGCGGCGTCGAACTCGCGAACGGCTTCGGAGAGTTGACGGACCCTGTTGAGCAGCGCACGCGCCTTGAAGCCGCCATGGCCGAGAAATTGCGCGTATACGGACAATCCTGGCCGATTGACGAGGATTTCCTCGCCGCCCTCGCTTATATGCCGCCGGCCAGCGGCTGCGCGCTGGGCGTGGACCGACTTGTCATGCTTGCATCCGGCGCGACGCACATCGACCAGGTTTTGTGGACGCCCCCGCCATGATCCGCGACGCCAGCCCCGCCGACTACGCCGCCATTCGCGCGGTGCTGACCGCAGCGTTCCCAACGCCCGCCGAAGCCGATCTGGTCGAGCGTCTGCGCGCCGAGGGCGATGCGCGCGTCGAGCTCGTCGCCGATGAAGGCGAAGGCCCCATCGGCTGCATTCTCTATTCGCCGTTGCGCATCGAACGCGCCGATCGCGTGCTTGATTGCGCCGCGCTCGCCCCCCTCGCCGTTTCGCCGGCCTTCCAAAATAAGGGCCTCGGCGGGCGCCTCATCGAAGCGGGAAATGAACGCTGCCGCGCCCTTGGCCTGTGCGCCATCGTCGTGCTCGGCCATCCGGTATATTATCCGCGCTTCGGCTTTTCGCCGGAAGCCGCCGAATCATTGGATGCTCCGTTTTCTGGGCGCTCCTTCATGGCCTTGGCGCTCGAACCCGGCGCGCTCACGGCCGGCGGAAAGGTCCATTACGCCCGCGCTTTTGGAGTCTGAAATGGACGGCTTCGCCGCGATGGACGCAACCGCCGAGGATGACGCGCTAAAGCGCGTCGCAGCGCGCTACGCCGTCTCCATCACGCCGGCCATGCAGGCCCTGATCGATCCCGCCGATCCCGCCGATCCCATCGCCGCGCAATTTGCGCCGGACGCGCGCGAACTCATCGTTACGCCAGACGAGCGCGCCGATCCGATTGGCGATGACGCGCACACGCCCTGCGAAGGCGTGGTGCGCCGCTACGCGGATCGTTGCCTGCTCAAAGTCGTCTCCGTCTGCCCGGTCTATTGCCGCTTCTGCTTTCGCCGCGAAAGCGTCGGCCCGAAATCCGTGACAGGCAAGACGCCGGCCCTGAGCGCCGAGGCGCTTGAGCGCGCCCTCGCTTACATTGCTCAGCAGGCGGACATTTGGGAAGTGATCCTCACCGGCGGCGATCCCTTCCTCCTCTCACCGCGCCGCGCCCGCGATCTGACAACGCGTCTCGCCGCCATTCCGCATGTGAAAATCCTGCGTTGGCACACCCGCGTGCCAGCGGTCGATCCCGCACGCGTGACCGATGAGTTCGCCGCCGCGCTCAAATCCAAGGACGCAACCACCTATGTCGTCCTCCACATCAATCATCCGCGCGAATTGACGGAAGAAGCGAAAGCCGCCATCGCCCGCTTGGTGGACGCCGGCGTGCCGATGCTCTCCCAAAGCGTGCTGCTAAAGGGCGTTAATGACAACGCCGAAACGCTCGAGGCGCTTTTCCGCAGCCTCGTCGAGGCGCGCGTAAAGCCCTACTATCTCCACCACGGCGATCTCGCGCCCGGCACATCGCACCTGCGCACCGACATCGAAACCGGCCAGGCCTTGATGCAGGACTTGCAAACGCGCGTGAGCGGCCTCTGCCAACCCGCCTATGTGCTCGATATCCCTGGCGGCCACGGCAAAGCGCCCTTGGCGCCATGCGCGGCTGAAAAAAGCGATACGGGCTGGCGCCTGCGCGGCCGCGACGGAATCTGGCGGTCCTATCGGGACCGTCCCTAACGGCGCCTGGACTTCGCGCCCACGCGCGGCTTTGGTGGCGCCGAAGGAGCCGTTGATGGACCCCGCCAAGCTCATGTTTCGCGATGGCCTCATGAAGGGCGAACGCATCCTCGTCACCGGCGGCGGCACCGGCCTTGGCAAGGAAATGGCCGAAGCCTTCCTGAAGCTCGGGGCGGACGTCATCATCTGCGGCCGCCGCGGCGAAGTCCTCAAGCAAACGGCCGACGAATTGATGGCCCGCCATGGTGGGCGCGTCACGCCCATCGCCTGTGACATCCGCGCCGCCGAAGCCATCAAGGACATGCTCGACGAGATCTGGGCCGCCGGCCCCTTGACCGGCCTCGTCAACAACGCCGCCGGCAACTTCATTTCGCGCACCGAGGATCTCTCCCCCCGCGCCTTCGACGCCATCGCCAACATCGTCTTCCGCGGCTCGTTTTACGTGACGCTGGATGTCGGCAAGCGCTGGATTGCCGAACGGCGCAAAGGCAATGTGATTTCGATCCTCACCACCTGGGTGTGGAACGGCTCGCCCTTCACCGTGCCCTCCGCAATGTCGAAGGCGGGCCTCAACGCCATGACGCAATCGCTGGCGGTTGAATGGGGCCGTTACGGCATCCGCATGAACGCCATCGCGCCTGGACCCTTCCCCACCAAGGGCGCCTGGGAGCGCCTCTCCCCCGGCGAAAGCGCGGACAATGCCGGCCGCGTCGCCAACCCGATGGGCCGCGTCGGCGAGATGACCGAATTATGCAACCTTGCGATCTTCCTGATGGCCCCGGGCGCCGCTTATGTGAATGGCCAGACCATCGCCATCGATGGCGCCATGTATCAGGCCTCGGGCGGCAATTTCGCGCACCTCGCGGCGTGGGATGATGCGCAATGGGAGGCGGTGCGGTCTATGATCCGCGCCGCGAACGAAACGGATCGCGCCAAGCGCACGGTATGAAGGAGAACGTTATGATTGGTGTTGTGGCCCGGCTGACCATCAAGGCTGGCGAGGAAGAGAATTTCAAAACCGCGATGCGCGGCCTCGCGGCGGCGGTGCGGGCCGATGAGCCCGGAAATCGCGTCTATCAGTGCTTCCAGGCCCGCGAGAATCCGGCCGAGTTTGTCGTGCTTGAGATTTATGACGATCAGGCGGCGCTCACCGCCCATGGCGCCTCGGCCCATTTCCGCGCCGCCGGCCCCGCCCTGGGGGCGACCTTGGCCAGCGCGCCCAAGATCGAATACCTTGACGCTTTTTGACGCGCCCGCCGATTAGGTTTGAGCGTTCACCTTTTGGGAGGTGGCGGCCGCTAAGCTCCGCCTCTATGTTGAAGAGAGCTTGTCGGTCCCGGCCAGCGTCCGCTTTGAAGAAGTCAAAGATGATGAGGCGCCTACTTCTGGCTTGCGCGGTTTCGGGCCTCGCGGGCCTGCCGGCGGCGGGCAACGCCGAAACGCTGGATGAGGCGACGGCCGCCGCCTTCGAGACTAATCCGAGCCTCGCCGCCGCGCGCGCGCGCCTGCGCGCCACACGAGAGCTTGAACCGCAAGCCTGGTCCGAGGCCTTCCCCGCGCTCGGCCTCAACGCGGACGCAACCCGTGATCGCGGCGATTTGGGCGATACGGAGACTTGGTCCGCGCGCCTCGAAGCCGAGCAATTGCTGTTCAGCGGCGGGCGTGTCCTGGCCGCGACCCGCCAGGCGCGCGCCAATGTCGCCGGCGCCGTGGCCAATTTCTCCGGAACCTCCCAGCAGCTCGCGCTCGATGTCGCCGCCGCTTATGCCGGCGTGCGTCAAGCCGAAGCCATCGTCGCCGCCCGCCAGACCACCGTATCGAACCTCCAGCGCCAGTTTGAATACGCGACCGCGCAATTCGAAACCGGCCTCGTCACACGCACGGACGTGGCGCAATCGCAAGCACGCCTTGCCCAGGCGCGCACGCAATTGGTGCAGGCCCAGGGGCGCTTGTCGGCGGCTGTCGAATCTTATCTTCGTCTCGTTGGCCATCCCCCGGCTGATCTCAGCGCGCCGCCCGCCGCATCCGGCCTGCCAGCCAGCCTCGATGACGCGCTGGAGCGCGCGGGCCGCGAAAGCCCCACGCTGAACTTCGCGCGCGCCTCCGCCCAGGCGGCCGATGCGGGAACCGACATCGCCATTGCCAACTTTCTGCCCAACATATCGCTCTTCGCCAATACAACGGTCTCGGACGATTTTGACTCCACGCCCGGCGATTTCAACGCCGATCAGGTCGGCGTGCGCGTCGCCTGGTCGCTCTTCACCGGCGGCTTCAATCGCTCGCGCACGCGCCAGCAGCGCGCCTTGAGCGCCGCCGCGCGCCTGGATGTCTCCGCGGCCGAGCGCTCGGTGCGCGAAACCGTGACCACCTCCTGGACCGGCCTGACCAGCGCACGCGCCGCGGTGGCGAGTGCTCGTGAGCAAGTCTCCGCCGCCGAACTCGCCTATGAAGGCATCACGCTCGAACAAGAAACCGGCCTGCGCTCCACCATTGACGTGCTTATTCAAGAGCAGGACCTGCTCGATGCGCGCCTGGCGCTCGCCCAGGCCGAGCGCGATCTTGTCGTCGCCGAACGCCAATTGCTCGCCGCCATCGGCGCGCTCGCGCCGGACACGCCTGCCGAGTAGCGCCAACGACCCAATTTGGCGAACTCAAAGTGATCGACGCCATACTCCTCTTCTCGTCATTCCGGGGCGGCCTTTGGCCGAACCCGGAACCCGGGGGCAAACGATGCGCACGGATCAGGGGATGATGCGTCATTGTTTCAGGACGATGGTATAATTTCCCATGCCGCTCGACGCTCGCATCAAGTCTTGGCTCGCGAAGGCCGCGCCCCCGCAATTCGATTGGAAGGCCGGCGTCGCCGAAGCACGCAACCAATTCTGGCGCACCATGCAGCGCCTCGAAGCCGACGCCCCGACGCTCCACGGCGTGCGCAATCTCATCGTGCCAAGAACGGAGGCAGGACCCGAGAGCCCGCTGAAGGCGCGTCTGTATGAGCCCTACGCCGCCGGCGCGGCGCCCGGCGCCGGCCTCATCTATTTTCACGGCGGCGGTTTCGTACTCGGCGATCTGGAGAGCCACGACATGCTTTGCCGGCGCCTTGCCGCCGCCGCGATGATCCGTGTACTGTCTATTGAATATCGCCTGGCGCCCGAGCATAAATTCCCCGCCGCTGTGGAGGATGCCGCGGCCGCCGTGCGCTGGGCATTCGCCAACGCTCCTGAACTCGCCTTCGATCCCGCCCGCATCGCAATCGGCGGCGATTCAGCGGGCGGCAATCTCGCGGCGGTGACCGCGCAAGCCTTCAAGAAGGCCGGCGCGCCGCGGCTGAAGGCCCAACTTCTCTTTTATCCGTGTACGCAGCTTATGTTGATGACGCCTTCACAGATGCGCCTGCGTGAAAGCTATTTCCTCACCCAGGCCGCGCAGGATTTCTTCAAGGATAAATATCTGCGCACGCGTGAGGACGCGTTTGACGTGCGCTGCTCGCCCCTGCTTGAAAACGATCTCGCCGGCCTGCCGCCGACTTATCTCGTCACCGCCGGCTTCGATCCGCTTTACGATGAGGGCAAGGCCTATGGCGAAAAGCTCGCCGCCTGCGGCGTGCCGGTCGCGCACGCGCACTATCCCAAGCAGGTGCACGGCTTTTTCAACATGACAGCCATCTCCCCCGCCGCCCGCGAAGCGATCGAGGCGGCTGGCGCGTGGCTCAACTGCCGCCTTGCGCTGGACTGAAGCTGATTGCGCTTTGTCGCGTGCGTATCCATTGCGAAAGCACCCACTTTTCACCGTACGTTGGTGCAAGCCCCGCATGGAGGCTAAGCTTGTCAGGAGAGCCGCTCGCGTCCGTATTGAAAAAGATCAGTGCATCGCCAACGCGTGCTTTAAATTTGAAGCCAGCCAACGGAAACGCCGTCTCGCCCCCTTCATATTCGTCATTGAGGTAAACCAACACAGTGAGCATGCGCTGCCCCTCTACCGCAAGCGTGCGCGACATGGCGCCATCGTCGCTATTGAGAAAATCATAATGCGCCTTAAACACCTCGCCGACCGCGTAACGCAAAACCTTGGTGGTCTCGAAACAATCGGTCGTAGTGCGCGTCGCCTCCGCAATCCGCGTCTGCAAAAACAGCAACGGAAGATCGGCGTAAAGAAGCGAGAATGTAACTTCGCTGTTCGTCCGTTCGCTTGCCTCGACAAGCGCGCCCGAGTCGGGATCGTAAACCGTGGCCCGGCGCAGGCCGGGTCGTGCGCGGGCGATCATCCAGGCGCATTCGCGCGGCGTCGCGAACCCGCGCGCGAGGGCGATACGCGGTGTAGCGCTGACACGATCCCAATTGGCCCCCCGAATCCAGCCGGAAACGTCAATTTGCGCCCGCAGCGCCCGCCAATCTTGGCCTGCGCCGCCGCTTAAAAACGTCAACTCTTGCTGCGCCGGCATCCAGCCCCGCTCGGCGGCGGCGAGCACATAATCAAGCGCCTCATCCCAATTGCGCGGTCTCAATACACCCGCGCCAGTGAGCAGAGACATTTGCGCCAATGCTTCTCCATCGCCTCGGCGCGCGGCTTCTGCGATGAATTCAGCCCCCTGCACCGGCGCCAGCGGCGCGCCGAACCCAACCAGCAGGCGTCGTCCCAATTCAGTCTGCGCGCGTATATCGCCGGTGTCGGCAAGCCTGCGGAGGCGGTCGATATCAAGCATCTTTATTTGACTGTCGCGCGCGCGCACCCATCCACGCAAGCGCCCACGCCCCCACCAGCAGCGCCGCCCCCACCGCGAACGGCGCGCCGGCGCCCAGCGCATCAAAGATGGCGCCCGATGTCGCCGGCCCGATGACGCGCCCCAGCGCCCCGGCAGATTGATTGAGCCCCATCACCACGCCGCGCTCATCCTCACCCGCCTGCGCACTGACGAGGCTGGTCAGCGCCGGCGTCGCGATCCCGCCGCCGCACGCGAGCACGAAGAGCCCAAGTCCTGCTTGAATTGCGTCGCGCGCGCCAGCGAGGAGCGCGAGACCAAGCGCAAACGTCGCCAGCCCCACGAGCAGCAAGCGCCGTTCGCCGAAGATGCGCGCCAGGCGCCCCGCGCCGCCGCCTTGCAGCAGCGCCGTCAGTGCGCCGAGCCCGGTGAACGCAACGCCCACTTCGCGCGGCCCCCAGCCCAGCGCTGCATCCGCCCACAAGCCGAAGGTCGATTCCACCAGCGCCTGCGCCGTGATCATGACGAGAGCCACGATCAGCAGCCGCGTCAGGATTGGCCGCGCCCGCAGCAGCGCCCAGCGCCGCGCGCGCGGCGCGCCGGCCGTTTTTCGCGCCGCCGGCGGATGCGATTCGCGAAAGAACGCCGCCGCATAGAGCCCCGCCGCCGCCGTGAACCCGGCCGCCACGAAACAGATGCGGTGATAGCCCTCCGTGCTCGGATGATCGCCGATGATCAGCGCGCCCACGCCCGGCCCGATGATGAACGCGCCCGCGAACGTCGCGCCCAGAAGGCCCATATTGCGCGCGCGCGTGCGCTCATCCGCGAGATCAGCTGCCGCCGCGAACGCCGCGCCGATATTGCCGGCCATCAGCCCACCGAAGAGGCGCGCGGCCCCCAGCGTCGCCCAGCTATCGGCGAAGGTGAGCAGCACATAGGACATCGCGCCGCCCGCGAGCCCAATGATGAGCACTGGCTTGCGCCCGATGCGATCGCTGAGCCGCCCCCAGGCCGGCGCGGCGATCAATTGACCGAGCGAATAGGCGCCCATCGCCAGCGTCGTCTGGTGCGCGCTGGCGCCCAGATCGAGCGCCAGGAACGGAAAGATCGGTATGAAGATGCCGAAGCCGACAAGCCCCGTGAACACCGTGAGGATAAGCGCGGCGAGCCCCGCGCCCCGCCCGCGCGCCAAGGAGTGAGGCGTAGTCAAGCGCTGTACTTAAAGATCAAGCAGCAGGCGCTCGGGATCTTCGAGGCCTTCTTTTACGCGCACCAGGAACGTCACCGCCTCCTTGCCGTCGACCAGGCGGTGATCATAGGAGAGCGCCAGATACATCATCGGCCGGATCACGACCTGCCCATTGAGTGCGATCGGCCGCTCCTGAATCTTGTGCATCCCCAGAATGCCCGATTGCGGCGCATTGAGAATGGGCGTCGACATCAGCGAGCCATAGACCCCGCCGTTTGAAATCGTGAACGTCGCGCCTTGCAAGTCCTCGAGTTTCAAATGCCCGTCGCGCGCCTTAAGGCCCAGCTCGGCGATCTCTTTTTCCACCTCCGCCATGGAGCGTGAATCGCAATCGCGCACCACTGGCACAACCAGACCCTTATCCGTGCCGACCGCGATGCCGATGTCGTAATAGTTCTTGTAGATCACGTCCTCGCCGTCGATCTCGGCATTGACGTTTGGAATTTCCTTGAGCGCCGCCACGCACGCCTTCACGAAAAAACTCATGAAGCCGAGCTTGACGCCGTGCTTCTTCTCGAACCCGTCCTTGTACTTCGCGCGCGCCGCCATGATGGCGGACATGTCAGCCTCGTTGAACGTCGTCAGCATCGCGGCGTTCGCTTGCGCCTCTTTCAGCCGGCGCGCGATCGTCTGGCGCAGGCGCGTCATGCGCATGCGTTCTTCGCGCGGCCCGATCGCGCGCGGCGGCAAGGCCGGCAGGGGCGGCGCGGGCCGCGTCGTCGTCAGCGCATTGATCGCATCGCCCTTGGTGATGCGCCCATCGCGCCCTGCGCCCGTGACGCGCGACAGATCGAGCCCGCTTTCCGCGGCGATGCGTTGCGCGGAAGGCGCCGCCTGCGGCTGAACCGGGCGCGGTGGCGCGACCGGCGCCGCTGTCTGCACGGGCGCCTGTGCAACGGCGCTCGGCGCGGCGCGTGCGCCGCCCGCGCCGATATGCCCAAGCAGGGCGCCGATCTCTACGGTTGCGCCTTCGCCGGCGACGATATCGCTGAGCACACCCGCTTCCGGCGCCGACACTTCCACGGACACCTTATCCGTCTCCAGCTCGACGAGCGTCTCATCCTTGGCGACGGCCTCGCCCGGCTGCTTCATCCAGCGCGCCACCGTCGCCTCGGTGACGGACTCGCCCAAAGTCGGCACTACGATCGCGGTCATGGCCATCTCCTCACGTCGCCAGAGCTTCGCTGACGAACGCGTCCAATTCCTTCAAATGTTTGCTCATCAAGCCGGTGGCCGTGGAGGCCGTCGCCGGCCGGCCCACATAGCGCGCGCGCTTGGCCGCGTTCGGCAATTTCTCCAGCGTCAGCGCCAACCAGGGCTCAACGAACGACCACCCGCCCATGTTTTTAGGCTCTTCCTGGCACCACACGATCTCCGCCTGCGCGAACCGCGCCAATTCGGTCGACAGTGATTTGATCGGCCACGGATAGAATTGTTCGAGCCGCAATATGTAGATGTCGCTCGCGCCGCGCTTTTCACGTGCCTCCAGAAGGTCGTAATAGACTTTTCCCGAGCACACGATGACGCGCCGTATCTCCTCATCGGGCGCCAGCGCCAGCGTCGTCGCGCGGCTCGTCGCGCGCGCATCCCCATCGTCCCACAGCACGCGGTGGAAACTTGAGCCTGGCCCCATATCGTCCAGCGTCGAAACACATCTTTTGTGCCTGAGCAGGCTCTTCGGCGTCATCACGATCAGCGGCTTGCGGAAATCCCTGTGCAATTGCCGGCGCAGCACATGAAAATAATTCGCCGGCGTCGTGCAATTGACCACCTGCATATTATCTTCGGCGCAGAGTTGCAGGAAGCGCTCCGGCCGCGCCGAGGAATGTTCCGGTCCCTGCCCTTCATAACCGTGCGGCAACAGCAGAACGAGCCCGCTCATGCGCAGCCATTTGCGTTCGCCCGAGGCGATGAATTGATCGATCACCACCTGCGCGCCGTTCACGAAATCGCCGAACTGCGCCTCCCACAGCGTCAGTGTATTGGGATCGGCGAGCGTATAGCCGTATTCGAAGCCGAGCACCGCCTCTTCAGACAGCAGCGAATCGATCACTTCGAAATGCGCCTGACCCTCGCGCAGCGCGTTGAGCGGCGTGTGCCGCGCCTCCGTGACCTGATGAATGAAATGCGCGTGGCGCTGTGAAAACGTGCCCCGCCCGCTGTCCTGTCCCGAGAGTCGCACATGAAAGCCTTCGTCGAGCAGCGTGGCGAACGCCAGATGCTCACCCAGCGCCCAATCGATCGAATGGCCGTCCTCGATCGCCTTGCGCCGCGTTTCGATGACGCGCGCCACCGTTCGATGCATGGCGAAATCACGTGGGATATCCGTGATCTTGAAGCCCAATTCCTTGAGCTTCGCGGCGTCAACCGCCGTCTTGCCGCGCCGGTCGTCATCCTCCGGTAGTCCGAACCCGGACCATGCTCCGTCAAGCCAATCGGCCTTGTTCGCCTTGTAGGTCTTGCCCGCTTCGTACTCGGCGTCCAGAAACGCCTCAAAGTCGCGCACCCAGCCCTCGACATCCGCGCGCGTAACGACGCCCTCGCCGATCAGCCGCTCAGCATAGAGCGAAAGCGTGGACGGATGATCCTTGATCGCCCGATACATGATCGGCTGCGTCATGGTCGGATCATCGCCCTCATTGTGGCCGAACCGGCGATAGCAGAACATGTCGATGACGACATCCTTGCCGAACAGCTGCCGGTACTCGGTGGCGATTTTCGCCGCGAACACCACGGCTTCCGGATCGTCCCCGTTCACATGGAAGATCGGCGCCTGCACCATCAGCGCCCCATCGCTCGGATAGGGCGAGGAACGCGAGAAGTGCGGCGCGGTGGTGAAGCCGATCTGGTTGTTGACGATGAAATGGATGGCGCCGCCCGTGCGATAGCCGCGCAGACCCGAAAGCGCGAAGCACTCCGCCACAACGCCCTGGCCCGCGAACGCGGCGTCGCCGTGAATCAGCAGCGGCAGTACGCGCGTGCGCAGCTTGAAGAGCGCCGCATCGTCTTCCCGCCACGTCTGCGGTTCGGCCTGCTTGGCCCGCGCCTTGCCGAGCACGACGGGATTGACGATTTCAAGATGCGAAGGATTGGCCGTCAGCGAAAGGTGCACATTGTTGCCGTCGAACGCCCGGTCGCTTGATGCGCCCATATGATATTTGACATCACCCGAGCCGAGCACGTCCTCAGGCGTGGCCGAGCCGCCGCCGAATTCGTGGAAGATCACCTGATAGGGCTTGCCCATCACCGCCGCGAGAACATTGAGTCGCCCGCGATGCGGCATGCCGATGACGATCTCGCCAACACCCATCGCCCCGCCGCGCTTGATGATCTGTTCCAGCGCCGGGATCATCGCCTCCCCGCCATCGAGCCCGAAGCGCTTCGTGCCCGGATAGCGCTTGTGCAGAAAGCGCTCATACGTCTCGGCTTCGATGAGCTTTTTAAGGATCGACGTCTTGCCTTCCGGCGTGAAGCTGATCGCCTTGTCGGGCCCTTCGATGCGTTCCTGGAGCCAGCTTTTCTCAGCCGGATCGGTGATGTGCATGAATTCGACGCCGAACGTGCCGCAATAGGTGCGCTTCAGTACGTCGAGCATTTGCGTGACGCTGGCGTTCTCCAGCCCGAGCACGCCATCGATGAAAATCGGCCGGTCCGTGTCCCCCGGCCCAAACCCATAGGTCGCGGGATCGAGCTCCGCGCCGTCGCGCGCGCCTTCGATGCCGAGCGGATCGAGCCGCGCCGCCAAATGCCCGCGCGTGCGATATGCGCGGATCATCATCAGGGCACGGAGCGAATCGCGCGCCATGGATTGCACGTCGGCTTGCGCGGGCGGCGGCGGCGCGATCTGCGCCGGCTTGGTCTTCGCGGCGGGCTTCGGCCAATTGCCGTCGAGCAGCGCCGTGGCTTCATCGCCCGCGCCGCGCACAATGTCTGGCCGGCCCCAAGAGGGGCCCTCCACCGCCGCGCGCACCAAGGCCGCAGGATCGCCGACGCTTTGAAAAAACGCGCGCCAGGATGGATCGACCGAATTGGGATCGGCCGCGAAGCGCGCGTACATTTCCTCCACATAGAGCGCGTTGGCGCCATAGAGGAAACTGGATTCCAGCATCGCCGCATTGGGCGGGCTGCGACCGTCATCGGCCATGACGAAAAACCTCACGCGCGCTGAGCTATTGCGGCGCAGGGCTCGCCGCCGCAGCGCTCCTTCTAGAGTGCGTCGCGGGCGCTTTGAAGGCGCATTCCACGCGCGCCTGATCTGCGCGGCGTCAACCCTTGAGCAACGCCTTCATCGTCCGCCCCATCGCCGCCGGGTGGGGCGCGATGAGCCCCATTTCTCCTTCAGGCGTTCGTTGGCCGTCTCCAACGCACGTCTGCGGGAGCTCTCGGGCCGCCAAGTCATCGCCGACGCAGGCGTCAGCCCGGCCGGTCCTGCCGCCCATGCCAGACCCGGACGACCACGATCTGATCCGGCTCGATCAGGTAGTCGACGAGGTAAGTCGTCCGGTTGATCCGAAAGCTGTGGCGGCGGGTCTCGCCGTCATTCAACAGCCTAAAGGCGCGTGGCCGCGCGCTGATCCGCCGCTCGGCGGATTGCAGTTGCATTGAGAACCATTTCGCGGCGGATGGGCTGCGTTCCAGCAACCAGTCGTGTAGGCGCGCGACGTCGCAATCCGCGGCTGGCGCGTAGACGATCACCCTTGTTCGCGTTGTCGCTTCAGGCGCGCGTGAAGGTCCGCCGCGCTAGTGCCGATTGGATTTGCGCGCCACGCTTCAACGCGCGCCGCCAGTTCTTCATCGGAGCCGTCCGGTCCAAAATCGTCGGGCGGCGGCGCGGGAAAATCGAGCCACGCCTCCAAATGATCGGCCAACTCGTCCTGGTCCGCCGCCGGCAGCGCGCGCGCGCGCTCAATCAGGGCATCGAGCTTAGACATGCCTAAACATAGCACGCTTCGCGCCGCCGCTCACCCCGCCAGCAACGCCTTCATCGTCCGCCCCATCGCCGCCGGATGGGGCGCGATGGCGATGCCCGCCGCCTCCATCGCCGCGACCTTGGAACCTGCATCGCCCTTGCCCCCGGAGATGATCGCCCCGGCATGGCCCATGCGGCGGCCAGGCGGCGCCGTGCGCCCGGCGATGAAGCCCACGGTCGGCTTCCAGCGTCCCTTCTTCTTCTCATCGGCCAGGAATTGCGCGGCGTCTTCCTCGGCCGCGCCGCCGATTTCGCCGATCATCACGATCGCCTGGGTCGCGTCATCGGCAAGAAACAGCTCCAGCACATCGATGAATTCCGTGCCCTTGACCGGATCGCCCCCGATGCCGACGGCGCTTGATTGGCCAAGCCCTTCCTGCGTCGTCTGAAACACCGCCTCGTAAGTCAGCGTGCCCGAGCGCGACACCACGCCAACCGAACCCTTGGCGAAGATATTGCCCGGCATGATGCCGATCTTGCATTCGTTCGGCGTCAGCACGCCGGGACAATTCGGCCCGATAAGCCGCGATTTCGATGTTTCCAGCCGCGCCTTGACGCGCACCATGTCCAGCACCGGAATGCCTTCCGTGATGCACACAATGAGCGCAATCTCCGCCTCGATCGCTTCAAGAATGGCGGCCGCCGCGCCGGCCGGCGGCACATAGATGACGGTGGCGTCCGCGCCGGCTTTGTCCTTCGCTTCGGCGACCGTATTGAACACCGGCAGCCCGAGATGCGTCTGCCCGCCTTTGCCGGGCGAAACCCCACCCGTCATCCGCGTGCCATAGGCGATCGCGGCCTCGGAGTGGAACGTGCCGTTCTTGCCCGTGAAGCCCTGGCAGATGACGCGCGTGGCGGCGTTGACGAGAATGGACATGTGCTGCGCGCGCCCCTGGGCTGCCTTGACCAATGTGAAGGCCCGGTTGGTAACGCCCCGGGCGCGCAACGCAAGCCGCGCGCCGGCCGCGCGTTCGAATCTCAAATCGATCCACTGGATCGATTTGCCGCTCCGCGGACGAACTTCACCCCATCACGAACGCATTGAGCTTGTTGCCGTCCGGATCGCGGAAATAGGCCGCGTAGAATCCGCCCCCGCGATCGCCCGGTCCGCCTTCGTCCTGCGCGCCCATGGACATCGCCAGCGCATAGAGCCGATCCACCTGCGCGCGATCCGTGGCCTGTAGAGCGGCCATCACGCCATTGCCGACGCTGGCCGCGTTGCCGTCAAACGGCTTGGTGAGCCCGATGCCCGCCGCCCCGCCTGGCACGCCCCAAGCAATGAACGTTTCCGACTCCATGAACCGCCCGCACCCCATCTCCTTGGCGATCGCGTCATAGAACGCGGCCGCGCGCGCAAGGTCATTGGTGCCGAGCGTGACATAGCCGATCATGGCCTTCTCCTCTTTGATTGGCCGCGCCGCCCTCTGGGCTGTGCGGTCCGTTCGGCGCGTCTTAATCGAACCGCGATCGGGAACAAAATGGAAAAAGACCGGTCGCCCGCCATCTCCGATGGCGTGCGCGCCGCCTAAGGTCTACGCCGCCGGCATCGGCGAAGCGTCATTTTGATCCCCGCATCGCGCAGGGCTTTTTCGCGCTGGTGGCGCTTATTTCACTCGTTGCAAATCGGCGGATTGAGTGGACCCTAGCGCGCTGTCGCTCGGCGCCTGCCCCTCAATCACGGGAAAAACGTCTTAACCACCACGCCGGCGACGCCTGCCAAAATGAATCCCGTCATCCATTTGAGCACGGGCAAATCGGCGTCGATCTTGGAAAACCGCGCCTCATAATTCGCCAACGCTTCCGCCGCCTTGCGCGCCTTGTCCTCCGGCGCGCCCGCCGCCAGGAACGCGTCATAGACTTCTGAAATTATGGTGGACATATGCGCGCGCGCCTTCCGAATTCGCTTTCAACATAGCCTTAGAACAAATCCGAAACAAGAAGTGCGAGCCTACCCCTTCACCGCCTTCACGATCTTCCGCGCCGCATCCTCAAGATCGTCCGCCGAAATCACATTGAGCCCGCTCTCGGCGATGATGCGCTTGCCGGCCTCCACATTCGTGCCTTCGAGCCGCACCACGAGGGGCACGCCGAGGCCCACCTCCTTAACGGCCGCGACGACGCCCGCCGCCAGCACGTCGCACTTCATGATGCCGCCGAAGATGTTGATGAGGATGCCTTTAACCTTGGGATCGGCGGTGATGATCTTGAACGCGGCGGTCACCTTGGCTTGATCCGCGCCGCCGCCGACATCGAGAAAATTCGCGGGCTCGGCCCCGAATAATTTGATGATGTCCATCGTCGCCATGGCCAGGCCCGCGCCATTGACCATGCACCCGATATCCCCATCGAGCGCGATATAGGCGAGATCGTATTTGCTGGCCTCGATCTCCTTCTCATCCTCTTCGGAAAGATCGCGCAGCTTCGCCCATTCCGGATGGCGAAACTCCGCGTTGGAATCGAGGCTCACTTTCGCGTCGAGGCAAACGAGCTTGCCCCCCTTGGTCACCATCAGCGGATTGATTTCCAAAAGGCTCATATCGCTCTTGACGAACGCCGCGTAGAGCCGCGCCAAAAGCTCCTTACACTGACCGATCCCCTCGCCCTCTAGCCCCAACGCGCCGGCGATCTTCGCGCAGTCCGCGCCCGTCACGCCCGCTTCCGGATCGATCGCGACGGTCGTGATCTTCTCCGGCGTGTCGTGCGCGACTTCCTCGATATTCATGCCCCCCGCTTCGGAGGCGACAAACGCCACGCGCCCGACGCTGCGATCGACCAGTACGGAGAGGTAAAGCTCGCGCGCGATCTCCGCGCCTTCTTCGATATAGAGCCGATTGACCACACGGCCCGCCGCCCCCGTCTGCAGAGTCACCAGCGTGCGGCCCAGCATCTGATCTGCGAACGCGCGCACCTCTTCCGCGGATTTGGCCAGCCGCACGCCGCCTTTTTCGCCGGCTTCCGCCTCCTTGAAACGGCCCTTGCCGCGCCCGCCCGCATGAATTTGCGCTTTGACGACCCAAACCGGCCCGCCGAGCTTTGTCGCCGCCGCGAACGCCTCGTCCGGCGAAAACACCGCCACGCCATTGGGAACCGGCGCGCCGAACGTGCGCAGCAGCTCTTTTGCTTGATGCTCGTGCAGATTCATGCCCGCTTCTTGGCAGGCGCGCCCGCACCGCGCAACCGCGCCGCTTTAATCGCGGGCGAAGGGAACGGCTTCGCGCTCGTTCATGCCGAGGCTGCGCCGGCACAGATCTTCCGGCGAATCTTCCTGGAACCGCGTCGGATCCGTATCGCTCGCCGCTTGCGCGCGCATGACGCAGCGGTCCCAGCTGCGAATGTCGCGCATACGCTGCGCGCTGGTGCGCGGATCGGCCGGAACCGGCGCCACCGGCCGCGTAATCGCGCCCGGCACCACCACTTCCCCGCTCGCGGCCGGCGGGTCCGCCGGCGTCTCCTGCGCCCAGGCGGCCGAGAAGCAGAGCGGCGCGATGAGCGCGATAAGCATCACACGCATATGAAATCCCCTGCGCCGCTGCGCGCGCGGCGAGAGCGAAGCTTACCGCCTTGCGCGGCGAAAAGAAGACCTTTCGCGCCGCGTCCGAATCCGCGCGTTAGGGCCCCAAGGAGGCGCGCCTCGCCAAGTCTTATGTCGCGAATATTGCACGCATGTAAGATGTTTGCCTGGTTTTCACGCGCCGACACTTCCCTTTTGCAGTGACAAAGCTTGCCGCCCGGGCGCGCGCGGGCTAGCTGAGCCCTGGGGCGGGCGTCAGCATTGGGTGTCAGAATGCGCTTGGGCCTCCTCAAAATCCTGGCCGTCGCCGGCCTCTCCTTGGCCGCCGTAAGCTGCGCCAACCGAACCGGCGATCAATCCATCGCCGAATACTGCGCCGAGCCCGGCCACGCGGACTATGACCTCTGCGAGCAGCACCGCGACATCGAAGGCGTGCGCACCTCCTTGGGCGACCGCATCAACGATCTCTTTGGCCGCACCGAGCGCGCCCAGTCGACCGCCGATCAGGCCCTCGCGCGCAACCTCACCTGCGCGACGCATACGCTGCGCAATCGCCAGACCGGGTCCTGCACCCAGCCGGGTGCCACGCTGACCAGCTGCGTGCAGACGCGCTACACCACGCGCGCCGGCGGCCTCGCCATCCTGCGCTCGATCAACGACACCGAATGCCGCTTCAACACACGCGTACTCGAAATGCAGGTGCGCTGCTGTCAGGTCGGCGCCGAAACGCCCGACGAAACCACCACCGAGCGCCCGGCGCGTCAGCCCGCGCAGGCGCCGCCGGAGCGCGTATCGTAACGACAGACGCCTACCCCAGCGGATATTCCGCCTCCGAACGATAAAGGCTGGGCGCATTGCGGCGCACTTGGCTTGAATAAAGCCCGAACCGCACCACCCGCCAGGGCGCGGCCTCGAACAGCGCGCAGCGCTGCTCGAACGCAATGAGGCGCGCCCGATCGGGATTGTTGAGATAGGCAAGCGTCACGTGCGGCGTAAATCCGCGCGCCTCTTTCTTGCGCCCCGCATCGCGCGCGGCGCGCTCGCATAAGCCCGCCAGCGTGGTGAGCGGCGCGGACGGCGCAACGCCAGCCCACAACGTGTGCGGATCGGCGCCGCCGAACACGCCAACGCCCTTAAGCGTTACGTCGAACGGCGCGATCCGAAGCGCGCCCGCCGCCAGGCTTGCATCGATATCCTCCGCGACCGGCTCGGCGATCTCCCCGAAAAACCGCAGCGTCAGATGCAAATTCTCGCGCGGCCGCCAGCGCGCGCCCGGAACCCCGCGCATCAGCGCGGTCAACCGCTCGGCGGCGGCCCCTGGTATGGCGAGCGCGGCGAAGAGACGGAGCGACATGAGCCCCGCCTCTTACCTGTTTCTGGCCGGCGCTCAATTGCCCGGCATCGCCGGCGCCGCCAGGCCCGGCAGCCATTCGGAAGCTGGCGAGGCCGGCATGAACACCAGCACGTCGAACGAGCCGATCGCGCGCTGCACCTCCGCCGGCAGGTGCGCCCAGCGGCGCGGGCGCAACCGCCACGCGCGCAGATCGAACACGCTGATCGCATTTGGATCGAGATGCGGCGTCATGAACGCCCAGTCCCGCGCATATCGCGCCTCTTCGCAGCGCGTGGGCGGCCCCTGATAACTCGCCGTGAACGAACCCGGCCCGCACAGCGCCAGCACGGTCAAAGTTTCGGTCCCGCGCGCAGCCGCGAATTCGCTGACAAAGCCGCCCAGCCCCTGCACCCAAGTCATCGAGGCGCCGCGATAGGCGTGCGATGCGCCGAACTTGAGCATCACGCGCGGCGCGGCGCCATCCGCGCGCTCCGCACGCTGATAGTGTTCGAGAAACAGCCGCCGCATCAGCCGCTCGCGCGCATCATTGGCGAGATTGGCCTCTCCGCCCGCGCCGCTGAATGGGCCATAGATCGCGCGTGACTCGATCATGGCGTCCACGAGGCGCGCATGCGGCGCATCGCGCCGATCGGCAAGCGCCGCGCGCAGCGCTGTCAGCCGCGCGGGATCGACGCGCCCGAGCCAGTTGAGATCGCCGCGCGCCTCCTCCGCGAATTGTCCCGCCATGGTCCGCGCCGCGTTGGAGCGCGCTTGCGTCGCGATCTCGCGCAACAGCCAAGGCGCTGCGCCGAGAAACACCTGGTCCAAGCCCCACAACGTCTCCGTCCGCCCACGCCGCGCGCCGCGCACGATCGCGTCCGCCCAACGCGCTTCCGGCGCCCACGAAAAGAACGGCGCGCCCACAGCGCCGCCGCGCGGCGCCAAAAACGCCGTCCAGCCTTCTACGCCCCCGGCGCGCAGCTCGCGCTCCAGCGCCCGCGCCACCCACGGATCGCTTTCGACGGCGGCGTAATTGAAACCCGCCGCGTTCAAATCAGCCCAATACGCGGTCGCGAAATCGGCGATGCCCGCATTGCCATGGTCTTCGCCGATCATCACGAACTGCGCGCGCGCGCCGAGCGCACGCAGGAAATCGCCGCCCTCGCCGACGAGCCGCCCGTTCTCAATGCGCGCGAGGCGTCGCGAATGCGAAATCAGCGCTGGCAGAAGTTCCGCTGGCGCCGCGTTGGCCGCCCCGGCGGGCGGCGGCGTCGGCGCAATGTCTTGCGCCAGCGCCGTTCCGCACAGCGCTGCGGCCGCCGCAATGGCGGTGACATATGAACAAAACCTCATCTTCTTCTCCCCTCGGCGCATGCGTGCCTAGCCGTAAGGATGCGCCGTGCGCCGCGAAGAGATGCGTGCGCGACGGCGATGCAACGAGCGTGTTTATGATTTGTTCGGCGCCACAAAGCCACTTGCTGAAACGCGCGCTCGCGCCGGCCGCAAACACCATGCCGCTTAAACAGGCCGAGGCCTGGCGGATTGTTGTCGGACGGGAAGACGGCAAGTGCGCGAGCGCGGGTCCGTGGCGTCGTCTGCTGCAGAGCTTCAACAAGAGGGCGGGCGCTGCGCCGTCGTCTTCCTACACCGTGAAAGAATCACCCGTTTATGACGCGCGTCAAGCGCAATTGCGCGAGTCCACTTGGAGAAGGCGCACACGCGCGGCATAAAGACATCAATCGAATGGCGGCGCGGGCGCGAGGGACACGATCGCCGCCGCCGAAGCTGGAGTAGAACGCCGCGTGAAGGCGAGCATTTGCGGCATGCGTCTGGGGTTAGTCGCGTGCCTGTTCATCTGGGTGGGGGCGTTGGCGAGCGCGCGCGCGCAGGACCCGTTCGCGGGCCAGGCGCCGCAGCGCGTAACGATCCGCGACTATGTGGGCGACGCCATGGAGCCCTTCCTGTCGCGCGATGGCCGCTATCTCTTCTTCAACACCAGCAATGATGATCCCGCCCACACCGATCTTCTGTATGCGGAGCGGATCGATCCCGTCACTTTTCGCAGCCTCGGCCCCGTGCTTGGCGCCAATTCACCGACGCTGGACGCCGTGCCCAGCATGGATCGGCAAAGCCGGCTCTATTTCGTCTCCACGCGCGCTTACGATCAGACGCTGAACACGCTCTTCGTGGCGCCCTTCGTCAATGGCCAAGTCTATGATCCGCGTGCGCTCAATGGCCTGGCCGCGCCCGCGCGCGGACGCTTGCATTTCGACGCCGAGATCAGCGCCGATGGCCGCTCGCTTTATTTCGCGGAAGGATTGTTCTGGGCCGGCGCCGTGCCCTGGGAGGCCGATCTCTTCATCGCCCGTCGCTACGCCGAGGGCCGCTTCGCGCGCGATGCGCGCTCCAGCGCCATCTTCGCGCGCATCAACACCAGCGCGCTGGAATACGCGCCGGCCTTGAGCGTCGATGAGCGCGAACTCTTCTTCACCCGTCTCGGCCGCATGCCGCTCTCTCAGCCTTCGATCTGGCGCGCCGCGCGCCCCGATCCGCGCGTCGCCTTCAGCGCGCCCACGCGCCTCGATCTGCCGGGCTTTGTCGAGGCGCCGACGCTCGCCGCCGATGGCTCCATCTATTACCACCGCCGCCTCGACGGGCGCTTCATCATTTACCGCCTGCGCCGCGCGCCAGCGGCGGCGCCCGCCGGCGCGCGCTGAAATCCCTTATAAAATGACAATTTCCAGACCGCGTTCAGGAAAAGTGGCTGCCGGTTTTCCGTCAGAACGCCGTCTAACTCTTTGTTTATTGCGGTTTACGGGCGCCCGACCGGCTTCCACTCGGCCTGAAACCGCAACCAACCGCGCCGCAATCTGTTGCCCTAAAGACGCATTTTCCCTTGAAAATCGGCGCTTCCGGTGCGGATGCGGCCACTTTTCCCTGTAAAACCTGGAAAAAAGCGCTTGTGTTCAGCCCTCGCTTACGATTCGGGCGCAAGAAGTCCCGCGCCCGCCCAAGGCAGCACGACAAAAAAAGCAACCCATCACCAAACCCAAACCAGCAAGGATGAGTCCCATGGCACGCAAAATGACCAAGAAAACCGCGAAAAAGGCCGCCCCCAAGAAGGCGGTGAAGAAGGCCCCGCGCAAGGCCGCCAAGAAGATGGAGCCGCCCAAGAAGGCGATCCGCGTCTCCGCCGTCGCCGGCAAGACGATCACCGCCTCCGCGCTTCTGCAGGCCGTCGCCGATCACAACGAGATGAGCCGCGCCGACGCCAAGCGCTTCATCGAAGGCTATCTCGATGTCGTGAAGGCGCACGTGATGAAGGGCGTCAAGGTGAAGCTCGGCGATATCGGCATGATCCTCATCCGCGCCCGCAAGGCGCGCATGGGCCGCAACCCGGCCACGGGTGAGCCCGTGAAGATCAAGGCGTCGCGCAAGCTCGCCTTCCGCCAATCGTCCGCCATGAAGCAGGCCATCGCACGCTAAGCGCGTCGGCTGCATTCAGGGAACAACAAGACGGCCGCGTCTCGAAAGAGGCGCGGCCGTTTTGTGCGAAGTACACGCCTTCACTGAGGGTCGTCGATGCGACGATAGCGGATAGTCGCCCAGTCAATCGTGCAGATGGAACCGATCGCCGCTTCGCCCATTTCGTCCAGAGCCTCAACGACACGACGCGCCGCGCGCTGCCAATCACGTGCGCGCAGCCTAATTAGCACAACACCGGCGGCGCTAACGCCCGCTCTGACAACAAGTTCGCCAAAGTCACGGTCCAACGCGACGAGAACGCGCTGCTTTTCGGCGGCATGCGCCAGCACTGCCTCGTCGCTCAGCCCGCTCGCGATCTCCCGGGCGCACAGCACGTCGTGCCCCGCGTCGCGAAGCGCGCGCACCACCGGCCCCGGGCAGCTCTCATCCGCCAGAATTGGCATCCGCGTTCCACTGTACAATTCGACCGGAGCAACCCGATCTCATGCGCAGTCGCCTCATTCCGCCGCGATGAGACTTTCATTGCTGATATAGTCGGCCGCATAGCGCAAAGCTGCGAGCACATCGTCCTCGGTGAGGTGCTCATAGCCTTGGAGAAACTCGGCGACGCTCATGCCCTCGGACAAATGCTCCAGGATCAACTCCACAGTTATCCGAGTGCCCCTGATGCAGGGTTTGCCCATCATGATGGCCGGGTCCCGGGCGATGCGAGGATGAGTCATGAACGCAGCATACCGAATTTCCGGCCCGCCGAAAACCGCCAAACACCCACCCCTAAACATCCACCTCCGCATCCAGCGCGTTCTCTTGGATAAACTCGCGCCGCGGCTCCACCACATCGCCCATCAGCTTGGAGAACATCTCGTCGGCTTCGTCGGCATGGAACACCTTCACTTGCAGCAGCGTACGCGCATTGGGATCAAGCGTCGTCTCCCACAATTGATCGGCGTTCATCTCGCCAAGGCCTTTATAGCGCTGGATCGAAATCCCTTTCCGCCCCGCCGCGAAAATCGCCTCGAGCAGGGACAAAGGCCCATGCACGTCGCGCCGCTCCTCCCCGCGCGCGAGGCGTCCCATGCCCCGATACGTCTCCATCAGCGCGCCCGCCCGCTCGGATAGCCGCCGCGCATCCGATGAACCCAGCAGCCCGCGATCGAGGCTCACACGCTCGGCCACGCCGCGCACCACGCGCTCAAGCACCAGCGCATGATCCGGGTCGAACCGCGCCGCCCAATTCGCTTCGCCCTCTTCCGCGAGCGCATTGAGCCGCATGGCGGCCGCCTCCGCCTCGGCATTGGTCGCGTCATGATGAAACGCGCCGGCGATCGTCGCCTGTTCGAGCACAACATCCGGCGCGCGCTGATGCAGGCGCGTAATCAGCGTCTTGATCCCCACCGCCTCGCGCGCGAGCCGCTTCAAATCCTCGCCGGCGATCTGGCTGCCGTCCCCAAGCGTCAGCACCGCGCCGGAAACGCCTTCATCGATCAAGAACGCCTCGAGATCGGGATCGTTCTTGAGATAGCGCCCGCTTTTGCCTTTCGCGGCTTTGTAGAGCGGCGGCTGCGCGATGTAGAGATGGCCGCGATCGATAATGTCCGGCATCTGACGATAGAAGAAGGTGAGCAGCAGCGTGCGGATGTGTGCGCCATCCACGTCCGCGTCGGTCATGATGATGATGCGGTGATAGCGCAGCTTGGCGATGTCGAAATCGTCGCGCCCGATGCCCGCGCCCAGCGCCGTGATCAGCGTGCCGACCTGCTCGCTACCCAGCATCTTGTCGAACCGCGCGCGCTCCACATTGAGGATTTTTCCCCGGAGCGGCAGCACCGCCTGATATTCCCTGTTGCGCCCCTGCTTGGCTGAGCCGCCCGCGCTGTCGCCTTCGACGATGAAGAGTTCGCTCTTGGCCGGATCGCGCTCCTGGCAATCGGCGAGCTTGCCCGGCAGGGAGGCGATATCCAGCGCGGACTTGCGCCGCGTGAGATCGCGCGCCTTGCGCGCCGCCTCCCGCGCCGTCGCGGCTTCCACGATCTTGCCCATCACGGCTTTCGCCGGGCCGGGATTTTCCTCGAACCAGCGCGCCAGCGCCTCCCCCATCAGCCCTTCCACCACCGGGCGCACTTCCGAGGAGACGAGCTTGTCCTTGGTCTGCGACGAGAATTTCGGATCGGGAACCTTGACCGAGAGCACGCACGTCAATCCCTCGCGCGCATCGTCCCCTGTGATCTCCACCTTCTCGCGCTTGGCCACGCCCGAGCTCTGCGAATAGGAATTGATCACGCGCGTCAGCGCCGCGCGGAAGCCGGCGAGGTGCGTGCCGCCATCCTTTTGCGGGATATTGTTGGTGAAGCACAGCGTCGTTTCGTGGTAAGAATCGGTCCATTCGAGCGCGGCTTCGATGCTCATACGGTCCCGCTGCGCGCGCACCACGATCGGCGTGGCGATGAGCGCGCTGCGTGAGCGGTCGAGATGCTTCACATAGGCCGCGACCGCGCCTTCATAATGCATCGTCTCTTCGAACGGCTCGGCGCCGCGCAAATCCTTGAGCACGATGGTGACGTTTGAATTGAGGAACGCCAGCTCACGCAGGCGATGTTCGAGCGTCTTGCGGTCGAACTCGGTCTGCGAAAATGTTCCAGGCGAGGGCAAAAAACGAACCCGCGTGCCGCGCTTCGGATTGCCGTCTTCGATTGGCGCCGGCCCGCGCACGGCCAGCGGCGCGGTCGGCTCCCCGCCCTGTTCGAAGCGCATGAAATGCTCGCGCCCCTCGCGCCAGATGGTGAGATCGAGCCAGTCCGACAGCGCATTGACGACCGAAACCCCCACCCCGTGCAGGCCGCCGGAGATTTGATCCCCGAACTTCCCCCCGGCATGCAGCACCGTCATCACCACCTGCGCGGCCGAAGCGCCTTCGCTTTCGATGATATCGACCGGAATGCCCCGCCCGTTATCCTCCACCTCGGCCGAGCCGTCCGCATGCAGCGTCAGCAGCACGCGGTCGCAATAGCCCGCCAGCGCCTCGTCGATGGCGTTGTCGATGGTCTCGTAGACCATGTGATGCAGGCCCGAGCCGTCATGGACGTCCCCGATATACATGCCGGGACGCTTGCGGACCGCTTCGAGCCCCTTGAGGACCCGGATGGAGCCGCCATCATAATCGGACGCTTTTTCAGCGGGAGTCTCGGCTGGATTCATGGTGTGGGAATCGATTGAAAACGCATCCCGCACATTAGGGACTTCGCGCTAGGAAGTCTCCCTAGGAGGGGGCCTTTTTGACCGGATTTCAGCGCGATTTGACGCGCCAGAACGCCCCCTGCGCTCACGCGCGAGAAGTCGCCATTGACCCGACCTTCGTCGCCGCGCCGCGCCGATCGGAAGCTCATAAACGCGCGGAAAGATGACGGGACGATGAGGGGTGTTGCGCCGGTGAGCACGCCAATCCTCCCTCCGCGCACGAATTACTGGGATCGACGCACGGCGGCGGCCGTCATTTACCGTTTGAGCCTCCCACCTATCCCCGGATGCGAGCGCAGCGAGCAGTCCGGGGGCCATGAACACAAGCGTGCGCGATCTTGGTCCCCGGACTTGGCGCTATGCGCCAATCCGGGGATGGGTGGGGATAGAAGCGCTTTTGTTCGGGGGATTAAGTCGGCACACGCGGCCCGCGCTTCGACGAGCTCAGCGCGACGGTGCGGGTGTGATCCACGCAATGCTACCAGCGCAAATATCACCACGTCGCGCTGAGCCTGTCGAAGCGCGGGACGCTGCTCAAAGCCCAAGAAGCGGGGATTGGTACAAACTTATCCGACCCGATCCGTCTACGGATAATATGACCACTCCTCTTGCACGGGAGGTCGATTGGACGTCCGAGCCGAGCGATGCAAGAGG